>NZ_JAUSBN010000044.1 GCF_030651995.1 Reyranella sp.
GCATCGCCGCCTACAACAACACCCCGCGCAAATGCCTTGGGTTCAAGACCCCGGCCGAGGTATTCATCGCTCAACTGTTGCACTTCAAACTTGAATCCACACCCTCGCTGCGCTCGGGATGACAATTTTCCCCTATCCGAAGTCGCGCGTCATTTTCCCCGGACAGCCCTGCATTCAAATGGGTAGGTGGCGGCGTCTTACGCCGTCGGAGGGGTCATAAGCATAGCAAGGCCCATGACCCCATCGCCCCGTATGACGGGGCACTTCCCCATTTGAATGGGGAAGCCAGTGAGGCGTGATGACTTAAGGCTTCAGTGATCCGATTTTCCCGAAGCCGACGGTGGAGCCGCCGGCGGCTTGACGCCCATCCAGCCCTTCACCGTCTCGCGGAAGCGCTGGAAGGCGACATAGAGGCCCGGGATCACGAAGATGCCGAGGAACGAGGCGGCGATCATGCCGCCGAACACCGCGGTGCCGACGGCGCGCTGGGTCGCGGCCCCGGCGCCCGAGGAGATGACCAGCGGCACCAGGCCCAGGATGAAGGCGAACGAGGTCATCATGACGGCGCGGAACCGCAGGTTGGCGGCCGTCGTCGCCGCGGTGACGACGTCGGCACCCTTCGCGCGTTCTGCCATCGCGAACTCGATGATCAGGATGGCGTTCTTGGCGGCGAGCGCGATCAGCACCACGATGCCGATCTGGGCGAAGATGTTGTTGTCGAGGCCGGCGATCAGCAGTGCCGTCACCGCGCCGAACAGGCCGACGATGACCGACAGCAGCGCCGCCACCGGGATCGCCGTGCTCTCGTACAGGCCGACCAGGAAGAGGTAGGCGAAGACGACGGCGAGGCCCAGGATGAAGCCGGTCTGGCCGCTGGCCGCCTTTTCCTGGAGCGCGGTGCCCGTCCATTCGAAGCCGTAGCCGGCGGGCAGGGTGCGGGTCGCGAGCTTCTCCATGGCGGCGATGGCGTCGCCCGAGGAGTAGCCTGGCGCGGGCGCTCCGTTCACCACCACGGAGCGCAGGTTGTTGTAGCGCACGACCGAGGAGGGCGCGGTGACCATCTCGATGTTCGCCACCGCCTGCAGCGGCACGAGTTCGCCGCTCGCCGAACGCACGCGTATGCGGAACACGTCGTTCACCTTGCTGCGGTCGGCGGCCTCGGCCTGCACCTTCACCTGCCAGGTCCGGCCGAACAGGTTGAAGTCGTTGGTGTAGGCGCCGCCCAGCGCGGTCTGCATCGCTGAGAAGATGTCTGATATCGAGATGCCCAGCGCCTGGGCGCGCTCGCGGTCGAGCTTCAGGTTGATCTGCGGCGTCGAAGCGCTGTAGGTCGTGTAGACTCCCGCGAGTTCCGGCACTTCCTGGGCCGAGATCATCACGCCGCGCGCCACGGCGGCGAGATCGGTGGGCGATGCGCCGGCGAGCGACTGCACCACGAACTCGAAGCCCGACGAATTGCCCAGACCCATGATGGGCGGCAGGTTGAAGGCGAAGACGTTGGCGGAAGCAATCTGGCTGAAGGCGATGTTCAGTTCCTTCAGCGCCTGGAACACCGAGAGCGAGGCGTCCTTCCTTTGATCGAACGGTTTCAGTTCGACCACGACCAGGGCACGATTGGGCAGGGCCAGGCCGTCGATCAGGCTGTAGCCCGAGACCGTGAAGACGCTCTGCTTCCAGGGCTTGTCGGCGATCGTTTTCTCGACTTCCTCGACCGCGGCGAGCGTACGGTTGGTCGACGCTGCATCGGGGAGCTGCACTTCGGCCATGAAGGCGCCCTGGTCTTCGTCGGGCAGGAAGCCCGAGGGCACCAGGGAGCCGATGCCACCGGTCGCGGCGGCGAAGCCGACGACCAGCAGGAGCGCGATGATTCCGCGCCGCGCCAGCGGCGTCACGACTTTCGTGTAGCCGTCGCGCGTCCTGTCGATGCGGCCCTGCATCCAGCCCATGACGCCGGTCGGCTTCTTGCGATGGCGCAGGATCAGCGAGCAGAGCGCCGGCGAGAGCGAGAGCGCGTTGATCGCCGAGATGACCATCGAGACGGACACGGCCACGGCGAACTGGGAGTAGAGCTGGCCCGAGATGCCAGGGATGAAGGCGGTCGGGATGAACACCGACAGCAGCACCAGGGTGATGGCGATGATCGGCCCCGTGACCTGGCCCATGGCCTTCTCGGTCGCCTGGGCGACCGTGAGCTCCGGCTCGTGCTCGAGGATGTGCTCGACCGCTTCGACCACGACGATGGCGTCGTCGACCACGATGCCGATCGCCAGCACCAAAGCCAGCAGCGAGATCGTGTTGGCCGAATAGCCCAGCGCCAGCATGACGGCGAAGGTGCCGATCAGGGCCACCGGCACCGCGATGATCGGGATCAGGGTGGCGCGCAGGTTGCCGAGGAAGATGAAGACGACGATCGCCACGAGCACGAAGGCCTCGATCAGCGTGTGGATCACGCTCTCGATCGTGGCCTTCACGAAGACCGTGGTGTCGTACATCACGTTGTAGGCGACATCCTCGGGGAAGCGCGGCTCCAGCGCCTTGATCGCGTCGCGCACGCCCTGGGCCGTGGCCAGCGCATTGGCGCCGGGCAGCTGGTATATCTGGATGCCGGCCGCGGCCTGGCCGTTGTAGCGGCCCAGCTGGTCGCTGGTCTTGGCGCCCAGCTCGACCCGGGCGATGTCCTTGACCCGGACCAGAGCGCCATCGGACTTGGCGCGCACCACGATGTTCTCGAACTCCTCGACCGTGACGAGGCGACCCTGTGTGGTGATGTTGAGCTGGAAGCTGACATCGTCGAGCAGCGGCGCCGCGCCCACCAGGCCCACCGCGGCCTGGACGTTCTGGGACTGGACCGCCTGCACCACCTCGTTCGGGGTGATGTCGAGGCTCGCCATGCGCTCGAGGTTCAGCCAGATGCGCATGGAATAGTCGAGCGCGCCGAACAGCGAGGCCTCGCCGACGCCGGGCACGCGCCGCAGCGTGTCGAGCAGGGTGATGGTCGTGAAGTTCGACAGGAACAGCGCGTCGCGCGTGCCGTTGGGCGAATAGACGGCCACGACCTGCAGCAGCGCCGAGGATTGCTTCTTGGTGGTGACGCCCAGCCGCTGAACCTCGGGCGGCAGGAGGGCGATGGCCTGGTTGACCCTGTTGTTGACGTTGACGGTGTTGAGGTCGGGATCGGAGCCGACCTCGAAGCTGACGGTGAGCTGGTAGCTGCCGTCACCGCCCGACGTCGACTTCATGTAGATCATGCGCTCGACGCCGTTGACCTGCGCCTCGATGACCTGTGCCACGCTTTCCTCGACCGCCTGGGCCGAGGCGCCGGGAAAGGTCGCGGTGACGCGGACCTGCGGCGGCACGATGTCGGGGAACTGCGCCACCGGCATCGCCGTCATGGCGATGATGCCGGCGATGGTGATGACGGTCGAGATGACGAACGCCAGCCGAGGCCGGCGGATGAACAGCGACGAGATCGTCATGGCTTATTGCTTCTGCGTCGAGGCCGACGGCGGCGCCACGCTGGGATTGACCGTCATGCCCGGCCTCACGCGCTGCTGGCCCTGGACGATCACCCGTTCGCCCTCCTTGAGGCCCGAGGTGATGGCGACCATGCCGTCGCGCGACACGCCGGTCCGGACGCGCTTCTGCTCGACGGCGTTCTTGTCGTTGACGACGAACAGGTAGGCGCCGGTCTGGTCCTGGGCGATGGCCGCCTGCGGTACGGCCACCGATGTCGGAACCGTCTCGCCCTCGATGATGACGCGCAGGGTCTGGCCGTCGGTCAGCATGCCTTCCGGGTTCGGGAAGGTGGCGCGCACGATCTGGCCGTCGGTCTTGGCGTCGACCGTGTTGTCGATGAAGTCGATCTTGCCGATTTCCTTGTAGATCGAGCCGTCGGCAAGCCGGATGCGGACAACGATGCCGTTCGGGTCGGCGGCCTGGTCGCGCCGCGCGTCGAGCAGCTCGCGCTGCGTCACGGGGAAGAGCACGCGGATCGGGTTCTCGCTGACGACGGTGGCCAGCACCCCCGATTCGGGGCTGACGAGATTGCCCGGCGAGAAGGCGGCGCGACCGATGCGGCCGTCGATCGGCGACTTGATGTCGGTATAGGAGAGCTGGAGTTCGGCGTCGCGGAGCTGGGCGCTGGCGTCCTCGACCTGCGCCTTGGCCTGAAGCTGCTCGGAGAGCCGCTGGTCGTAGGTGACCTGGGTGCCGGTATTGGTGCGCAGCAACTCGGCGGCGCGCTTCAGCTGAAGCTCGGCATTCGCCAGCGCGGCCCGCGTAGCGTCGAGCTGGGCCTTCTTCTGGTCGACCGCCGCCTGGTAGGTCTCGGGCTCGATGGTGAAGACGACCTGGTCCTTCTTGACCGGGTCACCGTCGGCGAACTTGCGCGGGCCGAGGAAGCCCTTCACGCGGGCGCGCAATTCGACCTTGTCGACGGCGGCGGCGCGGCCGATGAATTCGGCCTGGTCGGCGATCGGCTTCATCTCGGCGGCCTGCACGAGCACGGCCGGCGGTGGGCCGCCCTGTTGCTGTGCGAGGGCCGGCGCCATGCTGCAGGCAACCCAAAGCGCCGCAGCGACGAGCATTGACGCCGTCGAACGTCGGTCTTTCATCCTGAAGTCCCCGCTCAAAACTATTGGCGGAACAGTGCCTTAATTCGCCCAAATGGTCACGGCAATTCAAGTCGAGATGGGCCTTGCAACACAGCGCGTGATCGGAGAGGAGTCGGGGATGGCGGCATGGCGGTGGTTGGCTATCGTTCTCGCGGCGGCGTGTGCCGTCGCGTCGTTCAATGCTGCCGCACAGACACCCCCGCAGACACCTGCCCCTTCGGCAGCCGGCAGCCCGGCCCAACGCAGCTCCTTCGCCAACCCCGCCGAATACGACAGCTACATGGCGGCGCTGAACACCAAGGACCCGGCGCGGCGGGCGCAGGCAATGGAGGTGTTCATTGCCTGGTATCCCGGCAGCGTCCTGCGGCTCGACGCCCACGAGCAGGCGATCTCGGCCTGGCAGGCGGCCAACCAGCCGGCCAAGGCCGACGTCCTCGTTGCGCGCCTGCTCCAGGTCGATCCCGACAATGTGCGCGCGCTGGCCAACCGTGCCTATGTCGGTCGCCTCAAGGCCTCCGGCGGCGACACCGCGGCGCTGGCAGCCGCAGTCGCGGCCTCCCAGCGCGGGCTTGCCGTGATGTCCAGGTGGCAGAAGCCTGCGTTGCTCGACGATGCCGGCTTCGCCCAGCTCAAGGAGCAAATGGCGGGTATCTTCAACGGGGTGCTGGGCTTCGCGGCGCTGCAGGCGCAGGACTACGACAAGGCGCGCGACTACTATCGCATCGCCGTGGCGGCCGACCCGGCCAACCTGCAGGACGTCTACCAGTATTCGGTGGTCCAGCTCGAAGGTTCGCCGGTCGACGCGCTGGGCTTCTGGTACGGCGCCCGTGCCATCGCCATCGCCAGGGCGGCGAAGAACGACTCGGCGGCGCAGGACATCGATCGCTACCTCCGCTCGCGCTACAGCGTCTATCGCGGCAGCGAGGAAGGATGGGACGCGATCGTGACACGCGTCGCTAACGAGAGCACACCGCCCGCCAACTTCAGGAAATCGATCCCGCGCAACATGACGCCCCCCGAGCGAGCGCTGGAAATCCTGGAGGACAACGAGCCGGCCAAGCTGACGCCGCCGCAGTGGGTGCTCGTGCTGCGCCATCGCGATGTCAGCCCTGCCAACAAGCGGGCAGCCGAAGCGGTGTGGAAGGCGATCGGGGACAGGCAGCAGGGCGGACAGCGGCTGAAGCTGCCCTTCAAGGTCGTCACCGCCACAGCCGAGCGCATCGAGGGTGCGATCACCGACGAGGCCCAGGCCCGCAACCTCGTCGAACTCGACGTTGTGATGATGCGGCCGCTCAGCCCGCTGCCCGCGGTGGGTTCGAAGATCTTCATGTTCGGCACACTGAGCGAATATCGGACCCAGCCGTTCCTGTTCCGCCTGACCCGCGCCGAGCTTGCGCCGGAATCGTTGCCGGTGGCCGGCGGACCCTGCGCGGACCCGCGGCCGAAAATGTGCAGCAAGGACTATCGCCCTGCCTGCGGCCTGCTGCGCGACGGAACGCGCAAGACCTACGGCAACGCCTGTACGGCCTGCAGCGATCCCCAGGTCGTGAGCCAGGGCGCCGGCGCCTGTCCCTGAGGCTGGTCAAGAAGTCGATCAGTGTCCTCGGGCAGTCTCTTCCCCTTTGCGGACTCCGCAAAGGGGAAGTGCCCTCGTCTTATGGCCGAGCTTTGCTCGGCCTCAGTGCGCCAGTAGCAGCGGCACGCGGCAGGACGAGATCACCTTGCCGGTGGCGCCGCCCAGGCCGAGGAAGCTCATCACCTGGCCGCGGCCATAGGCGCCCATCACCAGCAGGTCGGCGCCCTTGCCGTGCGTGTAGTCGAGCAGGGCGCGTCCGCGGGCACGGCCCGACACGGCGCCGGGATCGATGGCGTCGATGGTGGTCTTGAGGCCGTGCCGGCCGAGATTGCGCGCGAGATACGAGGCGCCGACATCGTCGGCCTTGGAGCCGACGACCAGGATCGTGATGGCGCTCGCCTTCGCGAGGAACGGCAGGGAGTATTCGACGGCGCGGGCGGCCTGGAAACTGCCGTTCCAGGCGACGATCACCGAGCCGAAGCCGCCGCTGCCGGCGTTCGGCGGCGCGATCATGACGGGGCGCGCGCATTCGTGGATGGCGGCCTCGACGGTGGCGGGCGCCACGTTCTCGGGGTCGGAGCCCGGGCGACCGAGCACCAGCAGGTCCGAGCAGCGGCCCATGGCGACCAGCGTGTCGAGCGTCGCGGTTTCGGCGGCGGTGTAGGTGGAGCCGGCGTTGGAACCGAGCACTTCCTTGTAGGCGCGGTTCGATTCCTTGGCTCGCTCCTCGAGGCGCTCGTCGTCGAGGTTCATGATCAGCGGCATCGCCTCGCCGCTCATGGCGAGCCCGCCGATGGCGCCGCCGGCCGGTCCGACCGGCAGGTGCAGCGCATCCACGGTGGCGTCGAAAATGCCGGCGACGCGGGCGGCCAGCCGGAACGACATCGCGGCATCGGGACCGCCTTCGGACACGGCCAGAATCGACTTCAACATGGACTACTCCCCCAGGGATTCTTCAGAACGCGCGATTAAGAAGCGGCGGCGCCTCGGGTGCAAGCCAAGTCTTTCGGTCGGCGGCTCAGCGTCGCGCCGCCTGTGCGAGGCCGGTCATCAGCTCTGCGACGCCGTCCAACTCCTGGCCGGCAGTGCGTGCGCCGTGCAGGACCTCGTCGATCGAGCGGCCATTGGCCAGCGACGCCGCGCCCCAGAGCAGCGCCGACCGCATGCCGCTCTTGCAGAAGGCGACGACCCGGCCGTCGCCTTCCGCAAGCAGGTCGGCGAAGGCACGCACCTGGTCGGGCGTCGCGCGCGGACCGGAGAAAGGCAGGTCGAGAAATTGCAGTCCGGCTGCTTCGGCGGCCGCCCGCAGGTCCGCTGTCTTCGGCTGGCCGAAGAAGGCCTCTCCGTCCGGTCGGTTGTTCACGACGGCGGTGAAGCCTGCAGCGGCGACTTCCTTCATGTCGCTCGGATCGAGCTGACCGGAGACGGAGACCCGATCGTCGACGGGCAACAGGGAAAGGCTCATGTCGACAACTCCCGCCTGCGGATCCAATGGATGAAGGGAAGGGCCAGCAGGACCATCCAGAGCTTGCCCAGGATCTGGCCGGCCAGATAGTCGAGGCTGCCGAAGGCCAGCCACAGGAAGAGGACGCTGTCGGCGACAAGGCCGACGAGGCTGCTGGCCAGCACGGCCAGCACGAGGCCGCGCGACTGCAGCGGCGTGTAGACCGCGAAGTCCGCGAGTTCGGACAGGAGGAAGGCCGTCGCCGAGGCGACGAGAAGCTGTGTCGGCGCGACGGCCCCCGACAGGGCGGCCCCCGCCACGATGGCGCCGACGGCGACGCCGCGTCCGAGCCGTCGCTGCACGAGGTCGCGCAGGACCAGCGCCAGCCCGATCATCAGGACGCCCGAGGGCGCCATCAGGGGCTTGCCGCCCGGGCCCCACGGCCAGACCGGCACCAGGCACGGCCCCTGCGGGACGCAGACGGCGCCGACATTCCCGATCATCCAGTTGGCGAGCGGGATGCAGGCGATGAAGCCCAGAAAACAGATCAGGCCCGCGAGCTTTGCCTGCTTGGTCGAATTCATGCCCGCGCTCCTAGCAGGTCTGCTGTGCCACTGGAACCCTCGGGAACCCCATCGCACGGGTTGCGTTAGGTCGCACACAATCCAGGAGACCTTTCATGCAACGCCTCGCCCGCCGCTCGGTCCTGTTCGGCGCCGCCGCCCTGTCGGCCCTCCCTGTCACCGCCGCGTTCGCGGTCAATGCACTGCCCGATTCCCGTTTTGTGGGCTTTGCCCAGGAGTTCAACGACTTCGAGATCGCCTCCGGCCGGCTCGCCTTGGCCAAGTCAACGAACGAGAATGTCCGCGGCTTCGCGGCCCGAATGGTGGCCGACCAGACCGAGGCGGCGCAGTACCTGAGCAAGGCGCGGCAGGAAGCGGGCGTCTCCTACGCGCCCGATCCCAGCAACGCGCCGGGCTGGACGGCCACGCTGCAGCGGCTGCAGGTACTGGAAGGCGTGGAGTTCGATACCGCCTATGCCAACGCCCAGCTCGCCGCGCACATCGACGCCAATGCCCAGTACGGCGCCTATTCACAGGACGGGGGCAACGGTGCTCTGCGCCGCTATGCCCAGGGCCAGCTTCCGAAGATCCAGCAGAACCTGACCGGCGCGCGTCAGCTGGCCGGCGGCCGCTAGGCTCCTACAGCGAGGCCTTGCCCTCGCGCCACGCGACGAAGCCCCGCTTGCGCAAGGCGCAGGCGGGGCACTCGCCGCATCCGTGGCCCCAGTCATGCCGCGCCCCTCGGACGCTGTCGTAGCAGGTGTGGGTGTGCTCCAGGATGAGATCGACCAGAGGCGGGCCGCCCAACTCGTGGGCAAGTCCCCAGGTCTCGGCCTTGTCGAGCCACATCAGGGGCGTGTGAAGCACGAAGGCGCGGTCCATACCGAGGTTGAGCGTCACCTGCAGCGCCTTGATCGTGTTGTCGCGGCAGTCGGGATAGCCTGAGAAATCCGTCTCGCACATGCCGCCCACCAGGTTGCGGATGTTGCGCCGCCAGGCCACGGCGGCCGCGAAGGTGAAGAAGAGGAGGTTGCGGCCCGGCACGAAGCTGTTGGGCAGCCCGTCCTTTTCCATCGCGAAGGCGACGTCGCGCGTAAGCGACGTGTCACTGATCTGTCCCAGCACGCCCATGTCGATGAAATGGTCTTCACCCAGCCGCTCCGCCAAGTGCGGGAAGCGATGCCGGATCTGATCGAGGACGACGAGCCGTTGTTCGAGCTCGATCCGGTGCCGTTGGCGATAGTCGAAAGCGACCGTCTCGACATGCGCGAATCGCTCTAGCGCCCAGGCCAGACACGTGGTGGAGTCCTGTCCACCGGAGAAGAGGACGAGGGCAGATCGGGCATCGTTCATGAGGGGCTTTATCGCCCGCAACCTCCCTCCGCGCTACAGTGTTGGCGTTCAGCAGACCCATCCACCACAGAAGGAGGAACCCATGTTCGTCTCCGATATCCTGTCGCGTAAGGGCGGTCTCGTTCACACGGTCACGCCGGGCACCTCGGTCGGCCAGATTTCCCAGCAGCTCAGCACCCGTCACATCGGCTCGGTGCTGATCCTCGATTCCGACGATTCGGTCGCCGGCATCGTCTCCGAGCGAGACCTCGTGCACGCCTTCGCCAGGCACGGCGCCGCCGCCCTGGACCTCGAGGCGCGCACCATCATGACCCGCGATGTCGTGACCTGCGATCCCGACGATTCGATCGAGCATGTCATGCAGCTCATGACGCGCGGTCGCTTCCGTCACCTGCCGGTGGTGCGTCATGGCGAATTGTTGGGCCTGGTGTCGATCGGCGACGTCGTGAAGACGCGTCTGGAAGAGGCCCATCACGAGACCGAGGCGCTGCGGGCCTACATCGTTGCCGGCTGACGGCTGCGCTTAAGTTCGGACACGATCTCCGCTAGGGTCCCGGCCGGACCCTGGGCGGAGAAGTCATGTCATTACCCCTGCAAGGCAAGGTCGCGCTGGTGACGGGCGCGGGCAAGAACATCGGGCGCACAATCGCGCTGACCCTCGCGCGCGACGGAGCGGCCATCGTGGTCAACGGGCGTTCGGACAGAGCGGCGGTCGATGCCGTCGTCGGCGAGATCGAGGCCGCCGGGGGCCGGGCGATGGCCGCCATGGGCGATGTCTCCGATCCGACCGTGCCGCCGCGTCTCGCGGCCGAGGCTACCGCGAAGTTCGGCGGCGTCGACATTCTCGTCAGCAACGCGGGCCTGCGCCGCCAGACCTCCTTCCTCGACATGTCGTTCGAGGAGTGGCGCGAGATCATGTCGGTCGCGCTCGACGGCGCCTTCCTGCTGGGCAAGGCGATCGTGCCCCAGATGGTGGCGCGGGGCGGCGGCGCCTTCGTGGCGCTGTCCGGCATTTCCACCCATGTCGGCACGCCCAACCGCTGTCACGTGTCGGCCTCCAAGTCGGGCCTCGAAGGCCTGATGCGGGCGCTCGCGGTCGAACTGGCGCCGCACAAGATCACCTGCAATGCGCTGGCGCCGGGCGCCATCGACACGACGCGCGGGGCCGCGGCGGGCGCACGTCCGGCGGTGAACCGTCCGATTCCGCTGAAGCGCTTCGGCACGGTCGAGGAGATCGCGGCCATGGTGCGCCTGCTGGTCGGGCCGGAAGGCACCTTCATCACCGGCCAGACGATCCACGTGAACGGCGGCGAGTTCCTGACATGAGGAACCTGATCACCGACGTGCCCGGCGTCCTGGTCGGCAACGCCCAGGACATGCGCGCCGCCACGGGCGCCACGGTCGCGATCTTCGAACAGGGCGCCGTGGCCAGCATCTCGACCCTGGGCGGTGCGCCGGGCGACCGGATGGGCACCTCGCTCGAGCCCGAGATGGTGGGCGAGATGATCGACGCCGTCGTGCTGTCGGGCGGCTCGGTGTACGGGCTCGACGCGGCGGGCGGCGCCTCGGCCGTGCTCTGCCAGCGCGGCCAGGGCCGCACCTTCGGCGGCCTCGCCATTCCGGTGGCGGTGCAGGCCATCCTGTTCGACCTGGTCAACGGCGGCGCGAAGGACTGGATGCGCGAGCCGGTGAAGCACGAGCCGCCCTACTGGGCTCTCGGTCGTGACGCCGCGCTGGTGGCAGCGCACGACTTTGCGCTGGGCACGGCGGGGGCCGGCGTCGGCGCCACCACGGCGGGCCTGAAGGGCGGGTTGGGATCGACCAGCGCCCGGACCAGCCAGGGCTTCACGGTCGGCGCGCTGGTTGCGGTCAACGCGGTGGGCTCGGCCACGATCGGCAGCGGCCCGCATTTCTGGGCGGGCGCCTATGAGCAGGGAAGCGAGTTCGGCGGCCTGGGCTGGCCGGCCCGGCTACCCGAGGATGCACTGAAGATGCGCTTCAAGGGACAGCCCTTGCCGGTTACGGCGACCACCATTGCGCTGGTCGCCACGGACGCGACGCTCACCAAGGCGGAGTGCAAGCGGTTGGCCATCATGGCGAATGACGGACTCTCCAAGTCGCTGCGCCCCGTGCATGCGCCGAACGACGGCGACACGGTGTTTGCTGCCGCGACCGGCAAGGCGGGCCGCGGCGGCAATCCGCCGGTCCTGACGGAACTCGGCACCGTGGCGGCCGATTGCCTGGCGCGGGCCGTGGCGCGCGGCGTCTACGAGGCGACGGCGCTGCCCTTCGCGAATGCCGTACCCGACTGGAAGACGAAGTTCGGAGGCGGTCGGCCATGAGCTACCTGGTCGTTTTCGTGGGCGCCGGTATCGGCGGCGCCGCCCGACACGGGATGAACATCTGGGTCGCGCGCCTGCTGGGCTCGCACTTTCCCTGGCACACGCTGGTGATCAACATCCTGGGCTCGATCCTGATGGGCCTGATCACCGGCTGGTTTGCCGAACGGATCGGTGCGGCCGGCCATCTGCGCCTTTTCCTCGCGACCGGGGTGATGGGCGGGTTCACGACCTTCTCCGCCTTCTCGCTCGACGCGGTGCTGCTGTGGGAGCGGCATGAATATCTGATGGCCGCGCTCTATGTCGGCGGTTCGGTCGCCGGTGCGATCGCGGGCCTCGCCGCCGCGCTCTGGATCATGGGCAAGGCGCTGGCGTGAGCCAGCCGCCGGGTTTCGACGTCGTCGTCCTGGGCGGCGGCGCCGCGGGGTTGATGTGTGCGATGCGGGCGGGCCAGCGCGGCCGCAGGGTCCTGCTGCTCGACCATGCCGAGAAGGTCGGCAAGAAGATCCTGATCTCGGGCGGCGGCCGCTGCAATTTCACCAACCGCGAGGCACGGCCCGAGGCGTTCCTCTCGGCCAATCCGCATTTCTGCAAATCGGCGCTGGCGCGCTACACGCAGCACGACTTCATCGAGCTGGTGAACAAGCACCGTATCGCCTGGCACGAGAAGACCTTGGGCCAGCTCTTCTGCGACGGCTCGGCCCGGCAGATCGTGGCGATGCTGCTCGACGAATGCGCGGCGGTGGGCGTCGATGTGCGGGTGGCGCACAAGGTGACGCGCGTCGAGAAGTCGGACCGCTTCACGGTCGCGACGGACCACGGCGATTTCTCCGCGACCTCCGTCGTGCTAGCGACGGGAGGGTTGTCGATCCCGAAGATGGGCGCGACCGGCTTCGCGCACGATGTTGCGCGCCACTTCAAGCTGCGTATCACCGACACGCGGCCGGCGCTGGTGCCGCTCACGCTCCCGGTGCCTGAGATCAGCGGCGTGTCGCTCGACGTCGAAGCGTGCTGCGGTCGGGCGAGCTTTCGTGAGGCCCTGCTGTTCACTCATCGCGGCCTGTCGGGCCCGGCAATCCTGCAGGTCTCATCCTACTGGAAGTCGGGACAGGAGATCGTGGTCGACCTGCTGCCAGATCTCGATGCCGCGTCATTGTTGAAGGAGCGCAAGCGCACTCGGCCCAAGGCCGAGCTACGCACGATCCTCGCGGAGGTCCTGCCGCAGCGCCTGGCGCAGAGCCTGGCGCCGGAGGGCCTCATGGCCAACCAGCGCGACCGCGATCTCGACACGCTGGCGAACCGCCTGAAGACGTGGACCTTCGTGCCGACCGGCACCGAGGGCTACGCCAAGGCCGAGGTCACGCTGGGCGGCATCGACACCGACGGGCTGTCGTCTAAGACGATGGAGGCGAAGAAGGTCCCGGGCCTGTTCGCGATCGGTGAGGCGGTCGACGTGACCGGCTGGCTGGGCGGCTACAATTTCCAATGGGCCTGGTCGTCGGGCTGGGTGGCCGGCGAGACGGTGTAGGCAGGCGTGTTGAACGGTCCCCTTGTCGGCTCAACTGAGCAAGCGACTTGGCGACATGGTCAGGTGCCGATCGGGGGATGGAACGATGGCGACAAGTTGCGCTGACCTTTACATGGCCAAGCTGACGACCGCCGCCAAGGCAGTTGCGGGCGTTCGCGATGGTGCCACGGTTTCCCTCGGCATGGCGATCGGCCAACCGCCGGCTTTGCTGGCGGCGCTTGCCGATCGGTTGCGATCCAACGACCTCAAAAAGATACGGCTCTATTACAAGATCGCCATGTAGCCGTTGGCCACGTCGCTGCTGGCCGAGGATGTCATCGAGAAGGTCGACGCCCACAGCTTCTTCATCGGCGGCCCCGACCACGAGATCATCAAGCGGCAGCTCAAGACCGGCAGGAAGCTCCTGAGCTTCGTTCCCGTCAACTTCAGCCAGATCCCCCGCCTGTTCGAGGAGATCATCGCGCTCGTCACCTTCATCGTGACGGTCTCGCCGATGGACGGGGGTGGCTTTTTCTCGCTGGGCACGAACAACGATTTCGCCTCGACCGCCGCGCGGCGATGCAAGCGTCTGATCGTCGAGGTCAATCGCAATATGCCGCGGGTTTTCGGACAGTCGCAGATTCACGTGAGCGAAGTGGCTGCGATCGTCGAGAACCACGTACCGCTGATCGAGGCGGGGGTCGCCGAGCCATCGCCCGAGGGACGTGCCATCGGCGCCCTGGTGGCGCCCATGGTGCCGAACGGCGCCACGATCCAGCTCGGCATCGGCAAGATTCCCTCCGGTGTTGCCATGGCCCTGGAGAAGCATGCGGACCTCGGCATCCACACCGAGCTGTTCTCGCCGGCCATGGCCGACCTGGTCCAGAAGGGCGTCATCACCGGCGCGCGCAAGACGCTCCACCCCGGCAAGCACGTCTTCACCGTGGCCTTCGGTACGACCGACTCCTACGCCTTCATGAACGACAACAGCGCCTTCGAGAGCTACGCATCGTCGTACGTGAACGACATCCGGGTCATCGCGCAGCACGACGACTTCATCTCGGTCAATACGGCGATCGAGATCGACCTCTACGGGCAGGTCAACGCCGAATTCATCGGCGAGCATGAGTACAGCGGGTCGGGTGGCCAGTTCGACTTCGTGAAGGGCGCTTCGCTCGCGAAGCGCGGCAAGTCGATCATCGCGATCCAGTCGACGGCACGGAAGGGAACGGTCTCCAGCATCGTACCGAAGGTCGCGATGGTGACCGACCTCCGCATGGACGTCGAATGGGTGGTCACCGAACACGGTGCGGTAAATCTGCGGGGCAAGTCGACCAAGGAACGCGCCCTCGCGCTGATCGGAATCGCCCATCCGGCTTTTCGCGACGAGCTGACGTCTACGGCCCGCAAAGTCAAGTTGATCTGAGGATTGATCGCATGCCGCTGATCCGGACTTCGCTGGCCGACAAGATCGGCACCATTGCGTTCGACCATGACGACAAGCGCAACGCCCTCGGCGCGGACCTGATTGCCGAGGTGATCGCAGCCCTGGATGCCTTCAAGGCCGATGGCGCACGCGTGGTCGTGCGGCGCAGCGCCTCCGGGGGCAAGGTCTGGTCGGCCGGTCACGATGTCGGCGAGCTGCCGAGGGCGGACGTCGACCCGCTGCCCTATAGCGATCCGTTGGAGCAGTTGCTGCGGGCGGTCAAGGCGTTTCCGGCGCCGGTGATCGCCATGGTTCACGGTTCGGCATGGGGCGGTGCGTGTGATCTGGTCATGGCCTGCGACCTCGTGATGGGCGACGAGACCTGCGCCTTCGCCATCACGCCTGCGAAGCTCGGGTTGCCGTACAACGTGGCCGGCATTCTCAACTTCATGAGTCGCCTGCCGCTGACCGTGGTGAAGGAGATGTTCTTCTCGGCGAATCTCATTTCGGCCGAACGGGCGGAGCGCGCCGGTATCGTCAATCAAGTCGTGCCGGCGGCGTCGCTCGAGGCGGAAACCTACGCGATGGCGAGGACGATCGCATCGCGTTCCTCAAAGGCGATTGCTGCCTCCAAGGAGGCCATCCGCGTGCTGAGCGAATCGGTCCCGATCAACCCGGCGACCTATGAATACCTCCATGGCCTGCGCCGGGATGTCTATTTCGGTCCCGACTACCATGAAGGCACGGCGGCATTCCTCGAGAAGCGTGCGCCAAAATTCTGAGCCGGTGTCTGGCGCGGGCAGGGCGCATCGACCATAGCGCCGTGTCCCGTGCGGATCTTCGCCCGGTGAGGCTGTCGACGTGAGCGGGCGGATGGCGAGGCAATCGGTCTGAGGCGCGTTCGTCAGTGACCGAGATAGCTCCGCCGCAGATCGGGATCTCGGGCGAGGTCGGCGGCGCTGCCAGACAGCGCGATGCGGCCGTTCTCCAGAACATAGGCGCGGTTCGCCTATGCCGAAATCCCGAACGTCAGTAGTAGGCTTTCTCCGACTTTGGCGGATCAATGGTGACAGAAGTCAAACGCTCTTCGCTGGGTCCGCTACGGACGCGATTGCGGATATTGTGTTCCAGCACGGAAATCTCCGATGCGGCGAAAAAATCGTCGCGATCCTCGCCGGCTTCGAAGTAGCGACCGAGATGGCATCGGCTGAAATCGCCGAGAAAGATTGCCGACATTTCCGAACCATGGTTCTTCAGAAACGCGAAAGGCCGGTCATCCTTGCGCAGAAGAAGACCGATCAGCCTGATTGCCTTGTAGATCAGCGAACTGTCATGAAACATGACTGCCGAATCCGTCTTCATCATCGGCAGGGCCCACAGGAAATCGCGGAAGCAGGCTTGGTCAGTATGCTCGCCGTCGATGAAAGCGAGATCAAACCGACGATCCGACGGCGGCAGCGTGTCGATTGACCCATCGTGAGTCGTCAGCTTCGTCGTTGCCAACCCCGCCTCGTGCAGGCGGTCGAGCATCGACTGGGTGGTGATGCCGGCATAGTCGAACAGAGCGCCGCGTTCATCGGGCAGGGTCTTGCCGCGCTCGTCGATGGAAAGGATCGACGTGCAGGCTGGGTCCCTGAGAAAGGGCGCCAAGCTGCCGCCGAGAAAAGACCCGATTTCCAGGTAGTCGTAGCAGGGCGCGAAGTCACCGATCAGCCGCTGCGCAGCAAGAAGGAACTCCTTGTCGCGAATGCTGCTCTGCGACTCGATGGGAAAGAGGAGAGCAATTTCGGAAGTTTTCGGCATTGTGACGAACCGCCAGGGAAGCAACCAAGGAGCAGGGCGATGACATGGGGGAAAGCATCGTGCAAAGCAAGCCTTGTCAAACGAAGTGCTGAAGCAAGCCATGTCCGGTTCGGGGCAAGCGCTACAGGTCGTATTTGGCCACACTGCAGGCCAAGTCCGCAGTGATCCGAAAGCGGACCCGATTTCAGTGTCTTAACAGGCGGCTCATGCTCCTCGGATTTGTAACCGACGAGGGTGACTATGTCAGATGAAGTGATCGCTACCCCGACGCCCCGCGAGCGCGTGCCCTGGAACAATGGCAGGCTGACAGGAGCAAAGCCGCCGCTGCGACCAAAACATGTCTGGTCGATCCGGACGAAGCTCCAGGTCGAAGGCCGAGTTCGCGACCTCGCGATGTTCAATTTGGCGATCGACAGCAAGCTTCTTGGCTGCGACGTCGTCGCCATCCGGGTCGAGGCAGTCAGTGACCGAGATAGCTGCGCCTCAGATCGGGATCGCGGGCGAGGTCGGCGGCGCTGCCGGACAGCGCGATGCGGCCGTTCTCCAGGACATAGGCGCGGTGCGCGATGGCGAGCGACTGCACGACGTTCTGTTCGACCAGCAGGATCGCGAGGCCCTGCCGGTTGAGCTGGCCGATCAGGCCGAACATTTCCTCGACGAGGAGCGGCGACAGGCCGAGCGAGGGTTCATCGAGGATCAGCAGCCGGGGCTCGCTCATCAGGCCGCGACCGATCGCGAGCATCTGCTGCTCGCCGCCCGACAGCGTCCCGGCCGACTGGGTCAATCGCTCGCGCAGGCGCGGGAAGATTCCGAGCACGCGCTCGAGGTTGGCGGCGCGGTTGGCCTTGCCGCGGCGATAGCTGCCGAGCTCGAGATTGTCGCGCACCGGCAGGTTGGGAAAGACGCGGCGGCCTTCCGGCACCTGCACGAGGCCTGTCTCGACGATGCGCATGGAGGAGGCGCCTGTGATCTCCGTGCCGTCGAACCGGATCGCGCCGCCGAACGGCCGATAGAGGCCCGAGACATTGTTGTTGAGCGTCGACTTGCCCGCGCCGTTGCTGCCCAGCAGCGCCACGATCTCGCCCGCGCCGACGGTGAGGTCGACGCCGCGCAGCACCTCGATGGCGCCATAGCCGGCGCGCAGGGCCGAGACTTCAAGCACGAAGCACCTTGGCGGCCCCATGGCCGAGATAGGCTTCGATGACGGCTTCGTTGTCGGCGATGGCAGCGGGCGTGCCCTCGGCGATCATGCGTCCCTGGTTCAGCACGTAGACGCGCTCGGCCAGCGAGGTCACGGCCTGCATGACGTGCTCGATCAGCAGGATGGTGACGCCGGAAGCGCGGATGTTCCGGATGACGCCCACGATCTCGACGATCTCGGTCGGGTTGAGCCCGGCCATCACCTCGTCGAGCAGCAGGAGCCGCGGTCCCGTCGCCAGGGCACGCGCGAGTTCGAGCCGCTTGCGGCCGGCGACAGTGAGGTCGGCGCCGCGCTGGTCGAGCTGGTCCGTCATGCCGACCAGGGCCGCCACGGCCTCGGCTTCGCGCGCGGCCAGGCGGCGGTCGGCGGTGCGGAAATAGGCGCCGACCATGATGTTCTCGCGCACGCTGATGCCGGCGAAGGGCTGCGTGATCTGGAAGGTGCGAACCATGCCGGTGGCGCAGATGCGATGCGGCGCCAGGCCGGTAATCGGCTTGCCTTCGAAGGAGACCGTGCCGGCATCGGGCCGGTGGAAGCCGGCAATGGTCGCGAACAGGGTCGTCTTGCCGGCGCCATTGGGGCCGATCAGGCCCACGATCTCGCCCGAGGCCACGTCGAGCGAGGCGCTGTCCACGGCCTTGAGGCCACCGAACGACTTCGAGATGTCGCGCACCTCAAGCATGGCGCGGCCTTCTCCGGAACAGGCTCATCAGCCCGTCGGGCAGGCGCGCCACGATCAGGATCAGCATGATGCCGTAGACGATCAGGCTGAGCGGCTGGACGTTCTTGAGGGCCGGCACGACGCTGGCCAGCCAGCGCGTCACCTCGTTGATGCCCATCAGGGTGAAGGAGCCGATCAGCGGCCCGAAGATCGTGCCCGCGCCGCCCACCATGCTGACCAGCAGCATCTCGACCGACTTGTCGACGCCGAAGGCGATGCCGGGGTCGATGTAGAGGTATTTCTGCGCATAGAAGGTGCCGCCGGCCGCGCACATCGCGCCGGACAGGGTGAGCACCTTCACCTTCTCGGCGAAGACGTCGATGCCCAGCGCCCGGGCCGCATCCTCGTTCTCGCGGATCGCCACCAGCCGGGCGCCGAAGCGGCTGCGCGTCAGCTGCCAGGCGATCAGCAGCGAGACGATGCAGAGCAGCAGGGCGAGATAGTAGATCCAGATCGGGTCCTTGAACTGGAAGTTGGCCGGTCGCGGGTCGGCCTTGATCAGCATGCCGAGCCCGCCCTTCGTGAAGGGCACGGAGTTGGCGAGGATTCGGAACACCTCCGCGAAAGCCAGCGTGATCAGCGCGAAATAGGAGCCGCGCAGTCCGGCGCGGAACGAGAGCACCGCGATCATCCACCCGACCGCGCCGCCCGCCGCCATCGCGACCGGCCAGGCGAGCCAGGGGTTCCAGCCGTAGGTCACCTGCAGGATGGTCGAGGTATAGGCGCCGGTGCCGAAGAACACGACATGCCCGAAGGAGGTCTGGCCGGCGAAGCCGCCGGCGATGTTCCACGACTGGCCGATGAAAGCGGTGAAGAAGACCAGCATGCCGATGGTGACGAGATAGTTCGGCACCAGCAGTGGATAGGCCACGGCCGCGGCGAGCCCGACGACGCAGAGGAGCACAGCGCGGCTCATGCCTTGCTCCCGAACAGGCCGGTCGGCTTCAGCAGCAGGATCAGGATGAAGATCAGCGAGATGCCGATCTGGCCGAGCTGCTCGCCCAGGAACAGGCCGCCCAGCGATTCGGTGATGCCGATGATGAAGCCGCCGACCGCCGCGCCCGCGAAGCTGCCCATGCCGCCCAGCACGACGATGGTGAAGGCCACGAGGACGAAGGCATGGCCCGACGACGGCGTCACGTAGTAGGTCGGCATCAAAAGGCACGCTGCGGCGCCGAGGCAGGCGATGCCGATGCCGTAGGAGACGGCGAAGACGTTCTCGACGTCGATGCCGACGAGCCGCGCGCCCTGCCTCTCCTTGGCGACGGCGCGGATCGCCTTGCCCATGTCGCTCTTTGCCATGTAGACGCCGAGCGCCGCGCAGATCACCAGCGAGGCCCCGAACGAGATGATCTTGGGCAGCGGCAGGAAGGCGGCGCCGATCTCGACGAAGGTGCCGGCGTAGGGCACGTCGATGGTCTGCGTGTCGCCGCCGAAGAACAGCAGCGCGACATTGTCGATCACGATCGAGAGGCCCAGCGTGATCAGCAGGATGTTCTCGTCGCGGCCGTGATTGTAGCGGCCGATCAGCAATCGGTAGAGGACGAAGCCGAAGCCGAAGGCGCCGGCGATGACCACCGGCAGGGCGGCGTAGGGATCGATGCCGATCAGCCGCCAGAGATAGAAGACGGCATACATGGCCAGCATCAGCAGGCTGCCATGGGCGAAATTGATGATGTGCAGGACGCCGTAGATCAGCGTCAGGCCGACGGCGACCAGAACGTAGATTCCGCCGGCCAGAAGGCCGTTCAGGACGCCCGCGAAGAGAAAGGCGGGATCGAACACGCCTTCAGAGTCTTTCGGCTTCGGGTTGAACCATATCCCTCATCCTGAGAGGCTGGCCGGAAATGAACTGAATCGATTCAAGCACTTACCTCATCCTGAGGAGCGCCGTCCCGCGGCGCGTCTCGAAGGATGGGCAACAGGCAAGGTGCGCGTTCCCACCCTTCGAGACGCATCGCTGCGCGATGCTCCTCTCTCCATGAACACATGGGTTGGGGTCATGGGGAGGCTTGGATCGGGACGAGTTGCTGACCGAACTGTTTGGCGAGACTGCGGAGGAGGCGTTGGACTAAGCCCCACACGATAACCTGTTCATGGTCCGTGGGCAGCGCCATCCGCGCTGGCGGCTCAGGGTGAGGTTTTCGGGGCTGTTCATAGCCTCTTGTTTTAGCTGCATTCATTTCGAGTCAGCCTCTGAGGAGGTCCGAAGCGCCGTCTCGAAGGATGGGCAGCAGACGCGGTGCTCGTGCCCACCCTTCGAGACGCTCACTGCGTTCGCTCCTCAGGGCGAGGTCCTCGTTGGAAAGTTCGATACGATTCAAATTCACCCGGAAGCCCTTAGAGCTTCGGCTTGGGGAACACCGCCTTGGCCGAGGCGAACTCCTCGGGTGCGATCACCTCGATGTCGCCCTTGAGCGACTGCATGGTCGCCGGCCGCCCGCCCTGGTTCTGGCCGTTGACGAACTTGGTCGGCCCATAGGGCATCAGCTCGGCCTTGAAGGTCGAGGCGGCCAGCGCCGCGATGAGCTTCTCCTTGTCGGCCGAACCGGCATTTTCCAGCGCGTCGACCAGCAGCATCACGTTGGTGTAGGTGAGATAGACCTCGAAGGTGAACAGCGCGCCGGTGGCCTCGACGCGCTTCTTCAGCGCCTGGGCCTGCGGGCTCTTCGGGTTGTACCAGTGGTTCACGTCCATCATGTACTGGGAGACGTCGGGCATCTCCTTGACGAACTTGTAGTTGAAGCCGCCGCCCAGGATCGAGAAGAAGCCCGCGACGTTCACCTTCTGCTGGTAGAGCGTGCGCGCCAGCAGCATGTATTCGTTGCCGTAGTTCGACATCATGACGATATCGGGCGCCAGCGAGCGGATGCGCAGCGCAATGTTGTCGAAGTTGCGCGTGGGATTGTCGTGGGCGATCAGCTCCTTCGCCGCGATGCCGATCGAGGGCAGCTTGGTGGACAGCAGTTTGGCCGTGCCGGTACCGAATTCGCCCGATTCGTGGACGATCACGGCGGTCTTGGCGACGCCGTTGGCGGCCTTGTTCAGCGCTCCCAGGGAGGCGATGCCGTCGTCGACGCAGACGCCAAAGCCCGGCTTCAGGCGGAACACGTTCTTGAGGCCGCGGTTCATCAGCAGGTCGGAGGCGCCGACATCGACCAGGAAGGGCGTGCCGTACTTGGCGGCGGCCTGGCTGGCGGCGATGCCGACCGGGCTCTGGAAGCAGCCGATATAGGCGGCCACACCCTGCTCGTTCATCTTCTCGACTTCGCTGACGCCGACCTCGACCTTGGACTGGCTGTCGCCCAGCAGCGCTTCGAGTTTTGCGCCGCCCATCGCCTTGATGCCGCCCGCCTTGTTCACGTCCTCGATGGCCATCGTGCCGCCGAGCCGGCTCTGCTGGCCGTTGTAGGCGACGAAGCCGGTGACGGGATGGATCATGCCGACCTTCACGGCGGCCGGCTGGGCGCCGACCAGCCCGGGTGCGCCGATCGCTCCGGACGCCAGCACGGTGCCACCCGCGATGAAGGTCCGACGCGAAACCCCAGACTTCCGTTGCTTGGTCACGAAAACCTCCCGGCAGATCAACGAGGGAAGATCGAGCGTATGTCGGCGATGCTATCCAATTCCAGAATCTTCTTCCGCATTTCGTCGGCGACTTCGTGAGGCAACATCCGTGCCGTCAGAGAGAAGTACTTTCCCGTGAGCTCGTCGCGCGAGTAGGGATCCTGGTCGTCGCCGCGATTGGCCTCGACGGCGGCGGACAGCGTGCGGCCATCGCGCAGGCGGACATCGACCCGGGCCGGGCGGAACTGCGGCAGCCTGGCCGTCATCGCCTCGTCCTCGGTCACGAAGACGCGCTTGGCGAAGGCCTGCACCTTCTCGTCGCGCAGGGCGTCCCAGGTGAAGTTCTCGACCCGCGAGGAGCCGCGCACGAGGCGCGTGGCCACGGCGAACGGCACCGAGAACTTGCCGGCCAGCGTGTTGCGTGGCGCCTGGTCGTCGAGCTCGGCGGCATAGAGATAGCTGGCCACATCCACGCGCTCGACCGCGTCCGCAGCGACCGCTTCCTGCGCCAGCAGGAGGTCGAGTGCATCGAGCGCGCCGTGATTGTAACGGCAGCAGGAATGGAGCTTGAAATAGTTCTGGTCGATCTGCCAGTCGCGGCCGAGCCCGTCGATCATGCGCGTCGTGTCGAAGCGCTCCGACACGACCCTGCCGAACACGCTGGACAGCCCGTCGCGCTCGCCGATGAAGCCCGTTTCGACGAGGTCGATCGCCATGAGCGCCATGCGGTTCGAGATGCCGGCATAGGCGTTCCTCACCGTGCCGCCCTCCAGCATCGTGCGCTTGGAGCTGGCGAGCGTCAGCGAGGAGGCGACGTTGATCGTCTCGCGGATCCGCGCCGCGTCGTAGCCGAGCAGCTTCGCGACGGCGGCCGCGGCGCCCACCGTGCCCCAGGTGCCGTGCGGGTGCATGTCGGGCCGCAGGGAGGCCGCGATGCCGATGCGCGCGCCGACCTCGTAACCCAGGATCAGCGCCTCCATTGCCGCCTTGCCGGAGAGGCCCTTGATCTCGGCCATCGCCCAGACGGCGGGCAGGGCATGGATCGAGGGATGGCCCTTGGCGAAGCGGTTGCCCTCGTCCATTTCGAGGAAGGTTCCGGCGGTGCCGTTCAGGAAGGCGGCGGCGGCCGACACGGCCGTCTTGCCGGTGCCCATCACGGAGGCCTCGCCGACCGGGCTGACCGTGAGCCTGGCCGTCAGCGCCTGCATTTCGGGTTCGGCCGCGCCGCCCACGATGGCCCCGATGGTGTCGAGGATGACGTAGGAGGTCTGCTCGACCGTGGCGGGCTTCAGCGTCTCCAGACGGAAGTCCGCGATGAACTCCGCGAGCGTATCGAGCCAGAACCTGGTCACGCTTCAGCCCATCATCGTTTCGCGATAGTGCCTGGCCACCTCGCCCGGCGTCGCCTGCCAGATATTGCCGAACCGTTCGACGCGTCGCAGCGCCTCGTCGAGATACTTGATGCGATGCGCCATGCCCATCAGCCAGGGATGGATCGACAGGTTGAACACCTGTCCGCCCTCGTGATGCAGCAGCTCGAAGGCATCGCCCACGATGTCGGGATAGCGCGCGGTGTTGATGCGCCGCAGCCAGAGCTGCTGCACGTCGTCCCACTCAGGCTGGTTGGGCAGCGAGACGAACTTCCGGCCGTCGCCGACATGCATCGGATAGGGCTGGTCGTCGTTGGGCCAGTCGAGAACGTAGTCGAGGCCGGCCTCGGCCAGCAGCTTCGGCGTGCGCTGGCTCTCGCCATATTCCTGGCCAAGCCAGCCCTTGGGCGCCGCGCCGGTCGCCTTCTCGAGGGCGGCGATCGAGGTTGCGATCTCGGCTTTCTCCTCGGCCTCGCTCATCTTCGAGCTGATCATGCGATTGGCCGAGACGCCGTGGCCGATGATCTCGTAGTTCCGCTTGCGGAACTGCTCCATGAGGAACGGATAGCGTTCGGCCGCCATTGCATTGACCGCCACGCCGGCCCGGATCTGGTAGCGATCCAGCACGTCGAGGACTCGGAAGATGCCGGTGCGGTTGCCGTATTCGCGCTGCGTCCAGGTGCGGTAGTCGGGATGGTAGGTGCCGAACTCACCGGTGAAGCGGCTGTCCTTCACGATGCCCTCGGGCGGCAGCAGCTCGTAATATTCCAGATGCAGCACGACGTAGAAGGCCACTCGGGCATTGCGCGGCCAGTTGAGCTTGGGCCGCTTCGGATAGGGGGCGTAGTCGTACCAGGGATTGTCCATCCCGGCGGGCAGCGGCGGCGGGTTCTTGGGAACGGTGCTCATGTCAGGCGTCCTTCCCGAGATGCTGCTGGTAGGGTTTCAGCCCGTTCGCGACGTACCAGTCGAGGATCTCCTCGGCGGTGCAGACCCAGGCATCCTTGTGCTGGCGGATGTAGGACAGCGCGCGGTCGAGATGCTTCAGCCGGTGCGGTGCCCCCATCATGTAGGGATGCAGCGCGAGGCACATGACGCGGCCGTTCTCGCCGCCCTCGCGATAGACCGTGTCGAAATGGTCGATGATCATCTGGGCGAATTCCTCGGCCTCGACCGGCTGGCGGTAGATCATCGCGTCGTTGAGATCCATCGAGTAGGGGACGTGGATCAGCGGGCCGTGCTTGGTTGCGAGCGGCGTCGGCTGGTCGTCGTGATAGAAGTCGCAGAAATACTCGAGGCCGGCTTCCTTCACGAGGTCGGGCGTGTTCAGCGTGTTGGAGACCGCCGGCGAGAACCAGCCGCGCAGCTTGCGGCCGGTGAGGCGCAGGTGCGTCGCCTTGCTGTGCTCGATGACCTCGCGCTCCTCCTGCTCGCTGTAGCCCCAGTGATAGCGCGTGTTGAAGTAGCCGTGGCTCATATATTCCCAGCGGCGCGCTTCCATCGCCTCGAGGATCTCGGGATACATCTCGATCACCGACATCGAGAGCGAGACGGTGCAGCGGATGCTGTGCTTGTCCAGCACCTCGAACATGCGCCACAGCCCGACCCGGTTGCCGTAGTCGCGGCCGCCATAGCCCAGCACGTCGGGGTGCGGCATGCGCGGCCACGGGTTGCGCACACGGACCTCGGCCGGGAGGTATTCGTAGTGCTCGATGTTGGGACAGACCCAGACCGCGACCCTCGCATTGTTGGGCCAGGAAAGCTTCGGCCGTTCGACGATGGGGGAATAGCCGAAACGATAGGGGTCCATCCGGGGACTTTCTTTCTTGGGTTGGCATGCGGAGTGCAACACGTGTTGCGTTGTACTTCAACGCCCAGCATCCTGTTCGCATGGCGGATAACGTTCGTTTCACCCTCAACGACAGTCAGGTGGAGATCGTCGGCATCCCGCCGATGACCACCCTGCTCGACTGGCTGCGCGACCATCGCGGCCTGCGCGGGACCAAGGAGGGCTGCGCAGAGGGCGATTGCGGCGCCTGCACCGTGGTTCTGGAGCGCGAGGGCCGCCGCGACGCGGTCAATTCCTGCATCGTCCTGCTGGGCCAGCTCGACGGCCAGTCGGTGCGCACGGTCGAAGGGCTGAGGGGCGTCGACGGTGGGCCGCACCCGGTCCAGACCGCGATGGCCGAGGCCGATGCCACGCAATGCGGATTCTGCACGCCGGGCTTCGTCATGTCGGCCGTGGCCTACGCCAGCGGCGGCGGGACCGCGGATCCGGATGCGATCCACGATGCGCTGGCCGGCAATCTGTGCCGCTGCACCGGCTACCGGCCGATCGTCGAGGCGATGACGCGGATCGCCGGCCTGGCCGTCGAGCCGCCGCCCGCGCCGCTTGCATCGCCGCGCACGCAGTCGACCACATTCGAGGGCGTCTTCTTTGTCCCGCGCAGCCTCGAGGAGCTCCTGGCCCTGCGGGCCGCCCATCCCGAGGCGCGGCTGCTGGCCGGCGGCACCGATCTCGGCCTGCTGGCGAGCCGCGAGCGCAAGCCCCCGGAGGCCGTGATCCACCTCCTGCACGTGCCCGAGCTGGCCGCGATCTCTGCGACCGCGGACAAGATCACCATAGGCGCCGCTGCGACCTACACCGATGCGGCACCGACCCTGATCGAGGCCTTTCCCGCCTTGCGCCCGTATCTCTCGCGGCTGGGGTCGCGGCAGATCCGCAACATGGGCACGATCGGCGGCAATATCGGAACGGCCTCGCCGATCGGCGACATGCCGTCGGCGCTGCTGGCGCTGGAAGCCAGCCTGACGCTGGTCTCGCGGCGGGGCGCGCGCGACGTCCTGCTCGACGATTTCTTCCTCGACTATCGCAGGACGGCGCTGGCGCCCGACGAGATCATCCAGAGTCTCTCGATGCCGCGCCTGTGGGAGGGCGAGACCTTCCACTGCGACAAGGTGAGCAAACGCCGCGACCAGGACATCTCGACCGTCGCCGGCGCCTACCGCGTGCGCATCCGCAACGGCAAAATCGAGGATGCGCGGCTGGCGTTTGGCGGCATGGCGGCAACCCCGCGCCGGGCGCCTGCGGCCGAGGCGGCCCTGCTGAAGGACGGTTTTGCGGCCGCCATTGCCGCCATCGGGAAGGACTTCAAGCCGCTCGACGACTGGCGCGGCTCGGCCGCCTATCGACGGCAGGTCGCGGCCAACCTGCTGCGGCGGCTGGAGCTGCGCCTGGCCGAGCCGGGGCGCGTGCTGGAGGTCGAGGCGCTGTGAGCGGCAAGGTCCACGTCGCGCGACGCCACGACAGCGCGCTGAAGCACGTCACGGGACAGGCGCTCTATATCGACGACATGCCCGAGCCGCCGGGCACGCTGCATGCAGCCCTGGTGCTGAGCACGGTCGCCTGCGGACGACTCGTGAAGACCGATTTCTCCGCAGCGTCGGCAATGCCGGGCGTGGTGGCGGTGCTGGGCCCCCAGGATATTCCCGGGCGAAACGACATCGCGGCCATCGGCAGGAACGAGCCGCTGTTCGCCGTCGACCGGATCGAGTTCGCGGGCCAGACCCTGGCGATGGTCGTTGCCGAGACCCTCGATGTCGCGCGGGCCGCCGCCGAAAAGGCCGTCGTCGAGATCGAGGCCGAGGAGCCGGTCCTCGACATCGCGACGGCACTGGCCCGCGAATCCTATGTGCAGGCGCCGGCCACGATCCTGCGCGGCGATCCGGAGACGACGCTGGCCGCCGCGCCGCATCGCCTCACCGCCGAATTCAGCGTCGGCGGGCAGGAGCATTTCTACCTCGAGGGCCAGATCGCCTTCGCGCTGCCCGGCGAGGATGGCGACATCACCGTCCATTCCTCGACCCAGCATCCGACCGAGGTCCAGCATGTCTGCGCCCGGCTACTCGGCTGGGACTTCAACCGCGTGACGGCGGTCGTTCGGCGTCTGGGCGGTGGCTTCGGTGGCAAGGAGAGCAATGCCACCTGGGTCGCGGCCGCGGCAGCCGTCGCGGCGAACCATACCGGCCGGCCGGTGAAGCTTCGCCTGCCGCGCGAGGTCGACATGCTGACGACCGGCAAGCGCCATGGCTTCGACTACCGCTACACGGTGGGCTTCGACAATGAAGGCCGCGTGCTGGCGCTTGACGCCGTGCTCGCGGCCGATGCCGGCTGGAGTCTCGACATGACTCCCGGCGTCGTGACGCGGGCGCTCACCCATACGGACAACGCCTACTGGATCCCGCATTTCCGGGCCGTGGGCTATGCCTGCCGCACCAACAAGCAGTCGAACACGGCGTTCCGCGGCTTCGGCGGACCGCAGGGCGTCGTGATGATGGAGGATGCGCTCGACCGGATCGCGCTCCATCTGGGGCGCGATCCGGTCGAGGTGCGCGCGCTCAACTTCTATGCCGAGGGCCGGGACGAAACGCCTTACGGCCAGACGGTCGACGAGAATCATCTGGAGCGCTGCTGGGCCGAAGTGAAGGCCGGCGGCGAACTGGAGCGGCGGCGGGCCGAGATCGATGCCTTCAATGCGGCCAACCCCGTGCTGAAGCGCGGGCTGGGACTCTTTCCGCTTAAGTTCGGCATCTCCTTCAACCTGCCGCACATGAACCAGGCGGGCGCGCTGGTGCATGTTTATACCGACGGGTCGATCCGCCTGAACCATGGCGGCACCGAGATGGGGCAGGGGCTGTTCATCAAGGTGGCCCAGGTGGTGGCCGAAGTGTTCCAGGTCGATGTCGACCGCATCCGGCCGTCCGCCACCTCGACCGCCGAGGTGCCCAACACCTCGGCGACTGCGGCCTCGACGGGCTCGGACCTCAACGGATGGGCGGCGTGGGAGGCGGCGAACACGATCCGCGGGCGCATGGTGGCCTTTGCCGCCGAGCATTTCGGCGTGGCCGAAGCCGACATCGAATTCGCCGACGGCAACGTGCGCATCGCCAAGCCCGGCAGCAACCAGGTGCTGAGCTTCGGCGAGCTCGCCCGGCTGTGTTGGCTGGGTCGCGTTTCGCTCTCCTCGACCGGCTACTACAAGACGCCCAGAATCCATTGGGATCCGGCCACGATGCGCGGCCGGCCGTTCTTCTACTTCTCCTTTGGCGCCGCGATGGCGGAGGTCGCGATCGACACGCTGACCGGCGAGAGCCGCGTACTGCGCGCCGACCTCGTCCAGGATTGCGGCCAGTCGCTCAATCCCGCGATCGACCTCGGCCAGATCGAGGGCGCCTTCGTGCAGGGCCAGGGCTGGTTCACCTGCGAGGAACTGTGGTGGGACGCCAAGGGCCGGCTGCGCACGGCGGGTCCGTCGACCTACAAGATCCCCGGCAGCCGCGACGTGCCGCCGGTGTTCAATGTCAGGCTGCTCGAGAACGCGCCCTCGCGCGAGGCGACGATCTTCCGCTCCAAGGCGGTGGGTGAGCCGCCGCTGATGCTCGCGACTGCGGTCTGGACAGCCCTCAAGGACGCGATCGGCGCGGCGGGCAACGGCAAGGTGCCGGTGCGGCTCGACGCGCCGGCTACGCCCGAGCGCGTGCTCGCGGCGGTCGAGCAGGTTCGGCGGGAGACCCGAACAGCCGCTCCATGAGCTGGACCAGGGTACGGTCCATCTCGCGGCGTGCGGCCTTTTCGTCCGTGGCTTCGGCGACCCACAGAGCGGCTTCGTTGAAGGCGCCGGAGAGAAGGAACGTGACCGGCTCGACGCCGAGGCCCGGATTCGGATGCGCCGCCAGCACCGCCGCCACGCCCTCGCGCAGCGAGCGCAGCCCATGCGGCGCATCGATCTCGCGCCAGCGATGCCAGCCCAGCACGGCGGGCGCATCGATCAGGTAGATGCGGCGCACGGCGGGATCGAGGCAGGCATCGAGGAAGGCGCGCGTGCCCTCGATCAGCGCCTGCAGCGGATCGCCGACGGGCTCGGCCCTCTTGTCGATCGCCGCCGCGATCTCGCGCGCCACCTCTTCCACGATGGCCTCGAACACCGCGCGCTTGTCCTTGAAGTGATAGTAGAGCGCCCCGCGCGTCACCTCGGCCCGCTGCACGATCTCCTCGGTCGCCGCCGCATCGTAGCCGGAGGCGGCGAAGATCAGCCGGGCTTCCCGCAGCAACGTCGCGCGCGTGACGGCCAGCCGCTCCGCCTGCGTTCGCGGTCTTGACATACATACATCCTGTATCTAAATCGTTCACATACTGATTGTATGTAAATGGCCGGAGAGGAGAGGGCAATGCAGCTCAGGGAATTCTACACCGTGCTCTGCACCGACGACGTCGCCGGCACCGCCGCGTTTTGGGAGAAGCATTTCGGCTTCCGCCGCGCCTTCGAGTCGGATTGGTACGTCCATCTCACCAGCAGGGACTCGGACAAGGCGAACCTCGCCATCCTCGACTATCGCCACGAGACGATCCCCGCGCCGTTCCGGCGGAAGGCATCGGGTGTGCTGGTGAACGTCGAGGTCGACGATGTCGATGCGCTCTATGCCCAGGCGCAGGCGGCGGGACTGAAGATTCACCTGCCGCTGCGCGACGAACCTTTCGGCCAGCGGCACTTCATCACCGAGGATCCCAACGGCATCGCCATCGACGTCATCAAGCCGATTCAGCCGAGCGCCGAGTTCGCCCAGCAATACGCGCCGGACTCGCTGCCACGTTGATCGATGGATAAGGTGTCGCCCGATTTTGAAGCTTTCGGGAGGACAAGATGGACGTACGTATGGATGGCCGCGTGGCCGTGATCACCGGCGCGAGCACGGGCCTGGGCCTCGCCATGGCCAAGGAGTTCGCGGCGTCGGGCGCGTCGGTCGCACTGCTGGCGCGCAAGCAGGACGCGCTGGCTGCCGCGAAGGCCGAGGTGCAGAAGGCGGCGGGCAAGGCCAATATCAAGATCGAGGCCTATTCCTGCGACGTCGCGAAGGCCGCGCCGATCGCCGACACGTTCAAGAAGATCGAGGCCGAGTTCGGCAAGGTCGACATCGTCGTGAACAATGCCGGCATCAGCCACGCCAAGTCGTTCGAGACCGTGACCGACGAGGACTGGCAGGGCGACCTCGACCTCAAGCTGTTTGCCGCCATCCGTCTCAGCCGCGCGGCGATCCCCGGCATGCGCGAGCGCAAGTGGGGCCGCATCGTCAACGTGCTGAACATCGGCGCCAAGGCGCCGACCGCCAACTCGACGCCGACCAGCGTCAGCCGCGCCGCGGGCCTCGCCCTCACCAAGGCGATGAGCCAGGAACTCGCCAAGGACAACATCCTCGTCAACGCGATGCTCGTGGGCCTCATCGAGAGCGACCAGTGGGCGCGCCGCCACAAGACCGCGGCGGGCGAGGGCAAGACCTATGAGGAATTCCTGGCCGGCATGGCCAAGGGCCGCATCCCGCTCGGCCGCATGGGCAAGGCCGAGGAATTCGCCCGCATGGCCTGCTTCCTCTGCTCCGACGCCGGCTCCTTCATCACCGGCGTCGCCATCAACGTCGACGGCGGCGCCAGCCCGGTGGTCTAGCGACAGTCAGCACCAACCTCATGCTGAGGAGGCTGCCCCTCGAGTACCTCGGGGTAAACTCCGCAGCCGTCTCGAAGCATGGGCACGAGCACTGCGCCTGTTGCCCACCCTTCGAGACGCGGTCCTGCGGACCGCTCCTCAGGGTGAGGTCGTTTTTGATCGGGGCGAGAAGGTCCTAGAAGTCCTTCGACAGAAAGTAGCGTGTGTTGCCAGGTGGGTAGTCGGGGATTTCCCCGAACACACGGTAACCGTTGCGCTCGTAGACGCGCCTCGCTTCGGCGCTGAATGTTTCGAGCCAGGCGCCGATGCAATTGCGGCGCTTCGCTTCGGCTTCGGCCTGTTGCAGCAGCTTTGAGCCGAGTCCCCTGCCGCGCAAAGATTCGGGGATGAACAGCAGCTCGACGAACATTCGGCGAAAGCCGGTGCGGCCATAGAGGCCGCCGAGCAATGTCCCGTCCCTCGATCGAATCGTGATCGCGAGCGGTGCGCCGTCAATCGGGCCGAGCAGCGCGGTGTTGAAGGCACGCAACCCCTTGCCCAGCTCGTCACGCATATCGGCAGGCGGCGCATCGGTCAGGGCAATTTCGAAATCGATGTCGGTCACGTGATCGCCTTTAACGCCGGTTCCCCGGCGGCGTCACGTTCCAGTGGCGGCGCAGCTCGTCGAGATCGTGCTCGACCCAGTCCCAGACGTTCCACGTCGGATCGAACAGGTCGACCGTCATCTCGGCGCCGCGCGCCCAGGCGTGCCAGAACTCGTCGGGATCGAGGCCGCCCTTGCCGGCGTGGCCCACGTCGTTCAGCTGCTCGCCGAAGTGAAAGAAGAAGATCACCGGCAGGATGTGGCCGCTCATCGGATTGATCGGATGCATGCCGGCCGTGAAGGTCGAGACGAGGAGCTCGCCGCGCGCGCTGGTGTCGTAGCCCGAGATCACGTGCGTCGAATCGTGCGCCGTGCCGAAGGCGGCGTTGAGCGCCGCCGGATCGCCGGGGAAGGGATAGCCGTTCGCCTTGTCGAAATCCCACAGGGCCTTGCCGAAACTGTTCTGCGGCAGACGGCCCAGCGCCTCGTAGCGCGCGACCAGCGTCGGATCGGCATTGGCGCCGGCGTACGGCCGGATCCAGATGTCGGGATCGAGCCCTTCAGAGGATCGGCTGAGTACGCTGTCGAAATTCTTGCGCCACATGTCGGCGGTGGCCCAGGCGAGATGTCCCGAGGCCGCTTCGACGAGGTCGGTGAGATAGTCGGCCTCGATGTCGAGGGCGCGGGAATATTCCAGCACGCGCCTGAGCTTGCCGCGATCGAGCGTGCCGTCGACCATTGCCATGACGGCGAGATACTTCACCGCCTCCTCCGCCAGCGCGCGGTCCGGCAGCGCCGCGACGAGGTCGGCCGGCTCGACCGCGGGAAGCGTGCCGAGATCGGTGAGGCCGCGGCGGCGCAGCAGATAGTGCCCCGCCGCCAGGATGCTCGCCGTGTCGGCGTAGCTGAGCGCCCGCCCGCCGGCCAGCGCCACCTGACGCATGGCGCCCAGGATGGCGTCGCTCTCGCGAGGACCGACGGCGCGCACGCGCTTTAGCGGATCGGCTCGAGGATGCTCACATAGTTGGCGACGGCGGCGCCGCCCATGTTGAACACGCCGCCCAGCTTCGCCTTGGGCAGTTGCAGGCCTTCCGGCGCGGTGCCCGAGAGCTGCATCGCCGACATCACGTGCATGCTGACGCCGGTGGCGCCGACCGGATGGCCCTTGGCCTTGAGGCCGCCCGAGACGTTGACCGGCAGCTTGCCGTCGCGCTCGACCCAGCCTTCGTGGATGGCGCGCTCGCCTTCGCCCGGCGCCGTGAGGCCCATCGCCTCGTACTCGATCAGCTCGGCCGAGGTGAAGCAGTCGTGGCTCTCGACGAAGGAGAGGTCGAGCAGGTCGAGATGCGCCGACTTCAGCGCCCGCTGCCAGGCGAGCTGCGGCCCCTCGAACTTGATGATGTCGCGGCGGCTCATCGGCAGGAAATCGTTGACGTGCTCGGCGGCACGGAAGGCGATCGCCTGTTTCATTCCGAGCGCCGTGCCGACATCGGTCAGGATCACCGCCGCCGCACCGTCCGTGACGGGCGAGCAGTCTGTGCGCTTCAGCGGGCCGGCGACGAAGGGGTTCTTGTCCGACGGCGTGCGGCAGAACTCGTAGGCGAACTCCTTCTGGAAGTGCGCATAGGGATTCTTGGCGCCATTCTGGGCGATGCAAGAGCCTCCGCGCGGTCAGCGCGGCGCCCAAATTCCGCCGCGCGGCGGGTGTTGACTGCGCCCCTCAACCGGAGCCTCACTGGTATATGGCCGCCTCCCTTCCGCCGCCCGAACAGACGACACAAGAGCAGCCGGCGCCGCGCTGGCCCTGGATCATGGGCGGGCTGCTGGGCGGGTTCTTCCTGCTCGCCGCTGGGCTGGGGCTGGGCTGGTACCTCTTCTACCGACCGATCGTGAACGTGGCGGTCCAGCTGCCGGCGCCGCCGGCGCCCCCCGCGCCGGCCGGTCCCGACGCCGCGCAGGTGAAGGCGCTGGAAGAGCAGATCGAGAAGCAGAAGCTCGCGAACAGGCAGATCGAGGATCAGATCGCGACCTTGAAGGAGCGTCTCCGCGCCGACGTCTGCACCGCAAAGGATCCGGCCGGCAAGGCGGCACCCGCCGCGCCGCCCGCGCCAGCCGGCCAGAAGACCTGATTCTCGAACCCAAACGTAACAAAAGAATCGTTGCTCAAGACAAGAGCGAGCTTCACTGTCGCCTGAGTGTTCAAGACATCGGGGCGAGGGAGCGTGAGGCTGGCTGTAACTCGATGGTGGGGAGCGGCGTTCGCGGCCGGCTTGGCCGTCTTGACGGGCGCCTGCGACCTCAGGCATGCAGCCGTGATCGATCCGAAGGGTCCGATCGCGCTCGCTGAGCGGAATCTGCTGTTCGACGCCTTCTGCGTGATGATGATCGTGGTCGTTCCGGTCATCGTCCTGACCCTGTGGTTCGCCTGGAGGTATCGCGCCTCCAACACAAAGGCCGTCTACGCGCCGACCTGGGCCAACTCGGTCAAAATCGACGCCCTCACCTGGCTGATCCCGGCCGTCATCGTCATTGCTGTCGCAGTCCTGCTGTGGCGCGCCACGCACCGGCTCGATCCCTATCGTCCGCTGGAATCCAAGGAGCCCCCGATCGACGTCCAGGTCGTGGCCCAGGACTGGAAGTGGCTGTTCATCTATCCCGAGCAGGGCATCGCCGTCGTTAACCAGCTCGTCTTTCCGGCGGGCCGACCGGTCAGCCTGCGCATCACCTCCGACACGGTGATGAATTCCTTCTACGTGCCGCAGCTCGCCGGCCAGATCTACGCCATGGCCGGCATGCAGACGCGGCTGCAGATGCTGGCCGACCAGCCCGGCACCTTCGTCGGCCGCAACAGCCAGTACAGCGGCGGCGGCTACTCGCAGCAGCATTTCGAGGTCAAGGCCATGAACCAGGCGGACTTCGACGCCTGGGTGGCACGTGCCAAACAGGGCGGCACGAGGCTCGACGCCACGACCTATCCCGCCCTGGCGGCCCAGAGCCGCGCCAACCCCATCACCTACTATTCGACGGTCGAGCCCAAGCTGTTCGACTCGATCATCGACAAATACAGGCACAGCGGCCACGCGCACTCCGCGCCGGTCCGGAGATAGCGGATGTTCGGCAAACTGACGATCGAGGCCCTGCCGCTCTACAGCCCCATCGCCGCGGGCGGCGCTGCCGTGACCGTGGGCGGCGCGCTGCTGGTGGCCATCGTGCTCACCTACCTGAAGGCCTGGAAGTATCTCTGGACCGACTGGCTGACCAGCGTCGACCACAAGCGCATTGGCATCATGTACGTCGTGCTGGCGCTGATCATGCTGCTGCGCGGCTTCGTCGACGCCCTGATGATGCGCGCCCAGCAGGCGATGGCGCTGAATTCCGGCGGCTACCTGCCGCCCGAGCATTTCGACCAGATCTTCAGCTCGCACGGCACCATCATGATCTTCTTCATGGCGATGCCGTTCATGACGGGGTTGATGAACGTCATCGTGCCGTTGCAGATCGGCACGCGCGACGTGGCCTTCCCGTGGCTGAACGCGGTCAGCCTGTGGCTGAGCGCGGCGGGCGCAGCGCTGGTCATGGTCTCGCTGGTGATCGGCAAGTTCTCGACCGCGGGCTGGACCGGCTATCCGCCCTATTCGGGCATCGAGTATAATCCCGGCGTCGGCGTCGACTACTGGATCTGGGCGATCCTGATATCGGGCGTCGGCTCGACGATGTCGGGCATCAACTTCATCGTGACGATCCTGAAGCGCCGCGCGCCGGGCATGACCCTGATGCGCATGACGCCCTTCGTGTGGACCGCGCTCGTCGCCTCGGTGCTGATGGCCTTCGCCTTCCCGGCCATCACCGTGGCCTGCGGCCTGCTCGCCCTCGACCGCCTCGCCGGCATGCACTTCTTCACGAATGCGCATGGCGGCAACATGATGAACTACGTCAACCTGTTCTGGATCTGGGGCCATCCGGAAGTCTACATCCTGATCCTGCCGGCCTTCGGCATCTTCTCCGAGGTCGTGTCGACCTTCTCGCGCAAGCGCCTGTTCGGCTACGAATCGCTGGTCTATGCGACGGCGGCGATCGGCATCCTGTCCTTCACCGTCTGGCTGCACCATTTCTTCACCATGGGCTCCAGCGCCAACGTCAACGCCTTCTTCGGCGTCATGACCATGATCATCGCCGTGCCCACGGGCGTGAAGGTGTTCAACTGGCTGCTGACCATGTATCGCGGCCGCATCGAGTTCCACCCGTCGATGATGTGGAGCATCGGCTTCATCGTGACCTTCGTCATCGGCGGCATGACCGGCGTGCTGCTGGCCATCCCGCCGGCCGACTTCCTGATGCACAACACGACCTTCCTGGTCGCGCACTTCCACAACATGATCATCCCCGGCGTGCTGTTCGGCTACCTCGCCGGCTACATGTACTGGTTCCCCAAGGCCTTCGGCTTCGCCTTCCATCGTGGCTGGGGCCTCGGCGCCTTCTGGTGCTGGATCATCGGCTTCTATCTCGCCTTCATGCCGCTCTACCTGCTCGGCCTGAAGGGCATGCCGCGCCGCATGGAGACCTACAACGATCCGACCTGGCAGCCCTATCTGCTGGTCGCGGCGTCCGGTGCGCTGGTCGTCCTGTGCGGCATCGGCTGCATGGTGATGCAGCTCTATGTCTCGATCCGCGACCGCGCCAAGACGCGCGACCTCACCGGCGATCCGTTCGACGGCCGCACCCTGGAATGGTCCACCTCGTCGCCGCCGCCGCCGTACAATTTCGCGGTGATCCCGACGGTGGGCGACCGCGAGGCCTTCCTCGAGATGAAGGAGAAGGGCATCGCCTACCGGCGGCCGGCCGCCTACGAGCCGATCCGCATTCCGTCCAACACGCCGATCGGCGTGATCCTGGGCGCCTTCGGCTTCGTCCTGGGCTTCGCCATGGTCTGGCACATCTGGTGGCTGGTGCTGGCCTCGGGCCTCGTCCTGTTCGCCGCCGTGATCGTCCGCTCCTCCAATGACGACCAGGAGTTCACGATGTCGGCGGCCGAGGTGAAGGCGATCGAGGATCAGCGCTACCGGCAGCTGGGGAGCCGCTCATGAGCGTCGCCCCCATGAGTGCGCCCTCCATGACGGCCCACGAGCGCGAGGAAATCGAGACCCACGAGCAGCGGGCGCTGGGCTTCTGGCTCTACCTGATGGGCGATGCCGTGATCTTCGCCCTGCTGTTCGCGACCTACGCGATCATGATCCCCGGCACGGACGGCGGTCCCACCGGCAAGGAACTCTTCGAACTCGACAACGCCGCCATCGAGACGGCGCTGCTGCTGGTTTCCAGCATGACCTTCGGCTTCGCCAGCCTGCAGGTGAAGGCGGGCAATCGCGGCGCCGTGCTGCTGTGGCTCGCCATCACGTTCGTGCTGGGCGCGGCCTTCGTGTTCCTCGAGGTGCGCGAGTTCGCCGGCATGATCGCCAAGGGCGCCGGTCCCGACCGCAGCGGCTTCCTCTCGGCCTTCTTCACCCTGGTGGGGACGCACGGCGTCCATGTCACCATGGGCCTGATCTGGATCGTGGTGCTGGGCGCCCAGGTCGCGTTGAAGGGTCTCACCCTGCCCGTCGCCTCGAGGCTCTACCGGCTCGGCCTCTTCTGGCATTTCCTCGACATCGCCTGGGTCGGCATCTTCTCCATCGTCTACCTGCCGGGACTGCTGTGATGGAACACCAACCCCCTCACGCCCTTCGCTCCTACCTGATCGGCTTCGTGCTGGCCGTCATCCTGAGCGCCGTTCCGTTCTGGCTGGTCTACACCCATGCCCTGCCGCCGCAGCGCACCTTGCTCGTCATCGGCATCGCCGCGGTGCTGCAGGTGCTGGTCCATCTGCGCTTCTTCCTGCACATCAACTTCACCACCACGCCGCGCGAGAACATCCTGGCGCTGGTCTTCACCTGCATCCTGCTGTTCATCATGGTGGGCGGCAGCTTCTGGATCATGTTCGACCTGCACACCCGCATGATGACCTAGCCTGCGGTTGCGACGGATGGCGCAGGTCAAGTCGAAGATGACGCCGATCCTGGCGTGGGAGTGGATCCTGGTCCTCTCGCCCATACCGGCTATGGTGCTTGCCTATATCGTCCTGGCGAACACCGCCCTGGCGGAGGGAGCGGTCGGCTTCACGGACAAGGCGCTCGACGGCCTGTGCGCCTCGGGCCTGCCGGCCTTCTGGTGCCGCATCGCCAAGCCTGCGACCCTATTGACGGCCGTGCAGTTCCTGAGCTTCCTCTGGTTCGTGGCGATGTCCGCCTACCTGTTCTGGCGGGTGCGCTTCGGGCCCTATGCCAAGCCGGCGAACTACGTGCCGGGCGCCGCCTCGTTCTTCGAGATGGCGAGTTGGGCGGTGATCTGGCTGATCATGCTGACCGGCGGCCAGGTCTTTCCCTATCGCGGCGCGGCGCTCGAGGAGCCCAGCCTGCTGTTCGGTATGCTGGGCCTCAGCCTCGGCCTGCTGTCGCTGCGCATGCTGGCGGTCAGCCTGAGGTTCCGTCAGTAGCGTCTTTCCGGGCGAAATTGAATCGAGTCGATCCCAACAATCACCTCACCCTGAGGAGCGAACGCAGAGAACGTCTCGAAGGGTGGGCACGAGCCCCCGTTTGTTGCCCATCCTTCGAGACGCCGCGCTTCGCACGGCTCCTCAGGATGAGGTGAATGCTCAAATTGAGACGGAAAGACTCTAGAAAGCGCACTCCGCGCGCATGGCCGGTGTGATCGGGTCGGCCGGCATGCTGAGCTTGCAGTGATAGTCGAAGGCGGCCCGGTATGGGGCGGCAATGCGGGCCTTGGCCTGCACGGGCAGGACGACGCGCGCGTTGCGGCGGTCGATCTGCTGGCGGCCGTAGCCGATGTTGGTGCCGTCGGGGAAATACGCGTCGAAGAACGAATGACCGGCCGTCGACGTGAACTCGACGGTCAGGACGGCGCCGTCGAGACAGTCGAAGCGCGGGCCGCTCTTCAGCACGCCGGTCTCGGTGCTCTTGCCCGAGGGCCCTGAGACGGACCATGTCGACGTAGCGCCCGTCTTCGAGGTCTCGGCTTTGAGGACGCCACAGGTCAGAACGCCGGGCGGTGGCGGGCTTGCCGACTTATTCGCTGTTTGTGCGTGCGCAGGTCCGGCAAGGAATGCCGCCGTCACCGGCAGCAAAAGGCTCATCTTCATTTTGGGAGACCGTCCAGTGCCTTCTTCGCATCGGCATCGTTCTGGGCTGCTGCCTGCTGCAACCATACCTTGGCCTTGGCGGCATCGGCGGTGAGGCCAGCCCCGCCCTTGGCAAGGAGGAGACCGAGCTTGCGCTGGGCTTCCGCGAGGCCCGTCAGCGCGGCGCGCTCGTACCAGTCCGCAGCCTGAGTGCCGTCGTGCGGGAAGCCCCCTTTGGTGGGACTCGTTGGATCGTAGAAGGACGCCAGCTCGACCTGGGCGGCGGCATTGCCCTGTTCGGCGGCCTGGCGAAACACCAGGAACGCGGCAGCCATGTCGCCCGCCTTGGCGAAATCCCGCGCCCTGGCCAGCATCGCATCGGGCGCTGGCTTGGTCGCGAGATACTCCGCCACCGTCTCGCGCACCGACTTGGCGGGCGGCTGCGCGGCCGGCGGCTGCAGGGGCGTCGGCGTGGGCGGCGGCGCCGTGGCGACGACGGGCTCCGGCGGATGGAGATGGTTGGTCCAGTAGTAGTAGCCGCCGCCGACCGCGAGCAGGACCAGGACGGCGGCGATCATCCAGCCCGTCGCACCGGAGCGCGTCGGGACATCGGCCAACGGATCGCGCGCCGCCCGAAGTGCGGGACGAGGCGGCGGCGGAGGCGGAGGCGGCGGTTCGGGCGCGATCTCGAGCGGCGGCGGTAGCTCCGGCTCGGGCGCCGGCGGCGGCGACTGCCGTCGACGCAGCCGCACCGTGTCGTCGTAGCTGCCCGATGCGCCGGCGGCGCCGGAGGTCAGCATCGCAGGCCAGGCCACGACGGTCGTCCCCACGACGCCGATATCGGGTTCGCGCACCCGCAGCCTGACGGTCGCGATGCCGGCCAGCCGGTCACAGATCTCGGGCCCGAGATGGAATTCGAGGACTTCGCCGGTGCGCCGAACCTCGTCGGGCATCAGCCACGTCTCGGTGCGACGCCAGCCGTCGTCGGCGAGATGCGTGTCCGGACCCTGCTGGCGCTGGATCGAGATCGTGAGGCCGTCCGGCGCGGCGTCGAGTTCGCTCACGCGCAACAGCGCGTGGCCGGGTTCGGGCAGCGGGGAGATGGTCGCGCGAACGGGCATCGAGACGCTCTACGCCGCCACGGTGCGCAGGATGGCGCCCAGCCGATCGTTCTGCTCGGGCGTGATCTCGCGTCCGCCCTCGTACCCGACATTGTCCATGGCGAGCTGCAGGAAGGCGCGCATCCAGTCCTTGCAGTAGTCGGCATAGATCGGCGCCGGGTTCTCGCTGAGCTGCGGAATCCCGTCGACCAGGATCGCCGGGTGTTCGAAAACGCGGCGCAGCGGAGCGTTCGGCGGCAGGCCCGGCCGCTGGTCGAGCGGCAGCTTGTCGAAGCCCAGCGCGCTCACATAGCCGTTCAGCGCCGAGGAGGCCGTGCGCACCTGACGCTCGGCGATCTCCTCCCATTTGGCGTTGGCGGCATTCTCCAGTTCGCGCACCTCATGGGAGAGCTGGTCGATCAGCTTCAGCCGATGAGCGCCCACGATCAGCTCGTCGATCAGCCAGCCGAGATGCTGGCGGTCGACGCCGAAATGCGACAGCGCCTTCTCGTCGGCGCCGATGCGGCGCATGTTCTCCAGCCAGTACTCGGCGGCCTCGCGGGCGAAGCGCTCCGCGCGATCCTCGATCACGCCGGAGGGCGGCGGCGCGCGACCGGGCTCCTCACCGAACACGTCGGCAAAGATGGCGCCGATGTCGACCGCGGCGCCGGTCGACTGTGCCGCGGCGGCAGGCGGCTTGCCGTTCCTGCCCAGGCCCTCGTCCGAGGAACGGGCGGTGGCGATGCGGAAGTAGATCTCGCGCAAGGCCGTGTCGGCGACCTGGAGGGCGCCGACGAGTTCGCCGAAGAGCTGTTGCTGGATGACGTTCGCCAGGCCGCGCAGCACCGTGTGGATGAGGTCACGCTTCTTCGTCCGCGCGTCGCCGTCGGAGGCGCTGTGGAAGCCGGCGAGCCGGTCGACCAGCCGGCGCAGCTGGATCTCGAGCTGGCCGCGCACCTGGGCACGCTTGATCGCGGGATCGCAGACCGGGATCAGGCTCTTCACCAGGTGCGCCACCCCGCCGTCGTTGGCGCGGAATGCCTCGTCCCAGGCCAGCGCAGGATCGGCGAAGTGCCGGCGCACGTCCTCGTTCTCGATGAAATGGCGCCGCAGCTCGCCGGCGCGCTGGGCGAACGACTCGGCGATGCCGACTTCGCGGCCGCCGTCATAATCCATCAGCCGTTCGTCGATGACGGTCGGATTGCGCAGCCAGAAGCTGTTGTCGAAGGGCTTGCCGTTCCAGTCGAGCGGCCACTCGCCGCGGAAATTGTTGACGAGCGAGTTGCCGAGGCGCGCGCTCCAGCGCAGGCGGCGCGATTCCTCGGTCTCGCCGGCCTTCTGCTCGAACTCGCGGTCCATCTTGGTCAGCACCAGGAACAGCGCGTTCTTCTGCTTGGCGCGGTCCGCGGGCGTGGCGCCGATCGTCTGGTCGATCCACGCCGACATCATGTCGGACAGGTCGCGGACTTCCTGATTGCCGTCGGGAATGCACAGCAGGATGGCGCTGAGCTCGCGTTCGGCCGAGTAGCGCTGGAAGAGATAGGCGACCTTGCCGCGCAGCAGCAGTTCGCGCAGCGGGTTGGCGCCCTCGGCCACGCCCTTGGACTTGGCGACGTCGTCGAGGTTGGCGAGCTTCAGCCGCGACCGCGCGCCTGGAAAATCGAGCAGGTCGGTATGATCGAAGAAGTCCCAGGGCTTCTCGTCGATTGCGACGTTCAGCTCGGCGGTGAGGGCGCAGACCAGCGAGCGCGGCAGGCGGGCGTCGGGCGCGGACCGGCCGTCGGCGCGGCGCGGACGCACCATCAGCGGGTCGTCGGCATCGGCGCCCAGCCGGTCGAGCGTCAGCACGTCGACGATGCTCTTTTCGCGCGGAATCAGCGCATCCATGCCGAGCAGCGCTTCGGGGGCGTGGCCGAGCTTCTGCAGGCCGTCGTAGAGCGTCAGGTACAGATCGGTGAAGGGCTGGAAGTCGTACCACAGGACGGACCAGAGGCGGACGCGGTCCTGTCCCGACAGGCGCGGCGCGAGATCGATCGCCTCGCGCCAGAAATCGGTGCGCAGCTCGGCGGTGACGCCGGCGAAGAAGGTGTCGAAATACTCGATCAGGTCGAGCACGTCGTCGGAGTCGAGATCGCCGACCGGCGTCGGCTGCGCTTTCAAGCGCAGCTCGGACAGGCGCTTGCGGATCGCCGCGCCGTCGGGCCGCACGAACTCGGCCTTCTGGTGATCGAAGTCCAGCAGGAAGGAGTTGCCCAGGATCTTCACGATGTCGGTCTGCGTCAGCAGACGCACCTTCACCGGGAAATCGGCCGAGCCGTCGCTGAGGCCGAGGCCAAAGCGCGTGACCAGGCCGGTCGACTCGCGATTGCCCGGCGGGTTGATCTCGCGCAGGAAGTCGTAGGTCTTGTCGGCGAAGCGGGCCTGCAGCGGGCGGCCGTCGCGGCTCGCCAGGATGGAGACCAGGTACGACTTGCCGGCCTGGCTGGGGCCGAACACGCCCACGCACATGCGGCGCCGGGCGGCGCGCGCGAGCTTGCGGCTCTGGTTGCGGACCTTCTGCAGCTCGCTGACCAGGGACGGCGCCTGCTGCGCCACCGTCGGCGACTGCTCGGCGGCATCCCTCAGCCAGGCGACGCCCTCGCTCGCGGCGACGGCCAGCGCCTCGCAATCCTGGGCCAGCTTGAGATCGACTGTGTCCATGTCCCTTTAACCGGTCTTGAGCATGCCGGTGTCGAGCCAGTAGCCCTCACGGCGCGGCAGTGTCTGGAGACGAAGCGTCAGGCGGTCGAGAGCGATGGCGCGGCCGTCGCGGTTGGTCACCTGGCGAAGGCGGAAACGTTCGACGTCGCCCGACTCCTTGTCCTTGGGCTTCACGCGGGCAAGCGCGATCCTGAACGGAGTCTCGCGCGCATGGCGTTCGGCATATTCCGGCTTGGCGAACTCGAGCGCGTAGAGTCGCGCCGCCGGCCAGCGCACGAGGTCGAGCTGCCGCGCGCCCAGCCACATGGGCCCGCGGAATTCGAAGGCGACTTCCGGCAGCTCGAACTCGCGATTGTCGAGATCGACGTCGCGATAGATGAGGTCTTCCTTCTGCAGGCGGCCGCCGCCGTCGAGCTTGCCGATGAACCGGGCGATGCTCCTGGAGCGCAGCAGGTCGGAGCGGAAGGAGAAATCCGGAAGCTGCGACTGGGCCAGCGCCGCGATCATCGCGCCGACTGCCACGGTCGTCTTGGGATCCTCGACCCGCAGGCGCGCGTCGCGGAACGGATACCAGGCGCCGACGCGGTACTCGTGCAGCGAGATCACCCGTTCCGGCGGCAGCGGCAGCAGTTCCATCACCAGCGAGCGGATGCCGGGCAGGCGCGAGGGCCGGCCCGACAGCAGCAGCACGTCGCAATCGTAGGCGTGGACGATCTCGGCGAGCGGCGCCAGCACGCGACCCATCTCGGCCCGCACCGTCTTGTCGAGGCCCGGCAGGTCGACCGGGAAGACGACCTCGCGCAGGTCAAAATTCTGGGCGCCTCGCTTGCGTGCCGCCTCGTTCACGAAGGTCACGACTTCATCGGACGGCCTGGCGCCACCCGGGAAGAAGGTTTCGTAGGCGCGTGGCTCGGCCGCGACCACGCCCGACGTCGGATCGTAGGTCTCGGCGGCGCGCAGGAATTCGAGCGCCAGCGGGTGGGCAATCTGCAAGGCGAACTGCTGGCGCAGGTTGCGCTGGATCACGTCCTCGCCGCCGCGGTCGCCGCCCACCAGCTCGGCCATCAGGTCGGCCGGGTTGGCGATGCCCGCGGTGCGCAGGGCCGCCTCGATCGGCGGCAGCACATGGGCCTGCACCACGCGCAACAGGATGTCGTCGCCCGCGACGTTGAAACCCTCGCGGAACTTCTGCTCCGGAAGCAGCGTCACGGAGGTGCCGGCGCCCTCCAGGCGGTAGGAGTTGATGATCAGGTCAGTCGTGCCGCCGCCCACGTCGATGCTCGCGATGCTGAGCACATCGTCCGCCGGCTTGCCGCGCGGCTTGCGCGTGATCTGGAAGAAGCGCCGGGCGTCGCCGCCGAAATTGCGCGCGACCTCGGTGTAGAGATAGACGAGCTGCGTGCAGCTCGCCTCGTCCCAGTCGGTGAGCACGCGCGGCGCAGGTGCTGCCGGATCGTCCAGTTTCCAGCCCATCATCATCCAGACGAGATCGCGGGCCGCTTCGGCGCGCTTGCGGAAGATCAGGCGTTCGGCCAGCGGCATGCCGGTCGGCAGGGTGAGCACGATGCGGCGCAGGCGGCGCGGCGTCTCGGCATGGGCGCGGCGGCCGCGTTGCTGCGGCGAGTTCATCAGCATCAGCGCCTGCAGCAGCACTTCGGTGAGCACGAAGGTCATCACCGAGGAGCGCGAGTAGAGCGGTTCGAACACCGGCAGATGGTCGGCCGAATCGGCATCGGGATCGACCAGATGCAGCGGCTCGCCCTTCTGGTTCACGAGCTGGGCCATCGGCCCGGCTGCGGCCGGCATCGCCGTCTGGTCCTGGGCGTAGGCCACGTTGAAGCGCCATTCGCGTGTCTGCGGCTCCTCGTCCCACAGATAGCGCTTGGGACTCGACATGCCGGTATTGCCCTCGGTGCCGCGCCGGCGGGCTGCCAGCCGCGTCGCCTCGGGGCCGACCCGCGTCATGGTGGGCCACACGAAGGCATCGGCGCGTCCGCCGAGACGCGACAGGTGGTTCTTGCCGAACCAGGCCTGCGCGAACTCCACGCGCGATTCGAAGGGGCGCGTATGCACGACCTCGGGATGCGAGAGGTCGCGAAGTGCCAATTCGTAGGAATCGTTCAGGTTGACGCCCAGCTCGCCGGCCGCCTCGATCAGCAGTCCGCAGGTCCGCGAATTGCCGACGTCGAGCACGAGATCCACTTCGATCGCGCCGCGTCCGGGCCGCTCGGCATCACCCACCAGCTTTACCGGCGGGAAATGAGCCGCGGCGGCGAGCAGGCCGAGGAAGGCCAGATAGCGCGCCGTGGCTTCCTGCGGCTTCTGCTTGATGTCGTTGTCGATCTCTTCCGCGGTCGCGCGCGGATGCAGCTCGCGAAACAGCTCGTCGAGCCACTGCACCATCCAGCCCTGGCGCAGCAGCCAGTGATTGGCGCGCTGCTGCGGCGCCAGCGCGAACAAGGCGCCGGAGGTCACGTCCTTGGGCGAGGGGGCCAGGTAGGCGCGGCCTTCGGCCTCGGCGATCAGGCCGGTGTCGAAGGCCAGCACCGCGCGGTACCGGTTGCCCTGCTCGTCGCGATAGCCGGGGCCATAACGCGCCTCGAGATCGACCACGCGCACGCGCGCCCAGTCGGCCGGGCCCTCGCGGAACTGGTTGTTGGGCCGCACCTGGAGGAACGGCACCGGGACCCACTTGTCGAGGAAGGGCGCGAGCGCGTCCTTCGCGGTGATGACCAGGTTCGGGTCGGCAGCACGACGGCGGCCATTCTCGACCACTTCGTACTGGCCGTGGCCCTCGTCGAAATCGAGCTGCACCAGGTCGTCGACCGCGTTCGAGGCGGCGGCGTCGTGGAAGCCCCATTCGCGCACCTTGAGGCGCACCGGATCGAACCCGAAGTCGAGGAACTGGATGCCGGAGCGGGCAATCAGCGTCGTCGGGCTGGGATAGCTCGGCAGGCGGGCGAGGTCGCTCATGTCAATCCAGTACGGCCATCATCATGTGTATGTAAGGTCTCAGCGACCGATCTGCACCTTGTAGCTGCGCGGGTCGCCGGGCTGGCTGCCTTTGCATTGTGCGGCGCCGTCGGGGCCGATCTCGCAGTTCACGGTATTGCGGGCGTAGGTCTTGCCGTCGCTGCAGCGCGGATTGCTTTTCTCCTCGATCACCAGTTTGGTGCCGTCCCAGCGCGCCTCGGCGGGCGCCTCGCAGGTGGCGCCGTTCTTCTGGGTGAAGGACACCTTGCCCTTGCCCTTGTCGTCGAGCGTGTAGTTCGGACGCAGATCCTTCTCGCCGGTCGCAGTCGCGAGACCGGTGCGCGAGCGCCAGTCGCCTTTCAGGAAGGCGAGGTCCTGCTTCTGCTTGGCCTCGGGCGGTACGACCATCGGCTTGGGCTCGTCCTTCTTGTTGTTGCCCGCATCGTTCCTGGCCGCGGCGTCCTTGTTTTGTGCGTCGGGCCCCTTCACGTCGGCGCCCTTGGCACCCGGCTTGTTCGGATCCTTCGTGTCTTGCGCCGGATCGTTTGCGCCGACGCCGAGATCGGGGCCGGCACCACGCTCGATCGGCGGCCCGCCGACGGAGCCGACGATCACGCCGCCCGGTCCGATGACACCGGCGGCGCAATCGCCGCCGCGGCGTGACAACTCGTCGGTGAGACGGGCCAGTTCGAGGCGCAATTCCTCATTGTCATGCGCCAGGGTCGCGACGCGAGTCTGCTGCAGTTCCATGGGCTGGCGCACGGCGAACCCCAAGGCGCGTTCGCGCGCTTCGGCCTCGATGTAGGGCTCGATGCGCGGCAGATAGGGCCGCACCAGCCAGGCGAGCAGCGCCAGGATCAGCATCAGCACGACGCCGAGCAGCAGCCACTGCCACCACACCGTGCGCGTGGCTGCGACGGCGGCAAGGGCCGGCGCCGAGGCCATCACGGCTTCGGGTCGCGAAACAGGAGGAGCGGCGACGCGCGGCGCAACGGCGGGCGGCAGGCTCGGCAGGAACACGCCGGGCAGGGCGGCATCGGCGGTGAAGCCCCAGAAGGTCATCACCGGACGGCCGTCCACGACATACAGCGTCTCTTCGCCCGGCGCGGTGAGCGCCTGACGCAGCAGGCGTGCGAAGTTGCGTTCGGCGTTGGAGCGTTCCACCCCTTCCATCTGGGTCGCCAGGCCTGCGATCTCGCCGTGCAGGCGATGCACCCTGTCGAGCATCTCGCGGCGCTCGGCGTCACCAAGATCGCCGAGGCACTTCACGTCGCCGTCGAACGGCGCATACCAGTCGATCGTGCGACCGCTCGGCTCGGCTTCGGGGACTGCCAGAAGGTCGGCATGCTCGCGTGACAGGCGGGCGGCGATGGCGGCGCGCAGCTGTCCTGCGGCGCGCCAGACCGGATCGCCGGCGAGCCCGAGCGCGCGGTAGCGCTGCAGCGGTTCACTGACAAGTAGCGGGCCTGCGGCCATCTCAGCTCCTCACCGTCTGCCCCCACGCGGGCAGGCTATGGCGTAGTTCCAGCGCGTGCCCATGTGTGGACCCGTTACGATCACATCGACGGAATAATCCCCGGCCACCGGATTCCAGTCGAATCCGAAGCCGCCGCGACCGCTGCGCGGTCCGCCAGTGCCGGCGACCTGGCGGCCACGATACATGACCCTGATGTCGTCGGGCGCCTGGAAGAGCTGGTAGTTGAGCGCCACGAAGCCCGGCTTGTCGCCGAGATAGTGCTTGTTGTGTGTCACGCCTTCGCCGCCGGAATCGCCCGACCAGTCGCAAGGGAGCTGGCCCGGCGGTGGCCGATTGACGGGCGGCGCGGATGCCTGCTGTGGCGGCTGCGGTTTGGGGGCCGGCGGAGGCGGCTTCGGCGGCTCGACCTTGGCGACGGGCGGCGGGGCCGGTGGTGGCTTGGGCGGCTCGACCGGCTTGCACTGTTCGAGCTTGTCCTTGAGCTCGGCCTGCAGCGAGGCGAGCTCGGCCTTGAGCTTCTGCTCCTCATCGCCGGCCGATTCGAGCGCCGCCTTCAGCAGCGGCGTCGGGTCGGGTGGGGCTTCGGGCGCCGGCGGCGCCGGCGTCTCGAGCGTCGCGATGTTCACGGTCGGATCGACCGGCACGCAGGCGCGCAGCAGCCACGAGGTCAGGAGCAGGAGAAGCAGCAGCAGCAGGCCGAACAGCAGGGCGCTGAACCAGGGTGCCCAGCCGACGATGCGAGTCGCCGGGAGCATTGCGGCCGGTGCGCTCGCAAACACCGCCTCGGGCCGCGCCGCCGCGGGAACCGTCGCCAGCTGGAACGCCTGCAGGCCTGCCGCGGCGTCGGCTTCGTAACCCCAGGCGACGATCACCGGTTGTCCGTCGACCACGAACACGAAGTCGTCCGAGGGGCGCGACGTCGAGAGTTCGAGCGAGCGCCCGATCAGTCGCGCCTCTTCGCTGGTCTGCGAGCCCATGAGCTGCGCGCCCAGCGAGCGGATGGACGCGAGGTGATCCTCGACGATGCGCAGAACATCCGTGCGTTGGCTCTCATCCAGTTCGCTGAGGCGCTGGACGGTGCCGGTGCGCGCCGCGTACCAGTCGATGCCGTCACCCGATTCGCGGAGCTGCGGATCGGCCAGCAGGTCGGCTGGACCGTCGCCCAGGCGACGGCGGATGACGGACAGCAACTGGCCGGCGACCGCATGCAGCGGTTCGCCCCGTACGCCCAGAGGGCGCACGCCCAAACGCGTCGTCATCAACAAAGTGGGGCGTTCGCCCATGAATGCCTGAGGTCGGACTTATGATGGCTGGCTGAAGCATCATAACATCGTTCGAATCCGGCGGGTTTATGTCGGATTGAACACCGAACCGCGGTGAATCAGCCGGGACTGAGGAAGGCCGTTCCGCCGGCGGCCTCGATTCGCACAATGGGTGTCGCAAACACGGCCGAAAGCCTCTCGGGGTCGAGCGTCTGCCGGGTCGGTCCCAGATTTGTCACACGGCCATCCTCGACGATGCCGATGCGATCGGCATAGCGCGCCGCCATGTTGAGGTCGTGCAGCACGGCGAGTACGCCCAACCCCCGATCGACGCGACGCCGGGCGCTGGCGAGAGCCGCATGCTGGTGCGAGAGGTCGAGGCCGGTGATCGGCTCGTCGAGCAGCAGGAACGGCGTGGCCGCGGGATCGGCGTCGCATTGAGCCAGCACGCGGGCGAGCTGGACGCGCTGCCGTTCGCCGCCGGACAGAACGGTGTAGGGCCGGTCGGCGAAGGCGAGCGCCTCGGTCTCGGCGAGCGCCGTTTCCGCCACCGCCTGCATCTGCCGTTCCGACAGGGTGCCGCGAAAGGCCAGCAGCCCCAGCATGGCGATCTGCAGGCCGGTGAAGTCGAAGGCCACGGCCGAATGCTGCGGCAGCACCGCGCGCCGGCGCGCCAGCTCCAGCTTGCTCCAGTGGGTCAACGGCCGCCCGTCGAGCAGGATCTCGCCCGACGACAGGACCCGATCGCCGGCGAGCGCGTTCAGCAAGGTGCTTTTGCCGGCGCCGTTCGGTCCGATGATCGCCACGAACTCGCCCGGCGCGACGTCGAGCGAGACATCGCGCAGCAGCGACTTGGTGCGCGCCCGCACCTCGATGCCGATGGCTTGCAAGAGTTTCACAGCCCACCCCGCGCGGCGCGACTAGCCAAAAGCCAGAGGAAGAACGGACCGCCCACCAGGGCCGTGAGCACCCCGATCGGCAGCTCGGCCGGCGAGACCATGGTGCGGGCCAGCGCATCGGCCAGCACGAGGAAGGCGCCCCCGAACAAGGCGGCCGCCGGCAGCAGGGTACGGTGCGACGGGCCGAGCAGCAGGCGCACGATGTGCGGCGCGATCAGGCCGACGAAGCCCACGATGCCCGAGATTGCCACGCCGGCTCCGACGGCCAGCGCCACCTGCGCCACGAGCCGCTTCTTCAGCCGCTCGACATCGACGCCGACATGGCCGGCCTCGCGTTCGCCGAGCGCCAGCGCGTCGAGCAGGTGCGCCGTCGGCAACAGGGTCGGAACGCTGATCAGAAGGATCAGCAAGGCGGGCGCGATGGCGGCCCAGGTGACGGAGCCGAAGCCGCCCATTGTCCAGAAGATGAGTGTGCGAAGCTGCTGGTCGTCAGCGACGAAGACCAGCATGCCGATGCCTGCCGACGTAAGTGCGTTGATCGCGATGCCTGCCAGCAGCAGCGTGCCGACCAAGGTCACGCCCTCGCGCGCGGCGATGCGATACACCACGACCGTGGCCGCGAGCCCTCCGAGGAAGGCCGCGATCGGCAGACACCACGGGCGCAGATCCGGCGGCACGACGTGCATCACCTTCTCGCCCAGCACGATCGTCGACACGGCGGCGAGGGCGGCGCCGCTCGACACGCCCAGCAGGCCGGGATCGGCCAGGGGGTTGCGAAACAGGCTCTGCATCGCGGCCCCTCCGGCCGCGAGCGCGGCGCCGACGGCGAAGGCTGCAAACACGCGCGGCGCGCGGATCGCATAAAGGACGGCTCCTGTCGTGTCGTCGAGGGGCGTGTTGGACAAGCCGATGGCCGACAGGATCTGGCCGAAGCCCACGGGAAAGGCGCCGATGCACAGGCTGGCCACCACGCTCGCCAGGGCGGCGAGGGCGAACAGCGGGATCGGACGACGCAAGGCAAGTGCGGTCACGGCGCGCGGGCGAGGTCTGGATGCAGAGCCATGGCCAGTTCCCGGGCCGCTTCCGGCGTGCGCGGGCCGAACCCCAGCAGGAGCAGCGTATCGAACTCGATGATCCTGCCGGCCTTGCCGGCCGGCGTGCGGTTGAGTGCCGGCTGGTCGAGGATCGCCTGCTTGCCGCCCATCGCCTCGACGGTCTGGCGCGTCACCAGGACGAAGTCGGCCCGCGACGTGATGACAGACTCGGGCGTCAGCGGCCGGTAGCCGGAATAGCCATCGACGGCGTTGATGCCGCCCGCGAGCTTGATGATGCCGGCGGCGGCGGTGTCACGGCCGGCGGCCTGCGGCGCCCCGCCGGTCATCGACAGCAGGAACAGCACGCGCGGACGACTGCTCGACTTCGCGAGCGTCGCCGCCAGTGACGTCATGGCCTCGCGGCCTTTGGCGATCACCGCGTCGGCCTCGGCGACCTTGCCCGTCACCTTGCCGATGGCGGCGATCTTGGTGATCACGCTGTCATAGTCGTAAAGGTCGGGCAGGATCATGATCTCGATGCCGGTGGCCTTGAGCTGGTCGAGCGCGCCCGCCGGACCGGCCGCCGTGGTTGCGATGATCAGGGTCGGCTTCAGCGACAGCACGCCCTCGGCCGACAGGGCACGCATGTAGCCGACCTGCGGCAGCTTCCGCGCGGCCTCGGGGTACATGCTGGTCGTGTCGACGCCGACCAGCATCTTCTCGGCGCCCAGTGCGTAGATGATCTCGGTGATGGAGCTGCCGACCGACACGATGCGGGGCGGCTGCTGCGCATTGGCCGGGAAGGCAGCGGCGGCCGCCGCGGCGAGTCCCAGGCCGAGGGCGGTACGGCGCTTCATCAGGAGGCCGCCTGCTTCTCGACGTTCGCCACGATGCTGCGCCATTCCTCGAGTTCCGGCTTGCCGGGCTTGCGGGCGCCGAACATCAGCAGGATGTTGCGATTGCGCGCGTCGAAGGCCTCGATCGAGGTGACGATGCCGTCCTCGGTTGGCTTGCGCACCGAGAAGACACGCGCCACGCCGTCTTCGCGCAGGTGCATGTTGAAGTCGGGGTCGAGGACATTGAACCATCCGTGCGAATCGACCAGGCGCTTCACCGGGCCGGTATGGATCTGGATACAGCCGTGGCTGCCGACGAAGACCATGATCGGCGTGCCGTCCGCGGCCGCGGCCTCGAAGGCGCCGCGCAAGGCGCGCACCGGCAGTTCGCGGGCGAGATCCTCGCCGACCAGGCGCAGCGCCTGGACGCGGCCGACCTTGAACGTGCCCAGCATGCCGAAGAATTCGTGCGTGTCCTTCATGCCGAGCCAGGCCGTGCGCAGGCCCGCGACGTCGATCTCGGAATCGGGGCGATCCACCGCATCTTGGGTGCGCGCGCCGACCTTCATGTCGGGCGGCGTCGCCGCCGTGTAGCGCGCGATCAGCGCATCGAAGGCCGGCCGGTCCGTCTCTTGCGTGGCGTAGATCTTGTGCACCGCATCGCCGGCGCCGTCGAAGAACTGCAGGCTGAGCCGTTCGCCCTGCTGCAGCGGCTCGCGCACCGCGAAGCCGTGCTTCCACGAGCCGAGGAACAGGCGAAGGTCGATGTCCGGGCCGAGCACGATCCCGTGCGGGGCCTTCACGTCCACGCCCTCGAAGCGGCCATGGCGCTCATGCACGCAATGTTCGTTGCGGGTCAGGCACATCACGCGGCCGACCTCCTGCATGTCGTTCAGGATGCCGCGCCAGTCGGCCTTCAGCGGGGTCGCGGTCCTGCCCACGCCCAGCGCCACCAGCTCGGCTTCACTGACGCCGAGCGTCACCGCCGCGTCGCGGATGCGCAGCGCGGGCTTCTCGCTGCGCAGGGTGTTCCAACGGGCGGCAAGGTCCGTATTCGGGGATGAGAGCATCAGACTGTCCTTTCAACGAAGATGAAACCGAACCGGGATTTCGACCCAGGCGGCGACCGGGCGGCCGTCGCGCAGGGCCGGAAGGAAATGCCAGCCGCGCACCGCGGTGAGCGCGGCGCGGTCGAGCAGGGGGAAACTGCTGCTGCGCCAGACCATGATCTCGGCCGCGGTTCCGTCGGGTTGCAGGCGGACGCGCACCATGACCTCGCCCTGCTGGCCGAGCTCGATGGAGCGCGGCGGATAGACGGCCGGCGTGGGCGGAATGCGGAAACGCGGCTTTCCCTCGAACACGACGAGCGACGAGGAGGCGGCGGCCTGCTGCTGCGTGATGCTGGCGTTGCCGAGGTTGGGGGAGGGAGCCTTCGTGACCGCGGCCTGCGCCGTCGGGCGCGGCGCTGCCGCCGGCTTGGGCTGTGGCGGTTTGGGTTTGGGCGGCGCGACGGGCTTCATCTCGGCGGCAGTCGGCGGCGGCGGTTCATCCGGTGGGGGCAGATCGAGTTTGATCTCGGGTTCCGCGGCGGCGACCTCCTGCGGCGGCGGGGGTGGCTCCGGCTCGGGCTCCGGTGTCGCCTCGGTTTGCTCGACCGGCGTCGCCGGCGGCTCGGAAGGTTGCTGCGGTTCGGGGAGTGTTTCGGGCTGATCGGCTTCCGCCGCGGGTCCGGCGGTGGGCGCCGCGAGAGACAGCTCGACCATCAGGGCGGCCGGCTGGTCGTCGCTGGCGCTGCTGCCGGACATGCCGGCGAGGAGGAGGGGAACGATGGCCAGCCCGTGCAATGCAAGCGACAACGCCACCGGCACGCGAGGACCGCGTGCCGGTGGCGCCGGCTGTCGCTCGGCAGAGAGGGCTGCCGGGACTACCATTTGGCCAGGAGGTTGACGCCGAAATACCGGCCGGGCTGGGCGTAGAGATCGAGCTGCGGATTGGTCGGCGAGATGCCGATCGTGTCCGGAGCATTCCAGTACTTGGCGTTGGTGATGTTGAACGCGCCGGCGTTGAACTTGAAGTGCTCGTTGACGACGTAGCCGACGGTGGCGTCGAGGTTGAAGTAGGCCGGCGCCTGGAAGTACGTCGGGCTGCTGACCTGGGTATGGGCCGCCGCCACCGTGCCGATGAGCTGCGCCGTGAGACCCTTGTCGAAGCCGTAGCGGATGCGTGCCTGCGTGGTCCAGGGTGACACCGAATCGACCGGCAGGCCGGTCCTTGTGTCGGTGCCCTGCGCGAAGGCGGTCCAGCCGGCGACCGCCCATTCCGGCGCGAAGCGGTACTCGCCGCGCGCCTCGATGCCCCAGATCGTCACGTTGGTGAGGTTGACGTACTGGAACTGGGTGACCGGGCCGACCATGCCGACGACCGTGGTCTCGAGGAAGTTGTTGTAGAGGTTGTAGAAGCCGGTGAGCTGCCAGCTCGATCCGTTCTCGTACTTGCCGCGGAAGCCGACCTCGAAGGAATTGGCCGTCTCGGGCTTCAGATTGGCGTTGGGCAGGATCTGGTAGAACGCCGCGGCGTTGGTGAAGCCGAAGTTCGCGTTGTCGTACGGCGGCGCGCGGAAGCCCGTCGCATACTGGAAGTAGCCGGAATAGGTGTCGTTGAAGTGGTAGAGCAGGCCGAGCTTGGGCGAGGCCGAGACGTAGGTGGTGGCCGAGGGCACGGCGTTGAGCGTGGCGCCCGTCGAGTTCCAGAAGTACTTATCGGGATTGGGCGTCATGCTGTAGTAGTCGAGGCGCACCGCCGGCGTGATCTTCAGGCGCCCGCCCAGCGCGCTGATCTCGTCCTGCACGTAGATGCCGGCCTGCACCGTGTCGGTGTCGGGGAAGTTCTTGTTCGGATAGGTCTCGCCGCCCACGTTGTTCGTGGTGGCGCCGGTCGCGAGGGTGATCTGCGTCCTGTTGCGCGGCCGGGTCGTCGTCGTCCAGGAGAAGCTCGCGCCATAGGTGAAGAAGTTGTCGAGGCCGCCGATCTCGCGATCGGTGTGCATCTGCAGCTCGGCGCCGGTGACGTTCTGCGTGTAGTAGAACTGCGAGGTGCGGGCATTGCTCGGGACGATGCTGGTTGTTCCGCCGCGCAGCGTATAGGTATCGGCCTGGGTGTAGACCGAGTTGAAATAGGCGAGGAAGCTCAGCCGGTCGACGAAACCGATCGGCGCGTTGTGCTCCCACTGGGCGCTCAGTCGATAGGTGTTGGTGTAGTCCTGCCCCCACTCGTCGTAGATCCGCGCGAACAGGCTGGGGAAGGTGCCGACGGCGCTGAGCACGTTGGTGCTCTGGGCGCTCTGGTTGTAGGAGCCCGTGAGTCGGATCGTGTCGACTTCGGTGGGCTTGATGACCAGCTTGGCGAAGAAGTTGTTGTTGGACCAGGTCGTGGGGTTCGGGCTGACCGTGGTCTGCGCCGGCTGGTATTCCTGGCCGTCGCGTCGCGTGTAGATGCCCATGAACTCGACGTTGCCCGAGCGCACCGCACCGGTGAACGATTCGGAGAACTGCTGGTTGGCGCCGCTGTAGGCGGCCTTGGCGCTGGCATAGACGTCCTTGCCGCCGAGCATGTAGTCGCCGGGATCCTTGGTGGTGTAGGCCACCACGCCGCCGATCGCGTCGGATCCATAGAGCGCCGAGGCGGGGCCGCGGATGATCTCGACCCGCTTGATGTCCTCGAGGTCGGGTTGCTCGCGCGAGTAGGTGCCGGCGCCCTGGTTGCTGTCGGGGAAGTCGGGCGTTCGCATGCCGTCGACCATCAGCAGGACGCGATTGCCGCCGATGCCGCGGATCACGAAATTCTGGAAGCCGGCACGGTTCGGGTTGTTGCCGACGGTGACGCCGGGCTCGTTGCGGACGAGGTCGCGGACGTCCTGCATGTTCTCGCGATCGATGTTCTCGGTGGTGATCACCGACACGGTCGCCGGCACGTCCTCAAGCGCTCGCCGGCTGCGCATCGCGGCCGTCGTCACGGCGTCGAGCTGGGTGGGCACCGCCTGGGTGGCGGGCGGTGCCTGCGTCGGATCGGCGGTCGCCGGAACCGTCGGCGCTTGTGCCCAGGCGGGTAAGCTCAGAGGTGCACTGATAGCCGTTGTGGCCATCAGCGCGTAGACGGTGCGCAGCTTCATTTGAGCCAGGTCCCCAAGAATAAAAAAGGACGCCTGGCTTGCAGAATTCCCTCGCGGGACCGGCTGGCTGGGCAGTTTAGCCGAGGAGGGATGGCCCCTCGGGGTTTCGGACTATTTCGTCAGGATGAGTTTGTTCGAGGCGGTGAGGCGCAGTCGGTACATGACGGCGCCGTGGCGGATCACGAGTTCCCGCCGTCCCTGCAGGAGCGCGGCGCTGTCAACGGCGGGAACGGTCAATTCCAGCCTGTCGCTCTGCGCATCCAACACCCGAAGCGGACGGGTCATGTCGTTCATGGTGTCTCTCACTGCCCTCAATAAAATAATTTGCGAACGACTCTCAATTGCATAGACTGTCGTTCCCGTCAAGCGCCTTCAACTTTCGGTGAGGTCATGCAAACCATTCAGGAACAGCGGCTTAGCGCCTTGCAGAGCGACCCGAAGCCGGGCTGTGGGAACGCCGGTTGCGCCTGCGCCTTGCCGATCAGTGAACGGTTCGTGTTGTGGGCGCTGCGGCAATGGCAGCAGGACCGCGCGCTGCCCCGCGAAGGCTCGATCCTCCATCGCGGCTTCAAGGTCGCGGGCGTTCTCGACGCCCTGCCGGATTTCGCGATCGCCATGGACGCGTTCCTGTTCGGCGCACGGCGCGCCATGGAGATCCACGTGCCGACCTGCTCGAGCGTCAGCCACGATGAAGCGGTGATGGTCGCGCTCTGCGGTCTCGCCCAGGCCGATCATGACGGGCCGCTGCTGGCGTCGCTCGACATCATGATGGCGCCCACCGCCTCTCGCGTGGCCGCGATCCGGCTGAAGGCCTTTGCCGTCGCGCTCGCCGGCGCGGGCCTCAGGATCGCTCCGGCGGCCGGTGCCGCCGCCGGTCGTCTCAATTGAAAGCCACCGTCATGACCGCACCGATGCCCGATCGCCTCACCGACCTGCAGCACGCCATGCGCGTGATCGCGGATGCCGTCGAAGGCCTGCCCGCGGAGTGCCGCGATCTCGCCGGCAACGCGTTGCTCAATGTCGCCGCCGAGGCCGTGGCCCAGGATGTCGGCTGCACCGAAGCCGGACGCATATTCGCCCGGCTCGGCGATCTCCTGTCGCGCGGCCTGCAGCCGCCGGCCCAGGAGGCGGTCTCCCTGTCCGGCTTCGATGCATGACGGTCGATTTCGCCCGCACGATACCGATCCTCGCCTCCCTCGACATCGCCGAGACCAGCGCCTTCTATGTCGACTGGCTGAGCTTCGCGGTCGGCTATCGGGACGGCAGCTACCTGATCGTCAAACGCGACGACATGGAACTGCATTTCTGGAAGACGGACGATCGGCGGTTTCCCGAGAACACGTCCTGCTACATCCGCGGCGGCCAGGTCGCCGCGCTCCACGCGGAGTACACCGCGCGCGGCGTGCCCAACCTGTCCCTCTTCCTGGTGCGACCGTGGAACATGAAGGAATTCTACATCCACGATCCGCACGGCAACCTGCTGAAGTTCGGCTGCGGCGAATGGTGAGACGTTAGATCTCGATGCGGCTGCCCAGTTCGACCACGCGGTTGGTCGGCAGGCCGAAGAAGTCGCCGGCGCTGGCCGAGAAACGCGACAAGGTGAGGAAGAGCTTCTCCTGCCACCGCGGCAGCAGCGGTTTGCTGGCGTCCACATAGGTGTTGCGGCCGATGAAGTAGGACGTGCGCATCGGGTCGAAGGGTATGCCCTTGTCCTCGAGCAGGACGAGGGCGCTCGGCACGTCGGGCTGCTCCATGAAGCCGTAATGCAGCACGACCCGGTGCACGCCCTTCCCGAGATGCGTGACCTGGCTTCGGCCTTCGGACGACACGAAGGGGATATCGGCGACCTCGATGCTCAGCAGCACGACGTGCTCGTGCAGCACCTCGTTGTGCTTCAGATTGTGCATCAGCGAGCGCGGCGCATTGGTGGAGGTGGCGGTGAGGTAGACGGCGGTGCCCTGTGGCCGGTGTACGCGCGCCGGATTGATGCTCTCGAGCAGCGTCTCCAGCGGCAATGCATCGTCCTGCTCGCGCTTGGCCACGGCCGCCCGGCCGGTCAGCCAGGTCCACATGCAGAGGAAGATCACGGCGGCGATCGCCAGCGGCACCCATCCACCGTCGAGGAACTTCAGCATGTTGGAGCAGAGCAGGGCCAGGTCGACCGCAATGAAGGCGCCGAACACGAGGATGCTGAGCGGCCAGCCCCACTTCCAGTACCGCACGGCCAGAACGAACACCAACGTGCTGGTGATCAGCATCGTGCCGGTGACGGCGATGCCATAGGCCGAAGCGAGATTGGTCGACGACTTGAACGCCAAGATCAGGATGACGACGCCCAGCATCTGCAGCCAGTTCACCACCGGGAGGTAGACCTGCCCGAACTCGCTGGCCGAGGTGTGCTGGATGTGGACTCTCGGGCTGAGGCCGAGCAGCGCTGCCTGCTTGGCCATCGAGAAGGCGCCCGAGATCGTGGCTTGCGAGGCGATCACCGTGGCCGCGGTGGCGAGGCCGACCAGCGGATAGAGCGCCCAGTCGGGGGCGAGGTTGAAGAACGGATTGGCGAGCGCGCTCGGGTCGCTCAGGATCAGGGCGCCCTGCCCATAGTAGTTGAGCAGCAGCGCCGGCAGCACGAGGCCGAGCCAGGCGAGCCGGATGGGCTTGGCACCGAAATGGCCCATGTCGGCGTACAGCGCCTCGGCGCCGGTGATGGCGAGCGTGATCGCGCCCAGTGCGACGAAGGCCACGATCTTCTCGCGCATGGCGAAGCCCACGGCATGGTGCGGCGAGAGTGCCGCCAGCACGTCCGGGCGCTGTACGATCTGGTGCGCGCCGAGTGCTGCCAGCACGACGAACCAGAGCAGTGTTATCGGCCCGAACCATTTGCCGATGCCGCTGGTGCCGAAATGCTGGACCGAGAACAGCGCGACGATGACGCCGATCGCAATCGGGATGACCATCGGCTGGAAGGCCGGGGTGGCGACGGTCAGTCCCTCGACGGCGCTCAGCACCGAGATGGCGGGCGTGAGCAGGCAGTCGCCGTAGAACAGGGCCGCACCGGCAATGCCCAGCATGAGATACAAGCGACGGCGCCAGTGCGACGCGATGTTCGCCTGGCTGGAGACCAGCGCCATCAGCGCCAGCACGCCTCCCTCGCCCTTGTTGTCGGCACGCATGACCACGGCCACGTATTTCAGCGTGACGACGACGATCAATGCCCATGTAATGAGCGACAGCATGCCCAGCACGTTGTCGTGCGTGGGCTGGATGCCGGTGTACTCGCTGAAGCACTCCTTGACCGTGTAGAGCGGGCTGGTGCCGATGTCGCCGAAGACGACTCCGAGAGCGGCCAGGGTCAGTGCCGCCCGGCGCCGCCGGCCGGCGGGTTCGATCACAGTGCCGCTGGCGGCCATCGTTCGGTCAACTCTCCCCTTGGACAATTGATCCTAGCGGCGAATTCCGGGACGCTGCAGTCCAGAATTCGTAACAAAGGAGGAAACGATGGCCGAGAGCGAGAATTACAAGAAGGGTAGCGAAATGAGGGCGAATCTCATGGGGGAGAAATTCGCCGCCGACATGAACAAGTCGGTCTACGACGACCCCATGATGCAGAAATTCGGCGACTACGCCCGCGAGGCAGTCTTCGGCATGCTGTGGTCGCGTCCCGGCCTCGACCTCAAGACCAAGACGCTGATCTGCGTCATTTCCGACACCGCCCAGGCACGCTGGCCGGAACTCGCGATCCATCTTCGCATGGCCCGTCGCCAGGGCTGGACGGAGGATGAATTGTCCGAGGCGCTGATGCATCTTTGCGGCTATATCGGCCTGCCGTCGGTGCGCGAGGCCATGCTCACCGCCAAGGAAGTGTTCGAGGAACTGCGCAAGGAAGGTTGATCGGAGGAACCTCACCCTGAGGAGCGGCCGCAGGCCGCGTCTCGAAGGGTAGGCACCCGCACTGTGGCCCGTCCTTCGAGACGGCCGCAGAGTTTACCCCGAGGCAGTCGAGGGGCGGCCTCCTCAGGACGAGGGATATGATGATGCTGATGACGGTGAGCGATCTGCCGCTCGAGAGGATCGCGCGCGGCAAGGTGCGCGATGTCTATGCGGTGGATGCGGAACGGCTGTTGCTGGTCGCGACCGACCGGGTGAGCGCCTACGACGTGGTGATGGCCGAGCCCATCCCGCACAAGGGCGCCGTGCTGACCCAGGTCAGCGCCTGGTGGTTCCGCCAGCTGGGCGACATCGTCGACCATCACATGATCTCGGCCGACGCCGACGAGATCATCGCCGCGGTGCCCGCCCTGAAGGGTCACCGCGCCGAGATCGCCGGGCGCGCCATGCTCTGCCGGCGCGGCACGGTCTTCCCGATCGAATGCGTGGTCCGCGGCTACATCACCGGATCGGCCTGGCGGGAATATGCCAAGGCCGGGACCCTGGCCGGCGAGACCCTGCCCGAGGGCCTGAAGGAGAGCGGCCGCCTCGATCCGCCGATCTTCAGCCCGGCGACCAAGGCCGAGAGCGGCCACGACGAGAACATCACCATCGCGCAGATGCGGAACGCGCTGGGCACCGAGGTCACGGCCGAGCTCGAAAGGCTGACCCGGCTCGTCTACACGCGCGGCCGCGATGTCGCCCTGAAGCAGGGCATCATCATCGCCGACACCAAGTTCGAGTTCGGCCGCACCGCCGATGGCAGGATCCTGCTGATCGACGAGGTGATGACGCCGGATTCCTCGCGCTTCTGGCCGCTCGACGGTTACGAGGAGGGGCGGTCGCAACCCAGCTTCGACAAGCAGCCGCTGCGCGACTGGCTCGATGTCGAGCGCCATGCCGGCCGCTGGAACGGCGAGGCGCCGGCGCCCCGGCTGCCCGCGGAGGTCGTGGAGGCGACCAGCAAGCGGTACCTCGAGGCCTACCGGCGGCTGACCGGCGCCGAACTCACGGTGTCGTAGAACCTGCTTGTCCTCCCCCGACATGCGGGAGAGGACAAGCGCAAAGCGACATAAGGGCCTCGAACTGTGGCAGCCGGTTCAGAGTTCCAGGCGCCGCAGTCGGAGTGCGTTTCCGATGACGCTGACCGAACTCAGCGCCATGGCGGCGGCGGCGAAGATGGGGCTGAGGGTAATTCCGAAGAGCGGATAGAGAACGCCTGCCGCCACCGGCACACCGGCCGCGTTGTAGACGAAGGCGAAGAACAGGTTCTGCCGGATGTTGGCCATCGTTGCCCGGGAGAGATCGCGGGCGCGGGCGATGCCCAGCAGGTCGCCCTTCACCAGGGTAATGCCTGCACTCTCGATGGCGATGTCGGTGCCGGTGCCCATGGCGATGCCGACATCGGCGGCGGCCA
>NZ_JAUSBN010000047.1 GCF_030651995.1 Reyranella sp.
CGGCCCGCCGCCCGACCTCCCGTCAGAGTGCCGGCGTGCCGTGACATCTCCTCCACCGTCACCGACCGGTTCCGCAGCAGACGTGTGAACCGCATCTCCCGCGCCCGCGTTCCCCCGAGCCGGCGGATGCACGACCCGGGCTGAAGCACCAATGCCGCATGCAACAAGGCCCCCCTTTTTGCAGCCGCCGGTCGCCGAAACCGCCCAGACCGTACTCCATACCCGACATCCAATTCTCCGCCCGCTGTGCTTCGGACAGAGAATCGAACCGCCTTACTCGACGCAACTACGATGTGTGAATGCGATAGCTGCGCGGGCGGAGAGGGCAAATCACTCGAAGCGATACTACAGCCCGAGCACGTCCTTCATGCCGTACAGGCCGGGCTTCCTGCCCTCCAACCACTTGGCCGAGGTCACGGCGCCGGCGGCATAGGTCTCGCGGCTGAAGGAGCGGTGGTTGAGTTCGAGCCGCTCGCCGGCCGCCGCGAAGTAGACCGTGTGCACGCCCACCTCCTCGCCGCCGCGCAGGGTGGCGAAGCCGATCTCGCCGGTCGGACGCGCGCCGGTATGGCCGTCGCGGCTCTTGCGCCAGACATCCTCGAGCTGGACCTTGCGGCCCGCCGCCGCGGCGCGGCCGAGCGCCAGCGCGGTGCCCGAGGGCGCGTCGATCTTGTGGCGATGGTGCATCTCCAGCACCTCGATGTCGTAGCTGGGGTCGAGCATCGACGCGGTCTTCTCGACCAGCGCCAGCAGGATGTTGACCCCCAGCGCCATGTTGGCCGCCCACAGGATCGGCACCTTCTTCGCCGCGTCGTGGATCAGCCTGGTCTGGACGGGATCGAGGCCGGTCGTGCCGATCACCATGGCGACGCCGTTCTCGCCGGCCACCCTGGCGTGCGCCACGGTCGCTTCCGGCACGGTGAAATCGATCACGCACTGGGCGGCCCTGATGGCGGCGGCGCTGTCGTCGCCGATCAGCACGCCGTTCGGCTCGATCCCGGCGATCTCGCCCGCATCCTTGCCCAGCGCCTTGGAGCCCGGCCTCTCGCTGGCGGCGGCCAGGGTCACGCCCTCGGTCCGCGCGATCTGGCGGACCAGCATCTGGCCCATGCGCCCCGAGGCGCCGACGACGGCGATCTTCATCTCGTTCCTCTTCTCGTTGGTTGGCCTAGACTAACGGACCGGAAGCGAGGGGAACACATGCTCTTCATGGTGGTCGAGAAGTTGAAGAACCAGGACGGCAAGGCCGTCTATCGCAAGCTGCAGAAGGGCCGCGGCCTGCCCGACGGACTCGAGTTCGTCGCGAGCTACGTGACGGCCGATCTCGGCCGCTGCTTCCAGCTCATGCGCACCGACGACATCACGACGTTCCAGCGCTGGATCGCCGACTGGCAGGAGGTCGTCGAGTTCGAGGTCGTGCCCGTGGTCGAAGGCAAGACGACGCGCGAGGCGCTGGAGCCACTGCTGTAGACAGGAATTCCGACGAAGGAGAGCCGACGATGATTTCAGGTGGCTGCCATTGCGGCGCGATTCGCTATCAGGCAGAGGGCGACGCCCTCAACCACGCGCTATGTCACTGCACGGACTGTCGGCGACATGCCGGCGCGCCGATGGTGGGCTGGACGATGTACCCGCAGGACGCGGTCAAGGTGACCAAGGGGACCCCAAAGCTCTACGCTTCGTCGGAGCATGGAAGGCGGCATTTCTGCCCCGACTGCGGCACCGGGCTCTTCTACGACAATGCGAAGGTGTTGCCGGGGCTCATCGATATCCAGAGCGCGACCTACGACGATCCGGACGCGGTGCCGGCGCAGCTCCACATCCAGGTCGCCGAGCGGATCGGATGGATGAAGACCGCCCATGAACTGCCGGCGTTCGACCGCTATCCGCCGCAGCCGTAGGGCGCGCGGCTACTTCCAGGGATCCGCCACCTTCGGCCAGAACGGCGTCTTGCGCTTGGTGTAGGGCCAGCGGGTGACGTCGGGGTCGGCGGCGCCGGGGGTGGCGACGTAGAGGATCTCCTTCGCGACGCCGACGAAGCCGTTATAGAAATGCTGCGCGCTCTTCACGATGACGACGCGGTAGTCGGCGGGCTCGGCGCCGACCGCGCGGAAGGCGTCGGCGTGGAAGGTCTGGTTGCGTCGGGTGCAGATTGCGATGTCGACATGCTCCGACGACAGCAGCGCCATGTCGCCGAGCGGCGACATCACCGGCCCGTAGGGCTGGAAGACGTTGCGGGCGATCTTCTTCACGGTGACGTCGAGGTCGACCGGATCGCCGCTCACCGTGCCCGACTTGCCGCCCAGGCGCATGCGGATGCGCGCGCCCTCGCCCGCCTCCTCAGCGATCTGGAAGGCCATCGGGTCCCACATCACGCCGAACAGCGCCGGCCCGATCTCGCGTTCGACCAGCGCCTTCAGCACGAAGGTCGAATCGCCCGGCGCGCCGGAGCCGGGATTGTCAGCGCGGTCGGCCAGCACCAGCGGGCCCTGGTTGTGCGAGGCCGCGCGGTCCATCGCCTCCTCGACGGTGAGGTACCGGGTGGCATAGCGCTCGCGATTGTCCCACAGCTCCTTGCCCAGCTGCTCGGCCAGCGCTTCGGCCTTCTTCAGGTCGCCGTCGGCCACGACCAGGGTGCGGGTTCCGACATCCTCCACGTCGGCGAACGAGAATCCGTGGCTCAGCGACACCGAGAGGATGCCGTCCTTGCCCTCGAGGCTCTTCATGCGAACGACGAACTCGTTGATCGGCGGCACGGAGGTCCGGTACTGCGCGATCATGCGGCAGTCGTAGCGCGCCATCACCGGCTTCACCTTCCCGTCGACCGTGTCGGCGATGATCGCGAACAGCTCGGCGGCGCGCTCCATCGTGTCGGTGTGGGGATATTCCTTGTAGCCGACCAGCACGTCGGCGCTGTCGAGCATCAGGGCGCTCAGGTGGCAGTGCAGGTCGAACTCGGCGCCGATCGCCACCTTGGGTCCGACGATGGCGCGGATGCGCGACAGGAGATCGCCCTCGCAGTCGTCGTAGCCGTCGGCCACCATGGCGCCGTGCACGTTGATCAGCACCGCATCGAGCGGCAGAGCGGCCTTGATGCCATCGAGGATCTCGTCACGGAAATCCTCGTAGACCTTGCGCACGGTCGTGCCCGAGGGCGCCGCGAAGGTCGAGAGTCCCTCGATCACCGTCCAGCCGCGCTTCTCGGTCTCCCTGCGCCAGACGTGCATGGGGGCGGTGAAGTTGGTCGGCTCGTGTTTCGTGGCGTCGCCGTGCCAGATGCCATGCTCCTGGTAGCCTCGCAGGCCGGTGGGAAAGGGAACGAACTGGTTGGTCTCGGTCCCGAGGGCCGCGATGTAGACACGCTTGGACAACGACTTACTCCTTGGCGCAATGGCAGCCCGCGACATGGTCGTCGACCATGCCGGAGGCCTGCATGAAGGCGTAGCAGATGGTGGAGCCGACGAACTTGAAGCCGGCTTTCTGAAGGGCTTTCGACAGGGCGTCGCTTTCTGGCGAGCGCGCCGGCACATCCTTGAGGGTCTTCGGGCGGTTATTCTTCGGCGTGCCGCCGACGAAACTCCACAGGACCTTCGAGAAGGAGCCTTCGCGCTCCTTCAGCGCGAGATAGGCCTGGGCGTTGGTCACGCTGGCTGCGATCTTGCCCTTGTGGCGGATGATGCCGGGATCGAGCAGCAGCTTCTCCAGCTTCGCAGGGCGATAGCGCGCGATCTTCTCCGGATCGAACCCGTCATAGACCTTGCGGTAATGCTCGCGCTTGCGCAGCACGGTGATCCAGGAAAGGCCGGCCTGGCAGCCTTCCAGGGTCAGAAGCTCGAACAGCGCGCGATCGTCGCGCAGCGGCCGACCCCATTCCGTGTCGTGGTATTCCTGATAGAGCGGGTCGTCCGACACCCAGCCGCATCTTGGCTTGCCGTCCGCGCCGCTCACTCTATCGTGCTTCCAAACCATGTGAGGAAGCTACCCAATGTCCAAGGTCCCCGCCAACCTGAAGGTCTGCATTTTCGATGTCTTCGGCACCGTCGTCGACTGGCGCGGCAGCCTGATCGCCGACCTGCCCGCACTCGGCAGGAAATACGGGATCGAGACCGACTGGACGAGCTTCGCCGACGACTGGCGCGGCCTCTACCAGCCGCAGATGGGACGCGTGCGCAAGGGCGAGCTGCCGTGGACCCGCATCGACGATCTGCACAAGGAAGCCTTCGAGATGCTGCTCGCCAAGCGCGGCCTGAAGCATCCGGGCGAGGAAGGCGCGTGGGAGTTCACCCATCTCTGGCACAAGCTCCGGCCCTGGCCCGATTCGGTCGAGGGCATCGGCATGATGAAGAAGAAGTTCGTCGTGGCCACGCTCAGCAACGGCAACGTCGCGCTGCTGATCAACATGGCCAGGAACGGCGGCATTCCCTGGGACCATTGCTTCTCGGGCGAGACCTTCCATCACTACAAGCCCGACCCCGAAGCCTATCTCGGTGTCGTCGACAGCATGTACCTCATGCCCGAGCAGGTGATGCTGGTGGCGGCGCACAACAACGACCTGGCGGCGGCGCAGAAGTGCGGCCTGTCGACCGGCTTCGTCCTGCGCCCCGGCGAGCACGGCCCGAACCAGACACGCGACCTCAAGGCCGAGGGCGAGTGGAACGCGGTGGGCACGTCGATGATTGATCTCGCGAAGAAGCTTGGGTGCTGAACGAGAGAAGCGGTCCGTACCTCTCTTCCACCTCTCCCCCTAGCGGGGGAGAGGAACATGACGACGGAAGGTTTCAGCTCCCGTCAGAGTTTCGGGCGGCGTGAGCGCCACGGCGTGGCGCGTTCGTAGGCCGCGCCGGCGGCCAGGACGCTGGCCTCGTCGAACGGGCGGCCGGCCAGCTGGAAGGCGAGCGGCAGGCCTTCGGCATCGAAGCCGCAGCACACCGCGGCGGCAGGCTGGCCGGTGACGTTGAAGGGCATGCTGAGCGACGGCTTGCCGAGGAAATGGAAGATCGGCGCCGGATCCTCGAAGACTTCCGGCGGGCCCCACTGGTTGGCCGTCATCACGAGATCGTAGCCGCGCATCGCCTCGCGCGTGTCCTGCTGCAGCTTGCGCCTGAACCGCAGCGCCGAGATGTACTGCTCGGCCGAGAGGAAGGCGCCGAGCTGAAAGCGGCGCCGTGTCGTGTAGCCGAACTTCTCGGGCCGCTCGATCACGTCGCGGCGATGGATGGCGTGCGCCTCGGTGGTGATGATGACACGGCCGCAGATGTGATAGTCGCGGATGTCGGGGAAGATCACCTCCTCCACCGTGGCGCCGAGGTCGCGCATCACACGCACGGCCTCTTCCATCCCGGCGGCCATGTCGTCGGTGAGCTTGCCGTCGGGTCCTTCGTACCAGCTGCGCGCCAGGGCGATGCGCAGGCCCTTGATCGGGCGCCGGGCCGCCGCGCCATAGTCGACCTTGGGCGCACGGGCCGAAGCCTGGTCATTGGGATCGTGGCCGGCCAGCACGTCGAGCATCAGCGCGCAGTCCTCGGTCGTCCAGGCCATGGGTCCGGCCGTGTCGAGGCTGAACGAAAGCGGGTAGATTCCGCAGCGGCTCACCAGCCCATAGGTCGGCTTGATGCCGGCCGTGGCGCAATAACCCGCCGGGTTGCGGATCGAGCCGCCGGTGTCGGAGCCCATCGCACCCATGCAGAGCGCCGCCGCGATCGCCGCACCGGAGCCGCTCGAGGAGCCGCCGGGCTGGTAGGCGGTGTTCCACGGATTGCGCACGGCCGGGAAGGGCTGATCGGGCGTCATCGCGCCGTTGGCGAACTCGTGCGTGCCGAGCTTGCCCAGGATCACCGCGCCTGAATCCTTGAGGCGTCGCACCGTCTCGGCGTCGATGGCCGGTACGTAGTCGATCTTGAGATGCGAATGACCGGTCGTCTTCACGCCGGCCGTTTCGTAGATGTCCTTCAGCCCGATCGGAATGCCGTGCATCGGCCCGCGCCGCAGGCCGCCCCGCATTTCCATGTCGGCCTGCCGCGCGGCATTCAACGCGACGTCGGCGGTGACGTTGACGTAGCTGTGGAGGCTGCCGTCGACCGCCGCGATGCGCGCCAGAAACGCCTCGGTCAACGCCGTCGAGGTGAGGTCGCCGCGCGCCATCAGGCGACCGGCCTCGGCAATTCCGAGTGTCGTCAGATCGGTCATGGGAGCCTCTACTCGTCGGCGCGAAAGACTTGCGGCGGCTCGGCAGCCCAGGCCCAGCGCTCGGGGATGCGCTCCATCAGGCCGAGCAGGCCGACATAGCCCTTGTGCAGGTGGCCGATGTCTTCCTCGGTCAGGGTGAGACCGGTCAGCGCGGCGCGTGCCCGGAATTCCTCGAGCGTTGGCGCCCTGGTCGATGATGTCATTACGTTCCTCCGCAACGATCGATGCATGCAATCGATATGCCGCCGCGAGCGTAGCGCGCCCACGTTGCGTTGGCTTGCCCCTTGCATGACGGAACGGGACGGCTTGCGTCGGGGTCACCGACGGGATCGCCGAACCGGGGAGTAGTGAATGTTCAACCGTCTTCGTGTCGCCGCCGCCGGCCTGGCGGTCCTCGCAGCGACTGCAACGCCTGCCCTTTCGCAGGGCACTCTGCGCATCGGCATGACAGCCGCCGACATTCCTCTGACGACGGGCCAGCCCGATCAGGGGTTCGAGGGCTTCCGCTTCGCCGGCTACACCATTTATGACGCGCTTGTGAACTGGGACCTCTCGAAGGCCGACACGATCGCCGACATCCGGCCCGGCCTCGCGGTGTCCTGGGCGCCGGTCGAGGGCGAGCCGACCAAATGGATCTTCAAGCTGCGCGAGGGCGTCAAGTTCCATGACGGGTCGGACTTCGACGCCGACACCGTGATCTGGAACCTCGACAAGGTGCTGAACGACAAGTCGCCGCAGTTCGACAGCAAGCAGATGGCGCAGGTGCGCGCGCGCATCCCGACGCTCGTTGGCTACAAGAAGATCGACAGGTACACGGTCGAGCTCACGACGCGCATCGTGAACTCGCTGTTCCCCTACGACATGTCCTACGTCTTCTATTCGAGCCCGGCCAACTGGGAGAAGCAGGGCAAGGACTGGAACAAGGTCGCGCTCAATCCGTCGGGCACCGGCCCCTTCAAGGTCGACCGCGTCGTGCCGCGCGAGCGCATGGAACTCTCGCGCAACGCCGACTACTGGGAAAAGGCGCGGGTGCCCAAGCTCGACAGGGTGATCCTGTTCCCGATGCCGGAGGCGGCGACCCGCACGGCGGCGCTGCTGGCGGGCCAGGTCGACTGGATCGAAGTGCCCGCGCCCGACGCCATTCCGCGCCTCAAGCAGGGCGGCATGACCATCGTCACCAACAAGTATCCGCACAACTGGGCCTATCAGCCCTCCATGGCCGAGGGCTCGCCATGGACCGATGTGCGCGTGCGCAAGGCGGCCAACCTCGCCATCGATCGCGCCGGCCTCAACAAGCTGCTGGGCGGGCTGATGATCGAATCCAAGGGCCATGTCTATCCCGGCCATCCCTGGTTCGGCTCGCCCGCCTTCGACATCAAGTACGATCCGGCGGCCGCCAGGAAGCTGCTGGCCGAAGCGGGCTACAGCGCGACCAAGAAGCCCAAGATCAAGATCGCCATCTCGACCTCGGGCTCGGGCCAGATGCTGCCGCTGCCGATGAACGAGTACGTGCAGGAGAACCTGAATGCGGTGGGCTTCGACACCTCGTTCGAAGTCATGGAATGGAACGCGCTGGTGAACTTCTCCTTCCAGCCGGCGACGGGTGACAATGCCAAGAAGGCGGGCGTCAACGGCATCAACATCAGCCGCGCCACGGTCGATCCCTACTCGGCCTTCACGCGCCTGATGAACAGCAACTTCGTCCCGCCGGTCGGCGCCAACTGGGGCATCCTGAAGGACGACAAGCTCGATGCCATGATCAACAAGGCGCACACGAGCTACGACAAGGCCGAACAGACCAAGGCCCTGTCCGAGGTGCACGGCTACATCGTCGACCAGGCCTACTGGATCTGGATCGCGCACGACCTCAATCCGCGCGCCATGAACCCCAAGGTGAAGGGCTTCGTGCAGGCGCAGAGCTGGTTCCAGGACCTGACGCCGGTCGAAATCAAGTAGCTCACAGCAACCAAACGAGAGGCGGGCCGCAATGCTCCTCTATGCCCTACGCCGCCTGATCTACCTGATACCCGTCGCGTTCGGCGTGTCGCTGCTCGTCTTCGCGCTGGTGCACCTGGCGCCGGGCGATCCGATCTCGGCGATCGTGCCGCCCGACGCGCCGAAGGAAGTCGTCGACAAGCTCAAGGAGTATTATGGCTTCGACCAGCCGCTGCCGGTTCAGTACCTGCGCTGGCTCGGCGTCACCCTGACCGGCGATCTCGGCACCTCGATCGGCACCGGCCGGTCGGTGGCGGCTGAGGTCGGCAGCGCCTTTGGCAACACCATCATCCTGGCGATCGCCGCGACGTCGCTCGCCTTCACCCTGGCAGTCATCCTGGGCACCGCGGCCGCCTACGCCAAGTCGCGCGTCGTCGACCGGCTGGTGACGATGATCTCGCTGATCGGCGTCAGCGTGCCCCACTTCTGGCTGGCGATCGTGCTGGTCATCATCTTCGCCGTCGAACTGGGCGTGTTGCCGCCCATGGGCATCGGGCCGGAGAACTCGACCGGCTGGACCTTCGATCGGGCCCATCTCGCCCACATGGTGCTGCCGACCATCGCGCTCTCGGTGATCCCGCTCGGCGTCGTGACCCGCACGGTGCGCTCCACCGTCAAGGAAACGCTCAGCATGGAATTCGTGACGGCGCTGCAGGCCAAGGGCATGCGCGACAGCCGCATCCTGTTCCATGTGCTGAAGAACGCCGCCCCGACCTGCCTCGCCGTCATGGGCCTGCAGGCCGGCAACCTGATCGGCGGCTCGATCCTGATCGAGACGGTGTTCGCCTGGCCGGGCACCGGCTTCCTGCTGAACAGCGCCATCTTCCGCCGCGACCTGCCGATCCTGCAGGGAACGACGCTGGTGCTGGCCGGCTTCTTCATGCTCCTCAACCTGACCGTGGACATCATCCAGACCATGGTCGATCCCCGCATCAAGCGAGGCTGACCCGATGGCCCTGCAAAGTCCCTCCCTCGACGTCGGCGGCGCCATCCTGGTCAAGCCGACGCCCACCTCCGCCGGTCGCGGCTACTGGCAGTCGGTCGGGCGGCGCCTGCGGCGCGATCCGGTCACGCTGATCTGTGCCGCGATCCTGATCCTGCTGGTGCTGGCGTCGATCGCCGCGCCTTATCTCTATCTGGCGGATCCCTACAAGACCTCGATGCTGCGCCGCCTCTATCCGCTGGGGTCACCGAACCACTGGCTGGGCACCGACGAGCTGGGACGCGACATGTTCGCCCGCCTGATCTACGGCGGCCGGCTGTCGCTGTTCATGGGCGTGACGCCGGTTGTCTGTGCACTGCTGATCGGCGGCAGCCTGGGCATTCTCGCCGGCTTCGTCGGCGGCAAGACCAACATGGCGATCATGCGCATCATGGACGTCTTCTACGCCTTCCCGTCGGTGCTGCTCGCCATCTCCCTGTCGGGCGCGATGGGCGCCGGCACCGAGAACACGCTGCTGTCGCTCACCCTGGTGTTCATCCCGCCGATCTGCCGCGTCTCGGAGAGCGTCACCACGCAGGTGCGCGGCTTCGACTTCGTCGATGCGGCCAAGGCCAGCGGCGCCTCGGCCTTCACCATCGTGAGGGTCCATGTGCTGGGCAACGTGCTGGGCCCCATCCTGGTCTATGCGACGTCGCTGATCAGCGTCGCGATCATCCTGGCCGCGGGCCTCAGCTTCCTCGGCCTCGGCGTCAAGCCGCCGGAGCCCGAGTGGGGCCTGATGCTGAACACGCTGCGGCAGGCGATCTACGTCAATCCGGTCCTCGCAGCCCTGCCGGGCGTGATGATCTTCATCACCTCGATCTGCTTCAACCTGATGAGCGATGGCCTGCGCGCGGCCATGGACGTGAAGGCCTGACATGGACACGCTGCTTCCCATCCAGGATCGCGGCGGCCCGGCCCAGCCGCTGCTGCTGGCGACCGGCCTGCGCAAGCATTTCCCGGTCGCCGGCGGCCTGTTCGGCCGCACCACCAAGGTCGTGCGCGCGGTCGACGATCTCACCCTCTCGGTCGCCAAGGGCGAGACCCTGGGCGTCGTGGGCGAATCGGGCTGCGGCAAGTCGACGGTGGCGCGGCTGCTGATCCGCCTGCTCAAGCCGGACAAGGGCACGATGGTGCTGGATGGCGATCCGGTCGACGAGCCGCACGGCATCACGGTGAACGAGCTGCGCCGCCAGGTGCAGATGGTGTTCCAGGATTCCTACGCCTCGCTCAATCCGCGTCTCACCATCGCGGAGACCCTGGCCTTCGCGCCGCGGGCGCACGGGCTGCCGGCCGCCGAGGCGCGCGAGCGGGTGCACGATCTGCTGAGCAAGGTCGGCCTCGATCCGGCGAACTACGCCACGCGCTATCCGCACGAACTGTCGGGCGGCCAGCGCCAGAGGGTGAACATCGCGCGTGCGCTGGCGCTACGGCCGCGGCTGATCATCCTCGACGAGGCGGTGTCGGCGCTCGACAAGTCGGTCGAGGCGCAGGTGCTGAACATGCTGGTCGACCTCAAGACCGAGCTCGACCTGACCTACGTGTTCATCAGCCACGACCTCAACGTCGTGCAGTATCTCAGCGACCGTGTTCTGGTCATGTATCTCGGCAAGATCGTCGAGCTGGGCCCGGTCGAGGCGATCTACGGTAACCCGCAGCATCCCTACACGCGGGCGCTTCTGTCGGCGCGGCCATCGATGGATCCGCGCAAGCGGACCCACGAGGCGCCGATCCAGGGCGATCCACCCAATCCGATCGATCCGCCCTCGGGCTGCCGGTTCCGCACGCGTTGCCCGTTCGCGGAAGACGTCTGCGCCCGCGTCGAGCCGCCCCTGGCGGACGCCAAATTCCAGGCCGTGGCCTGCCACATGCGCGTGGCGGGTTCGGGACATTCAAAGGCGATGGCGGCATGACGAACATGCTTCAGGTCCGCGACCTTCACGTCACCTTCGTCACGCCCGATCGCACGGTGCATGCCGTCAACGGGGTCAGCTTCGACCTGGCGCGCGGCGAGACGCTCGGCATCCTGGGCGAGTCCGGGTCGGGCAAGAGCGTCACCCTGCGCTCGATCCTGCGGCTGCATCCCGAGCATCGCACCCGCTGGTCGGGGAGCATCAAGCTCGAGGGCGACGAGATCCTCGACATGGCCCCCAGGGCGCTGTCCGACCTGCGCGGGCAACGCGTCTCGATGATCTTCCAGGAGCCGGCGACCGCGTTCGATCCGGTCTTCACCATCGGCCAGCAGATCGCCGAGACGGTCCGCCGTCACACCGGCAAGAGCCAGACCGAGTCCATGAAGCGCGCCAAGGACCTGCTGGAGATGGTGCGGATTCCCTCGCCGGCACAGCGGCTCAAGGCCTATCCGCACGAGATGTCGGGCGGCATGCGCCAGCGCGCCATGATCGCGCTCGCGCTGTCGTGCAACCCCACCCTGCTGCTGGCCGACGAGCCGACCACGGCGCTCGACGCCACGGTGCAGATCCAGGTGCTGCTGCTGATCCGCGAGCTGCAGCGGGAGTTCAACCTCGGCGTCATCTTCGTCACCCACGATATCGGCGTGGCCGTCGAGGTCTCCGACCGGATCGGCGTCATGTATGCCGGCAAGCTGGTCGAGATGGCACCGGTCGAACGCATGGTCGACGCACCGCAGCATCCCTACAGCCGTGGCCTGCTGGCCTCGACGGTGCACGACGGCATGCGCGGCCAGCGCCTCGAATCCATTCCCGGCGCGCCGCCCGATCTCGCCGAAGTCCCCTCCGGCTGTAGCTTCGCCCCGCGCTGCAAGTTCGTCCGTCCCGACTGCACGGCCGCGGTCCCGTCGCTGCGCGACGTCGAGGCCGCGCACGCCGTGCGCTGCGTGCTGGCGGCTTAGGGTCGCTTCACGGCCGTCCAGGGACCGGATACCCGGTGAGCACACCTGCTTCCGGGGGGGGTGCCATCCACTTCATTTGTTTCGTTTATTTCGGTTGTTTCGTTTACTCGGCGCAAGAAGGGGCTTCCATAAGCGCTCCCGGACATTGCCGGAGGCAATGTCCTGCCGCTTGACCGGCCGAGCTTCGCTCGGTCGTCCCTTCGCTTGACGTCTCTGAATGTTCATATGAAAGTCATATGAACGAAAACAACGGCCTGCAGAGTTCATTCGAACCATGCAGATCGATCGGGACAGGAAGCGGGCTCAGGATCCGGGAATGCAGGCGGAAGAACGCGCCCGCGCCATCGTCGAACGCGTCCGGGGGGACGGTTTCCAGGCGATAGAGGCGCTGGCCCTCCAGTTCGGCGTCACGCCGCAGACGATCCGGCGCGACGTGAACCACCTCTGCGACCGCGGCCTGCTGCGCCGGCGCCATGGCGGCGTCGAGCTGCCGCCCGAGGGCGAGAACCTCGCCTATCCCGCCCGCCAGGTCCTGAACATCGACGCCAAGCGGCGCATCGCGCAGCTGGTGGCCCGGGAGGTGCCGGACGGCGCCTCGCTGTTCTTCGGCATCGGCACGACGCCCGAGCAGTGCGCTCTGGCGCTCGCCGACCATGCCGGCCTGCGGGTCATGACCAACAATCTCAACGTCGCGCTGGCGCTGAGCCGCAGCGCCTCCTGCGAGATCACCGTCGCCGGCGGCCGGCTGCGCAACCTCGACCGCGACGTGGTGGCGGGCGAGGCGCACGGCTTTTTCGGCCGCTTCGCCGCCGACATCGGCATCTACGGCGTCGGCGGCGTCGCCGAGGACGGCACGTTGCTCGATTTCAGCACCGACGAGGTGACGATGCGCAGCGCGCTCGCGGCCCACTGCCGCCAGCGCTTCCTGGTGCTCGATCATTCCAAGTTCGGCCGCGGCGGCACGGTCCGTGGCGGCCACATCACCGAGGCGAGCGCCGTGTTCAGCGACCGCCCGGTGCCCGACGCCATCGGCCGGCAACTGCGCGAGGCCGGCGTCCGGCTCGTGTCATGGCCGGAGGACGGCCCGACCATCGATTCGACAAGTCAAACAAGGAGGGGTTGATCTCATGCTGAAACATCTCGTGTTCGCGGCCGCGCTCGGCATCGCCGCCGTGGCAAACATCTCGGGCGCCGCCGCCCAGCAGCGGGCCGTCTGCTACAACTGCCCGCCGGAATGGGCCGACTGGGGCTCGCAGCTCAAGGCCATCCAGGCCAGGCTCGGCATCCAGGTGCCGCCGGACAACAAGAACTCCGGCCAGGCCATCGCCGCACTGATCGCGGAGAAGGGCAATCCGGTGGCCGACGTCACCTATCTCGGCGGCATCGCGGCCGACCCGGCCAAGGATGCCGGCGTGCTGACGCCCTACAAGCCGAAGAACTGGGAGAAGATCCCGGCCGACCTCAAGGATCCCGACGGCAACTGGTTCACCATCCACTCCGGCACGCTCGGCCTGTTCGTGAACAAGGCGGCGCTCGGCAACAAGCCCGTGCCGCAGAGCTGGGCCGACCTGCTGAAGCCCGAGTACAAGGGCATGGTCGGCTATCTCGACCCGACCTCGGCGGCCGTCGGCCAGCTCGGCGTGATGGCCATCAACCTGGCGCTCGGCGGCACCTACGACAATCTCGATCCGGCCATCAAGTTCTTCAAGGAACTGGCCAAGAACCAGCCGATCGTGCCGAAGCAGACCTCGTACGCCCGCGTGATCTCGGGCGAGATCCCGATCCTGCTCGACTACGACTTCAACGCCTATCGCGGCCAGTACACCGACAAGGCGCCGGTGCAGTTCGTGATCCCGAAGGAAGGCACCCTGGTGTTCCCCTACGTGATGGGGCTGGTGAACAAGGGCCCGAACCCCGACAACGGCAAGAAGGTGCTCGACTTCGTCCTGTCCGACGAGAGCCAGGCGATGTGGGGCAATGCCTATCTGCGGCCGGTCTTCGCGGACCGGCTGTCGGCTGAGGCCAAGGCCAAGTTCCTGCCCGACGCGGAATATGCCCGCGCCAAGGCGGTGGACCTGAAGAGCCTCGCCAAGGCGCAGGCCCAGATCGTCGAGCGCTACCGCAAGGAAGTGAACTGACACCAGCGAAGGATGGTCGGGGGCGGCCATAGCGCCGTCCCCACCTTTCCAATCCAACCGACCCCGTCGTCTCGACCGGAGCCTCGCGTAGCGAGGCGTAGCGGAGAGACCTTCTCTCGACGACTTGCCGGCTTTTAGTGGAGAGAAGGTCTCTCCACTTCGCGCCTTCGGCGCTCCGGTCGAGACGACGGAGTGTTTCAAGTGAGGAACCACAAGGAATGCGGCACGAAACCCGCCGACTGATCCTTCTGCTGCTGCCGGCCGGCATCGTCTTCGCGGCCTTCTTCCTGCTGCCGATGGCGCGGCTGTTCTTCATCGGCGGCAGCGGCAAGACCGGCTGGGCGGCCTATGCCGCCATCCTCACCGACTCGCTCTATCTCGACAGCCTGCTGTCCACGATGGCCGTGGCGGCCGCGACGACGGCGGCGACGCTGGTGATCAGCGGCATCTCCGGCGTGTTCCTGCAGCGTCACAAGTTTCCCGGCAATGCGCTGCTCGTATCGATGCTGACCTTTCCGCTGGCGTTCCCCGGCGTGGTCATCGGCTTCATGGTGATCATGCTGGCCGGCCGCCAGGGGCTGATCGGGCAGGTCACGCAGGCCCTGACCGGCGAGAAGCTGGTCTTCGCCTATACGATCGCCGGCCTGTTCATGGGCTACGTCTACTTCTCCATCCCGCGCACCATCCTCACCGTGATGGCCGCCGCCGAGAAGCTCGATCCGAAACTCGAGGAGGCGGCGCGGTCGCTGGGCGCCTCGCCGTGGCGCGTGCTGCTGGACGTCATCATCCCGGGCCTGAAGCCCGCCTTCATCTCGGCGGGCGCGATCTGCTTCGCGACGGCGGTCGGCGCGTTCGGCACCGCCTTCACCCTGGCGGCCAAGATCAACGTGCTGCCGATGGTGATCTACACCGAGTTCACTTTGTCGGCGAACATCGCGATGGCGGCGGCGCTGAGCTTCGTGCTGGGCATCGTCACCTGGCTGGTGCTGGCGGTGGCCCGCACGGCCGCCGGTTCCAGCGTCGCGGCGGCGGGCTGACATGAAGCGCCGTGGCCTCTTCTACCTGCAACTCGGCTTCACCCTGCTGGTCTGCGCCTTCCTGGTCGTGCCGGTGTTCCTCTCGATCATGGCCGGTCTCACGGTCAATTACTTCGTCGGCATCGAGAGCGGCCTCACCCTGCGCTGGGTCATGGAAGTGTGGAACGGCTATCGCGACACGATCTTCCTTTCGATCGGCCTGTCGCTGGCCTGCCTCGCCGTCACCCTGGTGATCGGCGTGCCGGCCGCCTATGTGCTGGCCAAGCGGCAGACCGCGCTGACGCGGGCGCTGGAGGAGATGCTGGTGCTGCCGGTGGCGGTGCCGGGGCTCGCCACGGCGCTGGCGCTGATCGTCACCTACGGCAGCCTGTCGGGCTTCCGCACCTCGTGGGCCTTCATCCTGGTCGGGCACGTGCTCTTCACCCTGCCGTTCATGGTGCGCAGCGTGCTGGCGGTGCTGAGCGCCATCGATCTCAAGACACTCGAAGAGGGCGCGGCGTCGCTCGGCGCCGGCTTCTGGTCGCGCTTCCGCGACATCGTTCTGCCGAACTGCCGGCAGGGCATCCTCGCCGGTTCGCTGATGGTCGTGACCCTGTCGATGGGCGAATTCAACATGACCTGGCTGCTGCACACGCCCTTCACCAAGACTCTCCCCGTGGGCCTCGCCGACGCCTATGCCTCGCTGCGGCTGGAAGTCGGCAGCGCCTACACCCTCGTCTTCTTCCTGATGATCATGCCGCTCTTGCTGGCGCTGCAGGCCTTCGCCAAGCCACGGCCCACGAAGTTCGTGGCGGAGGATGCTGAATGACCGACGCCGGCAACAAGCCCGTCTCGATTGCCCTGACGAACTGCTCGAAGACCTTCCCCGACGGCACGAGGGCGCTGGAGCCGCTCGACCTCGCCATCCATGCCGGCGAGACCGTCGTGTTCCTCGGTCCCTCGGGCTGCGGCAAGACCACGACGCTCCGCATCATCGCCGGCCTCGAGGAGCCCGACGCCGGCGGCAAGGTGCTGTTCGACGGAACGGACGTCACACACCTGCCGATCGAGCAGCGCAATGTCGGCATGGTGTTCCAGTCCTATGCGCTGTTTCCCAACATGACCGTGGCCGGCAACATCGGCTACGGGCTGAAGATCCGGAAGGTGCCCGGCGCACAGATCAAGGCGCGCGTTTCGGAAATGCTGGCGATGATGCAGATCACGCGGCTCGCGGATCGCCGCATCGACCAGCTCTCGGGCGGCCAGCGGCAGCGCGTGGCGCTCGCGCGCGCCATCGCGGTCCGGCCGCGGGCCCTGCTGCTCGACGAGCCGCTGACGGCGCTGGACGCCAAGCTGCGCGATACGCTGCGCCTGGAGATCGATTCGCTGCTGCGCTCGCTCGGCATCACCGCGATCTACGTGACGCACGACCAGGCCGAGGCGATGGCGCTGGGCGACCGAATCGTCGTCATGGAGCATGGCCGGGTCGCCCAGATCGGAAAGCCGCGCGACATCTACCAGCGCCCGGCCACACGCTTCGTCGCCGAGTTCATCGGCACGATGAACCGCCTGACCGGCTCAATGAATAACGGCAGGTTCATCTGCAAGGCCGGCGGAATCGCCTGGCCCGAGGCGCCCGCCAATGCCACCGAGATCCTGTTCCGGCCCGAAGACATCCGCGTCGTCGAGGGCGACGAGACCACCGGCCTGCAAGGCAAAGTGGCGGCCGCCTTCTTCCTGGGCGACCGCACACGCCTGTTCGTGGACGTGGGTGAGGCGCAGCCGCTGGTGATCGAGAGCACGGCGCGGCGCGACTTCAGTCATGGCGACCCGGTCGGGCTCGCCATCGACCCGCGCGGCCTGCTGGTGCTGTAAGGAGACTGCCATGCTGATCGCCCAGATCACCGACACCCATATCAAGCTGCCGGGCAAGCTCGCCTACAGGAAGGTCGACACGGCGAGCATGCTGCGGCGCTGCGTGCAGGAGCTGCTGGCGCTGAGCCCGCAGCCCGACATCGTCCTGCTGACCGGCGACCTGGTCGATCTCGGGCGACCCGAGGAATACGATCATCTGAAATCGATCCTGGCGCCGATCCAGCAGCGCATCATCGCCATCCCCGGCAACCACGACGAGCGCGAGGCGATGCGCGACGCCTTCCGCGACGGCGGCTACCTGCCGCCGGCGGGGAAGTTCCTCCAGTTCGCGATCGACGACTATCCGCTGCGCCTCGTCGGTCTCGACACGCTGATTCCGGGGCAGGGCGGCGGCGAGCTTTGCCGCGAGCGGCTCGACTGGCTCGACCGCACGCTCAAGGACAAGCCCGACACGCCGACCCTGGTGATGATGCACCATCCGCCCTTCGTCACCGGCATCGGCCACATGGACAAGATCGGCCTGCTGGGCCGCGAGGCCTTTGCCGAGGTCGTGGCGCGCCACCGCCAGGTCGAGCTGATCCTGTGCGGCCATCTGCATCGCACGATCCACGCCCAGGTCGGCGGCCGTCCGGCGATGACCTGCCCCAGCCCGGCCCACCAGGTCGCGCTCGACATCCATCCCGACGCCCCCAGCCGCTTTCGCATGGAGCCGCCGGGTTTCATGCTGCACTGGTGGAACGACGGCCAGCTGGTGACCCATGCCGCCGTCATCGGCGACTATGACGGCCCGTATCCGTTCTTCGACGCGGATGGCAAGTTGATCGATTGAGCGGCTTACGGGGCCTTGGCCCAAACCCGGTGTCATCCCGAGCGCAGCGAGGGACCTTTAGGGGCGCCCACCAAAGGTCCCTCGCTGCGCTCGGGATGACAATTTTGATGGTATTTGACGCTTCGCGTCGAACGTCACCGCCTAGATCACGTGCTCGGGGTCTTCCTTCGGGTGGGGCTTGGGCGGCCGGCCTTCGGCCGCGTCGCGTTCCTGTTCCTTACGCGCCTTGAGGAGCTTGCGCAGGATCATGTTCCGCTTCAGCGCCGAGATGTGGTCGATGAACAGCACGCCGTCGAGATGGTCGATCTCGTGCTGGACGCAGGTCGCCAGCAGGCCGTCGCAGGTCATTTCCTGGGCCTTGCCGTCGCGGTCGAGGTAGCGAACCTTGACCGACGCCGGACGGACCACGTCGGAATAATGGTCCGGCACCGACAGGCAGCCCTCCTCGTAGGAGACGTCCTCGTCGGAGGCTTCGACGATCTCGGGGTTGGCCATGAAGAGCGGGCCGGTCTTGGTGTCCTCGCGTTCGATGTCGAGCACGATGACGCGCTTCAGGACGCCGACCTGCGGCGCGGCGAGCCCGATGCCCGGCGCGTCGTACATGGTCTCCAGCATGTCATCCATGAGCTGGCGCACGCCGGCGTCGACCGTCTCGACGGGCAGGGACTTCTTCTTCAGGCGCGGATCGGGCGCGGTCAGGATCGGCAGGAGAGCCATCGGGCCTAAATATGCGGGAGGATGGGGCTTTTCAAGGTCACGCCCGGGATCACGTACGGCGAACCATCGTGCCGACGCCGGCCTCGGTGAAGACCTCGAGCAGCAGGCAGTGCGGCACCCGGCCGTCCATGATGACGGCGGCTTCGACGCCCGAATTCACGGCATCGATGCAGTTCTCGACCTTGGGGATCATGCCGCCGGAGATCGTGCCGTCGGCGATCAGGGCGCGCGCCTGCTCGATCGTCATCTCGGGGATCACCTTGCCGTCCTTGTCGAGGACGCCCGGCACGTCGGTCAGGAACAGCAGGCGCTTGGCCTTCATGGCGCCGGCGATGGCGCCGGCCGAGGTGTCGGCATTGATGTTGTAGGTCAGCTCGTCGTCGACGCCGAACCCGATCGGGGCGACCACCGGGATCACGTCGGCGCGGCGCAGCTGCTCCAGCACCATGACGTTGATCTTGGCCGGCTCGCCGACCTGCTTCAGGTCGACCTTCAGCAGCTCGCCGGTCTTGGGATCGCGCATCTGCGTGACCTTCTTGGCCAGGATCAGGTTGCCGTCCTTGCCGCAGATGCCGACGGCGATGCCGCCGCATTCATTGATGTCGGCCACGATCGCCTTGTTGATCGAACCGGCCAGGACCATCTCGACGATTTCCATCGTCTGGGCGTCGGTGACGCGCAGCCCGTTCACGAACGTGCTCTTGATCCCGACGCGCTCCAGCATCTTGTTGATCTGCGGTCCGCCGCCATGGACCACGATCGGGTTCATGCCGACCTGCTTCATCAGCACCACGTCGCGGGCGACCAGGTCGCCGAGCTTCGGGTCTGTCATGGCGTGACCGCCATATTTCACGACGAAGGTGGCATCGTTGTGCCGGCGCATGTAGGGCAGCGCCTTGGAGATGGTCTCCGCCATGCGGATGAGCCGCTTCTGCTCCTTGTCGGGTTGAACAGGCTCGGCCATGTCACAGCATCCCCAGTTGAACGAAAGCCCTCTCCGGGTCGGGAGAGGGCCAAGCGAATTGCCGAGCCGCATAATATATCAGGCGGGCGACGGATAGAAGAACCGGCCGTGCCGCGTCAGGATGTCCGCATGGCAGCTTCCCACCTTCCCGACAGCGAAACCCTCGCCGATCGCGGCTTCACCGTGGTCCGCAATCTGATCGACCCAGAAGAATGCCGTGCGCTGGCCGCGCTGTGGCCCGAGCAGGCGCGGTTTCGTAAGCATATCGTCATGCAGCGCCATGGCTACGGGCAGGGCGAGTACCAGTATTTCGCCTACGATCTGCCCCCGCCCGTCGAGCGGTTGCGCCAGGCGCTCTATCCCGAACTGGCGAAAGTGGCCAACGAGTGGAACGAACGGCTGGGGCGGCCCAGGCGATTCCCGCCCGACCTGAAGGACTGGCTGCGCGAATGCCACGAGGCCGGCCAGACCCGGCCGACGCCGCTCCTGCTGCGCTATGGGCCGGGCGACTACAACTGTCTGCACCGCGACCTCTACGGCGAGATGGTCTTCCCGCTTCAGGTCGTCGTGCTGCTGAGCGCCCCCGGCCGCGACTTCACCGGCGGCGAGTTAATGCTGGTCGAGCAACGCGCACGCATGCAGTCACGCGGCGAAGTCGTGCCGCTGGAACAGGGCGATGCCGCGATCTTTGCCGTGAACGAGCGGCCGGCGAAGGGCGTCCGCGGCTGGCACCGCACCGCCCTGCGCCACGGCGTTTCGAGCCTGCGCACCGGCGAACGCTTCACCCTGGGCCTGATCTTCCACGACGCGGCTTAGGTTTTTCCGTCGTCTCAGGGCGGGGGTTACCCCGCCCGAACCGGAGCGCGCAGCGCGAAGTGGAGAGACCTTGTCTCCGCCAAATGCCGTCAAATTGCGGAGAGAAGGTCTCTCCACTACGCCTCGCTGGCGCGAGGCTCCGGTCGAGACGACGGAGACCCTAGACCTGTGCGACGGCCACGATGTCCGCGCGGAGTTCGGGAATGCCGAAGCCGGTCTCGCTGCTGGTTGGCAGGACCTCGGGATGGGCGGCGCCGTGCTTGCGGGCTATGGCCTCCGCAGCCTTGACGGCGCGCGGCAGGTCGGCGGCACGCAAGTAGTCGGTCTTGGTGAGGAGAAGCTGGTAGGAAACGGCGGCGCTGTCGAGGTTGCGCATCGTTTCGCGGTCGCTCTCCTTCACGCCGTGACGGCCGTCGATCAGCACGAAGATGCGCATCAGGGTCGGACGGCCGCGCAGATAGGCCGAGGCGAGGTCCTGCCACGTTTCCTTCATCGAGCGCGAGACCTTGGCGAAGCCGTAGCCCGGCAGGTCGACCAGCATCAGCCGGTCGGCCAGGTTGAAGAAATTGACCTGCCGCGTGTGGCCGGGATTGGCCGAGACGCGCGCCAGGGTGCGCCGGCCGGTGAGGGCGTTCACCAGGCTCGACTTGCCGACGTTGGAGCGTCCGGCGAAGGCCACTTCCGGCAGCGAAATGCCCGGCAGCGACTCGATCGACGCGGCGCCCGAGACGAAGTCGCAGGGGCCCGCGAACAGCTTGCGCGCGGCCTCGATCTCGGCGGCCGAGTGCCCCTTCTCGATCTCGTCGGGTGACTTGTCCGGCATCAGTTCTTCTTACCGGAGCCCTTGCCGCCCTTCTTGTTGTCGGGGGTGGCAGGCGCCGGCGCGGGTGTGGTGACAACGGCCTTGTTGCCGATCGGTGTGCCGTGGCGGCGCATGATCATGTACTGCTGCGCGATCGACAGCGTGTTGCTCCACGCCCAGTAGATCACCAGGCCGGCGGCGAAGGGCGCCAGCATGAAGGTGAACAGGATCGGCAGGAACTGGAACACGCGCGCCTGCACCGGATCGGTCGGCTGCGGGTTCAGCTTCTGCTGCAGGTACATCGTGACGCCCATGATGATGGGCCAGATGCCTATGTTGAAGAAGTGCAGGAACGACGGAACGTCCCACGGAAACACGCCGAAGCCGGTCAGGATCGTGAGCGGATCGGGCGCGGACAGGTCCTTGATCCAGCCGTAGAATGGCTGATGGCGCATCTCGATGGTGGTGTAGAGCACCTTGTAGAGCGCGAAGAACACAGGGATCTGCACCAGGATGGGCAGGCAGCCCGCCGCGGGGTTCACCTTTTCGCGGCGATAGAGCTGCATCAGCTCCTGGTTCATGCGCTGGCGGTCCTCGCCATAACGCTCCTTGAGCTTCTCCATCTCGGGCTGAAGCCGCTTCATCTTGCTCATCGCCGCGTAGGACTTGTTGGCGAGCGGGAAGAACACCAGCTTGACGATGACGGTCAGCGTCAGGATCGCCAGCCCGAAATTGCCGAGATGGACGTAAAGCCACTCGAGCAACCAGAAGAGCGGTCGGGTGAAGAACCAGAACCAGCCCCAATCGATCGTCAGGTCGAACTTCTCGATGCCGTATTTGTCTTCGTAGTCGGAGATCACGCGCACCAGCTTGGCGCCGGCGAACAGGCGGGCGTCGGTCGTCGTCGTCGCGCCGGGTGCAACGGCCACGCCACCGCCGACATAGTCGACCTGATACTTCACGTCGGTGCCGGCGCCGGTCTGCCTGATCGAAACGTCGACCTTGGACTTCTGATCGGGCACCAGCACGGACATCCAGTACTTGTCGGTGATGCCGACCCAGCCGCCTGTCGTCGCGATCTTCTGCTGCTTGTTGCCCTTGAAGTCGGAGTAGCTGAATTCCTTGAGCGTGCCGTCGAAGACGCCGTAGGGACCCTCGTGGAGGATGTACATACCCTCATAGACCGGCTCGCCGTAGCGGACGATGAGGCTCCACGGGAAAAGGGTCACCGGCTTGTCGGTCTTGTTCTCGACGCTCTGCTTCACGTCGAACATGAAGAACTCGTCGATCGAAACCGTGAGGCCGAACACCAACCCTTCGCCATTGTCCCAGGTCAGCCTGACAGGCTTGCCGGGCGCCACCGTCGGCGAGTCCGAGGTCCACACCGTTTCGGGGCCGGGGACCTTGATGGCGGCATCGGACGAGGACCAGCCGAACTCGGCGTAATAGGGATGCGCGCTGCCGACCGGCGACAGGACGGGCACCGGCGGACTCTTGGGATCGATGGTCTCGCGATACTTGACGAGCTGCACGTCGTCGATGCGCGCGCCCTTGAGCGAGATCGAGCCCGTGAGTTCGGCGGTATTGAAGGTGACACGCGGCGTGAGCGCCACGGCCTCGCTGCGACCAACCACCCGCTGCTGCGTCGGCGCGGCGCCCGGACCGGGTTGCGTGCCGGGAGCGCCCGGCTGTCCGGTCGGCGCGGCGGGGGCGCCGGACTGCGTCGTCGCCTGCTGCTGGGTCGTATTGGTCGCCTGTTTGGACGGCGGGAATGCCACCTGCCAGCCCACGATGATCAGCACCGAGAGGACGATGGCGACGATGAAGTTCTTCTGATCCATTGGTCGGCGATCTTTCGTGGCGCGTCAGGAGCGCCGGGCAGGGTGACAGGAAAGCGGCGCGCGCGCGTGGGCGCCGGACGGCGGAACGGGATCGTAGCCGCCGGCGCCCCAGGGGCCGCAGCGGCACAGTCGACGGGCAGCAAGCCAGCTTCCCCGCGCCGCGCCATGCTTCGACAGGGCGTCGACCGCGTAAGCCGAGCACGAGGGCTCGTAGCGGCAGGCTCCGACGAAGAAGTAGGCGAGCGTGAGCTGGTAGAAGCGAATCGCGCCGCGCAGGACCTTGGACATCATGCGGCCCGGAAACTGGCGATTTAAGCGCTCCGGCGCAAGCTGCCAATGCACGTCATGGCGTCGCTATGGGGGTCGCAAGCGCCTTGAGGCGCCGAAGGGCCTCCTGCAACTCGCCCCGCATCGCGAGGAAATCGCGGCCGAGGGCGCCCTGGCGGCCGACCAGCACATAGTCATGATCGGCCCTGGCCGATTGCGGAATGACCTGGCGGGCGATCTCGCGCAGACGGCGGCGGACCCGGTTGCGCACGACGGCATTGCCGACCTTGCGGCTGACGGTGAAGCCGACCCGGATGGCGGGCCCGGCGAGATCGGCTGGAACGGGAGCCGTCTGCAGCACGAAGCCGGGCATGGCGCATCGCCGCCCGGCCTGGACGCGCAGGAAGTCGCTACGATTCGGCAGACGCCCGAGGCGCGCCGCAGCCAATAGGACTAGGCCGACAGACGCTTGCGGCCAGACCGGCGGCGGTTCGCGATGACCTTGCGGCCACCGACGGTCGCCATACGGGACCGGAAGCCGTGCCGACGGGCGCGGACCAGCTTGCTCGGCTGATAGGTGCGTTTCATGACGCAACTCCTTAAAACACAACAAAGCCCCTGCGCGGTGCACAAGGGGCGAATTCCGTGGGCGAGGGTAATAAGCGTGTGACCCTTCAGAGTCAACGAGGGCTAGGATGCCTGATGGCCCTCATTCTTCATGGCTACCGCTACAGCGTCTATGTACGCATCGTCCGCCTGGTGCTGGCGGAGAAGGGGCTGGCCTACGAGCAGGTCGAAGTGAACCCGTTCGCGGCCGATGTCCCGGCCGACTATCTCGCGCTCCATCCGTTCGGCCGGGTGCCGACCCTCGTTCACGACGGCTTCGCCCTCTACGAAACGGGCGCCATCACCCGATACGTCGATCGCGCCTTTCCCGGTCCGGCCCTCCAGCCCGCCGACCCGAAGCGGCTCGCCCGCATGGATCAGATCGTGGGTGTGGTCGACGCCTACGCCTACTGGCCGCTGGTACGGCAGGTCTTCGTTCACGATGTCGTTCGGCCCCACATGGGCGCGGCGGGCGATGCCGCGGAGCTGGAGAAGGGTCTCGAGTCTGCCGCCAGGGTGCTCGACGCGCTGGAGGCCCTGGCGGCGGCGGAGACATGGTTGACGGGCTCCGACATCTCGCTTGCCGACTGTCATCTGGGAGCGATGGTCGCCTACTTCGCGCAGTCCCCGCGCGGGGCGGAGCTGCTGGCCGCACGCCCCCGGCTCGCCGCCTGGTGGCAACGACTGGGGGCGCGTCCGAGCTTCGCCGCGACGGAGCCTGGTCTTCCGGCCCCGGCCCGATAGTCACTCAGGCGTGACAGCATGTGCTTTGTGGATCGTCGCCACAGGGTCAATATCGCGGTGGGGCGAGACGAAGGGCCAGATGAACACATCGACACTGCGCCGGCTGCTGCCAGTGGCAATCCTTCTGGCGGGACTGGCGATCTTCCTGCTGCTCGGGCTCGAGCGCTATATCTCGTTCGAGATGCTGGCCCGTCACAAGGCCACGCTGACGGCCTGGGTTGCCGAGCATCGTCTGCTCGCCGGCCTGACCTTCGTGCTGGCCTATGCCTTCATGGTCGCCTTTTCCCTGCCCGTCGCCGTGGTGGCGACGCCGGTGGGGGGCTTCCTGTTCGGCACCTGGACCGGCGCCTGCCTGTCGGTGGTCGCCGCCACCCTGGGATCGATCGCCGTGTTCCTGGCCGCGCGCTACGCCTTTCGCGACCTCTTCCGGGCCCGTGCCGGCGCGACGCTGGCGCGTCTCGAGGAGGGGTTCCGGCACAACGATTTCAGCTACCTCCTCTTTCTGAGACTCGTGCCGGTCTTTCCCTTCTGGCTGATCAACATCGTCCCGGCGCTCCTCGGCATGCAGCTCAAGCGCTACGCGCTGGCGACGTTGCTGGGCATCGTGCCGGCGTCGATCGTCTATGCGAGCGTCGGGGCGGGCCTCGGGGCGGTGCTGAAGCGCGGCGAGCAGCCCAATCTCGGCATCATCTTCGAATGGCACATCCTGCTGCCTCTGCTCGGGCTGGCCGCGCTAGCGCTTCTGCCGGTCGTCATCGCCCGCCTGCGCCGGCAGCCCCCGGCGTGAAATGAGCCTGCTCACCCCCGACGTCTGCGTCGTCGGCGGCGGCTCCGCCGGGCTGGTGGTCGCGGCCGGCGCCGCGCAGCTCGGTCTCGACGTCGTGCTGATCGAGCGCGCGTTGATGGGCGGCGACTGCCTCAACTTCGGCTGCGTGCCCTCGAAGGCGCTGATCGCCGCCGCCCGCCTGGCCCAGGCGCAACGCAGCGGCGCGGCCTTCGGCATCGCGCCGGTAGAGCCCACGGTCGATTTCGGCAAGGTGATGGATCACGTCGCCGGCGTGATCGCCGCCATCGCGCCCAACGACTCGGTCGAGCGGTTCGAAAAGCTCGGCGTGCGCGTCCTGCAGGAGGAGGCGCGCTTCACCGGCCGCACCGAATTGCAGGCCGGGCTCCACCGCATCCGCAGCAAGCGCATCGTGCTCGCGACCGGTTCCCGCCCCACCCTGCCACCCGTGCCGGGCCTCGACGCGGTGCCGCACTTCACCAACGAGACGATCTTCGCCAATCGCACGCTGCCGTCGCACCTCGTCGTATTGGGAGGCGGCCCGATCGGGCTCGAGATGGCGCAGGCCTTCCGTCGCCTCGGCGCGCGCGTGACCGTGCTGGAAGCGGCAACCTGCCTGGCCAAGGACGATCCCGAACTCGCCGCGATCGTCGTCGCGCGCCTGCGCCGCGAAGGCGTGGAGCTGCGCGAGAAGACGAGGGTCAAAGGCATCGAGCGCACCTCGGGCGGGATCGCGGCCGTGCTCGAGGAGGGCGGTCGCGTCGAGGGCTCGCACCTTCTGGTGGCGACCGGTCGCGCGCCGACGACCGACGGCCTGGATCTCGCAAAGGCCGGTATTGCCCACGACAGGCGCGGCATCACGGTCGACGATTCGCTGCGCACCTCCAACCGCAACGTCTGGGCGATCGGCGACTGCAACGGCCGCTATGCCTTCACCCACATGGCGGGCCACGAGGCCTCGCTGTTCATCCGCGGCGCCCTGTTCCGCGCCCCGGCGAAGCTCGATCCCGGCATCGTGCCCTGGGCGACCTATACCGATCCCGAGTTGGCGCAGGTCGGCCTCAACGAGCGCGACGCGCGGGCGAAGCACGGCGACGGCGTCAAGGTGCTGCGCTGGACCTTCGCCGAGAACGATCGCGCCCAGACCGAGCGCGAAACCGACGGGCTGTTGAAGGTGGTGACCGACGGACGCGGCCACGTGTTGGGGGCGGGCATCGCGGGGCCGCAGGCCGGCGAGTTGATCCAGAGCTGGTGCCTGGCCCTGTCCGGCCGCCTGAAGATCTCGACCCTGGCGAGCTTCGTGCCGCCCTATCCGACGCTCGGCGAGACCGCCAAGCGGGCCGCCGGGAGCTACTACACCGAAGCCCTGTTCGGCGCCCGCACGCGGCTTCTCGTGCGGTTTCTCGCGCGATTGCCGGTCTGGTAGAAGCATTCGATGAGCGCCGACGTCACCCTGCCGGCAGACACTGCCCGTCCCGCACGCCGGCGGACCGCGACCTTCGGACTGTCGTGGCGCATTCTGGGCCTCGTGATCGTCGCGGTGATGACGGCCGAGGTCGCGATTTTCCTGCCCTCGATCGCGCGTTTCCGGCTGGTCTATCTCGAGCAGCTGATCGAGAGCGGCACCCTGGCGGCGCTCGCCCTCGACGCCACGCCCGACAACATGGTGACGGAGCAGGTGAAGGGCTCGCTGCTGGCGCACGCCCGCGTCGAGGCGGTCGTGCTGGTCGAGCCGAACAAGCCCAAGCGTGCGCTGATGAACATCGAGCCGCGGCCCGAGATGCAGGGCTTCAACCTGAAGGATCGCGGCGCGCTCGGCCTGATCTGGGACGCGCTGGAGGCAATGGTTCGCGATGGCTCGCATTACATCCGGGTGGGTGGCGAATCGATGCGGATGCCCGGCGCCATGGTCTGGATCGTCGTCGATGAAATGCCGATGCGCGCCGCCATGTACGGTTACACGAGCCGCATCCTCCTCCTGTCGATCATCATCGCGCTGTTCACCGCCGCCCTGCTCTATCTTGCGCTGCGCTGGCTGGTCATCCGGCCGCTGCAGGACCTCTCCCGGGCCATGACCGACTTTCGCCGCGCGCCGGAAGAGGCCGGCACCGACCGCGCACCGGTGCGGCGCAACGACGAGATCGGCGTGGTCGACCGCGAGTTCCAGATCCTGCAGCGCGAGCTGCGCACCTCGCTGCGCCAGAAGTCGCGCCTTGCCGAGGTCGGTGCCGCGACCAACAAGATCAACCACGACCTGCGCAACATGCTCGCGACGGCGCGCCTGCTGTCAGATCGCCTGGCGCGCAGCGACGACGAGCGCACGCGCGCGCTGGCGCCGACCATCCTCAGCACGATCGACCGCGCCGCACGCCTGGCCAGCGACGCCATCGAATATGTCCGGGACAAGCCCTCGCCCCGGCTGGCCGACGTCGATCTTGCCGACCTCGTCGACGAGGTCGGAATCGCGCTGCAGGAGCAGGGCGAGGAGAAGGATCCCAACCTCGTGCGCAGCTGGGTCAACGAGATCGGCACCGGCGGCATGGCGCGCTGCGACCGCGACCTGCTCTACCGGGTGTTCGTCAATCTCGGGCGCAATGCCTTCGAGGCCGGCGCGACGAGCGTCACCCTACGCACCCGGCGCAGCGGCAGCTTCCTCCTGGTCGAAATTGCCGACAATGGGCCCGGCGTGCCCGCCGTGGTGGCCAGGCAGCTCTTCCGGCCCTTCACCACCGGTGGCCGGCAGGGCGGCACGGGTCTCGGCCTCGCGATCGCCCGCGACCTGGTGCGCCTGCATGGCGGCGACCTCACCCTGATCGAATCGAACGCGCAGGGCACGCTCTTCGGCTTCACCCTGCCGAGCGCCTAGATCACCCCTCGCTCTTCAGCCGCGCAAGGAAGGCGCGGACGCGGTCGACGTTGCCCCCGAGATCGGCCTCGCCGTTGCGGCTCTTCGAGCGGATGTCGATCCGGCTGCCGGTCCCCTGGGGACGAACGCGGACGACGACGTCGTCGCGAAAGCCGAACCACGGGCTGGTCACGACGGCTTCCAGGCGACCGTCCGCCGGGACCCGCGCCACGATCTCCCAGCCCAGTGCCGTGGCCACGCGCTCGACGCGCTTGAAGGCCTCGACCGGCGGCACGGCCAGCAGGACGGGCTCGATGTCGGGGAAGGCGGCGCGCTGGAGGGAGGCGTTCTCCTTCGGATAGGCCGGCGGATTGGGGGCCCCCCGACGCAACTGGGCCGTCGCCACGAGCGGCGGCGGCGTGGCCATGTCGGTCGTGATGTCGCTGATGGCCGGGCGCTGCTGCGCATGCAGGAACCAGTGCAGCGGCACCCACGCGCCGGCCCCGCCGATCACGATGGCGAGGAAGGCGGCAACACTGCCGCGGCGCCGGTCCCCCGGCCGGGCGGGAAGGATGGTGGCGAGCCCCAGCGCGACGCCGGCCACCGTCAGATAGAATCCGTAGCGGAAGACCGCGATCGCAGCCTCGATGTCGAGGCCGAGAAAGCGGTGCAGAGGCCCGGAAACGGCTACGATCAGCGACCCGACGGTCGCTAGGATGAAGGCGATACGCGCCAGTCGATGACTGATCGGATTGGTCGGCCTAACGAACATTCAGGCTCCGCTGCAACGATATCGTAACCGTGAATCGGCGTCCGCGCATCTGCTCGACAATCCCCGTCCCGTTCTCTATGCGGCCACGATGACGACAGCCGACACCGTCCGCCGCCGGGCCATGGCGGCCGGCCTGATCTCGATCTGCCTGTGGAGTTCGCTCGCCCTCCTTTCGGTGTCCGCCGGACCGATCCCGCCCTTCCAGATGGTGGCGATGACGTTCGCGGTCGGCGCCGCCATCGGCATCGTCCGAGCCCGGGCCAACGGAGTCGGCTGGGCCGGCCTCGTGGGCTGGCCGGCGCCCGTCTGGCTGCTCGGGATCGGCGGCCTGTTCGGCTACCACGCCCTCTACTTCGCCGCCCTGCAGCTCGCGCCGCCGGCCGAAGCCAACCTGATCAACTACCTGTGGCCGCTCCTCATCGTGCTGCTCTCGGCGCCGCTGGCCGGCGAGCGGCTGCACTGGCCGCATCTCGCGGGCGCCGCGCTGGGTTTCTCGGGCGTCGCCCTGCTGGCTTTCGGCCGCGGACTGAGCTTCGCCGACAGCCATGCGCTGGGCTACCTGCTGGCCCTGGGCTGCGCCTTCGCCTGGTCGATCTACTCGGTCCTGTCGCGCCGCTTCGGGGAAACACCGACCGACGCCATCGCCGCCTTCTGCGCCGCATCGGCCCTGCTCTCGCTCGCCTGCCATCTCGTTTTCGAGCGCACCGTCTGGCCCGCCAGCGGCACGGCCTGGCTCGCGGTGCTGGCGCTGGGCCTCGGGCCCGCCGGATCGGCGTTCTATTTCTGGGACCATGCGGTGAAGCGCGGGGATATCCGCGCCCTGGGCGCGATTTCCTATGCGACGCCCATCCTCTCGACCGCGATCCTGGTTGCCTTCGGACTTGCCGAACCGACCGGCACGCTGATCGCCGCCGCACTGCTCGTCACGATCGGCGCCGTGCTGGCCTCGCGCGAGCTGTGGAAACGCTAAACGCCCGGCTGCCAGCCGGGCGGAGCGAGTTCGAAGCCCGCGAAATCGAACGCCGGTGCGACCGTACAGCCGACCAGGGTCCAGTTGCCGAGCGACCGCGCCGCCTGCCAGACACCGCGCGGCACGACGATCTGCGGTGTCTCGCCCAGACCGAAGTCGCGGCCGAGACGCAGGTGGCGCACCGTGCGCCCCTCGTCGCTCATCGAAAGCTCGAGCGGCGCGCCGTCATAGTGATGCCAGACCTCGTCGGCATCGACCCTGTGCCAGTGCGAACGCTCGCCGGCCTTCAGCAGGAAGAAGATCGCGGTGCTGGCGCCGCGCCCGCCGGTTCCGGCGGCGGCACGGAACATCTCGCGGTAGTGGCCGCCCTCGGGATGCGGCTGCAGGCCGAGGCGGGCGATGATCTGGTCGGCGGTCATCATGACGTCAGGCCGGCGGCGGAACCGTGGCCTTCATCGACGGCATCTTGGCGAAGGCGGCGAACCACTTGGCGAGCTTCGGCCGCTTCGCGCGCCAGTCATGATGCCCGAAGCGGAAGTCGAGATAGCCCAGCGCGCAGGCGATCGAGACGGTGCCGATCGTGGGCTTGCCCTTGAGCGCCTTGGATTCGGCCTCGAGCTGGTCGAGCACGCCGTCGATCTTCTTCATCTGGCCCTTCGACCAGTCGGGCCAGCGCTTCTCCTCCGGCCGCAGGAAGCCCTCGTAGCGGGCAAGCAGTGCGGCATCGAGCAGGCCGTCGGCCATGGCCTGCTGGCGCAGCGCCATCCAGCGCTCGCGTCCCTTGCGCGGGAACAGCTTGCGGCCCTTGTGCTGGCTGTCGAGATACTCGCAGATCACGGGCGAGTCGAAGAGGTCCATGTTCTTCGTGGACAAGGCCGGGATCTTGCCGATCGGATTGTGCTTGTCGACATCGGCATTGGGCGCGACCGGCGTCAGAGCCACGTTCACCATGTCCATCTTCTTGTCGAGGCCGGTCTCGATCGCCAGCACCCTGACCTTGCGGGCATAGGGCGACGCCGGCGAGTAATAGAGCTTCATCTTGGCCATGGTCGGTCTCCTGTCATCCGGTCGCGTCAGGCGCCGGCCATCTGCGGGATATCGGTATCGTTCAAACGCACCTTGCGGGCCGTGTCCACGAGCTGCTGCCAGGTGGTCGTGTCGATCGGCACACCGTTCTTCTCGCGATCGATCCGGCGCGCCCGCTCGGGCTCTCCCGGCATCAGCACTTCGTCGACGCCGGGCTGCGGCTTCGCCGACTTCACCCAGTCGATGAAGGTGTCGACTTCGTCCTCGAAGAAGGCGGTGCCGCCCATCGAGTCGGGATCGATGATGATCGACAGCATGTTGTTGATGATGTCGGTGCCGTCCTTCTTGATCGTGCGGGGACTGTGCGTGCGCCCACCGGTCAGCGCCCCGGCCAGCAGGTCGCAGATCACGGCCAGGCCGCCGCCCTTGTGCAGGCCGAACGGCAGGATGGCGCCGTAAGGGGCATTGTACATCACGCCGGGTTCGGTCGTGGCGTTGCCGGCGGCATCGATCAGGAGGCCTTCCTCCATCTGGATCTGCTTGTTGTTGGCGACCCGAACCTTGCCCATCGCCACCTGGCTGGTCGCGAAGTCGAGCACGATCGGCTCCTGCCCCTTGCGCGGAATGGCCGTGCAGTAGGGATTGGTCGTGAAGCGCGCCTCGGCGCCGCCGAACGGCGCCACCAGCGACTTGTGGCCGTGCACGTTCACCCAGTGCGTGCTCACCAGGCCGGCGCGCGCGCACTGCTCGCCCCAGTGACCGATCCGGCCGATATGGTGGGAGTTCTTCAGGCCGACGACGCAGACGCCGTGCTTCCTCGCCCGCTCGATGCCGATGTCCATCGCCTCCTTGGCGATGACCTGACCGTACCCGGCGCCACCGTCGACCACGATCACCGCGCCGTTGTCGCGGTCGATCGTGGCGTGGTGGTTGCGCCGGCAGGCGCCGTTCATCGTGTTCTGGATATAGGAGGGCATCATGCCGACGCCGTGGCTGTCGTGGCCGAACAGGTTGGCGAGCACGAGATGATCGGCGACGAGCTTCGCCTCTTCGGCGGAACTGCCGTCGGCCCGGCAAATGGCCATGGTGAAGCCGTGCAGGCGGTCGGGCTCGATGCGGATTTCGCCCACGGATCCTTGCCCTTCGGCCATCTCTCGTCTCCCCTTCACGTTTCGGGCGGCAAGGTTCCGCGTCGTCACGACGCTGTCAACGCCGAAGCAGCGCCCTGATTTCGCCCTTCTGCGCAGCCAGACCGTCTGCGACGTGGCTTGCTCCGGGCCACCCGTGGTAGTGACCTTGCATAGCCCTCCGTCGTCTCCGGGAATCGCGCACCGAATGCGGTCTCTAGCTCGCCTCGCATGGATCGTGCTGCTGTTCGCAAGCGTCGCGGCTTCCGCCCAGAGCGTGCCGCCGCCGCAGCGGCCGTTCAGCCAGCTCGTCGAACTCTGGGGTCGCCAGCTCGACCGCATCGCCTCCCGCACCGAGCAGGCCGACCTGCTGCCGGTCGAGATCGACGGTTTGCGCGAGCAGGCGACCGACGTGCGTACCGCCGCGATGGCCGCCGCCGCCTTCGCCCGCAACGACCTGGCCGACACGAAGAAGCTGCTGGCGCCGCTCGAACTGAAGCCCGGCACAGACGCGCCGCCCGAGAGCGATGCCGTGAAGGCGGACCGCGAAAGACTGACCGAACAGGCCACGGTCGCCGAGAGCCGGGTCAAGCAATGCGAGGTGGTGATCGCCCGTGCCGACCAGCTGCTGGAGCGCCTGACCAAGCTGCGCGGCGAACTGGTGCTGCGGACCCTGCTCCGCCGCGATCCCTCTCCGCTCTCGCCCGGCGTGTGGCACAAGATCGGCCCGCAGTTCATGGCATCGGTGAAGACATTGTCCGGCGCCATGGCGAAGTGGAGCCACGAGGGCTTCCTCACCCTGAGCTCCGGCAGCCCCGAGCTGGTGCCGCTCGGCCTGTGGGCCGCGCTCACGATCATTCTATGGTGGATCGGGCGTGCGCTGCGCCGCCGTTTCGGCCGGGGCGGCACTCACATCGACGCACGGCGCGACCAGACCATCATCAGCGCCATCGACGGGCTCGGCCTCGTGCTCGTCCCCATCCTGGCGGTGTGGCTGATCGGCAAGCTGCTGCTGGCGGGCAATCCGCCGGCGCCGATCGACGCGCTGATCCCCGATGCCGTGGGGCGCCTCATATTGCTGCTGCTGGTGTTCGGCATGACCGCCGCAGCCCTGTCGCCGGCGCGTCCCGAATGGCGCGCCCTGCCGTTCAGCGACGACAGCGCCCTCTACCTGTCCCGGGCGCTCCGGCGACTTTACTCGATCAGCCTGCCGCTCGAATTCGTCTACCTCGCGCTCAGCCGCGGCGACGGTCGCGATGCAGTCGCCTCGGTCGGCGCCGTCGTGCTGACGGCCGTCGTGGCCATGCTCAGCCTGCCGACCCTGTCGAACCGCGCCTGGCATGCCGTCCGTCCCGAGGGTTCCGACCTGCCGCCGATGATCGGCGGGACCTGGTGGGCGGTCACCCGTCTGCTGCTGATCATCACCGTCCTGTCCTCGATCGTCTTCTCGCTGATCGGCTATGCGACCCTGGGGGCGCACCTGCATACCGCGATTTCGACGACCTGCCTGTTGATCGCAATCGCCTTCCTGGTTCACAAGCTGGTGGCCGATCTCCTGGACGCCGCGGCCGCCCCGGGCTCACCCTCGGGCACCTTCGTGAGGCGTGCGTTCGGCCTCGCACCGGACAGCACGCTGCGCGGCCAGTACCTGGTACTGCTGCTGTTCGACGCCGCCCTGGTCCTGCTGCTGGGGATCGCCATTCCGGCGGCCTGGAACGTCGACACGGATGCGATGATCGACGGGCTGGGCCAGCTCATGCGCGGCGTGAAGGTGGGTGGCGTCACCATCTCGCTCGGCAATGTCGGCATGGCGATCGTGGCGTTCTTCGTCTGCATGCTGCTGGCCCGCCTGGTGCGCAGCGTCGTGCGAGACCGCGTGCTGCCGACCGTGGAAGCGCCGTTGCCGCTGCGCCAGTCGATCGATGCCGGCCTCAACTATGCCGGCGTGATGATCGCCATCCTGGTGGGCATCGCCGCACTGGGCGTCGACTTCACCAACCTGGCCATCGTGCTGGGCGCCCTGTCGGTGGGCATCGGCCTCGGACTCCAGAACATCGCCAACAACGTGATTTCCGGCGTCATCCTGCTGGTCGAACGGCCGATCAAGGCGGGCGACTGGGTGACGGTAAGCGGTCACGAGGGCTTCGTGCGGCGCATCAACATCCGGGCCACCGAGATCGAGACGTTCCAGCGCACGCACGTCATCGTGCCCAACAGCCTGTTCCTGCAGAATCCGGTCGTTAACCGCACCTATTCCGACACGTCGAGCCGGATCGAGATCACGCTGACCGTGCCGGTCGCCTCCGACGTCGACGCCATGGAGGCGATCCTGCGCGAGGCGGCGCTGGCGCATGCGCGCGTGCTGCGCATCCCGGCGCCGATCGTGCGCTTCGCCAAGGTCGGGTCCGACGGCCTCCAGTTCGAGTTGTTCGTGTTCGTCGCGCGGCTCGAGGACCGGCTGATCGTGACCAACGACCTCAACCGCGCGATCCTGGCCAGGCTGATCGGGGAGAAGATCATCAATCCCGGCGCAGTGCCCGAAATCAGACTGCGCGGCCTCGACAAGGTGAACTTCTCGCTGCACTCCGACCCTTCGCCGGAGATGAAGGAAAACGCCATCGACAGGCCGGGTGATGGCCCCGCGGCGTCGTAGGGACGAGGCGCCGCCCCGGCGCTGGCCCCTCTATGCGCTGTTCGGGGCGGCGGCGTTCGCGGGCGTGGCGATGTGGGCCTACGCGCCGTCGCTGCCGCCCGAGACATTGATCGCGCGGTACACGAATGACCGCTCGCGCTTCGTCGATGTCGGCGGCGTCAACGCCCATGTCCGCGAGCAGGGCAATCCCGACGGCGTGCCCATCGTGCTGATTCACGGCTCGAGCGGCTCGCTGCACGTGTGGGAAGGCTGGGCGCGCGAGCTGGGCAAGGAGGCCCGCGTCATTTCCGTCGACCTGCCCGGCCATGGGCTGACCGGCGTCTGGCCGCGCGACGAATACACGGTCGAGGCCTATGCCGACTTCATCGAAGTGCTGATCGACACCCTGCATCTCGACAAGGTCGTCGTGGCCGGTCATTCGCTGGGCGCCGCCGTCGCCTGGACCTTCGCGGCGACGCGGCCCGACCGTGTCATTCAGCTCGTGCTGGTCGACGCCGCGGGCTATCCGCGAGGAGGCGGCGAGGCACCGCTGCCGACCCGGCTCGCGCGCACGCCGTTCGTCGGAGACCTCGGAATCTACTTCAAGCCGGAGGGGCTGGTCCGCCGGTCGCTCACGGAAGCCTATGCCGATCCCGCGCTGGTGACGCCCGAGCGGGTCAGGCGCCATGCCGATCTGCAGCGCTTTCCCGGCAACCGCGAAGCGACCCTGCAGCGCGCCCGCACGCAGGAGCCGCTCGATCCCACGCCGCTCAGGCGCATGGACGTGCCGACCCTGATCATCTGGGGGGCCAAGGACCGCTGGGTGCCGGTCGCCGATGCCTTCCGCTTCCAGGAGGACATCAAGGGCGCCAGGCTCGAGATCTTCGAAAATCTCGGCCACAACCCGATGGAGGAGGCCCCGCGCGCGACCGCCGCCGTCGTCGCGGCCTTCCTGGCCAACGCCCCGCTGCCGCCGCAGACGAGCGCCCCGGTGGAGCCCGATGCCGATGCGACCGTCGAGGAGACGGTCCAGCCCGCCGTCGTGCCGGAGAAGGATTAGCGCGAGTCACCCCAAGAAGAGGACCTCACCCTGAGGAGCGCTCCGCAGGAGCGCGTCTCGAAGGGTGGGCACGAGCACCCCGCCTGATCCCCGCCCTTCGAGACGGCGCTTCGCGCCTCCTCAGGGTGAGGTTTTTTCTGTTTCGAGCCGGAATCATCTAACCGCTCTTCAGCAGCGCCATCACCTGGTCGAAGGCGCGGTCGGCGATCTCGTCGATCTCGGCCGGGGTGCGGTTCTGGATCGGATGGGGCACGTAGACGACCGCCGGCTCGAAGCCCAGCGCATCGCTCTGCGCGGTGACGCCGTCGACGAATTCGGTGGTCACGATGTTGACGCCGGGGAGGCCGCGGCCGTCGAGACTATGAAGGTCGTGCAGACTGCACGATGTGCAGGAGCCTCAATCGCTTAAGGCGATCACCGCGAGCTGCGCCTCGGCCGCGATGGTCTGCAGCACAGCAGCCGGCGCCACCTTGGTGTTGGTGGGCTTGCGATAGCGCTTGGTCGCCACGCCGGCCGACTTGAAGTGCCCCTCGAGACGGTCGAGGAACTCGGCGCCGCGCGACTTGCCGATGTCCATCAGCGCCACGACCTTGCCGTCGAGCGAGGGCGGCGGCGCGAGGCGGGCGCGGCGGGTCGGCGAGGTCTCGGCCGTGGGATCGCGCAGCTTGGTCGAAGGGTTCATGGCCTGGTTCATGGGGTCAGCGTCCTTCAGCGAATCTCGTGGGTGACGGCCTGGCATTCCTCGCGCACGCGCTGTCCGGGCCAGCCGCCGATGATGGCGGAGAATAGACCGGCCGGGCCGCCGGCGCGAACGATCAGCAACCCGTCAGGCGGAAACTTGTCGACGATCTTGTCGGCCATCGAGGCCGGCAGCCCTTCCGGCACGCCCTGCGCACCGTGGATCAGGTCGCGGCCGGGTCGCTTGAGGGCCTGATAGAGCTCGTCCTCGATGCGCCGGCGGTTCCAGCCACCCTCCTTGAAGATCCTGTAATGCTCGGGCGAGAGCACCAGCACGGCGTTGCCTGAGTCGCAGAGCTTGGGATGGCCGACGCCGAACAGGCCCATCGCCAGCGAGCGCGCCAGCTCCTCCGGCGTGCGGGATTTCTGGTCGATGAAGCCGTGCACGCCCTCGGCATGGAACAGCGTGACCGCGCTCTTGCCGGCAGCGATGCCGCGCCGCTGCGCCAGCGGCTCCCAGTCGGGATCGGATTCGTCCTCGGCGAAGCAGAAGGTGTACTTGCCGGGATTCCCCAGGGTGGCGCGATCCATGCCGCCGGGCTGGCCGCCGCCCACGTTGCGCACGATGAGCTGCAGGGCACGCCCGATCGTGGCATTCGCGCGATTGCCCTGGCCCAGCGCATTGATGCCGGAGTTCATGCCGACGGCCTTCGCCGCCGGTCCGTTGATGATGACCAGCGGGCCTGAGAAATGCGTCGTGCAGAGCAGCCCATGCAGCACGAACAGCGGATCGAGTGCCGCCTCCAGCACGCCCAGCACGACCGGCATGTATTCCGGCTTGCAGCCCGCCATCACGGCGTTGATGGCGACCTTCTCGACGGTGCAGGGCGCGAGGTTGGGCGGGATCAAGCCGACGATTTCGCCGGGCTTGCGGTCGGTGCCGCCCAGCATGCGCAGGATGCGCTCGTCGGTCGGCGGCACGACGGGCAGGCCGTCGCTCCAGCCGCGCTCGAAGCAGGCCTCGATCGGATCGTCCCATTCGCCCACCGGAATCGCGCGCGACGCGAGGCCGGGATCGCCGTAGCGCGCGATCAGCGCCTCCTGCACGCCGGGCTCGACGCTGCGCGAGCCGCAACCGGGCTGCCAGGCGGGCAGGCCTTCGCCCGCGGCCGCCTGGCCGGCGAGGCGGGTCCATTCGGCACGATCCCAGCCCACGGTGCGCCCGACCTCGCGACCGCCTTCGTAGCGGATCAGGGTCGGCACGGCTTCGATGTTGAGATGGAACGAGCGTTCGAGTTGCTGGTCGTCGAGCACGCGGCCAACGCCGGCGGGAAAGGCCGGATCGTCCTGGGTGATGACGGTGAGCGGGCCCGCTTTGTCGAGGCTCTGCATCACCGGCTCGACCAGCACGCAGGTATGGCACTCGTGCTTGGCAACGATCACCAGCCCGTCCGCGGGAAGTACCTCAATCATTCAGCAGAGCCTCCACCTGGGCATCGATGAACGCGGCATCCTCGGGATTGTCGCGCGGGTTGCCGGCGCGATGACCCCAGACCGACGGGATCTCCACCAGCTTTCCGTACTTCAGATACGGCAACTCCGCGCGGTTGTCGTCAGTCTGGAAATAGAGATCGGTGGCCGACGGCATCAGCAGCACCTTGGCCTTGATGCCGGCCAGCGCCATCTGCAGATCGCCGCGATAGAGATCGTTGGCCGAGATGTCGCCATGCTGCCAGGTCCAGAGCTGGGCCAGCAGGTCGCGCATGTCTCGCCGCAGGAAGTTGGCTTCCCACGAGCGCACGAGGAAATCCTCGAGGCTGGTGAAGCCCAGCCCGCGCCACATCTCGCGGCGATAGAAGGTCTGGCTGAGCGCCCAGCCGGCATAGATGCGGCCCATGGCGCGCAAGCCCTGCTGCGGCGTCGCCGCCGCCTGCAGGGTGGTGCGGATGCCTTCCAGGAAGACGAAGTTGTGCGGCGCGGTCTTCGCCGAACCGCAGTTGACCACGATGCGCTCGACCGACTCGCCGAACAGCGCGCCCCAGTGATAGGCCTGCTGCGCCCCCATCGACCAGCCGTAGACCAGCTTCAGCCGGTCGATGCCGAACAGCTCGACCAGCATCTGCCGCTGCAGCATGACGTTGTCGTAGGTCGTGACCTCGGGAAAATCCGGCGTGTTGGACGGCGACGAGGACAGGCCGTTCGTCAGCATGTTGGGAATGACGATGAAGTAGCGGCTGGGATCGAGGCAGCGCCGCACGTCGACCAGCCACTCGATGTCGGTGTGATGGGCGCCGTAGCTGGTGGGATAAAGGATGACGTTGTCGCGCTTGGGCGACAGCGTGCCGTAGGTCTTCCACACGATGCGGGCCTGCTTCAGGGTGCCGCCGCGCTGCAGCCGGACGTGATCCGCCGACCAGATGCCTTCCTTCGTCATGTCTGCCCCCTCAGCCGAAGCTGCGGATGATCTCGCCGTGCGTCTGAGTATAGCTCTTCGCGATGTATTTCAGGTGCGGCCGCAGGTGCCGGTGCGCCTCGGGCAGATGATGGAACGGGATGTTGGGCAGCAGGTGATGCTCGGCGTGGTACGGCAGGTTCCACATCAGGAAGCGCACGATCGGATTGGACAAGGTCGTGCGCGTGTTGGCAAAGCCGTCGTCGCTATTGGGGCACAGCGTATGCTCGGTCAGGAGATAGAGCCGCAGCAACGGCAGGCCGACCAGCAGCGGAAAGAACCAGACCCAGAGCACGACATCCGTCTTGAGCAGGATCGAGCCCACGATCAGTACCGCATAAAGCGCGAGCAGCCAGCGGCCCCAGCGCCGCACCTCGGGCCACGCCGAGTCGTGGATGTAGGTCACGTCGCCCTTGAAGCCGAAGGGGAACAGGAAGATGTCGCGCACGCGGATCATCAGGAACGGGATGGCGCTCACGCGGAAGAGATAGCTGCGCCACCCGGTCGGCGTGACCGAGGTGATGAGCTCGGGATCGCGGTCGGGATCCTGCGTGTAGCGGTGATGGGCGAGATGATAGTGCCGGTAGAAGCCGGCATTGTTCAGGATCGCCGCGCCCGAGAAGAAGGCCAGCAGGTCGGCCATCCAGCGCGTCTTGAACGAGCCGTAATGCACCGACTCGTGCATGGCGCCGAACAGCGAATTCACGAAGATGCCCTGCAGCAGCAGCGCCGGCAGCACCCACCAGGTGCCGCGCGTCTCGAGCACCAGCCAGCCACCGAGGATCAGCAGCACGAGATGGGCGCCGGTCTGGATCAGGCCCTTGGTATCGTCGCGGGCATAGAGGCGCTTCAGCACCTCCGCCGGCACCACCCGCATCTGGCGGGCGCGCTGGCCGGTTACGGTATAGGTGCCCATAGACCTTCCTTGTAGGCGTGTTCGGTGACCGCCTCGCGCTTCTTCTTCTCGTCCTCGCTCAAGCCGATCTGGTCGCCGACCATGCGCGCGATCGACGGGAAGGCGCCCTTGGGCTGGACATAGTCCGGCGACCACAGGCGCGAGCGCAGCAGCGCCTTGGCGCAGTGCAGGTAGGCCTGGCGGACCGAAACGACGATGGCGCATTTCGGCGCCTTGCCCTGCACCGCCATCGAGGCGAGCAGCGCCGGATCGACCGAGAGGCGCGCGGTGCCCGCCAGCCGCACCGTCTCGTTGACGCCGGGCAGCAGGAAGATCAGCGCGACCTCGGGGTTCTCCAGCAGATTGCGCAGCGTATCGAGCCGGTTGTTGCCCGGCCGGTCGGCCAGCGCGATCGTCTTCTCGTCGAGCACCTTGAACGAGCCCGGTGGATCGCCGCGCGGGGTCACGTCCTGCTTGCCCGACGCGTCGGCGGTCGAGATCAGGCAGATCGGCGAGCGCGCAATAAAGCGGCCCATATGCTCATCGATGCGGCCGATGTCCTTGACCGCCGCCGTCACGCTGACCGGCGCGTAGGAGGCGACCAGCGCCCGAGCGCCCGCCTCGTCGAGCAGCGCCGGTTCCTTGGGAGCCGCCGAAAAGGGCAGAGAATCGGGCATTTCCTAGACCTCCGGAATTTGCACGGCAGAGTATCAGGCACCCCCCTCCGGTGAAACCATCCATCGCGAGGAGTCGTTGGTCTTCCAGACAGAGCAAAAGGAAGACCAGATGGGCAATTGCGATCCGACGGAACGGCGGCAGCGCCTGGACAAAAAAGAGCCCGACCGCGAGATCCGCGGTCGGGCGCACAGGCCTTTAATCTCTGCATTTTGGAAGTAGCATAACCGCCTGTGGGACTTGGCGAATCATTCCTGCAGACCTGACCTGCACTTCTTCATGACTGAGCGAGCTCGGCCTTCAGCGCGCCGCCGAGCGCGCGGAAGGTTTCGGCGCGTGCCGAGGAGCGCCGCCAGACGAGACCGATGCGGCGATTGGGGACGGCGCCGGCCAGCGGCCGCACCGTCACGTCCAGCCCGCGCAGGATGCCGGCGTCGAGCGCCATCTGCGGCATCAGGGTGACGCCCAGCCCGTTGGCCACCATCTGCGCTAGCGTGTGCAGGCTGGTGCCGTTGAAGCCGGCATTGCGCCGCGCGCCTTCCAGCTCGCAGGCCGCCAACGCGTGGTCGCGCAGGCAGTGGCCGTCCTCCAGCAGCAGCAGGTTCTCGTCGGCGAGGCTGGCCGCCGGCACGTGGCCCGCGGGATAGACGATCGAGAACCGGTCCTCGCCGAGATCCATCACCTCGAGGTCGCCCAGCGCATAGGGCAGCGCCAGCAGCACGGCGTCGAGCTCGCCCGAGTCCAGCCGCTCCAGCAGCCGCGCGGTCTGGTCCTCGCGCAGATAGAGCTGCAGCTTGGGGAAGCTCTCGCGCAGGCGCGGCATCGCGCGCGGCAGCAGGAACGGGCTGATGGTCGGGATGACGCCGAGATGCAGCCGGCCCGACAGCGGATCGCGCGCCGCCTGGCCCGCGTCCATCAGATCCTCGGCGCCCTTCAGCAGGCCGCGCGCGCGCTCGGCCACGTTCCGCCCCAGCGCCGTCGGCACCACCGAGCGCTTGGTCCGCTCCAGCAAGGGCGCCCCCAGAAGCTCTTCCAGTTCCTGGATGCTGGCGCTCAGGGTCGACTGGCTGACGTTGCAGGCCGCCGCCGCCTGCCCGAAGTGGCAGCGATCGACCACCGCCACGAGGTAGCGGAGCTGTCGCAGTGTCGGGATGGGTTTCATCAAGGGCATGTAATCGCTTCTAGCGATTATTCAATTCGGTATTTTGCGTTTCAACCGATCTTAGAATGCCCCTAAGTAACGGTTGCCAAGAGTTAACCAAGGAGTTTCAAGCGTGTCCCTCATCAACACCGAGATCAAGCCGTTCAAGGCCACCGCCTTCCAGAAGGGCAAGTTCATCGACGTCACGGATGCCGACCTGAAGGGCAAGGGAAAGTGGTCGGTCGTGTTCTTCTACCCGGCCGACTTCACCTTCGTGTGCCCGACCGAGCTCGAGGATCTGGCGACGAACTACGCCGAGTTCAAGAAGCTGGGCGTCGAGATCTACAGCGTCTCGACCGACACGCACTTCAGCCACAAGGCGTGGCACGACACGTCGGAAGCCATCAAGAAGATCGAGTACGTCATGGTCGGTGACCCGACCGGCACGATCACCCGCAACTTCGGCGTGATGATCGAGGAAGCGGGCCTGGCCGACCGCGGCACCTTCGTGGTCGACCCGGACGGCAAGATCCAGATCGTCGAGATCACCGCCGGCGGCATCGGCCGCGACGCCTCGGAGCTGCTGCGCAAGGTCAAGGCGGCCCAGTACGTCGCCTCGCATCCGGGCGAAGTCTGCCCGGCCGCCTGGAAGGAAGGCGAGAAGACCCTCGCCCCCAGCCTCGACCTGGTCGGCAAGATCTAACCAAGGGCGGAGGGGCCTCATCGGGGGTCCCTCCACTCCGCTTCGCTACATTTCAGTAGGAGTACCTTCCATGTTGGACGCCAACCTCAAGACGCAGTTGAAGGGCTATCTCGAGCGCCTGACCTTGCCGGTCGAGCTGGTGGCGTCGCTCGACGGCAGCCCCAAGTCGGCCGAGCTGAAGGAGCTGCTGCAGGAGATCGCGAGCCTCTCGGACAAGGTGACCTTCGCCGAGGCCGACGAGGACAGGCGCAAGCCCTCCTTCGCCATCGTGCGGCCCGGCACCGACATCTCGGTCCGCTTCGCCGGCATCCCGATGGGCCATGAATTCACCTCGCTGGTGCTGGCGCTGCTGCAGGTCGGCGGCCACCCGAGCAAGGAAGCGCAGGACACGATCGAGCGCGTGAAGAACCTCGACGGCGACTACACGTTCGAGACCTATTTCTCGCTCTCGTGCCAGAACTGCCCCGACGTGGTGCAGGCGCTGAACCTGATGAGCGTGCTGAACCCGCGCATCCGCCACACCGCGATCGACGGCGCCCTGTTCCAGGACGAGGTCGAGAAGCGCGGCGTGATGGCCGTGCCCTCGATCTTCCTGAACAGCCTGCCGTTCGGCCAGGGCCGCATGAGCCTGGAGCAGATCCTGGCCAGGCTCGACACCGGTGGAGCGGAACGCGCCGCCGAGGAGATCGCCGCGAAGAAGCCCTACGACGTGCTGGTGGTCGGCGGCGGCCCCGCCGGTGCCGCTGCAGCCATCTACGCGGCGCGCAAGGGCATCCGCACCGGCATCGCCGCCGAGCGCTTCGGCGGCCAGGTGCTGGACACGATGGGCATCGAGAACTTCATCTCGGTCTCCCACACCGAGGGCCCGAAGATGGCCGCGGAGCTGGCCGCGCACGTGAAGGACTACGAGGTCGACGTGATGGACCTGCAGACCGCCACCAAGCTGGTGCCGGCGACGCAGCCGGGCGGCCTGGCCACGGTCGAGCTGCAGAACGGCGCGACCCTGAAGGCCAAGACCATCGTGCTCTCGCCCGGCGCGCGCTGGCGGCAGATGAACGTCCCCGGCGAGGCCGAGTATCGCAACAAGGGCGTGGCCTACTGCCCGCACTGCGACGGCCCGCTGTTCAAGGGCAAGCGGGTGGCGGTGATCGGCGGCGGCAATTCCGGCGTCGAGGCGGCGATCGACCTCGCGGGCCTGGTGAGCCACGTCACGCTGATCGAGTTCGACAGCCAGCTGCGGGCCGACGCGGTGCTGCAGGCCAAGCTCAAGTCGCTGCCCAACGCCACGGTGATCGTCTCGGCGCAGTCGACCGAGGTGCACGGCGACGGCGCCCGGGTGACCGGCCTCGCCTACAAGGACCGCACCACCGGCGAGCAAAAGACGATCGAGCTCGAGGGCATCTTCGTGCAAATCGGCCTGGTGCCCAACACCGAGTGGCTGAAGGGCGCGATCGAGCTCAGCCCGCGCGGCGAGATCGAGATCGACGCCCGCGGCCAGACCTCGATCCCCGGCATCTTCGCCGCCGGCGACGCGACGACCGTGCCCTACAAGCAGATCGTCATCGCCATGGGTGAGGGCGCCAAGGCCGCGCTGTCGGCCTTCGACCACCTGATCCGCAGTGCGCCGGTCGAGGTGCAAGAGCCGGCCTCAGAAGGCCGGGAGGCGGCTTAGGATCTTTCCGGGCGAGATCGAATCGCCCGGGTCCGAGCACAGACCTCATCCTGAGGAGCGGTCCGCAGGACCGCGTCTCGAAGGATGGGAACGAGCACCGCGTGTGTTGCCCATCCTTCGAGACGGCCACTCCGTGGCCTCCTCAGGATGAGGGGGGTAGGTCGCTCCACTTCGCTTCGCTGTGGTCGGAACGACGGAAATAGACAAACTGCGACTGAGTCGCACGCAGGGGTGCGACATTCCCTGCAGTTGTTTCGTTTATTTCGGTTATTTCGTTTACGCGCCCTTGCCGACACCCGCCGCGCGCCGCCTCACCCCGGCATCTTGTCGATGAACCCGACCACCGACGCCAGCCGGCCGTCCGGCGCCAGGGTGCAGAAATCGACACCCTCGACGACCGAGGGCCCGTCGACCGGACCCAGCGACCAGGTGAAGCGCAGATAGAGCCCCCCCGAACTGCCAGGGGGGCCGCCATGGGCGTCGACCTTCGAGGTGCGCTTGAGCACGAAGCCCGGGAACTTCGCCTGCACGCCCGCCAGCATGGCGTCGATCCCGGCAGGCCCGTCGCTCGCCATCACCGGATCGCGGTAGATCCCCGTCTCGGTCCAGGCCGCCGCAAGGCCGGCGCGGCGGCGCGCGGGATCGGTCTCGTTCCAGGTGGCGACGTAGGCCTCGACGACGGCGTCCGGCGTGGCGGTGGGATGGGACATGGCTTCCTCCTGCGGATGGTTGATCCACGCGGGAGATAGACCAGCCCAGGCGAGGCGGCGATTGTCTGGGAGGTAATGAGGGCGCGGCTTCCTCTCAGTACTCAATAGTACTGACGGATATAGCCGTAGGCCTTGTCGAAAAGATCCTGATCGGTGTGGAGTTGGAATCGGCGGAGCGACCTGCGCAATGCCTGCTTCACTTCTCGCTCGCCTTGGGAACTATCCTGCCAGCCGTCGAAGCGAACCTGCTTCACGATTCCATCGATATCGGCGACGATGCGCTCGACGATGACATGAGTGTGTGTGCTCTTCGTTTCGTTGAAGAGTTCCGTCAGAGCGCTGATGGCTTGGTTCTGCTCTTCCGCCGGATCAACCTGTTGCTCAGCCTCCAGAGTATCCTTGGCAACTTCCAGAATTGCCTTCAGAAACTCCAGGCTGTTGAGCAATCCCTGCTCGTGCTTCTCCCTGATCTTCTCCAGGCGCTCACCTAGTTCCTTGAACTTAGGAACTTCGGCATGCTTGCGAAGCCGAGCAATGAGCTTGATCTCGACTTCGCGGGCCTTCTTGCCAGGATTCGCATCGGTGAGGATGGCATCGAGTACATCGGCATCGAGGACCAGGGCCTCGATATCGTCGCGCACGGCTTCGACGTGGACGTTCTCGTTGATCAGTTCAATGGTCTTGGCGCCGAGACGATGCCAGAGCAGCTTGCCGTTGCCGCTGACCGGCTTCACCGATTCGTACACCTGCGTCAGCCATTTGTAGTCGGTCGCGTAAGCCGCCAGCCCGGGATCGGGCGACAGGGCCTCCCAGACGGTGCCGATCACGCCGTATTCGGCGGCGAACCTGTCGCGGGCCGCATTGTCGGGCAGGCATTGCTGGGCGGCCAGCAGCCCTTCATAGCCGCCGACGCTGCGATCCACGCCGGGAAAGAATGCCAGGCACTTCTGCATCTGCACGGGCAGCGCCTGGCGCAACTGGTCGATGTTGCTCACCACCTGCTGTACGGCCTTCTCGTCGAAATCGAGCGCCTGCGCCACGTCGTCGAAGATGCCGATGTAATCCACGATAAGGCCGTGCGTCTTGCTCTGGCCATAGGTGCGGTTCACGCGGCAGATCGCCTGGAGGAGGTTGTGATCCTTCATCGGCTTATCGAGATACATCGCCTGCAGGATCGGCGCGTCGAAGCCGGTCAGCAGCTTGCTGGTGACGATCACGAATTTCAGCGGGTCTGCCGGATCGCGAAAACGGTCGAGTAGCTTCTCCTCGGCGTCCTTGTCGCGGAGATGGACGCTCCAGGCCGGCGGGTCCTTCGGGCCGGCGCTCATGACGATGGCGCTGGCCTCGGGTCCGATGATTTCGTCCATCACCGCCTTGTAGAGCACGCAGCATTCGCGGTCGAAGACCACCACCTGCGCCTTGAAGCCGTTGGGCTCCACCTTGGTCTGGAAGTGCTGGACGATATGCTGGACCACCGCCCGCACGCGGTCCGGGTTCTTGACCAGCACGGCCATCTTGGCGGCGCGTTTGGCAAGATCGTCGCGATCCTGCTCGCTGAGAGCGCCGGTGATCTGCTTGTAGGCCTCGTCGATGGCCGCCTGGTCGATCTTCAACTTCACCGTCGGCGCTTCGAAATGCAGCGGCAGCGTTGCCTTGTCGCGAATGCTGTCCTGGAAGGAGTAGCGGCTCATGTAGCCGGCGCTGTCCTCGTCGGCACCGAAGGCCCAGAAGGTGTTGCGGTCGGCCCGGTTGATCGGCGTCCCGGTCAGGCCGAAGAGGAAGGCATTGGGCAAAGCCTCGCGCATCTTGCGGCCGAGGTCGCCCTCCTGGGTGCGATGCGCCTCGTCGACCATGACGATGATGTTCTTGCGGTCGTTGAGCACGCCGCCGGCTTCGCCGAACTTGTGAATGGTGGTGATCAGCACCTTGCGCACGTCCTGGCCGAGAAGCGTCTGCAACTCCCTGCGCTCGCTCACCCCCACCATGTTGGGCACGTCGGCGGCGTTGAAGGTGGCGGTGATCTGGGTGTCGAGGTCGATGCGGTCGACCACGATGATGACCGTGGGATTGCCGAGCCGCGGATGCAGTCGCAGCTTCTGGGCGGCGAAAACCATCAGCAGGCTCTTGCCGCTGCCCTGGAAATGCCAGATCAGGCCCTTCTTGGGGTAGCCCGCCACCACGCGGGCGACGATCTTGTTGGTCGTCTCGAACTGCTGGTAGCGGCAGATCACCTTGATGCGGCGGTGCTTGGTGTCGGTGGCGAAGAGGGTGAAGTTCTGCAGGATGTCGAGCACGACGCCGGGCCTCATCAGGCTCTCGACGGTGGCGCGCACATGGCGCAGCTCGCCCTCGTCCTGATGATCCTCGTCGCGCCACGGCCCCCACATGTCGATGGGCATGCGGATACTGCCATAGCGCAGCGCCCGGCCTTCGGTGGCGAAGGAGAAGACGTTGGGCACGAACATGGCCGGGATTTCGGTCTCGTAGATCGCGTTGATCTGATAGGCACCGTCGAACCACGTCACCGCGCTGCGCGTCGGCGTCTTGGCCTCGCCGATCACCAGCGGCAGGCCGTTGACCAGAAAGACCACGTCGAAGCGCTTGACGACGCTGCCGGTCTGATAGATCCATTGATTGGTCACGGTCAGACGGTTCTTGTCCGGCTGGGTGAAATCGATCAGCCGCACTGTCACATGTTGTCCGTTCGGGCCAAACGGCATGGTCTTCTCGCCGCGCAGCCAGGCCACGAAATTCTCGTTGGCCCGCACCAGCCCGTCGCCCTGAACCGAGAGCAGGATGGCGCGCAGGGCGTAGATCACCTCGTCCGCCCGGTTCGGCTGCTCGGCGATCTCGGGGTTGAGCGCGATCAGCGCCTCCCGCAGCCACGCCTCCACCATCACTTCGCCTGCTTGGCGCGGCAGCGCCGTCGCCGCGGCATAGGTCCAGTGCGACGGCTTGAACTCTTCGCCCAACGAACCGCCCCACCCCGCCGGCGGCTCGCGCAGCTCAGAACGGCCCGCGCCCCTGCCGAGGCTGGTCGCCGTGTCGAGGATCATCTGCTCGACAGTGTTGGATTCGGTAAAGCTCATGTCCAAACGGCAATCAGTTGGTTGAGTAGCATGCGGGAATTGGCAACCTGCCCTTCAATCCTTTGTCTCGCCTGCTCAATTCGACGGAGTTTGGCAACAATCTGTTCCTGCTCGGTGACGGCAGGCACGGGGATGGGCATCTTCTTAAAATGGACAGCTGTCACATGAGCGATAGCAGTCTGCGACGCATGCGACGCGAAAAAGCCAGAGTATAGTAGAAACCGGAAGTAAGCTTGAGCGAACTCTGGAACCAACGATGTGCTGCATCGAAACCGCAGGAGCGTCTTCTGAAAACAGCATCCGGCGATCTCGCCGCGAAAAATAGCGCTCCTGCCGAGATACTCCCTCGTTTGTCCTTCATTCAGCAATATGTCGCCTGGCTGAAGTTGAAACTTTGCCAGCTCATTCTCTGGGAAGTGCATCTGAAGAACGTCGGTCGTATCAATCCAGCTGTCGCGGACGTTTTGGACTCTCAAATAAGGTCGCATATTTGAGCCGGTGTCATACTTCGGGTGTTTCTGCTGTCCAAGCTGCACGTCGCCTTCATCTTCGACCCGACTCAGCCTCCAATCTGATCTGACTCGACCGAACTGAGACTTTTGAGCCCCCTCGCCCTGAAACTTGAAGAGTGAATCCAAGAAACGCCGGAAGAAAATGGAAAATGCCTCAGATGTCTCGACTTGCCGTGCTATTGCTTCATCCGCCGTCCAGAGGATTTGTGCGATGTGCCGCTGCTGGTCGAGCGGCGGGAGAACGAATGTCTCAAGCTTGAGCGTTGTCCAGTTGATGGTAGGCGAGAGCGAGCCGACGGAAATCTCGACCGCGCGATTCATGAAGAGGTCGCCCATCATTAGGAACGGTAGGAACTCCGGCAGCACCTTGTCGGGCTTCGCTCGCACGACCATGGCGTGAGCGGAGCAGATGCCGTCGAACTCCGCCACCGCCAGTTTTCGCTGGTAGGCGCGGCGGCGGCCAAAGATGATGTCACCCTTTCGGAAGCGCAGCTTGGTGCCGGTAACATCGCTGCCCTTGCCCCAGCGCCGGATGTGGAGGCATTGCGAGTCCAGATGCTCCAAACCGACATAGATCTCGCGCTGCGCGTCCTTGGGCTCCGCACGATCACCAATGCTCTCGGCGAAATCGCCGAAAGCCATGCGGAGCCATCCGGTGCGATCAAACAGCGGCAGCCCGGCCCACTGAGGATTGGTTACGACAGACGATACGGGCGCTGGATTAGCCGTCATACCGTACCGTTGAAGGTTTTCTCGAATGCCGTCACCGCGGTCATCATATCCTCGAAGGTTGGTGTATCGCCGAAGAACATCGGCCCGAGCATTTGGCGATAGTCTTCACGCCAGTCGGCAAGCTGGTCCGCCGGTGGAGAGAGGCGAAAAGTGCCGGGCCTGTGAGTGTCGTAGTCGACCCAAGTATAACGGAAGAAGAGTTCGCGATGCTCGGCGACGCGCTGGAAGAGAGCGGTGTCAGCGAGGGCGCGGTCGCCGACACCAGCCCGCAGAAGACACCAGAGGTCGTAGTAGTGGCGGGCCATTCGGAGCTTTCGCGGCTTGTCAGCAGGACGAAAAGTCTCCTCGTGGAGCAGGCAGGCTTTTTCCCAGAAGGTTCGCTCGGCGGCAAGGACGCGAACATTGAAGGCGGCATCGCGATCGAGCGCGGGAAACTGCTCGATGACGTAGGGCTGGATCGATTTTCCCTCGCCCGGCCAGTCGTCGGAGCGAGCGCCGAGTTCGATCTTCACGACGGGGCGCACGTAGCCAGCGGTACCAGCGGCGAAGACGGACGGATAGTGGAACAGCAGGCACTGGCCGTCGGGCATTTCGGAATCGACTTCCAGTGTCCAGCCGGGGCCGCCGAGGGCCTCGGTGATACGGGCGGCCAGTGCCGGCTGCAGCCTACCCTGCACCCACGCTCGGCAGGCATCCATGAGCTTTTCCAGCCGCGCCTTGCGCTGGTTGCTGCTCGGCGCCCTGTCCGGTGCGGCGTCACCGGCAAAGCTCAACACATCTTTGTCGACGACAAGGTCGATGTCCTCGGAAAAGCGTTGGATGAATTTCCATGCCTTGGAGAGCGAAGTGCCGCCCTTGAAGGTCAGGTGGTTGCCAATGTCGGGCAGGGTGAAGAGTTCGCGCAGCGTCCAGCAGACCCAAAAGTCCTTCTCCACGCTGACGGCCTGCAGTCCCATGGTCTCATCGACCTGCTGGAAGGCAAGCTGGCGTCGTGGCGCGGGAAGCGCGAGGAAGGCGTTCACGGTCGGCCGGCCGGAGTGGTGAGAGGGCCGAGGAGCTCGGCAATCCAGGCCGGCGCATAGCGCAGGTCCTTGCGGATGGCCGGCCGGTCTGCCTCGGCGATATGGTGGGAGAGCGTGGTGAGGACACGGTCGTCGACCCGCTCCTGCCCGAGGTAGCGCAAGGCCTGGATAAGGGTGCCGCTTTTGCGCCCGGCTGTGGCCATGTTGCGTGGGGTGGTATGCTGCAGAAGGATCTCCCGCTTACCGATCTTCACCTTGCGCGACGGACCGTCGGTCAGAAAGACGATGCGCGAGGGCACCTGGTCCGAGAGACCCAGCACGTTGGCGGCATAAGCGCCCGAGGGCTGAAGCCGGATGGCGTCGCGCACGACCAGCGCCCGGGCGATGGCATCGGCGGAAGGTGCCACGGTACCTAGCACCGGGTCATGCGCCGGGCAGTCATAGAGCCCGCGGGCGAGTTGGCGGATGCGGCCTTGGGCCTTCAAGCGCTTGAGCGCCGAGGCGACGGCGTTGCGGCTGCCGAGATCCGCCAGATGCGCTGGCGTGAACACCCAGCCCCCCTTGTGGCCGCTGATACGGCTGAGGACCTGTGTTTCCGTGGATCTGGGGTGTCTGGCCATGGATTATTTGACACAAATAATGATTATTTTTTGTGTCAAATCAACCACTCTTTTGGCGTCCGAGAAGGCCTGCGAGAGACTGCCGGACGGCGGCGGAACTCTCCAGCCAGGCCGAGAGGGCTTCGGGCAGCGCCGTCAGGGCGGATCGATCCGCTTCCTTCCACTCGGCCTCGGTTTCCCCGCCAACATAGAGCGGGATGCTGAGATTGCCTTCCTTCGCGCGGATGTCGCCGATCGGTACGACGCGGGCGAAGCCGGGCTCGTCCTTGAAATCGCGATAGGCACGAACGACGCGCTGGAAATGCCCGTCGGTGAGAAAGCTCTGCGCCCGTTCGCGGGTGACTTCGTTCAACGCGTTGATGAAGAGGATTTTCCCGCGCCGGGCCCTGGGCTTCTGCGTAACCTACCCGAAGTCGCATGACCGTATGCTGCCTATCGGCTAACGCCTATCCTGACATCTGAGCGGATTCAGCGTGATGCTGCCTTGATCCTCTCCTCCAGCATCCCCCGGATCGGCGCATCCGCCGGGAGCAGGGCCAGCAGCGTCTTCCAGCGCTGCAGTGCCGCCGGCTTATTGCCCGCGGCCTCGGCGGCGACGCCCAGATAGAACAGGGCCAGCGCGTTGCGCGGCTCGGCCTTCTCCAGCCGCTCCAGCACGGCCACGGCCTGGGCCGAAGGCACGGCGCCGGGCGCGACCTGGCGCACATGCGCCTCGGCCCAGTCGGCCAGGATGCGCGCGTCGACGGGGGCCAGCGTGTCGGCGCGGCCGTAGGCGTCGGCGGCGTTGGCGTTCTCGCCCAGCACCTTCCAGGCATTGGCCAGGCGCAGCCAGCCGGCGCGGTCCTGCGGCGCGTCGGCGAGGCGCGCGGCCAGCCCCTCGACCATGGAGCGGATCGCCTGCTGGCGCTGCTCCGGCGCGAGCTGGGCCATCGCCTCCTGCTGCTCGCGGCTGGGCGTCGGCATGGTGGATTGCGGCGCCTGGGTGGATGGGGCGGATGGCGGCAGCTCGATGCCGGCGGCCTTGGCCACCCGCGCGATCTCGGCGCGCAGCATCGGCAGCCAGGGTGCGTCGGGCGGGCTGGCGGCCTCGAGGTCGCGCCAGCGGGCGATCGCGGCCTTCGACTCGCCGCTCTGCGCCTCGTGCAGGCCAAGATAGTAGAGGATGCGCGCATCGTCGGGCCGCGTCCTGAGCGCCCGCTGCAGCGCCTCGAGCGCCGGTTGCGTGACCGTGCCGCCGGCCTCCAGGGTCAGGCCTTCGCCCAGGGCGGCCAGCGCGTCGGCGTCGTTGGGGTCCTGCGCCAGGCGGGCGCGCGCCTCGGCCAGCAGGCCGGCGACGTCGAGCTGGCGCGACGGGGCGGGGTGTTCGCTGCCCCTGTCGGCAAAGGGCGCGGCGGGCAGGCCGGGGCGGCCGGTCTGCAGGTAGAGGCCGAGCGCCAGCAGCGGCACGAACAGCGAGAGCGCCGGCGGCAGCCACTTCTGCACCGCGTCGGAGGGGGTCGAGGCTTTGGCGCTGCCCGTGGCGCTGCCCTTGGTGGTGGTTGTGGCGGCGTCGCCGGCGGCCAGCATGCGGCGCTCGATCTCGGTGCGGGCGGCGGCGGCCTCGGCGGGCTTGAGCGTCCCGGCGGCCCGCTCGCGCTCCAGCTCGGCCAGCTGGTCGCGGTAGATCGCCAGTTCGCCCGAGAGCCGGTCGCGCGCCGGCAGGCGCATCCGCAGGAGCGGCCAGAGCAGGGCGGCAACGGTCGCGGTGGTGAGCAGCGCCAGCAGGAATTCGAGCATGGCCGGTCAGCCCTTCAGGAGCGCGTCGAGGCGGCGGCGCTCCTCCTCGTCGAGCGGCTTGGGTGCTGCGATCGGTGTGTTTCGGTGGCGGCGCGCGGCCATGAGGAGCGCGGCGCCGGCCACGAGCAGCAGCAGCGGCGCGCCCAGCCAGAGGATCAGCGTGCCGGCCTTGAAGGGCGGCTTCAGCAGCACGTAGTCGCCGTAGCGCGCGACCATGTAGGCGAAGACGTCGCCGTTGCTGTCGCCGGCCGTCAGCCGCTCGCGCACCGCCCGGCGCATGTCGCGCGCCACCTCGGCCGAGGAATCGTCGATCGCCTGGTTCTGGCAGACGACGCAGCGCAACGCCCGCCCGATCTCCCGCGCGCGGGTCTCGAGCGCCGGGTCGGGCAGGACTTCGGACGGCTCGACGGCGAGGGCGGGGAACGCGAACAGCAGCGCGAGGAGGCAGAGCATCCTCCTCAAACTCCTCTCCCCCGCTAGGGGGAGAGGCTGGGTGAGGGGGCGACGTACGCTTGACCACCTCACCCTCCCATCGCTCACGCGATGGGCCCCACCCTCTCCCCCGCTGCGCGGCGGAGAGGGAGTTTGAGCAGCCGCCCTCAAACTCCTCTCCCCCGCTAGGGGGAGAGGCTGGGTGAGGGGGCGGCGCACCCCCTCACCTAACCTCTCCCCCAAGGGGGAGAGGAACATGAAAAGACGGGCGCCGATCACTTCACCGCCCCTTTCAGGAACGGCAGGATCGTCTCGTTCAGATCGCGCTCGGTGATGGGCCCGCGATAATGACGCCGCACGATGCCGGTGCCGTCGATCAGGTAGGTCTCGGGCACGCCGCTCAACCCCCAGTCGAGGCCGGTCTTGCCGTCGAGGTCGAAGCCCGCGAGCTTGAACGGATCGCCCAGCCGCTTCAGCCAGGGCAGCGCGTCGTCGCGCTTGTTCTTCCAGGCGATGCCCACGATCGTCGCGCCCTCGCGTTCGCGCAGCCGCGTGAACAGCGGATGCTCGGCCAGGCAGGGCGTGCACCAGCTCGCGAAGAAATTCACGATCACCGGTTTGCCGGTGCGCAGATCCGCGTCGGTGAGCGGCGCCTCGCCCGGGCGCAGCGCCGGCAGGTCGAGCTTCGGCGCCGGGCGGCCCACCATCACCGAGCCGATCGAGGCAGGGTCGCGGCCGCTGGTCAGCGACCAGGCGAAGAAGCCCGCCATCAGCGCGAGCGTCAGCAGCGGCAGGATGAAGAGCAGGCGGCGCATCTATTCGGCCGGCTGCAACGATGACGGACGTCGCGAGGGCGCGCCGATGCGCAGCCGCCGGTCCGACAGCGAGACGAAGCCGCCCAGCGCGCACAGCGCCGCGCCCAGCCAGATCCACGGCGCCAGCGGGTTGAGATAGAGGCGGATCACCCAGCCCTGCTTCGGATCGCCCTCGCCCAGGGTGGCGTAGAAGTCGCGCAGCAGGTTGGTCTGGATCGCCGTCTCGGCCACCTGTCGACGCTGCACGGTGAACAGCCGGCGCTCGGGCTGCAGCACCGTGTAGGGCTTGCCGCCGACGCTGACGTTGAGGGTCGCGCGCTCGGCGATGTAGTTGGGGCCGCGCACCTCCTCGATGCGATCGAGCACCACGGAATAGCCCGCGAAGGCGATGCGGTCGCCGGGCTTCATGGTCTGCATCACCTCGGTGCTCCACGAGGAGGTCGCGACCGAGCCCAGCACGACGAGGCCCAGCGACGCGTGGCTGATCACCATGCCCAGGGTCGAGCGCGGGATGGTTCGGAGCGTGCCACTGCGGAACCGGTCGGTCAGGGATGCGAGGCTGCCCAGAATCAGCCAGACGCCGAAGCCGAAGGCCAGCGCCGCCAAGGTCGAGCGGCTGTCGATCATGGTCATGGCGAACAGCGCCGCCGCCAGCGACACGACCAGCGCGAGCCGCAGGCGCATCAGCGCCGGTCCCAGTTCGGCGCGCTTCCAGCCGAGGAACGGGCCGACGCAGAGCGCGGCGAACAGCGGCGCGCAGAGCGGCACGAAGGTGGCGTTGAAGAAGGGCGGGCCGACCGAGACCTTGTTGCCGGTCAGCAGGTCGAGGAACAGCGGATAGAGCGTGCCCAGCAGCACCGTGACCGCCAGCGTGCACAGGAGCAGGTTGTTCAGGATCAGCGCGCCCTCGCGGCTGACCGGCTGGAACAGGCCGCCGCCCTGCAGCTGCGGCGCGCGCCAGGCGTAGAGCGCGAGGCCGCCGCCGGTGACGAACAGCAGGAAGGCCAGGATGAACATGCCGCGCGACGGATCCTGCGCGAAGGCATGGACCGAGGTGAGCACGCCCGAGCGCACCAGGAATGTGCCGAGCAGCGACAGCGAGAAGGCGAGCAGGGCCAGCAGCACCGTCCAGCTCTTCAACGCGTCGCGCTTCTCCACCACGATGGCGGAGTGCAGCAGCGCGGTGCCGACGAGCCACGGCATCAGCGAGGCGTTCTCGACAGGATCCCAGAACCAGAACCCGCCCCAGCCCAGGATGTAATAGGCCCACCACGAGCCCAGCGCGATGCCGAGCGTCAGGAAGCACCAGGCGGCCAGCGCCCACGGCCGCACCCAGCGCGCCCAGGCGGCATCGACCCGGCCTTCGAGCAGGGCGGCGACCGCGAAGGCGTAGGTCACCGAGTAGCCGACATAGCCGAGGTAGAGCAGCGGCGGATGGAAGGCGAGGCCGGGATCCTGCAGCAGCGGGTTGAGCCCGTTGCCGTCGGGCGGCGCGGGATAGACGCGCGCGAACGGGTTGGAGGTGAAGAGCAGGAAGGCCAGGAAGCCGACGCCGATCAGCGCCTGGATCGCCAGCACGCGGCTGCGCAACGTGTCGGGCAGGTTGGCGCCGAAGACCGCGACCGCCGCGCCGAACAGCGCGAGGATCAGCGCCCACAGCAGCATCGAGCCCTCGTGGTTCCCCCACACGCCGCTGATCTTGTAGAGCATCGGCTTGGCCGAATGCGAATTGTCGACGACGTTGAGGACCGAGAAGTCCGACGTGACATAGGCCTGCGTCAGCGCGCCGAACGAGACCAGCACGAGGAAGGCTTGCGTGAGGGCGGCGGTGCGGCCGAGGGCCATGAGGCGCAGATCGCCTCTGCTCGCGCCAATGAGCGGCAGCGTGCCCTGCACCAGCGCGACCGCGAGCGCCAGGATCAACGCGAAATGGCCGAGTTCGGGTATCACGACGCCTCCAACGGAAGCGAAAGGTCCCTCGCTACGCGCGGGATGACAGCAATTTTTGAATTAAAGCACTGCGCCAACCACAACAAAATTGTCATACCGAACGAAGTGAGGGACCTTTGCGTCACAGGCGCCAGCCCTGCGTCACAGACGACGGGGCTCACTTCTTGTCCTTCCACTGGCCGCTTTCCTTCAAAGCCTTCGCGACCTCCGGAGGCATATAGTTCTCGTCATGCTTCGCCAGGATCTCGCGCGCCGCGAACACGCCGTCCGGGCCGAGCGAGCCCTCGGCGATCACGCCCTGCCCCTCGCGGAACAGGTCCGGCAGGATGCCGCGATAGACGACCTTCAGCGTCTTGTTGGTATCGGTGATGGTGAAGCGCACGATCTGCCCCTCCTTCTGGACGCTGCCCTCCTCGACCAGGCCGCCCAGCCGGAAACGGCGCTCGGGGCCGAGGCTCTTCTCGGCGACCTGGGTCGGCGAATAGAAGAAGACGAGGTTGTCGTTCAGCGCCGTGAGCACGAGCGCGGCGGCGACGCCGAGCGTCGTCAGCGATCCCAGCAGCAACCAGAGGCGGCGGCGTTTCGGGGTCATCGGCGCTTCTCCAGTCCGCGCGCCGCCAGGTCGCGCCGCACCTTGCGGCGCGCGCCGAGCGAGGCGATCACCAGCCCGCCCAGGATGAAGGCGGAGACCAGCCAGGAGGCGAGGATATAGGCCGCGTGGCTGCTCATGAAGCGGCCTCGGCATTCTCGAGCCGGCGGCGGTCGATCTCGGTCTCGGTGCGCAACAGCACCAGCCAGACGAACAGGAACAGCAGCGAGACCGCCATCCAGAGCAGCGGCACCAGGATCGAATTGTGGATCGCCGGCGCATCGAGCCGCGTGATCGAGGCGGGCTGGTGCAAGGTGTTCCACCAGTCGACCGAGAACTTGATGATCGGCAGGTTGATCACGCCGATCAGCGCCAGGATCGCGGCCGCGCGATCGCCGCGCTCGGGCGAATCGTAGGCGCGGCTCAAGGCGATGTGGCCGAGATAGAGGAAGAACAGCAGCAGCATCGAGGTGAGCCGCGCGTCCCACACCCAGTAGGTGCCCCACATCGGCCGGCCCCACAGCGAGCCGGTCAGAAGGCACACCGCCGCGAAGCTGGCGCCGACGGGTGCGGCGGCGCGCGCCATCAGCGCCGCCAGCGGATGGCGCCACACCAGCAGCGAGGCGCCGAGCACGGCCAGCATGGCGTAGCCGCCCATCGACAGCCAGGCGGACGGCACGTGCACGAACATGATCCGCACCGTGTTGCCCTGCTGGTAGTCCTGCGGCGCCACGAAGAAGGCCATGTAGACGCCGACCGCCAGCATCAGCACCGTGGCAAAGCCGAGGCCCGGCAGCACGCGCTGGCTGAAGCGGCGGAACCGCGCAGGATTGGCGAGAAAATGCAGGTCGGCCATCGGCCCCATCCTCCCTATTCGCCGGCTTGCCGCAAGGCTGCGGCAATCGCCCAAGGCGTCGTGGCCAGGGCGACCAATGCAAGAGCGGCGAGGATCGCGACATGTGTCACGATGCCGTCACCCGCCGCCAGCGTCTCGATCGCGCCGGCGCCGAAGATCAGGGTCGGCACGCAGAGCGGCAGCGCGAGCAGCGCCAGCAGCGCGCCGGATTTGCGCGCCCCCAGCGTGAGGGCCGCCGCGAGCCCGCCGATCAACGACAAAGTGGGCGTGCCCACCAGCAGGGTGGCGCCCAGCGCCAGCAGGCTCTGCCCGTCGAGGCCGAAGGCGACGCCCAGCACGGGCGCCAGCAGGCTGAGCGGCAGGCCGGTCACGATCCAGTGAGCGAGGCATTTGGCCAGCGCCGCCAGCTCGAGCGGCCACGGCGCCAGCAGCAGCAGGTCGAGCGTGCCGTCCTCGTAGTCGGCGGCAAACAGCCGCTCCAGCGACAGAAGTGCTGCAAACAACGCGGCGCACCACAGGACGCCCGCCGCGATGCGCGCCAGCACATTGGTCTCCGGGCCGATGCCCAGCGGGAACAGCACCGTCGCCACGACGAAGAAGGCCAGCACGACACCGACATCGCCCGGCCGCCGCAGCACCAGGCGCAGGTCGCGCATGAGGAGCGTCGTGAAGCCGCTCATGCGACGTCACCATCATGTTCCTCTCCCCCTAGCGGGGGAGAGGTGCTTGAAAGGGTTGGGCCGAGTTCGAGCGAGCGTCCCTCGATGCCCAGCTCCGCGTGGGTCGCGGCGATGGCCAGTCCGCCCGCCGCGAGATGGGCCTGCAGGGCCGTCCGGAAGGCTGCCTGCGCCGGTGCATCGAGCGCGTTCAGCGGCTCGTCGAGCAGCCAGAGCGGCGCCTGGGACAGCACCACCCGGGCCAGCGCCGTGCGGCGACGCTGCCCCGCCGAAAGAGTGCGCACCTCCCGTGCGGCCAGTCCGGTGAGATCGAGGGCCACCAGGGCGCCGTCCAGCCGGTCGCCGGCCTCGCCGCCCCGCAGCCGCTCGGCCACAGCCAAGTTCTCGATCACCGTGAGGTCGCCCTTCAGCCCCTCGAGATGGCCGAGCCAGGCCAGCCGGCCGCGCCAGGTCTCGGGATCCTCGGCGACGTCGACGCCCTGCCAGGCGACCGTCCCGGCCTCCGGCGGCGTCAGTCCGGCGAGCGCCCGCAGCAGGCTGGTCTTGCCGCTGCCGTTGCGGCCCGTCAGCGCCAGCAGCTCGCCCGCGCCCAGCCCGAAGGACAGGCGGTCGAACACCGGCCGGCCGCCGCGGCGGCAGGACAGGCCGGTCACTTCGAGAAGCGGAGGCACCATGGGCGCCCTCGTAGCATGTGGGCAGGGGGCATGCCGCCCGCGGGCAAAGAAAAAGGCCGTCATCTCGGGGGAGGTGAGATGACGGCCTGAGCGCCTCCGAGGAGGCTAGAACGTGGCTTTGGGGGGACCACGTTCGGGGGAGATACCCAACCTAGATGGAAGCCCGGCGTGGCTGTCGCTAGACCCAAATGGGGCAAAATCGGGGTATTTGAGCCGCTTGCGGCTCAAATACCCCGATTTGGCGAGCGGCAGGGCCTGCAGGCGCGCAGCGACGAAGGCCCGAGAGCTCGCTCGGTGCAGAATAGATATGGATTTCGAAGGTTTGAGGGTGTTTCACCACCCTCATCCGTTCTGAACCGTGCGGGCTCCCGGGCCTGATTACAGGCCCTGCCGCCCGCCACGCCTAAGCGCGCAGCGCTTAGGCGTAGGGATCCGCCGCATCTCTCATACCGTCGCCCATGAACTGGTACGCCAGGATCACGAGAATCACCGGCACCACCGGCAGCATCAGCCACCAGTTCACCGCCACGACGTTGATGTCCGTCGCCTCGTTCAGCAGGACGCCCCACGAGGTGATCGGCGGCCGCAGGCCGAGGCCGAGGAACGACAGCGCCGTCTCGGCCAGGATCATCGATGGGATCGACAGGGTGGCCGAGGCGATCAGGTGGCTCATGAAGCCGGGCAGCAGGTGCCGGCCGATGATGCGGGCGGGCTTGGCGCCCATCATCTGGGCCGCCGCCGCGTAATCCTCCTCGCGCAGCGACAGGAGCTTGGAGCGGACGGCGCGTCCGAGGCCCGGCCAGTCGAGCAGCGCCAGGATGATGGTGATGCCGAAATAGACCAGCAGCGGCGACCAGGTCACAGGCAGGGCCGCCGACAGAGCGAGCCACAGCGGCAGGTGCGGGAAGCTCTTGATGATCTCGGTCAGCCGCTGGACGACGCTGTCGATCCAGCCGCCGTAATAGCCCGCCAACCCGCCCAGGATCAGGGCGAGCGCGAAGGACAGCGCGATGCCGATGATGCCGATGGTGAGCGAGATGCGGGCCGCGTAGACGATGCGACTGAACATGTCCCTTCCCAATCGGTCGGTACCGAGCAGGAACAGGGTCCCGTCCTCCGGGGGGCAGACGAAGTGGAAGCGGCCCTCGATCAGGCCCCAGAATTCGTAGCTCTCGCCCAGGCAGAAGAAGCGCAGCTTCTGCGGCTTGGTCGTGTCGGGCGAGTAGATGCGCTGCAGGGTGGCCGGATCGCGCTCCATCTTGAGGCCGTAGACGAACGGCCCGAGGAAGGAGCCCTCGTGGAAGAGATGGACCGACTGCGGGGCGGCGAAGATGTAGCGCGAGTGCCGCGTATGCAGGTCGTAGGGCGCGATGAACTCGCTGATGAGCGTCGAGAAGTACATCAGCAGCAGGAAGACCATGGAAATGACGGCCGGCTTGTGGCGGCGGAAGCGCCACCACATGAGCTTCCACTGGCCCGCCATGTAGTAGCGTTCCTGCTCGGCGGTCAGCTTGTCGGCGACGTAGGGGTCCCACGGCTCCTGCGAGACGAAGTGGGGCGTGCGGCGCGGAGGATTGGGTGTCGTGTCGGTCATGGCACCCTCACTTTTCCGAACTTGCGCCGAAGCGGATGCGCGGATCGAGCGCGGCGAGCGCCAGGTCCGAGATCAGCATGCCGACGACGGTAAGCGCCGCCACGAACAGCAGGAAGGTGGCGGCCAGGTTGACGTCCTGGGTCTTGAGCGCGCTCAGCAGCATGGGACCCGTGGTCGGCAGCGACAGGACCACCGAGACGATGACCGACCCGGAGATGACGTCGGGCAGCAGGCCGCCGATGTCGGCGACGAACGGGTTGATGGCGTGCCGCAGGGGATACTTCACCAGCAGCCTCATCGGCGGCAGGCCCTTGGCCCGGCCGGTGACGACGTACTGCTTCTGCAGCTCGTCGAGCAGGTTGGCGCGCAGCCGGCGGATCATGCCGGCGGTTCCCGACATGCCGATCACGACGACCGGAATGATGAGATGCTGCATCACCGACACGGCCTTGCCCCAGCTCAGCGGCTGGTCGATGTATTCGGGGTCCATGAGGCCGCCGATCGACAGGCCGAAATAGACCTTGCCGACATAGAGCAGCACCAGCGCCAGCAGGAAGTTCGGGATCGACAGGCCGATGAAGCCGATGAACGAGGCAACGTAGTCGCCCAGTTTGTACTGATGCGTCGCGGCGTAGACGCCGATGACGAACGACACGACCCAGATGAAGATGATCGTGCAGGTCTCCATGATGATGGTGAGCATCATCCGTTCGCCGATCAGGTCCGAGACCGGCACCGTGTCCTGGCACGACAGCCCGAAGTCCCAGCGGAAGATGCCGGCGACCCATTCCAGGTAACGCTGCCAGAGCGGGTGATTGAGGCCGTAGAGTTCGCGCAGCTCGTCGGCGCGCTGGTGGGCGTCGGGATCGCCGCGCGCCAGCAGCTCCTCGATCTGCGAGGTGACGCAGTCGCCGGGCGGCAGGTCGATGATGAAGTAGACGAGCGCGCTGATCACGAACAGCGTCGGGATCATCAGCAGGATGCGGCGGACAATGAAGTGCAGCATATCAGACCACCTCTCGTCCGGCGGATTGCGAGACGCGCACGAAATGACCGGGTTCGGCCTCGGTCCAGAGAAGCGGCGTCTGGCCGTCGTCGCGGAATGGCTCGGGCCAGACCGAGGGATCGGACGCCTTGCCCTCCATCAGCGCCCCGAGATCGAGGCGGGCGTCGGGATCGGGCATCGGCACCGCCGACAGAAGGGCCTTGGTATAGGGATGCATGGGGTTGCGGAACAGCTCGCCGGCCGGCGCCAGTTCGACCAGGCGGCCGGCGCACATCACGGCGATACGGTCGGCGATGTAGTCGACCACCGCGAGATTGTGGCTGATGAAGAGGTAGGTGAGGCCGAGCTGCTTCTGCAGGTCCTTGAGCAGGTTCAGGATCTGCGCCTGGATCGACACGTCGAGCGCCGAGACCGGCTCGTCGCAGATCACCATGTCGGGCCTAAGCGCGAGCGCGCGCGCGATGCCGATTCGCTGACGCTGGCCGCCTGAGAACGAATGCGGATAGCGGCTCAGGTGCCGGCGGTCGAGACCGACCATCTCCATCAACTCGGCCACCATCTCGCGTCGATAGGCGTCGTCGCCGATCTTATGGATGACCAGCGGCTCGACCAGGATGTCGAACACCGTCATGCGCGGATTGAGCGAGCCGAACGGGTCCTGGAAGATGAACTGCAGCTTGGTGCGGAAACGGTTGAGCTCTGTGCCTTCGAGGCTGAACACGTCGATCTTGCGGCCCCAGTCGTCGAAGATCACGCGGCCGCCCTGACCGGCGTCGGCCGAGACGCCGCGCATCAGCATCTTGCTGAGCGTGGTCTTGCCGCACCCCGATTCACCGACCAGACCGAGGCACTCGCCGCGCAGCACGTCGAAGCTCACGTCGTTGACGGCGCGGATGGAGCGCGTCGTTCCGCGGCCCATCAGCTGTTCCATCAGCGTATCGGCCTTGCGGATGGTGAACGTCTTGGTGACGTGACGCACCTTGAGCACCGGCGCGTCGGGATTGAACGTCTCGGTGGGGGCGGAGACCGGCTTCTCCTTCAACAGATGGCCGGTCGTGCCCTTGATCTCGCGGATCGGCTGCAGCCGCTCGCCAGGCTCCATGTCGAAGCGCGGTACCGCATGCAGCAGCGCCTTGAGGTAGGGATGCTGCGGATCGCGGAAGATGTCGCGCAGGTCGCCCGATTCGACGACCTTGCCGCGATACATCACGACCACGTCGTCGGCGACGTTGGCGACCACGCCGAGATCGTGGGTGATCATCAGCAGCGCCATTCCCAATTCGGACTGCAGATCCTTCATCAGGCGCAGGATCTGGGCCTGGATGGTGACGTCGAGCGCGGTCGTCGGCTCGTCGGCGATCAGCAACGCCGGCCGGCAGACCAGGGCCATGGCGATCATGGCGCGCTGGCGCAGCCCGCCGGACAATTCGAAGGGATAAGTCCTGAGCGCCCGCTTGGGATCGGGAAAGCCCACCATGCGCAGCATGTCCATCGTGAGCCCGTCGATCTCGGCGCGGCTGAGCTTGCGCCCGGCCTCGCCGCCCAGAGGACTGCCGGGTTGCCCGCCGTGCAGCTCGACGGCCTCGCCGATCTGGTCGCCCACCGTGTGGAGGGCCGACAGCGAGGTCATCGGTTCCTGGAAGATGATCGAGATCTGGCCACCGCGGATGCGCCGCATGGCCGGACCAGCGCGATCGATGCGGGCGATGTCGACGACGCCCTGGTTGACGCGCGGGTCCTGGAACAGGATGGAACCGGAGGCGATGGTCGCGGTGCGCGGCAGCAGACCCATGATCGCCTGGCTGCAGACCGACTTGCCCGACCCCGACTCGCCCACCAGCGCCACCGTGCCGCCGGGCGGGATCGAGAACGACACCTTGTCGACGGCGCGCAGCACGCCTTCGTGCACCCCGAATTCGACGGTCAGGTCCTCGACGCGCAGCAGATCCTTCATAATTCTTCCCGACCCACCACCACGATGCCCATCGATCTCAGGTTCGCCCGCGTCGCATCGCTGAGCGGCGCACCTGTCGCCTCGGCCGCCCGCGCCGCCCGCTCCACGATATCGTGAAAGCCTTCCAGCGTGGAATCGACCTTTATCAATCTGCCGCCTGTCGAGCCGACGCTAAGCTGCATCCATCCGTCCGATCGATCGCGCTTGGTCGAGAAATAGCTGAGTTTCAGCCGGTCGAGACGATTCCACTCCACCAGAGTTCCGACGGGCCCGTCGGCGCAGAGCGTATCCGGCCCCAGGACGAAGCGCGTGCGATGGCGCAGGGCCGTGCGAACCAGAAACAGCGCAAAGAGCGCGAAACCCACCAGCAGGAATGCCGCCAGCCAGCGGTTGACGTCGAGCAGCAGGAGCGGCGCGCCGCACAATGCCACGCCCGCCGCGGCGCGCAGATAGTCCGCCACCAGCGTCTGCTGCGGATAGCGCAAATCTGCGGAAGTCACCCGCGCCCTCCCCGACGTCCGGCTTCAGGAGCAAACAGCTCGCGCGCGCTGCGCACACGGATGTTCTCCAGCTTTGTCATTCTTTCCCACAAGGACCTTAGGAAATCCCATGCCCCGGCGTCCATCGCAAGATGATGACTGAGGATGCCGATCGGCTCGCCGTCGCCGCCGCGTGCACGTGCGAGCGCGGTCACGAGGGCGGCAAGCACCGTCTCTTCACCCGCGAAGGTGCGACCGCCCTTCCAGTCGATCAGGTCGACATGAGTATTGACCTGCAGCAGGCCGCGAACCGGATGGAGACGCGGGCGCGGCCCGAACGTCGAAAGGCCGCGATAGCCGATCTCCGGCAGGGTCGGCACCAGCACCGGCGCAATACGGTTCCATGGCGGTACCATGACAGCGAGCGCCCGCGAGCCGAACAGTCGCTCCAGCGCCATCCAGCCGGTGCCGAGCTCGCCAAGGGTCAGCATCGCAGGGCGCTGCAGGCCGAGCTCGATACTCTTCTCCGGCGCGACCGAATGACTGGTGTGAGCATAGCCATGCTGCAGCACGTCGACGCCGGGCTCTCCGGCAAGTCGGTCCGCCAGTGCCGCCGTGGCTCGAGCCGGCACCACGGCCATCGCCAGCGGCGTTTCCCTGTCGCGTACGATGGCGAGGAGGCGATCGAGAGCAGGGCCGGCATCGGTAGCGTCGTCGTCGCGCCACCACAGCTCGGCGATTCGGCCCTCGTCGCGCCAGCGCGCTGCCTCGTCGGCGAGCGCCTGCCAGCTGCTCATGGCATCACCATCTGCTTCAGCGCGGCGACCGTGGCGGCGGCGCCGTTCGCATCGACCGGCGGAAAGCTGCGGATCGAAGGGCCGGCCCATGCCCTGCCGATGGCGGCCGCGAGGCTCGCGGGCGTCAGATCGTCGGGCGCGACCGAGGCGACCATGCCGCGCTCGACCAGCACGCGCGCGCGATCGGCCTGCTCGGTTTCACGCGCCGTGCCGAACGGCACCAGGACGGCGCGATCGCCATGGCAGAGCGTCTCGACCACCGTGTTGTAGCCGGCCTGCGAGACCGACAGCACGGCGTTGCGGAGCAGCGACGGAAAGTCGGCGCGCACCGGCTCGACGATGATGCCGTCACCGGCAGACGCGCGGAGCACTTCTGTTTCCGCTTCCGGCATGTTCGGCCCGACCAGAAGGCGCCACCGGCGATCGGCCAGGGGCGAGAGCGGCCGCGCCGCGATGGCGGCATGAAGAAGCGGGGCGCCGACGGCGCCGCCTCCGGCCGACACGATCACCTCACCCTTGCCGACAGTGTCCCCGGAAGCCGGCATGGCCTCTGAATCCATGACGTAGCCGGTATAGAGCGCGCGGTCCTGGATGTCGGGCCAGGCGGGGAAACTGTCGTCCAGTCGCACCAGGGCAGGATCGGCGTGGACCAGCACGGTGTCGAAGGCCTCGAACGTCTGGACCATCTCGTCGACCCTTGCCGGCGACGCGGTGCGGCGCAGCACGTCGCGGATCGACGATACGATCCACGGCGCCGATGGCCGGTCCTGCGCCGCCTCGAGCAACGGCAGCAGCTCGAAGCGCAGCTGCGTGCGGCCGAAGGGGAACTGCTCGGTGAGCAGGATGTCGGGTTCCTCGGCCTCGAACAGATCGAGCAGTTGGCGCGTGCGCGTCGCGCGGAAAGCCTCGTCGACCGGCGTGCCGTCGAGCCGCGCCAGTTCCTTGAGCCGTGCGTCGGCGGCGCGCACCGGGGGCAGTTGATGAAGCCGGGCGCCGCCCAGCGCCAGCCCGTCGACCGGGGCGCCGCCGGAGACCAGCAGCACGTCGAAGCCACCTGCCGCCAGCGCCCGCGCCAGGGCAGCGGCGCGGCGCAGATGGCCGATGCCCAGCAGGTGCTGCACGTAGAAGAAGACGCGCGCGGTCATGAGGTGAGCGACACGTTGAGCCGCTCGATCGTCACGCGGCCGTCGCCGTGGGCCACGAAGAAGTGCAGACACGTCCAGTCGAGCTTGTGCGGCGGACGACCCAGCATGTTCCAGCCGGTCGCCCAAGCCAGCAGCGCGCGGATCGCGGCCTTGTGCGATACCGCGACCACGGGTTCCGTCAGCGTCGAACTCCAGTGCGACAGGCGGGCCATCGCGAGGCGCGGCGACTCTCCGCCGGGCGGATGGAAGTCGAGGCCGGCCGCTTCCGCCGCCGCGAAGACCTCGCCGCCGGTCGCGCGCAGCTGCTCCACCGTGAAGCCTTCCCAGACGCCGAAACTCATCTCGCGCAGACGCGAATCGATGGCGACAGGCGCCGAGGGCTGCACGAGTTCGGCCGTCCGGCGCGCGCGTTGCAACGGGCTGCTCAGGCGCTTCCAGTGCGCGGCCGGCGGCGGCAGGCGCCATTGCCGCGCCGCCGCCTCGCCTTCGGGGCTGAGGCCGGTGTCGGTCAGTCCCTGCAGGCGGCCGGCGGCATTCCAGCGCGTCGGGACGTGGCGCAGCAGCGCGAAGGGCACGGCCCTCATCGCTTCACGCCCCGCAAGGTCGCGAGGGCCGCCCGCAGCGCGTGCGCCGCGGCACGCTCGTCGTGATGCGCCGCCACCCGGTGCGCCGCGGCGGTGCCAAGGCGTGCGCGTTCGGCCGGATCCTCCAGCAGCCGGGCCACGGCCGCCGCGAAGGAAGCCGCATCGCCGATCGGCGTCAGCTGACCCGTGACACCGTCGGCCACGACCGCGGGCACGCCGCCGGTGCGGCCGGCGACGACGGGCAAGCCGGCCGCCTGAGCTTCGAGAAAGGCCATGCCATACGCTTCGTTGATTGCGGGCCAAAGGTAAAGGTCCGCCGACGCGTAGAGTGCCGGCAACTCGACGTGCGGCACGGCGCCGGCAAAGCGCACGCGGGAGCCGAAAGGCGCCATCAACCCCTCGATCTCGGCGCGCGCGGGACCGTCGCCGACCAGCAGGGCGCGCCATTCCCTGTCCCCCAGCAGGGCGAAGGCGCGGGCCAGCACGCGATAGGACTCGAGCTTGTCGCGCGTGCGCATCATGCCGACGCTGAGCAACAGGGGCGGCCGGCCGGGGTCTCGGCCCAACGGAACCTGGAACGGCGCGACGTCGATGAAGGGCGGCAGCCAGACCTGGCGCGCACCGGGCCGCAGCCGCGCCTTCACCCCGGCCATGTCCCGCGGATTGACGGTCAGCACGAGGTCGGCCGCAGCCAGCGCCCGCTCGACGGCGCGATGGCCGGCCCGTGTCGGTCCCTGGGCCCGGCGCGGCGCATGCGAAGCCTCGGCGATCACGTAAGGAACACCCAGCGCCTGGGTCACCACGGGACCCAGCCAATCGGGCTTGCGATAGTAGCAGTGATAGGTGAACCAGAGATCGAAGCGCTCCGGATGATGCGCGGGCAGCGCCCGCCAGCGTGTGATCAACCGCCCTGCCTGCGCGCGCGCGCGCCGCTCCAGCGACAGATGCGCGGCGACCGGCGGCACACCGGGCGCGACGCGGCTCGCGTCCGGCATCGTGACCGCGTGGCCGATACGTTCGAGGAGGCGCGCCAGCCCGCGCGCCATCTCGCGATCCCCCGAAGGCACGGGACTGTCGGGTGCCTTCAACGGCGTGTGCAGCAGCACGCGCATGGCTACTCCGCGGCGCGCGCCGTGACGGTGCTCTCGCGGTGCCGGTCCTGCAACGCCGACGCGATCCATTCGACGCCGGCCTCGTAGGAAAAGCGCGTGCGCACGACCTCTCCGGCGCGCTGCGCCAGCCTCTGCCGCAGCACCGGATCGGCGATCATGCGGGCGAGCGCACCACCGAGCTCGCGCGGCGCGGCCGGCGGCACCAGCAGGCCGGTCTGGCCATCCTCGACGAATTCGCCGATGGCCGCGGCCTGCGTCGATACGAGGGGCAGGCCCTGATGCGCCGCCTCCATCAACACGTTGGGCAGTCCGTCCTGGTCTCCGTCGGCGGCCTTCTTGCTCGCCAGCACGAACAGATCGGCACGGGCCAAGGCCGCGAACACCGCCTTCTGCGGCTGGCCGCCCTGCCAGGTGCAGCGATCGGCAATGCCGAGGGCGGCAGCCTGGGCCTTCAGAGCGTCGGAGAGTTCACCCGCGCCGACATGCTCGAAGCGCCAGTGCAGACCGTGCGGCAGCTGTGCCAGCGCGTTCAGAAGATCGTCATAGCCTTTCTTTTCGACCTTGCGGCCGACCGAAAGGATCACGACGGGATCGGCAGGATCCGAACCGTCGCGCGGCGGTCGCGCCGCCGGCGGCGGCGGCAGATGGGCGAAATCGAGCCCGTGATAGACGAGCCGCAGCTTTTCGGGCGCCGGCGCCAGTTCCTTCAGCCGTTGCAGGCCGACATTGGTGCAGGTCACCAGCCAGGCGCAATCCGCCAGCTTTTCGCGCACATCCCAGGGCTCGCTGGTCCAGATGTCCTTGGCATGGGCCGACACGCTCCACGGCAGGCCGCGCAGGGTGGCGGCATAGCGCGTCACCGAGGCCGGCGTGTGCAGGAAATGCGCGTAGAGCCGCTCGATCGTGTCCGGGAGCTCGGCCGCCAGCACCAGCGCCTGGCCCCAGCGTCGCACGCGATTGGCGGTGCGGTCGCGCCGGAGGTCGGCGAGGAACTTGGCGCGCGCCGCGCCGTATCCGGGCAAACGGCGCACCTTGAGCCAGGCCGCGAACACGCGCCTAGGCTCGTCCTTCAGATATTCCGGGAGATAGACGACGCGGGCCGCGACGCGATCGTGCACCGGATGGCGTGCCTTGTCGGTCGGACGACGCATCGACCAGAGTTCCAGCACCACGCCCTGCGCCTCGAGGCCTGCGATCTCCTGGGCAATGAACGTCTCGGAGAGGCGCGGCCAGCCCTTCAGGATGACCGCGACTTTGGGCCCGTTGTTTTCGTTCGACATTCGCCTTCCGGAAATCAGCTTCGGTGGCGTTCCGGCAAGGGGGCCAGCTCCGCCGAGGCGAGCTCGCCGGCCGCGTTCGCAACGGGCGACTCCGCAACGCCGAGCGACGCCGGCCCGCGATGCGGATTGGAAAGCTGCTTGGAGACGAGCCGCCAGACGCTGCCCAGCCCGTCGAGCAGGCCTGGCACCACGACGTCGCTCGGCAGGCCCTGCTGCGGCAGGTGGCGCAGGGCCGTGGCCATCGCCTGCGGGTCGAGGCCGCGGCCGGGATCGAGCATCTCGATCAGGCCGATGTTGCGGGCGGCGCGGGCGCGGATGAACTGCTCGAGGCGCGGGTGCGTGCGCGGCACGATGATCGCCCGCTTGTCGAACGACAGGATCTCGCAGAACGTGTTGTAGCCGCCCATCGCGACGACACCCGCGGCGCGCTGCATCAGCGCGCCGAGGTTGTTGGTGAAGGTCAACGTCCGGATGTTCGGGAACTTCGCGGCCCGTTCCTTGAAGGCCTCACGCGCCGTGGCCGGCATGAACGGGCCGAACACGATGACCGCCCCGTAGGGAATGTTCGGGTCGGTCTCGTAGGCGGCCAGCACCCAGTCGACCAGCTCGACACCGTCGCCGCCACCGCCCGGCGTCACCAGGATGAAGGGACCCTCGATCTCCTCCAATTCGTGCGGCACCTCGCCATGCAGCGGCAATTCGCGCCGCAGATAGCCGGTATAGACCATCTTGTGACGCACCGACGGCGGCACATCGATGCCGGTCAGCGGCTTGTTGATCTGCGGCAGCCCATAGACCCAGATCTCGTCATAGAGATCGCGCAGCGCCGGCACGACGTTCTTGCGTTCCCATTCCTTGGCCAGCTGGGCGGGATCGTCCATCACGTCGCGCAGACCGAGGACCAGCGGCGTGCCGCGCTCCTTCAGGAGGCGCAGGGCGGGACCGACCTCGCCGCGCAGCCCGAGCGGCTCCTTGTCGACGATGAAGAGGTCGGGGCGGAAGATGTCGGCGGTGTCGCGGATGATGCGGGTGCGCATCTCGAGCGTGTGCTCGACGTTCATGCGCAGGTTGGCCGAGTCGTATTCGCCGGTCTCGATCTTCACGACACCGGGAATGCGCACGAAGTCCACGCCCGAGCGGAATTCATAGGAACCGACGACCGGCGAGCCCGACAGGATGAGCACCGACACGGACTGGTCGGCCTCGACGATGGCATTGGCGATCGTGCGGCAGCGACTCACATGGCCGAGGCCGAAGGAATCGTGGCTATAGAGTAGTACGCGCTTGGACCGGGTGCTGGTGGGCATGGGCCTCTCCCTCGCCGAAGCGGCTACTGCCCCGACCGGTGAACGTCGAGCCGACTATGCCACAAGCCGGGGGTGCCGCGAACCCGGGTGCGGCAACCCGGCAAATATCTAATGTAATCAAGGCACTGATCGCCTATAGGGTGAGGCGCGACGGCGGCGACGCAGGATTCATGGAACGCAGTCTCTTCTCCTACATCTGGCGGCACAGCCGGCCCGAGCAGATCGTAATCCTGCTGCTGGTGGTCCTGGCCCAGGTTTTCTACTTCATGTCGCTGACGGTGCCGAAGTCGGTCATCAATAACGGCATCCAGGGCAACGCGTTCAAGGACAGCAAGACCATCCCCTTCCTGGTCTGGGAACTGGACCTCTCCGCCATCTTCCCGGGAAGGGTCATCCGGTTCTTTGACGGATTCCAGGTCGACCAGCTCCAGTATCTCGTGGTGATGAGCTTCGTCTTCCTGGGGGCCGTCATCGTCAACGGCCTGTTCAAGAAGACGATCAACACCCAGAAGGGCCGCATGGGCGAGCGCATGCTGCGCCGCCTGCGCTACGAACTCTACGACCGCATCCTGCGCTTCCCGCCGGCCCATTTCCGCAAGGTCAAGCAGGCCGAGCTCGCCACCATGGTGAAGGACGAGGTCGAGCCGCTGGGCGGGTTCATCGGCGACGCATTCGTGCAGCCGATGTTCCTGGGCGGCCAGGCGCTGACGGCCATCATCTTCATCATGATGCAGAACTGGCTGCTCGGGATCATCGTGATCGTGCTGCTCGCCGTGCAGATGTCGATCATCCCGCGCCTCCGGAAGCCCGTGCTGGTGCTGGGCCGCCAGCGGCAGATTTCGGCCCGCCAGCTCGCCGGCCGCATCGCCGAGACCGCCGACGGCGTGCATGAGATCCACATCCACGGCGCCGCCAACTACGAACGTGCCGATATTTCCGAACGACTGGGACGCATCTTCAAGATCCGCTTCGACCTCTACCAGAAGAAGTTCGTCGCCAAGTTCTGGAACAACATCCTCTCGCAGGCGACGCCTTTCGCCATCTACCTGGTGGGCGGCTACTTCGCGATCACCGGCCAGATGGACGTCGGCGCCGTGGTCGGCGTGCTCCTCGCCTACAAGGACCTGCCGTCGCCGATCAAGGAGCTGATCGACTGGGACCAGCAGCGCCAGGACGTGCAGATCAAGTACGAGCAGGTGATCGACCAGTTCCAGCCCGAGGGCATGATGCCGCCGGAGCTGCAGGCGATCCCTGACGGGCCGCCGCCGCCGCTCGGCAAGGAGCTGGCGTTGGTCGGGGTGGTCGTGACCGAGGACGGCCGCGTGAAGCAGCTCGACACCCTCTCGCTGACCCTGCCGACCAGCAGTCGGGTGGCGGTGATCGGTGGTTCGGGGTCGGGCAAGGAAGTGCTGGGCCAGGTGCTGGCACGCCAGACCCTGCCGGCCAGCGGCACGATCCGCATCGACGGCAAGGATTTTTTCCAGGTGCCGGAGTATGTCATCGGCGCACGGCTGGCCTATGTCGGACAGGACACCTACCTCTTCCCGCTTACCGTCCGCGACAATCTCCTGTTCGGCCTGAAGCTTCGGCCCGTGGCACCGGCAGCCTATGACGAGGCCACGAAGGTGATTCGCGAGGCGTTCTGGAAGGAATCGGAGCGCGCCGGCAATCCGGCCTTCGATCCCAATGCCGACTGGGTCGACTACGAGCTGGCCGGCGCCACCGGCCCGGCCGACCTGCTGCCCTGCATGGTGCGGGTGCTGAAGCAGGTCGAGCTCGACGAAGACATCTATTCCTTGGGCCTGCGCGGCACCGTCGACGCGGCCGTGCGGCCCGATCTGGCCGAGAAGATCCTGAAGGCGCGGCATACGCTGCACGAGCATCTGCAGGACGGCACCTATGCCGGCCTGGTCGAGCCGTTCAACGACGACCACTACAACAAGAACCTGTCGGTCGCCGAAAACCTGCTGTTCGGCACGGCGCTAGGCAAGCAGTTCGATGGCGACAATCTCGCGGCCGATCCCTACGTGATGTCGGTGCTGCAGAAGACCGGGCTCGACGTCGAACTGCAGCGCATGGGTCTCAGCATCGCCGAGACCATGGTCGAGCTGTTCTCCGGACTGTCGCCCGACAATCCGCTGTTCGAGCAGTACAGCTTCATCTCGGCCGACGAGCTGCCCAACGTCCGCCTGCTGCTGCAACGCCTCGGCGGCAAGGGCATCGAGGCGGTGCCCGAGGCCGACCGCATCCGCCTGATGACGCTGCCGTTCCGCTACATCGAAGCGCGCCATCGCCTCGGCCTGATCGATGCGGCCATGGAGGAGCGGATCCTGGGCGCCCGCCGCGCCTTCGCCGAGGGCCTGCCGGCCAATCTGCGCGACGCCGTCGAATTCTACGATTTCGAGCGCTACAACAGCGCCGCCACCCTGCAGGACAACATCCTGTTCGGGCGCCTGGTGTACGGCCAGGCGCAGGCGGGCGAGCGCATCGGCAATTTGATCGCCCAGGTGTTCGACGAGCTCGGTCTGCGCGATTCGGTGATCGGGGTGGGCCTGGAGTACAATGTCGGCGTCGGCGGCAAGAGGTTGCCGGCGAGCCAGCGCCAGAAGCTCGGAATCGCCCGCGCCCTGATCAAGAGGCCACAGCTCGTGGTCGTCAACGAAGCGGTGGCCATGTTCGACGGTCGCACCCAGGACCGCATTCGCGACAACATCCTGGCCGACGCTTCCGAGCGGGCCTCCGGTGTGTTCTGGATCGCCAACCGGCCCAACCAGGCGGAGCCGTTCGATCAGATCGTCGTTATGCAGGGTGGCCGCGTGGTCGCCCGGGGATCGCCGTCGGAGCTGGCGGCAAGAGGCGGGCTCTATACCGAGCTGATGGCGTCGGCGTAGGGCGCATCGAGGAGGACGCGATGAACCTCAACGAAGAGGTGGAGCTGCTGAAGGGTGTGCCGATCTTCTCGAAGGTCGAGCAGGCGAGGCTGAAGCTGCTGGCCTTCACCAGCGAGCGGGTGAACTTCGGCGTCGGCCAGGAAGTCTGTCGCCAGGGCGATCCCGGCGACACGATGTACGTCATCCTGGGCGGCACGGCCGACGTGCTGATCGACACGCCGAGCGGCCAGATCTCGGTGGCCGAGATGAAGCGCAACAGCTTCTTCGGCGAGATCGCCATCCTGTGCGACGTGCCGCGCACCGCGACCATCAAGGCCAAGGAGCCACTCGCCACGCTCAAGATCACCAAGGACATGTTCTATCGCCTGGTCGCTGAGTTCCCGGAGATGGCGATCGAGATCATGCGCGAGCTGGCGCACCGGCTCGAGGACACCAACCAGAAACTTCGCGCCGCCACCAAGGCCGGCTGATCACCCGTGAGAGTCATCGCATCATTATGAGTCGTCTCGACAGCTTCATCGCGCGCATGCAGGCGCAGCGCGACTGCCTGAATTTCCTGAAGCCCGCCCTCGACGCCGTGCCGGGTCCCATCCTTGAAGTCGGCCTGGGCAACGGCCGCACCTACGACCATCTGCGCGAGCTCTTTCCCGGCCGGGACATCTATGTGTTCGAACGCAAGGTGGCGGCCCATCCCGACTGCGTCCCGCCCGACGACCGGCTGTTCCTCGGCGATGCCGACCGCACGATCGACGAAGCCGCCCGAAAGCTCGGCGCAACGGCCGCGCTGATCCACACCGATCTCGGCACCGGCGACCACCAGGCCAATGTCGAAATGGGCAAATGGCTGGGGCCGGCCCTCGACCGGCTTGCCGTTTCAGGCGGCTACGTGCTGGCCAACCAGGCGCTCGACGTCGCGCGCTGGCAGCGCCTGCCCGAGCCTCCGGGCGTGCCGAAGGACCGGTATTTTCTCTATCGCGTGCGTTAGAGGCTCATCTGCCGAAGAGCTGCACGAGAGCCAGCAGGACGATCGCGCCGATCACTGAACCGATGAAGCCAGCCGGTCGGCCGGCACGGTAGAGGCCGAGCGCCTGACCGCCATAGGTGGCAATCACCGAGCCCACGACACCGATCAGGACGGTGATCCAGAAGCCCTGGATCTGGACGCCGGGACCGATCCAGCGGGCCAGGAGACCGACGACGAAGCCGATCAGGATGGTGACGATGATTTGCAGCATGGCGGGCTCCCCCTAGACCTCGAACGTTGCCGACACCGGCACATGGTCCGATGCCTTTTCCCAATCGCGTAGATCGACGTCGATGTGATGACTGCGGATCGCGCCAGCAAGGGCGGGGCTCGCCAGGATGTGGTCGAGCCGCCGGCCGCGGTTGGAGACGCGCCAGTCGGTGTTGCGATAGCTCCACCACGAATAGAGCTTCTGGTCTTCGGGCACGAACTTGCGCGGCACGTCGATCCAGTCGAGCGACGCCTGGAGCCGTTCGAACAATTCCACTTCGACCGGCGTGTGCGAGACGATCTTCAGGAGCTGCTTGTGGCTCCAGACATCGTGTTCCAGCGGGGCCACATTGAGGTCGCCCACGGTGATGCGGCGCAGGCCCTTGCGGGCGCGCGGTCCGGGCTTGCGCCCCGCGTACCAGTCCGCCATCTCGCGGTAGAAATCGAGCTTGTGCGCGAACTTCACGTTGAGGTCGGGGTCGGGAATGTCGCCCCCGGCGGGAATGTAGAGATTGTCGAGCAGGATCGGATCGCCCCCGACATCGAGCGCGACCTCGACATGCCGGCAATCCTCCTTGCCGCAGCGATGATGGATGGTGCCGGCGGCGAACGGCACCTTCGACAGGATCGCCACGCCGTTATAGGCCTTCATCCCCTGCACGAAGCGATGGGTGTAGCCCATGCGTTCGAAGGCCTCGTGCGGGAAGAATTCGTCCGGGCACTTGGTCTCCTGGAGGCACAGCACATCGGGCTGGCGCAACTTCAGGTACCGTTCGACGTTTCCGATCCGCAGCCGGACCGAGTTTATGTTCCAGGTCGCAATGGTGAGACTCATCGCCGGGCACTATAGACGATCCGGAGACGATCTCGCCGGGAACTTCCCGGCCAAGGAGACCTAAGCCATGCAGATGGATGGCGACCAGAGCAACAACATCGAGGATCGCCGCGGCGACGGCGGCGGGTTCGGCGGTGGGGGATTGGGCGGCGGCGGCTTCCCCGTTCCCATGGGCGGAGGTGGCGGCGGCCTGTTCAAGGGCGGCTTCGGCCTGGTGGCCTTCGTCGTCATTGCCATGATCATGGGCGCCGATCCCGGCGCCATCCTGAGCGACATCGCGGGCGGCGGCGGAGGCACCTCGAGCTACGCGCCGGCGCCGTCCTCGGCCAGCCGCACGCCAGGCACACCCGCGCCGGCCGGCGATGCCGAGACCCAGTTCGTGTCGCGCGTGCTGAAGAGCACCGAGGATGTCTGGCAGGACATCTTCCGCGACATGGGTCGCCAGTATCGCGACCCCAAGCTGGTGCTGTTCCGCGGCGCCACGCGCACCGAGTGCGGCGTCGGCCAGTCGGCAATGGGGCCGTTCTATTGTCCGGCCGACCAGCGGGTCTATCTCGACCTCGGCTTCTTCGACGAACTGGCACGGCGCTTCCGCGCGCCCGGCCAGTTCCCTCAGGCCTATGTGATCGCCCACGAGATCGGCCACCACGTGCAGAACCTCCTCGGCATCTCGGGCAAGGTCCAGCAGATGCAGCGGAGCATGAGCAAGCGCGACGCCAATGCGCTATCGGTGCGAACCGAGCTCCAGGCCGATTGCTTCGCCGGGGTCTGGGCCAACCGCGCCGACAGGCAACGCGGCGGCCGGATGATCGACGACAAGGACGTCGATCAGGCGCTGGCGGCTGCGAGCGCGATCGGCGACGACGCGCTGCAGAAGCAGAGCCAGGGCCGGATCGTGCCCGACAGCTTCACCCACGGCACCAGTGCGCAGCGCGCGCGCTGGTTCCGCAAGGGGCTCGCAACGGGAGATCCCCGCCAGTGCGACACGTTTAGAGCGCAGCAACTTTGAAAGACCCCGTCGTCTCGACCGGAGCGCCGCAGGCGCGTAGTGGAGAGACCTCTTTTCCTCGATCGGAAAAAAAGTCCTTCGACTGCGCGCCTACGGCGCTTCGCTCAGGACGACGGGGGAAGTGATCACACCAGCACGCACGTCACCGTGCCACAGCCATCGACGAAACCCGACAGCGTGTCGCCCTTCACCACCGCGGCCACGCCATCGGGCGTGCCGGTATAGATCAGGTCGCCGGCGGCCAGCTCGACGAGGCCCGACAGGTAGGAAATCGTCTCGGGGACGCTCCAGATCAGCGCGTTGAGATCCGACTTCTGGCGGGTCTTGCCGTTCACGTCGAGCTGGATGGTGCCCTTGGCGGGATGGCCGATTTTCGCGGCCGGATAAATCTCGCCGATCGGGGCGGACTGGTCGAAGCCCTTGCCCATGTCCCACGGGCGGCCCATGTCCTTGGCTTGGTTCTGCAGGTCGCGACGCGTCATGTCGAGGCCGACGCCGTAGCCGTACACATGCTCCAGCGCCTTCTCGACGGGAATGTCGCTGCCACCCGACTTCATCGCCACGACCAGCTCCATCTCGTGATGCAGGTTCTTGGTGGCAGGCGGATAGGCGACCCTGGTGGGATTCTTCGGGTCGGCGCAGATCACGATCGCGTCGGCCGGCTTGGTGAAGAAGAAGGGCGGCTCGCGGTCGGGATCGTGTCCCATCTCGCGGGCGTGGGCGGCATAGTTGCGGCCGACGCAGAAGATCCGGCGCACCGGAAACAGATCGCCGGTTCCGTGGACCGGCACGCCGATGGTCGCCGGCGGCGTTACGACATAAGCCATCGCTTTCTCCCTCAAGAGCGTGCCTTTATGAAGGGCACCGGAGTACTGGGCAATGACCGACGAGACTGTCCTGATCGTGCAGGCCGATACGGCCGATACCTCGCTGGGCTGGGCCACCCTGGGGGACCGGCGCTGGCGTTGCGCTGTGGGCGCGGGCGGCATCCGCGAAGACAAGGTCGAGGGCGATTCGGCGACGCCCGTCGGCGAATTCCCGCTGCGCCGGATTTATTACCGCAACGACCTGGTGGTCCTGCCCAAGGTCGCTTTGCCGGCTCGGCCGATCAGCGAGCATGACGGCTGGTGCGACGACCCGCGCTCGCCCAGCTACAACAAGCTGGTTCACATCCCCAACGAGTGGGGCGCCGAGAAGATGTGGCGCGAGGACGGGCTCTACGATCTCGTCGTCGTGGTCGGCTACAACGACGATCCGCCGGAAGGCGAATGGGGCAGCGCGATCTTCCTCCACATCGCGCGCGACGACTATGCCGGCACCCAGGGCTGCGTCGCCTTCTCGCGGAACGATCTCCTGGAACTGCTGCCGTTGCTCACCCGCGAAACGCGCCTGCGCGTCCTCTCACACGCCGCCGATGAGCAGGCAGCGCCCCCCTCAGAGGAAGACGAGCGCGCCAAGCAGTTCGAGGATTTCGACGAGAAGGATTGGTGAGCGCTGACTGTTGTTGCAGGCAAATTTGTCATCCCGAGCGTAGCGAGGGACCTTTAACTGCTTCAGCGCAAAGGTCCCTCGCTACGCTCGGGATGACATCGGTCCCCTAACTCACCATCCGCCCAATCGCACGTGCGGTGTAGTCGACCAGGGGAATGATGCGCGCGTAGTTGAGCCGCGTGGGTCCGATCACGCCGATGGCGCCCAGGATGCGCTCCTGCGAATCGCGGAACGGCGCCACCACCATCGAGCAGCCGGTGTTGGCGAACAGCGGGTTGTCGGCGCCGATGAAGATCTGCACGCCCGACGCGGTATTGGCGAGTTCGAGCAGGCGCACGAAGCTCTCGCCGCGCTCCAGCGCATCGAACAGGATGCGCACGCGCTCCAGATCCTCGATCGCGGTGATATCCTCGAGCAGGCGCGCCTGGCCGCGCACGATCAGCGCGCCGCCGCCCGGCTCGCCGGACCAGGTCGCCAGGCCCGATTCGATCACGCGCGCGGTGAGGTCGTTCAGCTCGGCGCGCTTCAGCTTGATGTCTTCCAGGATCAGCCGGCGCGCTTCGTCGAAGGTGCGTCCGCTCAGCCGCGCATTGAGATAGTTGCTGGCCTCGGTCAGCGCCGACGGCGGCATGCCGATCGGCGTGTCGATGACGCGGTTCTCGACATGGCCCGATTGCGTCACCGTGACGACCAGCGCGCGGCCGGGGCCGAGATTGACGAACTCGATGTGCTTCAGCGGCTGTTCGGTCTTGGGCGCCATCACGAGGCCGGCGCAGCGCGACAGGCCCGACAGCATCGCGGTCGCCTGTTCCAGCGCCTCGGTGACGCTGCGGCCCGAGGGCGCGCAGCGCGCCTCGATCGATTCCCGCTCTTCCTCCGAAACGTTGCCGACCTCGAGCAGGCCATTCACGAACAGTTTCAGCCCGGCGTCGGTCGGCAGGCGGCCGGCCGAGGTATGCGGCGCATAGAGCAGGCCCGCATCCTGGAGGTCGGCCATGATGTTGCGGATGGTGGCGGGCGACAGCGTCTCGGTGAGCTTGCGGGTCAGCGCGCGCGAGCCCACCGGCTCCCCGGTCTCGACATAGCCTTCCACGACGTGGCGCAGCACCTCGCGGGCACGCTCGTTCAGCTCCGCCACGGAGGCGGACTGACGTTGTCCTGTCGGGGAATCGCCAAGGGCGCCCCCGGGAATACCGATGCGGTGGATCGCCATGGAAAAAATGTAGGTAGTGTGGGCAGGGTGGTCAATGAACGCCGGCCTCAACGCCGGCCTCGAAACAAGGGATCCCGGCTGGATTCGCCAACGTTCGGGCGCTACACCGGCCGCCCGCCCCTCAGGAGAAATAAATGCGCCCTTCAGGCCGCGCCCCCGACCAGCTTCGCCCGGTTTCCCTGGAACCCGGCTTTTCCCGTCACGCCGAGGGGTCGTGCCTGGTCAAGTTCGGCGACACCCACGTCCTCTGCACCGCCTCGGTCGACGAGAAGGTGCCGCCGTGGATGCGCAACAGCGGCAAGGGCTGGGTGACGGCCGAGTACGGCATGCTGCCGCGCTCGACCCATACCCGCACGGACCGTGAGGCCGCGCGCGGCAAGCAATCGGGCCGCACGCAGGAGATCCAGCGCCTGATCGGCCGCTCGCTGCGCGCCGTGGTGAACCTGCAGGCCATGGGCGAGCGCCAGATCAACATCGACTGCGACGTGCTGCAGGCCGATGGCGGCACGCGCACCGCCAGCATCACCGGCGCCTGGGTGGCGCTGCACTATGCCTTTGAGCGCCTGATCAAGGACGGCAAGCTGGCGGTCAACCCGCTCACCGGCACCGTCGCGGCGGTCTCGTGCGGGTTGTGGGAGGGCACCGCCGTCCTCGATCTCGACTATCCCGAGGATTCCAAGGCCGATGCCGACGCCAACTTCGTGCTGACCGGCACCGGCGGCATCGTCGAAGTGCAGGGCACGGCCGAGAAGGACCCGTTCACCGAGGCGCAGTTCCACGAACTGCTCACCCTGGCCAAGAAGGGCATCGGCGAACTCGTGGGCCTGCAGAAGCTGGCCCTCGGGAAGAGCTGATGGCGCGGCGCTTCGCCCTGCCCAGGCTCGTTGTGGCGACCCACAATCGCGGCAAGGCGGGCGAAATCCGCTCCATGCTGGCCCCGTTCGGCGTCGAGATCGTCTCGGCCGCCGATCTCGGCCTGCCGGCGCCGGACGAGACCGGTACGACCTTCGAGGACAATGCGACCCTGAAGGCGCTGGCGGCGGCTCGGGCGAGCGGCCTGCCCTCGCTCGCCGACGATTCCGGTCTCAGCGTGCACGCGCTCGATCATCAGCCCGGCGTCTACACGGCCGACTGGGAAGGCCCGACGCGCGACGCCATGGTCGGCATGCGCCGCATCCAGGACGAATTGGCGGCGCGTCACGTACCGCAGACGGACGTGGCTCGGATCGCGACCTTCCATTGCGTGCTGGCGCTGGCCTGGCCCGACGAGCATGTCGAGCTGTTCCACGGCACGCTCGACGGCGCCATCGTCTGGCCGCCGCGCGGCACGGGCGGTCATGGCTACGATCCCTGCTTCCAGCCGGTCGGCGAGACGCGCACGACGGCGGAGATGTCGGACGCCGAGAAGAACGCCATCAGCCATCGTGGCCGCGCCTTCCGGATGATGGTCGAGGCCTGCTTCGGATGAGCCCGGCGCCCCTGGGCGTCTATGTCCACTGGCCCTTCTGCAAGTCGAAGTGCCCCTACTGCGATTTCAACAGCCACGTGCGCGAGGGTGTCGAGCAGGCGCGCTGGCGGGCGGCGCTGTTGCGCGAACTCGAACATGCCGCAAGCGAGGCCCCGGACCGGCGGGTCGAGACGATGTTCTTCGGCGGCGGCACGCCCTCGCTGATGGAACCCGACACCGTCGCCGCCCTGATCGCGCGCACGCGCGCGCTCTGGGACAGCGCGCCCGGGATCGAGATCACCCTGGAAGCCAACCCGACCTCGGTCGAGGCCAGCCGCTTCGCCGCCCTGGCCGAGGCCGGCGTCAATCGCGTGTCGCTGGGCGTGCAGGCGCTCGATCCTGCAGCGCTGAAGTTCCTCGGCCGTGAACACTCGGCCGACGAGGCGCTGGAAGCGCTGGCCACGGCGCGACGTCATTTCGCGCGCCATTCCTTCGACCTGATCTATGCGCGTCCCGGCCAGACGCCCGAGGCCTGGGCGGAGGAGCTGGAACGCGCGCTCGCGCTGGCCGGCGAGCATCTGTCGCTCTACCAGCTCACCATCGAGCGCGGGACGCGGTTCTTCACCGACCACGCCCGCGGCACCTTCGTATTGCCCGATGAAGAAGCGTCCGCCGCGATGTTCGAGCACACGCAGGCGCGGCTGGCCCGGGCCGGCCTGCCGGCCTACGAGATTTCGAACCATGCACGCCCCGGTGCCGCCTGCCGCCATAATTTGATCTACTGGCGGTATCAGGATTACGTCGGCATCGGGCCCGGCGCCCATGGCCGCTTTGCGGTGGGAGCGACCAAGAAGGCGACCCGCCGGTCGAGCGGACCGGAAGCCTGGCTCGAGGCCGTTGAGCGCACGGGCCACGGCACGGCGGAAACCTCGTCGGTCGAAGGACGGGACATGGTGGAGGAGGCATTGATGATGGGACTGAGGCTGGCCGACGGCATCGACCGCGCCACCTTTGCCTCCGTCACGGGTGTCGACCCGGTCGAAGCGATCGACGCGGCGCGGCTCGAACCGCTGGTCCGCGCGGGCTTCCTCGAGGTCGACGCCACTCATCTGCGCGCGACCGCCGAGGGGCGGCAGCGGCTCAACGCGCTGCTGGAGCGGCTGGTCGCATGAGGCTGCTGCTCGGTCTCCTCGCACTGCTGGCGATGACGGGCGTCGCATCGGCCCAGCAGCAACAACCGCCGGCCCAGCCCCCGCAGAAGCCGCCGGCGAAGCCGGCACCGGCCGCCAAACCCGCCGCGACAGCGCCGGCCGCCAAGCCGGGGCCGAAGTCGCCGTTCACACCGCCCGCCTTCAAGATCACCATCGCCACCGAGGGTGCCTTCCCGCCCTTCAACTATCTCGACCGCAAGGGCCTGCCGGCCGGCTTCGAGATGGAGCTGGCGCAGGAAGCCTGCCAGCGCATCAAGGCGGAGTGCGAGTTCGTCGCGCTCAAGTGGGACGAGCTGATCCCCGGCCTGCTGGACAAGAAGTTCGACATCATCATGTCGTCGATGGAAGTGACGCGCGAACGGCGCCAGCGCATGGGCCTGTCGCGCCGCTACTACCTGTCGCCCGGCGCCTTCATCGCGCCCAAGGGCGCGCCTTATGACGGGCCGCCGTCGCTTCTGCGCAACAAGCGCATCGGCATCCAGAAGGATTCGATGCATGCCGACTGGGCCGACAAGAGCTTCCGCCGCTCCGCCCAGCTCAAACGCTATCCCTCGGTCGCCGCGGCGCTGACCGCCCTGGCCAACGACGAGATCGACGCGGTGTTCGGCGACAAGGCGCAACTCTGGCTGTGGAGCCGCAAGCCGGAAGGCAGTTGCTGCGAGCTGGTCGGCCAGGACATCAAGGACACCCAGACGCTCGGCGTCGGCGTCGCCGCGGGCCTGCGCAAGGAAGACGCCAAGCTCCGCGAGGCGCTCAACAAGGCGTTCGGCGAGATGATGGCCGACGGCACCTACAAGAAGATCAGCGAGAAGTATTTCCCGTTCGCGCTGAATTGAAGTCTTTCCGCTTCAAGTCGACCCGCACCCCCTCATCCTGAGGAGCGGCCGCGGGCCGCGTCTCGAAGGATGGGCAACGGACGCGGTGCTTGTGCCCATGCTTCGAGACGCGCTCTTGAGGAGCGCTCCTCAGCATGAGGTGGGTGGTGGTGATTCGATCGGACTCGGAAAGACTCTAGCACACACACCGCCTACTCGGGTCATCCTGAGCGCAGCGAAGGATCTCACGCCGGAAACGGAGTCATCTGGTCGCTCTGCGAGGTCCTTCGCGGCGCTCAGGACGACAACACGACTCTAAGCCGCGTTGATCGCGGCGAAGGCTTCGAAGGCGTCCTCCACCAGACTCACGTGATGGATCATGGCGGCGTGGGCGCCGGCGGCGTCGCCGGAGACGATCGCGCGGACGACGGCGTCGTGTTCCTGGTTGGAGCGCAGCAGGCGGCCGTCCATCCGGAACTGGGCACGTCGGAAGGGACCGACGCGCCGGCGCAGGTTCATCGCATACTCGGCCAGCGGCGCATTGTGGGCGCCGGCATAGATCGCCGAATGGAAGGCGACGTTGGCGTCGGAGTAGGCTTCGGTCTCGCCCGCCGCCGCCAGCGCCATCATCGCTTCGTGCCGCGCCTGCAGACGCCGTCGCTCGATCGGCGTCATGCTCATCGCCGCGAGCCGGGCGCAGGTCGCTTCCATCTCGGCCATGGCCACGAACAGACTCTCGATCTCCTCGGGCGTCGCCTTCGAAACGATCGCGCCCTTGCGCGGGCGCATGTCGATCAGGCCGCTCATCGCCAGCTGGCGCAGCGCCTCGCGGACCGGGGTGCGCGACACGCCATGCTGCTCGGCGAGGCCCACCTCATCGAGGCGTTCGCCGGGCGGCAACTTGCCGTTGAGGATGCCGTCGGCGATCGCCGCGGCGAGCTTGTCGGCCAGGGTCGGGTTGGTGTCGCTGCGCATGCCGACTTGCATACAAGATGGATGCCAAGGCCGATAGTGCACTCAACCATGCCCAAAAAGAATGCAGTAGGATGAAATTGCATACAATTACGCCCGGGGAACCGCCGCTTCTTCGCGGATTCACCCGCATTTGGCGCCTCCCGGGCGTGGCACACCGCTTGCTGTCCTCCTCTCAGGCCACGACGGCCGCATAAGCGATCGAGGGGGACGTTCGATGATCGACAAGTTCAATATCGGCCGGCGGGCACTTCTGGGCGGCGCGGCCAGTGCGGCCGCTCTCGGTCTCGCGGGCGGCGCCCAGGCACAGAAGCCGCTGGTGGTGGGCTTCATCTATGTCGGCCCGCGCGACGACTACGGCTACAACCAGGCCCATGCCGAGGCCGCTTCCGTCCTGAAGAAGATGGCCGGCGTGAAGGTCGTCGAGGAAGAGAAGGTGCCGGAAACCGTCGCCGTCGAGAAATCGATGGAGAGCATGATCAACCTCGACGGCGCCACCCTGCTGTTCCCGACCTCGTTCGGCTACTTCGATCCGCACATGCTGCGCATGGCGGCCAAGTACCCGAAGGTCCAGTTCCGCCACTGCGGCGGCCTGTGGAACCAGGCCAAGAACCCGATGAACACCGGCAGCTACTACGGCTACATCGACGAGGCCCAGTATCTCGCCGGCATCGTCGCCGGCATGACCACCAAGAGCGGCAAGCTGGGCTTCGTCGCCGCCAAGCCGATCCCCCAGGTCCTGCGCAACATCAACGCCTTCACCCTGGGCGCGCGATCGGTGAACCCGAAAGCCACCACCCAGGTGATCTTCACCGGCGACTGGTCGCTTCCGGTCAAGGAGGCCGAGGCCACCAACTCGATGATCGCGCAGGGCGTCGACGTCGTGACCTGCCATGTCGACAGCCCGAAGGTCGTGATCGAGACCGCGGAGCGCGCCGGCATCTTCACCAGCGGCTACCACACCAACCAGGCGAAGCTCGCACCCAAGGGCTACCTCACCGGCGCCGAGTGGCAGTGGGAGAAGATCTACGTCGACTTCGTCGAGACGATGAAGAAGGGCGGCGTGCCGGGCAACTTCGTGCGCGGCGGCCTAAAGGAAGGCTACGTCAAGACGTCGCCCTTCGGTCCTGCCGTATCGGATGCCGCCAAGGCCAAGGTCGAGGAGACGCGGAAGGGCATCGTCGACGGCAGCTTCGCGATCTTCAAGGGTCCGCTGAAGGACAACAAGGGCAACACCATCATCGCTGGCGGCACGACCTACACCCAGACCGAGCCCGTGCTCGAAGGCATGAACTACCTGGTCGAAGGCGTTCTGGGCGCGACGTCGTAAGGACGCCGCGCGCACGCATGAGACGAGCAACTCTTCTCCTCCCCCGTCTCACGCAGGGCAATCGCATATGAAAGTTTCCGTCGTCTCGACCGGAGCGCGCAGCGCGGAGTGGAGAGACCTTCTTTCCACCATTAGCCGTCAAATGGAGGAAAGAAGGTCTCTCCACTCCGCTGCGCTCCGGTCGAGACGACGGGGAGTTTGGGCAAATTCGATATCCCTACCGTCTGACGGGGGAGGAAGGGGAGAGCGGCCGGCTCCTCTTGGTTGGCCGATTCATCTCGCTTCGCTCCAGGGGCTGGCATAGGCATGGGCACCGCCCTCGAACGCATCGCCGTCTCGGCGCTGGCCTTGCTCGCGTCGGCGGTGATCTTCGGCCTGCTGCTGATCTTCTATGCGGGCGTCGATCCGTTCGAGGCCTATGCGCTCATGTACCAGGGGGCGTTCGGCAGCTGGTTCTCCTTCCAGAACACGCTCACGCGCGCGGCGCCGCTGATCCTGACGGCGCTGTGCACGGCGCTGCCGGCACGGCTCGGACTGATCATCATCGGCAATGAGGGCGCGCTGGTGCTGGGCGGCGTCGCGGCCGCGGCCGCCGGCGTCGCCGTCGCGGCCTCCGGGCCACTGGTGACCCATCTCGCCATGGCGGCGGCGGCGATGATCGCCGGCGGCGCCTGGATCGCGCTGGCGGGCGGCCTGCGCCAGTATCGCGGCGTCAACGAAACAATCTCCAGCCTGCTGCTGACCTATATCGCCATCGCCCTGATGAACCATTTCGTCGAGGGCCCGCTGCGCGACCCATCGAGCCTCAACAAGCCCTCGACCCATCCGATCGGCGACGCCAACATGCTGGGCACGATCGGCGGCAGCGACGTCCATTGGGGCCTGGCGCTCGGCATCGTGGCCTGCCTGCTCTGCTATGGCGTCCAGCGCTTCACGACCTTCGGCTTCGCCATGCAGGTGATCGGCGGCAACCCGAAGACCGCGCGCATGATGGGCCTGAACGTCGGGCGTTACGTGCTGGTCGCCTGCGCCGCCGGCGGCGCGGCGGCGGGGCTCGCCGGCATGGTCGAGGTGGCGGCGGTGCACGGCAAGGCCAACGCCTCGCTGGCCGTCGGCTACGGCTTCACCGGCATCCTGGTTTCCTTCCTCGCCCGCCATCATCCGCTGGCGATCATTCCCGTCGCCATCTTGATGGGCGGCATCGGCGCCAGCGGCGGCCTGCTGCAGCGCCGGCTCGACCTGCCGGACGCGGCGGTGGTGGTCCTGCAGGGCATCATCTTCGTCTGCATCCTGGCCAGCGAAACCTTGTACGGCCGCTCGTGGACCTGGCTGTGGCGCTTCCGCGCGGTGGAGGGACGCTGAGCATGGACGGCAGCGACATCGGTCTGTGGGGCGTGCCGTTGGCCATGCTGGCGGGTGCCATCCGCGTCAGCACGCCCTTCATCTTCGTGAGCCTCGGCGAATGCCTGACCGAGCGCAGCGGCCGCATCAACCTCGGCCTCGAAGGCACCCTGATGATGGGGGCAATGAGCGCCTACGGCACGGCGCTGCTGAGCGGCTCGCCCTGGCTCGGCGTGCTGGTGGCGGCCGGCGTCGGCCTGATGCTGGGCGCGCTGCACGCCGCCCTCTGCCAGCTGCCCCGGGTCAATGACATCGCGACCGGCATCGGCCTGATGCTGTTCGGCACCGGCCTCGCCTTCTTCCTGGGCAAGCCCTACATCCAGCCCAAGGCCCCGAACCTCGGCGCGCTCGATCTCGGCGGCTGGAGCAGCATCCCGCAGGTGCAGCAGGCGCTGCAGGTCAATCCGCTGTTCATCGTCGGCATCGTGCTCGCCTTCGCGCTGGCCTGGGCGCTGAAGAACACGCGCTGGGGCCTGATCGTCCGTCTCGCGGGCGAGAGCGTCGACGCGGCCCTGGCGATCGGCGCCTCGGTGGCACGGGTACGGCTGCTGGCAACGGCGGTCGGCGGGGCCTTCGCGGGCATCGGCGGCGCCTTCCTGTCGCTCTATTATCCCGGCAGCTGGAACGAAGGCCTGTCGAGCGGCCAGGGCCTGATGGCGGTGGCGCTGGTGATCTTCGCGCGCTGGGACCCGATCCGCTGCCTGTGGGCCTCGCTGCTGTTCGGCGCGGCCGGCGCGATCAGCCCGGCCCTGCAGTCGGTTGGCGTGACCCAGGGTTACTACCTGTTCAGCGCCGCGCCCTACGTCCTCACCCTCGCCCTGATGATCGCCACCTGTTCGCCCGCCCGCAGCCTGCGCGGCGCGCCGGCTGAACTGGGCGCGGTCAAGTAGGAGCCGTCATGAGCAAGACCCATATCGACTCCCGTCCTTATGCCTGGCCGTGGAACGGCGCGCTGCGCGCCGACAACACCGCGCTGGTCATCATCGACATGCAGACCGACTTCTGCGGCGTCGGCGGCTATGTCGACAAGATGGGCTACGACCTGTCGCTGACGCGTGCCCCCATCGAGCCGATCCAGAAGCTGCTCGCGGCCGCGCGCAAGGCCGGCTGGACCGTGATCCATACCCGCGAAGGGCATCGGCCCGATCTCTCCGACCTGCCGCCCAACAAGCGCTGGCGCTCGCGGCAGATCGGCGCCGGCATCGGCGACCCGGGCCCGTGCGGGCGCATCCTGGTGCGCGGCGAGCCGGGCTGGGAGATCATCCCCGATCTCGCACCGATCGCCGGCGAGCCGATCATCGACAAGCCGGGCAAGGGCTCGTTCTGCGCCACCGACCTCGAGCTGATGCTGCGCACGCGCGGCATCGACAATCTGGTGCTGACCGGGATCACCACCGATGTCTGCGTCCACACCACGATGCGCGAGGCCAACGATCGCGGCTTCGAATGCCTGATCGTGGAGGACTGCACCGGTGCCACCGATCGGGGCAATCACGAGGCGGCGCTGAAGATGGTCGAGATGCAGGGCGGCGTGTTCGGCGCCGTCGCCAACTCGGCGGCAATCCTGAAGGCGTTGGCGTGACCGCGCCGTCCCTCGAACTGATCGGCTTCACCAAGCGCTTCGGCGCGATGGCCGCGCTCGACGACGTTTCGGTGAAGATCGAGGCCGGCGCCTTCCACGCGCTGCTGGGCGAGAACGGTGCGGGCAAGAGCACGCTCGTGAAGTGCGCCATGGGCTACTACGCCGCCGACCAGGGCCAGATCCTGCTGAACGATCGCGAGGTCGAGATCGCCCATCCGCGCCAGGCGCACGAGCTGGGGCTCGGCATGGTCTACCAGCACTTCACCCTGGTGCCGAACATGACGGTGCTGGAGAACTTCGTGCTGTCGCGCGGCGACCTGCCGGCGGTGATCGACTGGGCGGCCGAGCGGCGGGCGCTCAACGCCTACTTCGAGACGACGCCGTTCACCGTCCCGGTCGACGTGGCCGTCGCCGACCTCGCGGCCGGCCAGAAGCAGAAGGGCGAGATCCTTCGCCAGCTCTACCTCAAGCGCAACCTGCTGATCCTCGACGAGCCGACCTCGGTGCTGACGCCCGACGAGGCCGACGAGGTGTTGACCACGCTCAAGAAGCTGACCGACGACGGGCAGATCACCATCGTCACCATCACGCACAAGTTCCGTGAAGTGAACACCTATTGCGACGCCGTCACGGTGCTGCGCCGCGGCCAGCTGATCGGCACGAAGCCGACGAGCGAACTCGACAACGACATGATGGCCGAGATGATGGTCGGCCGGCGCGAGACGCGCACCGTGGTCGAGCGCGAAATCCGAGCGCCAGGCAAGGCCGTGCTGAAGCTCGAAGGGCTGAGCGTCGCCGACAATGTCGGCCAGCTCGCGGTCGAGGATCTGGCGCTGGAGATCCGCGCCGGAGAGATCGTCGGTGTCGCGGGCGTGTCAGGCAACGGCCAGCGCGAGCTCGTCGAGACTCTGGCCGGCCAGCGCGACCACGAGGCGGGCCGCATGCTGGTGCACGGCGAGGTCTATACCGCGACGCGGCCCGAGATGGTCCGCCACAGGATCGCCTGCCTTCCGGAGGAGCCGCTGCGCAACGCCTGTGTCGCGGACATGTCGGTGGCGGAGAACATGGCGCTGCGTTCCTTCGACCAGTCGCCCTCCTCGCCCGACGGCATCCGCCTCCGGCGCGGCCCGATGCGCGAGACGGCGCGCAAGCTGATCGAGGCCTACAAGGTGAAGACGCCGGGCCCGGATGCTGCCATCCGCGGCTTGTCGGGCGGCAACGTGCAACGCGCCGTGCTGGCGCGCGAACTGTCGAGCGAAGGCGACCTGCTGATCGTGGCCAATCCCTGCTTCGGCCTCGACTTCGCCGCCGTCGCCGAGATCCGCGCCCGCATCGTGCAGGCGCGCAACCGCGGCGCCGCGGTGCTGCTGGTCAGCGAGGATCTCGACGAGATCCTGCAGCTCTCCGACCGCATCGTCGTCATGTTCGACGGCAGGCTGGCGCTGCAGACCGACGCGGCCAGCGCCGACGTCGGCGCCATCGGCCGCGCCATGGCGGGACACTGATGAGCGGCGCGAGATGCCGATTCTAGTCTCGTTGTCATCCCGAGCGCAGCGAGGGACCTTTAATTGCCGGCGCGCAAAGGTCCCTCGCTGCGCTCAGGATGACACCTGTTTCTGAACCCCTGTTGGTGCGCCCATGAAGACCATCGCTGCCCAACCGTTCGACTTCACTTTCGATCCCGCGCACACGGCGCTGATCGTCATCGACATGCAGCGCGACTTCATCGAGCCGGGCGGCTTCGGTGCGACCCTGGGCAACGATGTGAGCCTTCTATCCGCAATCGTGCCGACGGTCGGCCGGCTGATCGAGGCCTTCCGCAGCGCCGGGCTGACGATCATCCATACGCGCGAATGCCATAAGCCCGATTTGTCGGATTGCCCGCCGGCCAAGCGGCTGCGCGGCAAGCCGTCGATGCGGATCGGCGATCCCGGCGCGATGGGCCGCATCCTGATCGCCGGCGAACCGGGCGCCGACATCGTGCCGGAACTCAGCCCGAAGCCTGGCGAAATCGTGCTCGACAAGCCGGGCAAGGGGGCGTTCTACGCGACGCCGCTCGGCGACATCCTGGCCGAGCGCGGGGTCACGCATCTCGTATTCGCGGGGGTCACGACGGAGGTGTGCGTGCAGACGACCATGCGCGAGGCCAACGACCGCGGCTTCGAGTGCCTGCTGGCCGAGGACGCGACCGAAAGCTATTTCCCGGAGTTCAAGAAGGCGGCGCTCGACATGATCCGCGCCCAGGGCGCGATCGTCGGCTGGACCGCCCCCGTCGATCAGATCGCCGAGGCGCTGCGCTGACTAGTGCAGCGCACGCTCGCGCGAGACGTAGTGGCCGCGCTTCAGTTCCTTGAAGAACTGCGGCACCTGCGGATGCGACACCGGCTTACCGGTATCGTCGGCCAGCAGGTTCTGCTCCGACACGTAGGCCACGTAGGTGGTCTGGGCGTTCTCGGCCAGCAGATGGTAGAAGGGCTGGTCGCGGCGCGGCCGCACCTCTTCGGGGATCGACGACAGCCACTCCTCGGTGTTCGCGAACACCGGGTCGACGTCGAAGATCACGCCGCGAAAGGGGTAGACGCGGTGCTTCACCACCTGGCCGATGGCGAACTTGGCGCAACGCACGGGCGGCGCGGCGAGCGCCGGGGCAGAAGCCTGATTGATGGGTTCCATAGACAAAGTATTGCTCCGAACTGGCCGGTAGGCAACGCAGTCGGGACGCCGGATTCGACCGCCGACTGCAAGAATACGTGAAAAACAGCCGTATAGATCGCTACGCAAGAATGTGGCCAAGGTGCAAGGACCTCGCGCCTCGGTTGACGGGACGCACCTCGGTGTGGACTCTGGCGAAATACTCGGTGGGAAGGGTTGATTGGTCGAAGGTCTGAAAGTCCGCTTCTGGGGCGTACGGGGATCGATTTCGTGCCCCGGCGCGGAATACGTTCGCTATGGCGGCAATACGTCGTGTCTGGAGATCACCGCCGGGGGCCGGCGCCTCATCTTCGATGCCGGCACGGGTATTCGCACGCTGGGGGTAGAACTGGCGCGACAGCCGCCCCACGACATCGACATCTATTTCACCCACACCCATCTCGACCACATCTCGGGGCTCACTTTCTTTGCGCCCCTGTTCGACCGACGCAATTCGGTGCGCATGTGGGCCGGCCATCTCGAGGCGCCCTACACGCTGAAGAAGGTGGTCGGGCACCTGATGCAGGCGCCGCTCTATCCGGTGTCCCTCGACGTCTTCCAGGCCCGCGTCGAATTCCGCGAGTTCAAGTCGGGCGAGAACCTGTCGTGCGGCGCCGTCGCCGTGCGCACGATACCGCTCAACCATCCCAACGGCGCCACCGGCTATCGCATCGACCATCTCGGCAAGTCGATCTGCTACATCACCGACACCGAACACCGGGAAGGTGAGCGCGACTCCACGATCGTCGACCTCTGTCGCGGCGCCGACGTGATGATCTACGATTCGAGCTACACCGACGAGGAATACGCGCGCTATCGCGGTTGGGGACACTCGACCTGGCAGGAGGGCGTGCGAGTCGCCGATGCGGCCGGCGTCGGCACGCTGGCGATCTTCCATCACGATCCCAGCCACGACGACGCGTTCATGGACGGTGTCGCGCGGGCCGCCGCCCTCGCACGCCCGGGCGTTGCGGCAAGCGGCCTGCCGCGTGTCCTCGTCGCCCATGAAGGCCTCACGCTGACGCCGTGAGCAGACCGCGATGAGCGCCAGATCAAAGTTGCGCGGCCGCTGGCGGCGGTTCGCCCTTGGTTTGCCGACCGTGCTCGGCCTGAAGCCGCGCGGCTGGTTCATTCCGCACCGCTATGCGCCCTTGCTGCCGCCGCCGGGTTCGCAGCCGCCCTATCCCGCGATCGAGCGCCTGTTCGAGGAGCATGCCGACCAGTTCGCCGCCGTGCTCGACGCCGTCGACGCGCGGGCGGAAGCGCTCGAAAGCTGCACCGCGATGTTCGAGCAGTCGTGGTTCCCGTCGCTCGACGCCGCCGTGGCGTATGCGCTGGTCCGCGAGCGCAAGCCGCGACACATCATCGAGGTGGGCTCGGGTCATTCGACCCGGCTGCTGTCCAAGGCCCTGGGCGGCGTCGGCGAAATTCTGGCGATCGATCCGGCACCGCGAGCCGACATTGCCGACCTGCCCGGGGTCCGCGTGAAGTCTTCGACCCTGCAGGCGGCCCCGGACACGGTCTTCGACGGCCTCGTCCAGGGCGACGTCCTGTTCATCGATTCCAGCCACATCCTGATGCCGGGCAGCGACGTCGACATCCTGTTGAACCGCGTTCTGCCGCGCCTGCCGTCCGGCACGCTGGTCCATATCCACGACATCTTCCTGCCGTTCGACTATCCCGCGATCTGGGGCTGGCGTGCCTACAACGAGCAGCAGGGCGTGGTTCCCCTGCTGACGAGCGGCGCTTTCAAGCCGATCTTCTCCAGCGTCTGGGCGGAGCGGCGCATGGCCGACCGCCTGGCCGCCTCGGTGATCTCGCGCCTGCCGCGACCGCCGGATGCGCTCCCCGCCAGTCTCTGGCTGGAAAAGCTCTGATGCTGCGCCATCTGCGCGTCTGGTTGTTCGGCAGCGGCGATGCGGCCCAGCTGCCCGAGCGCGTGCGCGCGGCGATCGAACGCCAGCAGGAGCAGAGCGAGATCCTGATCGGCTGGGTGCAGCTGGTCATCGTGGTGCTGGTCGCCACGGTCTACGAATCGAGCTCCATGCCGAGTGGTGTGGTGCAGGAGGATTACTCCTTCGAGTTCGAGGTGCTGGTGATCTACGGCGCCTTCTGTCTGCTGCGACTGGGCCTCGCCTACGCACGCCTGTTGCGGCCCTGGATGCTCTACCTGTCGGTGATCGCCGACATGCTCCTGCTGATGGGGCTGATCTACTCGTTCCACTACAAGTACGCCCAGCCGGCGGTCTTCTATCTGAAGGCGCCGACGTTCCTCTACGTGTTCCTGTTCATCGCCCTCCGCGCGCTGCGCTTCGAGGCGCGCTTCGTCGTGTTCACCGGCCTCGCGGCGATCGCGGGCTGGATCGGGCTCATCCTCTACGCGTTGGGCGGCCGTGGCGGGCCGGCCAATCCGACCGACGACTTCGTCGAGTACATGACCTCGAACGCATTTCTGGTCCACGCCGAGGCCGACAAGATCATCGCCATCCTGCTCACCACCCTGGTACTGGCGCTGGCCATCTCGCGGGCCCGTCACCTGCTGGTGCAGGCGGTGAGCGAAAGCGCCGCGGCGCAGGATCTGTCGCGCTTCTTCGATCCCGGAGTCGCGGCGCGCATCCGCGGCGCGGCGATTTCGATCAAAGCGGGTGAAGGCGAGCTGCGCGATGTCGCGATCCTCACCGCCGACCTGCGCGGCTTCACACGGCTGTCGATGGAACTCCCGCCGGATGAAGTGATGAAGGTCCTGCAGGACTACCAGAGGCGCGTCTGCCCGCTGATCGCGGAGGCCGGCGGCAGCATCGACAAGTTCCTGGGTGACGGCATCCTGGCCTCGTTCGGCGCGGTCATGCCGTCGGCGACCGCCGCCGCCGACGCGCTCCGGGCGGCCGACGCGGTGATGGCGGCCGCCGCAAACTGGGCTTCGGAACGTCGCGCGGCGGGCCTCCCGCCCCTGGAGATCGGCCTTGCCGTCGCGTCCGGGCGGGTGGTGTTCGGCGCGGTCGGCGATGGCGAACGGCTCGAATTCACGGTGATCGGGGAGGCCGTGAATCTCGCGACGAAGCTCGAGAAGCACAACAAGGAAGAGGGAACCCGCGCCCTGACGGACGGCGAAACCTATGCGCTCGCCGAGCGTCAGGGCTATCGTGCGCCCACGGTGCCTGAGCGGCGGCCGAATCGGAAGGTTGGCGGCGTTACGGAATCTGTCGATATTGTGGTCCTTGCCGCCTGAGGCGCGGGACCGCCCGGGAAGCGGCAGGCGGGGTTGCCTTGCCCTTTGCCCATTCGCAGCCTATGTAATTTGCGACAGTGGAGCGCCATCGTGGGTAATAACTACGACATCATCCTGATCGGGTTGGTCGCGGTCTTCTTGATCCTGCGGCTGCGGTCCGTGCTGGGCAAGCGTACCGGCAACGAACAGCCGCCGGCACGCGATCCCTTCACGCCACCCGCACCGCCACCGCCCCGTGTCGGCGATGCACCGCAAGGAAACGACAATGTCGTGCCGCTGCCGACGGCCAATGCGCCGGCGCCGCGTCAGTCGTCGCCCACCAGCGGCCCCGGCGGCATTCGCGCCACCGTCCTGCCGACGGCAACCGCCGGCGTTGCCGCCATTCGCGCCGCCGACCCGGACTTCGAACCGATCGGCTTCACGGGCGGCGCGCGCGCGGCCTTCACCGCCATCGTCGAGGCCTTCGCCCGCGGCGACACCGCGACGCTGAAGCCGCTGCTCGACAGCACCACCTATGCCAGCTTCGAATCCGCCATTCGCGGTCGCATCGAGCGCAACGAGAAGGCTGAAACGACGCTGATCGGCTTCGAGGCGTCCGATGTTGCCGGCGCGGACATGGAGGGCACGAACGCCGTCGTCACCGTGCGCTTCGTGAGCGAGCAGATCAACGTCGTGCGCAATGCCGACAGCCAGATCGTCGATGGCAATCCGAACGAAGTGCAGAAGGTCGTCGACCTCTGGACGTTCCGTCGCGACACCACTTCCGGCGATCCCAACTGGCAGCTGGTGAAGACCGAAAGCGAAGGCTGAGGGAGGCTTTTCCGGGAATGCGAAGGAGCCTCCTCGCCGGTTGCGTGGCCCTGTTTGCCGCCGCTCTCCTCTCTGCCTGCGCCTCGACCCCCGGCTCCGCGCCCCAGCAGCGCATTGCGATGGAGCCGACCTCCTATAACGAAATCGCCGGCTGGGCCGGGGATCGCCACGCCGAGGCGCTTGCAGCCTTTCGCCGTTCCTGCCCCAGGCTGACCGCTGGCCCCGACGTCAGGATCGCCACCGACGGTGGCGAGAAGACGATCACCGCCGGCGAATGGAAGCACATCTGCGATGCCGCCGGCGCGGTGAAGGTCGGCGACGCCCGCGGCGCACGCAATTTCTTCGAATCGAATTTCCGCCCTCTGATCGTCAAGGCGCCGGGCAAGTTCACCGGCTACTTCGAGCCCGAGATGCGCGGCAGCAAGGTGCCGTCCCGCCTCTTCACCGTCCCGGTCTACCGCAAGCCGCCCGACCTGACCGATCAACCCTATTTGACGCGCGCCGAGATCGAAGCGGGCGCGCTCAAGGGCAAGGGCCTCGAGATCGCCTATGTGCAGGATCCGGTAGGCCTGTTCGAGATGCAGGTGCAGGGCAGCGGGCGCATTCAGCTCGCCGAGGGCGGCAGCATGACCCTCGGCTTCGACGGCTCCAACAACCGCCCCTATACCGCGATCGGCGCCGTGCTGGTCGAGATGGGCATCATGAAGAAGGAAGACGCGACCTGGCCGGCGATTCGCGACTGGCTGAAGCGCAATCCGCAGCAGGCGCGGGACGTCATGCGCCGGAACGAACGCTACATCTTCTTCAGGGACACAAGGACTTCGGCCCCGATCGGCGCCCAGGGCGTGCCGCTCACCGCCCAGCGCAGCATGGCGGTGGACCCGACGCTCACGCCATACGGCACGCCGGTCTGGATCGACACGCGCCGTCCGGTGTATCGCAAGCCCGGCGCCACCGAATCCTATCGCCGGCTGATGATCGCACAGGACACGGGCGCGGCGATCAAGGGCCCGGCGCGCGGCGACGTATTCTACGGCGCCGGCGCGCAGGCAGCCGACTGGGCCGGCCGCATGAACAGCGACGGTCGCGCCGTCGTCCTCGTTCCAAACAAGAACTGACGGCCGGGACGCATTGCCGGCCGTCGGCGGTCGCGCCGGCAGTCCGCCCCCATCAGTCTGGAACAAATTCCGGACAAGTGGTCGTTGCACGCCAAATTCACCGCTGCCATGTTCGGGCTGTGTCCACATCACCGTCCAAACCACCCGCCCGCCCGCGCCGCGTCGCGCTCTTCGTCACCTGTCTCGTCGACCTGTTCCGGCCGTCGGTCGGCTTTGCTGCGGTGAAGTTGCTCGAGGATGCCGGCTGCACCGTTGACGTGCCGCCGGCCCAGGTCTGCTGCGGCCAGCCGGCCTACAATACCGGCGACCGGGCCACGACCCGCGCCATTGCCGCGCAGGTGATCGACGCCTTCGAAGGCTACGACGCGGTCGTGGCGCCCTCCGGCTCCTGCGGTGGAATGCTGTCGCACCACTATCCGGGCCTGTTCGACGACGATCCCGCCATGAAGGCCCGCGCGCAGAACCTGGCCGATCGCAGCTACGAGCTGATCGCATTTCTGGTGGATGTGTTGGGCGTCAGGGATGTCGCGGCGCGCTACGACGGTCGCGTGACCTATCACGACTCCTGCTCCGGCCTGCGCGAGCTCGGCGTCAAGGCTCAGCCACGCAACCTGCTGGGATCGGTGAAGGGACTCGAGCTCCGGGAGATGAAGACCCCCGAAGTCTGTTGCGGCTTCGGCGGCACGTTCTGCGTGAAGTACCCCGAGATCTCGAACGCGATGGTCGGCGAGAAGTCGGCCGATATCGCATCCACCGGAGCCGACACGCTGCTGGCCGGCGATCTCGGTTGCCTCATGAACATGGCGGGCAAGCTGCAGCGCGAAGGCAGCGCCATCCGCGTGCGCCATGTCGCCGAGGTACTGGCCGGGATGGGCGACCTGCCGGCGATCGGCGAACCGGAGCGCAGCTGATGGAATCGACCGCCCATGCCTTCAAGGCGAATGTCGACCACGCGCTGGCCGACCCCAACCTGCAGGACTCGCTGGCCAAGCTTAAGGTCGGCTTCTCCGAGCGGCGGCGCCAGGCGGCCGAGCGGCTGCCGGAGTTCGAGGCGCTGCGCGACCGCGCGCGCGACATCAAGAACCACACGCTGGCCCACCTCGACTTCTATCTCGAAGAATTCGAGCGCAAGGTCATTGGGCTCGGCGGCCACGTCCACTGGGCGCCGACCGCCGCCGACGCACGACGCATCATCGCCGAGCTCTGCCAGAGCGTGAACGCCCGCACCGTCGCCAAGTCGAAGTCGATGGTGGCCGAGGAAATCGCGCTCAACGAGCATCTCGAGGCGCTGGGCATCGCGCCGATCGAGACCGACCTCGGCGAATACATCATCCAGCTGCGCAACGAGCCGCCCAGCCACATCATCGCGCCGGCCGTGCACCTCACCAAGGACCAGGTCGCCGATACGTTCCTCGAGCACCACGCCAAGCTCGGCTTCGACAAGCGCCTGACCGAGCGCAACGATCTCGTCGCCGAAGCGCGCTATGTCCTGCGGCAGAAATTCCTCGATGCCGATGTCGGGCTGACCGGCGCCAATTTCCTGGTGGCCGAGACAGGCTCGTCGATGCTGGTGACCAACGAGGGCAATGCCGACCTCTCCAACACGCTGCCCAGGATGCACATCGTGCTGGCCAGCATCGAGAAGGTGATCCCCACGCTGGAGGACGCGGCGGTGCTGCTGCGCGTGCTGGCGCGGTCGGCGACGGGCCAGGAATCCTCGGCCTACACGACGCTGAACACCGGGCCGAAAAAGCGCGAGGATCTCGACGGGCCCGAGCAGTATCACGTCGTGCTGCTCGACAACGGCCGTTCGTCGGTACTCGGCACAGAGATGCAGGACATCCTGCGCTGCATCCGCTGCGGCGCCTGCATGAATCATTGCCCGGTCTACGGCGCGGTCGGCGGCCATGCCTATGGCTGGGTCTATCCCGGCCCGATGGGCGCCGTGCTGACGCCGCAGCTCGTGGGCGTGGAGGAGGCCAGCAACCTGCCCAACGCCTCGACCTTCTGCGGTCGGTGCGAGAGCGTCTGTCCGGTGCGCATCCCGCTGCCCAAGCTGATGCGCCACTGGCGCGAACGGGAATTCGAGAAGCACCTCACGCCCAAGGCCGTCCGCCAGGGCCTGGCGATGTGGAGCTTCGCCGCCCGCCGGCCCGCGCTCTATCGCAAGCTCACCGCAATGGCCAATCGCGTGCTGGCCCTGTTCGGCCGCGCCGACGGCCGCTACCGGGCGCTGCCACTCGCCAGCGGCTGGACGCGCTTCCGCGACTTCCCCGCGCCGCAGCCCGGCGGCACGTTCCACGCACGCTGGGCGAAGAGGAAGGCATGAGCGACGCCCCGAACGACGCCCGGGCCCAGATCCTGGGAGGCATCCGACGCTCGCTGCGTCGCGGCGAACTCACCGGCGAGGCCCGCAGCGCCGTCGAGACACGCTTGGCCGAACCACCGCGCGGGCCGTCGGTGGCGCGCGGACAGCTGCCCCAGGCCGAGAAGGTTGCGCTGTTCTGCCAGTGGGCCGAGACGCTCAACGCCACCGTGGCCAGGGTCGGGCCGGCTGAGGTGCCGGGCGAAGTGAGCGCCTACCTCGCGCGCAACAACCTGCCCGCGAACGTCGCGATGGCGCCCTCGCCCCTGCTCGAAGGCTACGACTGGGCGAGCCAGAAGATGCTTTCGATCCGGCGCGGTCACGGCCAGGGCAGCGACCAGGTCTCGGTCACCGGCGCCTTTGCGGCCATTGCCGAGACCGGTACCGTCGTGATGGCCTCCGGTCCCGACCATCCGGTCTCGCTCAACCTGCTGCCGGACACGCATGTCGTCGTGCTGCGGGAGGCCGATATCGTGGGCGGCTACGAGGACGTCTGGGGTCGGCTGCGCGCGCGCTATGGCAAGGACCTGATGCCCCGCACGGTCAACACCATCACCGGGCCATCCCGAACGGGCGACATCGAGCAGACGATCGAACTGGGCGCCCACGGCCCGCGCCGCATGCACATCCTGGTCGTGCGCGACTGATGGCCGGCGGCGGCGCCACTCCTGGTGAGCAGCGCCCCGGTGAGCTACGTGTCGTCGGCACGAGCGTTGCGCGCGAGATCGACCTGGTGCTGGACCGGGTGGCCCAGTCGGTCGGGAAGCGGGCGCCCCGGGTCCTGCAGGTCGGATCGCGCACGCTGGTCGCCGACCGCAACGTGCGCAACTGGCGCAAGCTCGTGGCCACGCGCTTCGGCCCCAAGGCCCGATTCGTCGGCCTCGATCTCGTCGAGGGCGCCAACGTCGATTGCGTCGCCGACATCTGCAGCGATCGGCGGACCCTGAAGGGGAAGCTGGGCGAAGAGCCGTTCGACCTTGCGATCTGCTGTCACGTTCTCGAGCATACGCGCCATCCCGCGCGGGCGGCCCGCAACATCGAGCAGGCGCTGCGGCCCGGCGGGTTTGCCTTCGTGGCGGCGGCCTGGTCGCAGGCCTTCCAGGCCACGCCCGATGATTACTGGCGCTTTTCGGTGCGGGGCTTGATGCTGTTGTTCGGGCGGCTCGAGGTTGCCTCGTCCTTCTACAGCGGCGGCGATGTCGGCCTCGACGTCGCCTATCGGATCGAACGGGATGGCAGGCCGGAGCTCGACCCGCGTGCCGGCGCGGTGGAACAGGGCCTCTTCCAGCTCGTCCTCGATCACGAGGACAATCGGGCCGTGCTGGCGCGCCAGGCGACCGAACGCCTGCCGGTGTCGCGGACTTACCTGCCCAGCCTGTTCGTCAACCTGATCGGCCGCCGCGTCTCGCGATAGAAGGCGAACGTCGACCCGCACAAAAGAAAAGAGCGGGCTTTCGCCCGCTCTTTCCGATTTATCGTAGGGTCTGCGACTAGAAGCGCAGATCCATACCCATCAGCAGACCCCAGCTGTTGCCCGAGACGGCAGCAGACGGACCCGACGCCGAGTACAGCAGACCACCGCCGGTGAGCTTCACGCCCGGCCCGAGCGCGTAGTTCACGCCGATTTCCCACTTGTTGACCGACTCCTGGCCAAAAGCGAGGTTGGCGGGGTTGTTACCCGGACCGAAGGCGGTCGAGTTCACACCCGGAACGCCGGTGGCGGCCGGATTGGTGCAGGTGGCAGCGTTGACGGCGATCGTGTTGCAGCCGACGGAGCCGTTACCGTTGTTGTTGTAGGAACCGGTCCAGCCGACCGACATCTGCCACGGGCCGGTCTCGTACATCAGACCCGCGGTGTAGAAGCGCGTGTCGTTGTTCTGACCGGTGAAGTAGTTCGAGCCAAGGCCCTGGTTGTCCCAGCCAAGCGCGCCACCGAGGGTGAAGCCCTTGAAGCCGACCTGAGCGCCGACGACCCACTGCTTCCAGGCGGTCGCGTTGGCACCGGTCGACATGTTGGCGGCACCGGCGAACGGCTGGTTGCCCGGGATGAAGCTGCCGTACAGGAACGCACCGTACAGAGCGACACGGACGTCGCCGAACTTGTTCAGGTAGTTGGCGCCGACGTCGAACACGTCCTGATACGAGTAGTCGTTCGTCAGGCAGTTCGGCGCCGAAGTGGCGTTGGAGTAACCGCAGACACCGGTCGTGCCCGAACCCGGACCGACGCCGAGGCCGGAGCCAGCACCGCCCTGCGGGTTCACGTTGACCTTCGGACGATAGCCGACGCCGATCTGCAGGCCCTGGAAGCGCGGGGTGAAGTAGTTGATGCCCTGCGCGTCCTGGAACTGACCGGCGTTGGTCGTCGTCGTGGCGTGGAACCACGCCTTGTTGTTGGCGATAACGCTCTGGTTGGCCCAGGCGAAGTTCGAGTTGTGCTGGACGGCGCCGAAGCCGATCAGCGCCGACGGCGTGCCGTAGTACATACGGTAGGTCGCCGGGTCGCGCGCACCGAACTCGACGCGGCCCCAGTCGCCGAAGGCGAACAGGAAGGCTTCGTCGATCCAGGCCGCGCCGGCCGTGGCCGTGCTGCCCTGCGCCCAGCCCTCGAGCTCGACGTGCACGCCGACCGAGGTGCCGTTGTCCAGCTTGGTCTGGCCGATGAAGTGGATTTCACCTTCCTGCTGGAAATTGAGACCCTTGTACTGCGCCCAGGTGCCGTTGGTGGCATAGGTCGACTGGATGCCGCCGGCGATGGCGTAGAAGGTGTAATAACCGCCCACACCGAGCTTGATCGGATCGGCAGCCATGGCCGGGGCGGCCATCAACCCGCCGACGACCAAGGCGGTCGAGCCAAGTAGAAGCTTCTTCATCATTCTCCCTCTCTCATTGATCAGAGACTGGTACGTACCAAAAGGCCTGTCCGACCGGCGGGAACTGGAAGCCTGAACACGAGGCCCACCGAATCCACCAATGCGGCAAGGCTATAAAACACTTCGCCAAATCGAGGGTCAAGAAATGGTCGCCCGACGGCTTCATTCTGCCCGCACCTGTGGCGTCTTTGTCACATTTTGCGGGCCTTGCGAGCGGTGGCGGAAGCCTCAGGCACAACAGGTTGCGTGACGAGATTTACAAAAGATCCAAGTCCGTTGCAATGGAGAACTATATGTGCCACATCGCCCACCCGCTTGCAGTTCAGGTATCGTTGAGCCTATGGTCCCCGCCTCTGTCTCCGCCGCGGAATTGCGGCCCATGGGAAGATCAAGGCGCCATTCTATGACGGGACCGTCCAGATTCGTGAGCATTGTCGCAGCTGCGTTGGTGGCTGTCGCCGCTTCCGGCTGCGCCGACGAAACCAGCAAGTACGAGAGGGCTACCGGTCCGTCCGGCGATCGCAGCAGGAACGACGTCCGATCCGGATTGGGTGGCCGTACCCAGGAGCAGGGCACCCTGTTCGGCCCGGGCGGTCTCCTGGGGTCCAAGGCGGAGAAGAGAGACGACACCGGCACCGGCGTGGCGGTGAACGCCTATCTGTGGCGGGCGTCGCTCGACACCATCAATTTCATCCCGCTGGTCTCGGCCGATCCGTTCGGCGGCGTCATCATCACCGACTGGTACACGCCCGCGGAAACGCCCAACGAGCGCATGAAGGTCCAGGTCACCATTCTGGACCGCGAACTGCGGGCCGACGGTATCCGCGTCTCGGTCTTCAAGCAGCAGACCAGCCCCCGGGGCGGCAACTGGGTCGACGCCCAGGTCGATCCGCGCACCAACATCGACATCGAGAACGCGATCCTCACGCGCGCCCGCCAGCTCCGGATCGCCGGCGGGTCCTGAGACGGCCCTTCTGCAGGTCAGAAGCCGCCTTCAGTCTTCGGGCGGCACGAACATGTAGCCCGCGCTGCGCACGGTGCGGATCGACGTCGGGCGGGCGGGATCGACCTCGATCTTGCGGCGGATTCGCAGGATTCGAATATCGATGGCGCGGTCGAAGGCTTCCATCTCGCGATGGCTGGTGGTCTCGAGCAGCCAGTCGCGGCTGAGCGGCCGGTTCGGATTTTCGGCGAACAGCCTCAACAGTTCATACTCTCCCGCCCGCAGGGAAATTTCCTCGCCGGACAGCGTCACCAGCCGACGCGACTGCAGATCGAGCAGGCACTTGCCCATGCGCACGCGCTCACCGGTCGTCGCCGCCTCGGCCCCGCCGGCGCGGCGCAGGACCGCCTTGATGCGCGCGAGCAGGGCGCGCGGGTCGTAGGGCTTGGCGACGTAGTCGTCGGCGCCGGTTTCCAGCCCCACCACCTGGTCGATCGTGTCGCCGCTCGCCGTCAGCATGATGATGCCGGTCTTTCGGCTGCGCTCGCGCAGGAAGCGGGCGAGCGCGAAGCCGTCCTCGTCGCCGGACAGCCGGAGATCGAGCAAGACGAGGGCGGGTGGATCCTTTTCGACCAGCTTGCGCAGCGCCGCACCCGACTCGACACCCGAGGCGCGATAATGATTCCCGCCGAGAAATTCGATCAGCGTCTCGCGCTGGAAGGCCTCGTCCTCGACGACGATGAGGTGCGGTCGCTGGTCTTTTGGCTTCGCCACTGCAATAAGTTAGCGCAAGACCGCACGGGATGAAAGAGCGTCAGAAGGAGCGCGACCAGCGAAGGCTGCCCGTGAAAAGACCGATCGAGCCTTGGTCGAAATAGTAGCGGTGGGCGCCCAATCCGACCGCAAGCGTTCCGCCGGACACGTCGGAGATCGCGTGACCGATCGAAACACTCGTCAGCCTGGCCGTCCCGACAGTGTAACTCGGCAGCACATACTGCGCGTAGTCCATATGCCCGGCCGAAACGCCCACCGAGAATCCGCCGCGGGACCATGAAAGGCCGACCGTCGCCAGGCGCGTCATCGTCAGTCGATCGCCCGAGGGATTCTCGGCCAGGGTCGTGTCGAGGCCGGAAAGCCCGATCGCGAAACCGTGGTGGCTGCCCAGGTCGGTGATCTGAGCGGTGGCGCCTTCGGGACTGAAGGCATGCGCCCTTCCGGCGAGTAGCAGGGCAATGAGGAAGAGGAGGAGAGAGCGAAACATGGGGGCCATCCTTCTTCGACGACGCCAGTGTGTTCGGGTGCGGTATCCGGGGGACTGCCGGCGATCAGCGCCTGATCCGCTGCAGCGTCGGCTGCGAAGACGGAGTCGACACCGCGGGCACGACGCGACCCGGCACCCATGGCGGCAGCACGGACGGACGCGTGGCCGTCGCGCCGGCGATGCTCGCAGCCGGCGCGGACCCTGGGTGCGCGTTCGGGCTCGCCGACCTTTGCGACGGCTGGTCCTCGACGCCGTTGCCATGAAGGTGCTGGGCATGGGCCGCCTGAGCGACCGCGAGGGCAAGAAGGGCGGTTGTGGCAGCCCTGATGGCAGACCTGACAAGCATCGGAGTCTCCGGTTGAGGTGGCGAGCGGCGCACGACGTGCGTCGATGGCAGAACGATAGGACCGTCGCGTTTCCAGAGGACTGCTCGGAAGGTTCATCCGGTTTCGTAGGTTGCGCGGCTCCGGCATGACGGGACACAGGCGCTCGCAAAGTGTGGGGAGCGCCACCCGCCAATGAAAACGGCGCCCGCGAGGGGCGCCGTTCCTGGAGGTGCCGGCGACGAACCGGCCTTGATCGGGTTTCTCAGCGCGAGGGAAGCTTCGGCGGCTTCGGCGCGGGAACCGGCTTCTGCGGGGGGGCCGGCTTCGGCGCGGGCGGTACGTTCATGGTGCCGCTGGTCGGCCGCGGCGGCTGGTGCATCGTGCCGCTGGTGGGCCGGGGCGGCTGGTGCATCGAAGTCGAGGACGTCGAGGCCGATACGGAGTGATTGGACATCGAAGAGTACTTGGACACGAACTGGGCGCTGGCCGGCAGGGCGATGGCGGTGGCGAGAACGGTAGCGGCGGCGGCGATGGCGAACTTGGCGAACATGGGTCTCTCCCCTTGGATGTGGCGGGCGGCGGGATGCCGTCCGTCGATGGGAGAAAGGTAGTCCCCGCCGGTTTCCCGCCGACTGCGCGAGCCGCCCGGTTGGTTTCGTGCGTTGCGCCTTTACGGGGCCGGCGCCTCGCGAAACACACGAAACACTTCCGGGCCTTCGCGTTACAAGCGGGAAACGCGGGAGAGTGTAGAACAAGTCATGTCAGACACCCGTAAAACGATCAGCGGCGAGTCCGCACCCGTTACCGACATCAACGCACTGCAAGCCGAACTCGGGGCAGCCCGCGAACAGGTGGCGACCCTGCATGGGCTGATGGAAACCATGTGCGACGGCATGACGGACGGCATCGCCCTGTTCGACGCCGATCGCCGGATCGTTCACATCAACAAGGCGGCGCAGGACTTCCTCGGGGTCGGGCCGGTGCTGCCCGGCATGAAAGCTGAAGACATCCTGCTGGCGAGGCAGGCCGCCGGCGACGTCGCGGTCGTCGAGGGCGAGACCCTGACGATCGATCAACGCATGGCGCGAATCTTCGTCCCGGAAGGCAGCCGGTTCGAACGCGCGCTGGCGAACGGCCGGCACGGCGAGGTCGTGTTTCGCCCGTTGGCTGGGAGGCAGACGCTCTGCATCTGCCGCGACATCACCGAGCACAAGCGGCGGCAGCGCGAACTCCAGGACGCGCGCGACGCGTTGGCGGACGCGCACAGGCTGACGAGCACGATCCTCGACACGATGCCCGATGGCGTCGCGCTGTTCGACGCCGATCGCCGGCTGGCCTATGTCAACGACGCCCTCCACAAGCACATGGTCCTGCCGGGCAAGGAGGCGATCCGCCTGGGCATGTCGATGGAAGAAATCGCGCGCAGCCGGATCGCGGCCGGCGAGACGATCGTGGAGACGGACCACACGCTCTCGGCCGAGGCGCGTGTCGAGCTCGCCCTCAAGCCCGGGGGAAACCGGTTCATCCGCGAGCTGGCTACCGGCCGCCATGTCGAGTTCATCTTCCAGCCGGTGGGCGATGGCCGGACGCTCGGCATCTATCGCGACATCACTGAACTGAAGCAGCGTGAACGGGACCTGGAGCAGGCGCACGCCGAGACGCAGGAAGCCCGCGAGCTGATGGAGGCCGTGCTCGGCAGCATGAGAGACGGCGTCGCGTTGTTCGGCGACGGCCGGATCCTCTATGGCAATCCGGCGCTGGCCCGGAATTTCGACTTTGCCGATCGGTTCGATCCCTGCGGCATGAAGATCGTCGAGGCTCTCGCTATCCTCGAAGCCGCCGGCGATCGCATGGTCGAGAACGGCGTGCTTCTGTCCACCGAGGAGCGCGCGCAGCGCATCCTCGCCGGCCACCCGGCCACCTACGAACGGGAACTGCCTTCCGGCCGGCACATCGAATACCGGTTCGAACGACTGCCGGATGGCCGGACGGTCGGCCACTACCGCGACATCACCGCCCGCAAGCGCCGGGAAGCCCAGCTGGAGCAGGCACACGCGGAGACCACAAAGACGCGCGCCTTGCTGAGCGAAGTGCTGGACAACATGACGGACGGCCTCGTGCTGTTCGATGCCGACCTGCGGCTCCTCTATTCGAACCAGGCCCTGCGCGACTACTTCGACGTCAAGTCGGCGACGTCGATCCAGGGCAGGACGCTGGCCGAACTCCTGGAGAAGCAGGAGGCCACGGGCCACCGTGTTTTCGCCGACGGCAAACCGATGTCGGTCGAGGAAAGACTGGCACGAATCGCCGATCCGGAGGGAGGACGGGCCGAGCGCGTACTTCGATCGGGCCGGCATATCGAACGCTTCTATCGCCCGCTGAGCGACGGCAGGCGGCTCGGCATCTACCGCGACATCACCGATATCAAGCAGCGGCAGGTGGCCCTGGAAAGGATCCTCGACAAGGTGGAGGCCGGCGAGCGCCTGATGCGCGTCGTGCTGGATGCCATGCCCGACGGGGTCGGCCTGCTCGACGGCGAAAAGGTTCTATATGCCAACAGGACGATGTCGGAACTGTTCGGCTATGCCGGGCTGACCATCCGGCCCGGCACCACGCTGTCGGACATCGTGCGTGCCCAGGAGGCGGCGGGCGACCGCGTGTTCGTCGACGGCCGCCCGCTCACGGTCGACGAGCGGCTGTCGCGGGTCCTGGCGCCGGGCGGGAGCCGCTTCGAGCGCAAGCTGCCCTCGGGCCGCCATGTCGAGTTCCTCTTCATGCCGGTCGGCGCCGATCGGACTCTGTGCGTCTATCGCGACATCACGACCCTGACGGACAAGCAGGGGGAACTGGAAAGGGCGCAGGACGAGGTCAAGGCAACGCGCAACCTCATGTCCGACATCCTCAAGGGTCTGCCGCTCGGCGTGACCGTTTTCGATTCGGAGCGCCGGCTGATCTACTCCAACCGCGAATTCTCCGCCAAGAACCTGGGCCTGGCACCGGAGGCGCTGCCCGATCCCGTTCGGCTGGACGACATCATCCGCGCCCAGATTGCGGTCGGCGACCATCTCTACAGCGACGACGGCACGCCGCTGACGCTCGAGCAGCGGCTGGCGCTCTGCCTCGCTCCCAAAGGCAGCCGCTCGCACCGCGTCCTGCCGTCGGGCCGCCATTTCGAGTTCTCCTTCAAGCCGGTGGGCCAGGGCAACACGATGGCGCTCGTCCGCGATGTCACGGAACTCCGCCGCCGGCAGGCCGAACTGGAACAGGCGCGTGACGAACTGGCCGATGCCCATAAGCTCACCGTCACCATTCTGGAATCCATGACGGACGGGTTCAGCCTCTTCCTGCCCGACGGCCGCATCGCCCTCATGAACAACACCGTTCGTAGAGAATTCGGAATCCCGGAAGACAAGGCGCGCGACATTACCCTCGCAGAACTCGTGCAGATGCAAATTGCGGCGGGCGACCAGGTCGTGGTCGACGGCAGGATCCTTTCGGTCGAGGAACGGATCGCACGCATCCTCGATCCCGCAGGCTGCCAGTTCGAGCGCGTGATGCCATCTGGGATCCATGTCGAGTTCAACTTCCGGCCGGTGGGCGACGGGCGCACGCTCGGCATCTACCGCAACATCACCGAACTCAAGCGGCGGCAGACCGACCTCGAACTCGAACGCGACAGAACCGCAGCGGCGCGCCAGCTCATGAGCACGGTGCTGGATGGCATGACGGACGGGGTGGCCTTGATCGATGCCGAGCAGCGGCTTGCCCTCGTCAGCAGAGGAGCGCGGAAGATATTCGGCTTCCCGTCGGACTCATTTGGACTGGGCAAGAAAGTCGTCGACCTCCTGCAGGCAGAAGTTGCCTCCGGCGATGTCATGATCATGGATGGCAAGGTTCTGTCGATCGAGGATCGAATGGCGCTGATCTTTGATCCCAACGGAAGCCGCTTCGAGCGCGAGCGGTCGGGTGGACGCCATATCGAGTATACCCACATACCGTTGAAGGACGGCAGCACGGTGGCTCTCTACCGCGACATCACCGAACTCAAGCGTCGGCAGTCCGAACTTGAATCCGCCCGCGATGCGGCCGAGGCCGCCAACCAGGCCAAATCCACCTTCCTCGCGACCATCAGCCACGAGATCCGCACGCCGATGAACGGCGTCATCGGCACCGCCGAACTTCTGGAACGCGAACCGCTCGACGAGCGCCAGAAGCGGCTGGTGCGCACGGTGCGCACGTCGGCGACCGCCCTGCTGCGCATCATCGACGACGTGCTCGATTTCTCCAAGATCGAAGCCGGCCGCATGGAACTCGAGGACGCGCCGTTCCAGCTGCGCGCCGTCATCGAGGGCACCGGCGAGACCCTGTCCGTCCAGGCCGAGAGCCGGGGCCTTGCCGTCACCACCGTGATCGAGCCCGGCACCCCCGAACATCTGCGGGGGGATGCGACGCGGGTGCGCCAGATCCTGTTCAACCTGATCGGCAATGCCATCAAGTTCACCGAGGTTGGCGAAATTCGCGTCCATGTCCGAACCGTGTCGGAGTCCAAGGAACGCGTGCGCCTTGCCCTTTCGGTGACCGATACCGGCATCGGGGTGAGCGCCGAGCAGGCGGCCCGGCTGTTCCAGCCGTTCTCCCAGGCCGACAACTCGACGACCCGGCGGTTCGGCGGCACCGGACTTGGCCTTTCGATCGTGCGTCGACTGGCCGAGTTGATGGGCGGCGGAGTCACGGTCGAAAGCGCGCCCGGACGGGGTTCGACCTTCACCGTCACACTCGATCTCGGCCGTGCCGAAGGGCCGGTCGCCGAAGCCACGCCGAAGCCGGCATCGCCCGGCGGGATTGGCAACGGCCGGGTCCTGGCGATTGACGACTATCCGATCAACCTCGAGGTCCTGACCGGTCAGCTTGAAATCCTGGGCGTGTCGGTCGACACGGCGGCCGACGGAATCGAGGGCCTCACCATGTGGCGCAGCAAGACCTATGCGCTGATCCTGACGGACATCCACATGCCCGACATGGACGGCTTCGAGTTGACGCGCCAGATCCGCGCCGAAGAGGCGACAGACACCACCGGCCGTCACACGCCCATCGTCGCCCTGACCGCCAATGCGCTGAAGGGAGAGGCCGAGAAGTGCCTTGCCGCCGGCATGGACGGCTACCTCACCAAGCCCCTGACACTCGACCGCCTGCGCGAGGCGGTGGAACGCTGGATGAGTGCGCCCGCCGAAGGTGCGTCCGGCGAGACGGCCGGCGGGGCCAACGCCCCCATCGATCGGCTGGTCGTCGCCCGGATGTTCGGCGACAACCCGGCCATGATCGACCGCGTGCTCCTGCGCTTCCGCGAGGCCGGCGCCGGACTCGTCGCCGAGATTGTAGCGGCGGGCGAGGACGCGTCGCGGCTGATCGATCTCGCGCACAAGCTCAAGGGCGCCGCGCGCGCCGCGGGTGCGGTGCGCCTGGGCGACCTGGCGGCGGCCCTGGAACAGTCCGGCAGCGCCGACGCCGCCGCCGCGGTACAGGCCGAGTGGCTGCGGGTCATGCGGGTCCTGCCGGGTCCCGCCTGACGCGTCGCCGTTTCCAGCTGGCGCTTGACGTGAGGGGCCGCAGCGGGCATCCGCTGCGGCCTCAGTCTTTTCTGGGAACACCTTTTCGGGAAGAACTCCGTGTCGCCGACGCAAGCCGCACCCACCGTGCGCTACAATTTCACCGAAACCGAGAGCAAGTGGCAGAAGGTCTGGGAAGAGCGCCAGACCTTCCGGGCCGTGATGGATAAGGCGCGGCCGAAATATTACGTGCTCGAGATGTTCCCCTATCCGTCGGGGCGCATCCACATGGGGCACGTGCGCAACTACACGCAGGGCGACGTGATCGCCCGCTACAAGCGCGCCAAGGGCTTCAACGTGCTGCATCCCATGGGCTGGGACGCGTTCGGGCTGCCGGCCGAGAACGCCGCCATGGAGAAGAAGGTCCATCCGAAGAAGTGGACCTACGAGAACATCGCCGCGATGAAGAAGCAGCTGAAGTCGATGGGCCTGTCCCTCGACTGGAGCCGCGAGCTGGCGACCTGCGACCCGAGCTATTACCGCCACCAGCAGAAGATGTTCCTCGACTTCTGGAAGGCGGGCCTCGCCTACCGCAAGGAGGCCTGGGTCAACTGGGATCCCGTCGACAACACCGTGCTGGCCAACGAGCAGGTGATCGAGGGCAAGGGCTGGCGCACCGGCGCGCCCGTGGAGCGCCGCAAGCTCACCCAGTGGAACCTCAAGATCACCCACTTCGCCGACGAGCTGCTGAGCCGCCTCGATACGCTCGACCGCTGGCCCGAGAAGGTGCGCCTGATGCAGGCCAACTGGATCGGCAAGAGCCGCGGCGCCCGCGTCTTCTGGCAGCTCACCGACGCCTCCGGTGCCGATCGCGGAAAGCTGGAAATCTTCACGACCCGCCCCGACACGCTGTTCGGCGCCTCGTTCATGGCGCTGTCGGCCGAGCATCCGCTGGTCCAGGGACTCGCCCCGAGCGATCCCGGCCTGCAGCACTTCGTCGCCGAATGCCGCAAGACCGGCACGGCGGCCGCCGAGGTCGAGACCGCCGAGAAGCAGGGCTACAAGCTGCCGCTGCTGGCCAGGCATCCGCTGGTCCCGGGCATGACCGTGCCGGTCTACGCCGCCAACTTCGTGCTGATGGAATACGGTACGGGCGCGATCTTCGGCTGCCCCGGCCACGACGAGCGCGACCATGAGTTCGCGACCAAGTACGGCCTGCCGATCCTGCAGGTCGTGGCCCCGGCAGACGGCACGAAGCTCGACATCGCCGCCGCGCCCTATGTCGAGGACGGCCTCATCGTGAACTCCGAATTCCTCGACGGGCTCGGGGTCGAGGAGGCGAAGGCCCGGGTGATCGCGCGCCTCGAGGAGATGGGCGTCGGCAAGGGCACGACGCAGTATCGCCTGCGCGACTGGCTGGTCTCGCGCCAGCGCTACTGGGGCTGCCCGATCCCGGCGATCCATTGCGAGAGCTGCGGCGTGGTGCCGGTGCCCGACAAGGACCTGCCGGTGCAGCTGCCCGATGACGTGACCTTCGACCGTCCGGGCAATCCGCTCGACCGCCATCCGACGTGGAAACACGTCCCGTGCCCGACCTGCGGCAAGCCCGCCCGCCGCGAGACCGACACGTTCGACACGTTCATCGATTCCAGCTGGTACTTCGACCGCTTCACCTCGCCGCATCTCGAAACCGCGCCGTTCGATCGCGACGAGAACCACTACTGGATGCCGGTCGATCAATATATCGGCGGCGTCGAGCACGCGATCCTGCACCTGCTCTATTCGCGCTTCTGGACACGCGCCATGCGCGAGGTCCAGATGACCAGCCGCGACGAGCCGTTCGACGGCCTCTTCACCCAGGGCATGGTCTGTCACGAGACCTATCGCGCGAGCGACGGGACGTGGCTGACGCCCGAGGAGATCGAGCGCGAGGGCGGCAAGGTCGTGCGCCTCTCCGACAAGAGCCCGGTCGAGGTCGGCCGCTCGGAGAAGATGTCCAAGTCGAAGAAGAACGTCGTCGACCCGGACGAGATCATCCGCGACTACGGCGCCGACACGGCGCGCTGGTTCATGCTGTCCGACAGCCCGCCGGAGCGCGACCTCGAATGGACCGAGGCCGGCGTCACCGGCGCCTGGCGCTTCCAGCAGCGCCTGTTCCGCATCGCCTCTCAGGCGATCGCGACGCTGCCGGCGATCGGCACCGCGAGACCCGCGACTTTCTCGGACGCCGCCGTCGCGCTCCGCCGCGCCGCGCACAAGGCGATCGCCGGCCTCTCGGCGGACATCGAGGCCTTCCACTTCAACAAGGCCGTGGCGCGTCTCTACGAGTTCGCCAACACGATCGATTCGGTCGAGGCCAGCGACGACAGCACGAGGTGGGCGCTGCGCGAGGCGCTGGAGATCTTCGTGCGCCTGATCGGCCCGATGACGCCGCATCTCGCCGAGGAACTCTGGCACGCGCTCGGCCACAGGAGCCTGCTGGCCGACGCGCCGTGGCCGCTGCCTGAAGATGCACTGCTGGTCGACGACACGGTCACCGTCGCAGTGCAGTTGAACGGCAAGCTGCGCGGCACCATTTCCCTGACCAAGGACACGCCCAAGGAGGCGGCGGAAGCCGCTGCCCTGGCGCTGCCGGAACTTGTCCGGGGGCTCGACGGCAAGACGCCCAAGCGGGTGATCGTCGTGCCGAACCGTATCGTAAACGTCGTGGTGTAGGGCTTCAAAGCCAGGAAGGGGCCAGAACATGGCACGCAAGCCGAACTACGATTTCGAGCGTCGCGAACGCGAGCGCTTGAAGGCCATCAAGGTTGCCGAGAAGGCGGAAGCCAAGCGCGCCGCGCGCGAGCGCGCCAGGCTGGAAGAGGGCGGCGAGGCCGCGGCGGGCGACACCGAGCCGTCAGCCGACAAGGCCTGACGTCGTTGGCGGCCCGGCCCGTGCTATAGACGGGGCCGTGAAGATCGAAGCACGCCAGGTCGAAGCCTTCCTGAAAAAGCCCGATCCCAAGGTGCGGGGGGTGGTGATCTACGGCAACGACGACGGGCTCGTCGCCGAGCGGGCCGTGGCGTTGGCCAGGACCGTCTGCGAGGACCTCAAGGATCCGTTCCGGGTCGTCGACATCAGCGGCGACGTGCTGAAGCAGGATCCGGCCCGGCTGGCGGACGAGTTCGGGGCCCTGTCGATGATGGGCGGCCGCCGCGTCATCCGCGTGCGGCCGGCCGGTGAGGAAACCGTCGCGGCCCTGGAGAACCTCGTCGAGGCGACCGCCGGCGATGCGCTCATCATCGTCGAGGGTGGCAACCTCACGCCACGCTCGACCCTGCGCACCTTGGCCGAGACCGAGGCCACTTTGGCTGCCCTGCCCTGTTACATGGACAACGAGGCCGCCCTCGAAGGCCTCGTCGAGAGCGCCGCGCGTGCGCAGGGCCTGACCGTCGAGCCCGATGCGCTGGAATGGATCGTCGAACGGCTGGGCGGCGATCGCGGCCAGACCCGCGGTGAGATCGACAAGCTGCTGCTCTACAAGGGCACGGATGCCGGCAAGTCCGTAACCCTGGAAGATGCCATGGCCGTTCTGGGCGACACGGCCTCGATCGGAATCGACGACGTGATCGCCGCGACCTTCGATGGCGAACTCGTGGCCCTCGATCGCGCCCTCGACCGCGTCTTCGCGGAAGGAGGCAACCCGGTCCAGCTCGTGCGTTCGCTGCAGCGGCACGCCGACCAGCTGCATCTCGTGTCGGGTCACGCGACAAAGGGCGGCAATCTCGAAGGCGCGATGTTCAAGGCGCGCGGGCTGCCCCGCGGCGGTCCGGTTCGCCAGCGCTTCGAGCGCCACCTGCGCACCTGGCCGCTTTCGCGCCTCGGTGCGGCCCTGACCACGATCCTGGAGGCCGAAATCGACTGCAAGCGAACCGGCTTGCCCGACGAGGCGATTGCGCGTCGCCTCTGTCTGCGGCTGGGGCAGGCCGCGCGTTCGGCGAAAGCGCGGCGCTGAGCTTCTATTTGCCCGTCGGTGTCAGCGGGATCGCCGCCTGCGGCGACAGCACGAGGAAGGTGAAGCTCTCCTCGATGTAGAGCCGCACGCGCTCGGTGTCGTGCTCGAGATAGCCGATCGAGAAATCCTGGCCGACCGTCAACTCGAAGTCACCACCCCGCAGGGAGATCACCAGACCACCCTCGAGACCGGGGGCGGCGTAGACCTCGCCGTCGATCAGGCGCTGGACGTGGCTCAGGATCGGGTAGCCGCCATCGGTGCGCGAGGTCAGATCCTTGTAGAGCTGCTCGCTCAGCACGACGGCGAAGGGGCCTTCGATGCCTTCGTCGCGCAGCTTCTTCAGCGCTGCGGCGACGGCATCCGGATAGTCGGCGTGGCTGGTGCCCAGCGCCACGGACTGGCCCCTCTGGGCCTCGCAGATGCCGGTGATCTGGGCCGCCTCGTAGCCGTGGAAGATGGCACGGTCCTCGGCGATGGCGATCTCGCGCGCCGCAGCCGTCACGCTGTCGAGGTCGGGATCGCGCGCACCGCGGTCGATCGCATCGAGTTCGGCGCGAGTGACTTCGAAGGGAATGCGCAACTCGACCAGCGGCTGGATACGGCGCAGCAGGGCCCGCACGTTGCTGCCGCCCGGCGGCGAGGCGATGGGATCGGCCCGGCCCAGCTCGACATCGGATGCGCCCCAACCCAGCGGCCCCCGGAAATCGACGACACGCCGCGCCGCCAGCAGGGTGCGCAGGGTGCGTTTAGCTTCCTGCTCGATCTCTTCCCAGCCGGCTTCGGTGATGGGCGCGCGGTCGCGGAACAGATGGTTCTTCATTTTTTCACCTGATCTGGAGTCCTGCGCAGGCTGCCGATGCCGAGGCTGCCATCGGAGGCGGGGTTCGCTTCGCTGCCGTCGGGGCCACCGCTCTTCATGTCGGCCTCGATCTCCTTGATCGGACCTTCCTTGAACAGGAACGTCCGGAGATGCTCGTCCATCTTCGGATCGTTGCGCCGCAGCCACTCGAGCGCCATTGCCGCGTGTTCCTTCTCCTCGTCACGGTTGTGTTCGAGGATGGTCCGCAACTCGGCATTGGCGGTGGCCTTGGCGCGCTGGTCATACCAGTCGACGGCCTCCAGCTCTTCCATCAGGGAAACGATCGCGCGATGGCGATCCATGACCTCGGGGCCGAGCTTGGCCGGGTCTTCGTGCAGCGTTTCACTAGCCATGGCGCAGCAACGTTACATTCCCCGCCAGGTTCCACAGTTAATGACGGTCGACACGGGGCCGGGGGAACGACGTCGCGCCGGTCCCGTTGCGGCTCTATCGTTGTAATTTCTGTGGAGAGGGACGTGCGCGCTTTGTATTTCTTTGTAGCGACGTCGTTCCTGTTGGGCGCCTGCGCAACCGTGCCCCTGGCAGGGACCGCAGCGGATATGGAGGGGAAGCGGTTCGACCCGCCACCGCCGGGTCAGGCCGCCCTGTACCTCTATCGCAGTTCGGTCCTCGGGTCTGAGGTGGTATTCTCGCTGGCCGACAATCAACAGCCGATCGGCTCCCTGGCCAACAAAACCTGGATCCGCATCGAGGTCGCGCCCGGGCAGCACGTCATCACCTGCAACGCGCCGAGCTACGCGCCGCTCACCCAGACGCCGGCCGAGGCGGCGACCGTCGAACTCGCGCCGGGGGAAACGCGCTTCCTCGAGGTCGATGTCTGGCCGGGCCTGCCGCTCAGTCCGCGATGCACGGCGACGGAAGTGTCGGCCGACAAGGGCCGCACCGGGGTGACGGGCGGCAACCGCGCGATCGCGTCCGCCAACTGAAGCGATCACGCCTGACGGTCGAGGAAGCCCAGCAACAACTCGTTGAACGCCGCAGGCTCGGTAACGTTGTGCGCGTGCCCACCGAAGGGTGCCACGTCGAGAAGAGCGTCGGGCAGGCGCGCTGCCAGCGCCTCCGACTGGCTGCACGACACCAGCACGTCGTCGCGGGCTGCCGACAGCAGAACGGGCAGGTTCAGCGCGTCGAGCTGTGCTGTGGCGTCGAAGGACAGCAGGGCCTCGATGCGGCGCAGCAGGTTGTCGCTGCCCTGGAAACCGGAGAGCGCATGGGCGTCCTCCGTCGCCATGCGTTCCGCATTCGCCGCCAGCCAGGTCGCGGGGTAGAGGAAGATCGGTTGTGCCCGGACGTAGGCTTCGGGACCGGCGCTCTTCAACAGGGCGACGCGAATCTCGAAGCAGCGCCGCGTATGGGCATCGGCCGTCGCCCAGCCGTTGACGATGGTGAGGGACCGCACGCGGTCCGGATGGCGCAGCGCCAGGTCGACGCCGGCGAGGCCGCCCAGCGCGTGACCGACGAAGTGGCAGCTCTTCGTCGACGTCGCATCGAGGATCTCGCGGACCTCGTCGGCCATATCCGCGATGGCATAGCCCGCGGGAAGGCGGGTCGCGCGGGCGCGGCCGGTGCCGCTCTGGTCGTAGGTGATGACGCGATATCGGGCGGTGAGGGCAGCGAGCTGCGGCGTCCAGTAGCCGGCCGCGCCGCCGAGGCCGGCCGACAGCAGAACCGTCGCGGCCCCGGGCCGTCCGCATTGGTGGACGTCGAAGATCACGTACCGATGATCACTTGCCGATATGCGCGACGGTCGCGATCTCGATCAGCGCGTCCTTCTTCACCAGGCCGCACTGGATGCAGTAGCGCGCCGGCTTGTCGCCCGGAAAATACTGCGCATAGACGGCATTGATGGCGGCGTAGTGCGCCCAGTCGGTGAGGAAGATCGAATTGAAGGTGACGTCGGCCATGGTGCCGCCGGCGGCTTCGATCACCGACTGGATGGTCTTCAGCACATGATGCGTCTGCGCGGTCGGATCGCCGACATGCACCACGTTGGTGTCGGCATCGAGCGGCAGGGTGCCCGAGACGTAGACGATGCCGTCGGCCACCACGCCGGGCGAATAGGGCGCCAGCGTCTTGCCGGTGCCGGGCGGGATCACGGGCTTCATGGGCATCAGGTTGGTCCTTCCGTGTTGAGGCCAGGATGGGCATTGGCCTGCAGGGCATTGCGGAACGCCTCGACTGACGACACCCAGCCGAAGAAGCTCTCGATGTTGAACAGCGACGCCTTCTGGATGTAGTCGGGCCCGGCATGATGCGTGGCGTCGTGCAGGACGATGCCGAAATACTCGAGGAAGAAGCCGTCGCGTAGAGTCGACTCCACGCAGACGTTGGTGGCGATGCCGGTGAAGACCAGCGAGCGGATGCCGCGGGCGCGCAGCACGCTGTCGAGGTTGGTGTTGTAGAAGGCGCTGTAGCGCGGCTTCGAAATGACGATGTCGCCCTTCTGCGGCGGCAATGCGTCCACGAGCTCGTAGTCCCAGCCGCCCTTGGCCAGGAGCTTGCCCTGCAGTTCGGGACGCGCGCGCATCGTCTTCATGGCGTTCGACTTGTGCCAGTTGGGCGAGCCCGGCCCGCCCGCCTCGACATAGTCGGGATCCCAGCCGTTCTGGAAATAGATCACGGGAATGCCGGCGGCACGCGCCGCCGCGGCGGCCTCGCGGATCTTCTCGATCGCCGGTGCGGCCCCCGAGATGTCGAAGCCCGCGAGATCGAGATAGCCGCCGGGCGAGGCATAGGCGTTCTGCATGTCGACGATGATCAGCGCGGTTTCCGACGGCTTGATCAGCATCGGCTCGGGCCGCGCCTCGAGCCGCCGCGCGTCGGGATCCTCGGGCGGGAAGTAGCTGACGGGCTTTGGACCGGTTTCCATGGGGACCTTCCGTGGTGCGTCACGGAGTCCAGCAAGAACCTGACCAGATTGAAGAGCTAACGCCGCGTGAGTTTGTCGACCACCGTGTCGAGCTGATCGAAGTCGCGGATTTCCAGGGTCTGCACGCTATGCTCGCCGAGGCCGCGCAAGCTGAGATCGACCTTGAGCCCGAGTGCCTCCTCGAGGCGCTTCTCCAGCGCCTTCGTGTCGGCACTCTTGGCCGCGCCGCCGGCGGCACCGCCGGCCTTGGTCTTGCCGGCGCCGCCCGGCTTGGCCTTCGTCTTGGTTTCGCCGGCGAGCCGCTCAAGATCGCGCACGGTGAGCTTCTCGGCGATGGCCCGCTGCGCCATTGCCACAGGGTCAGGTACACCGATCAGTGTACGCGCCTGACCGGCGGAAAGTGCGCCGTCCCGGACCATCTCCTGCACCGGCGGCGGCAGGTCGAGCAGACGCAGCGTGTTGGCGATGTGGGGCCGGCTCCGGCCCATCATGCGCGCCAGGTCCTCCTGGGTGTGGCTGTAGTCCTCGACCAGCCGCTTGTAGCCCTGCGCCTCGTCGATCGCGGTCAGGTCGGAACGCTGCAGGTTCTCGACCAGGCCGATCTGCAGCGCGTCCCTGTCGTCGATCGTGCGGATGACGACCGGCACGTCATGGAGCTGGGCCTTCTGCGCCGCCCGCCAGCGCCGCTCCCCCGCGATGATCTCGTAGCTGTCGGCCGAGTCGCGCAGGGGGCGCACAAGTATGGGTTGTAGAAGGCCATATTCCTTGACCGACTCGACCAGCATCTCGATGTCCTCGAAGCTGGTGCGCGGCTGCATCTTGCCGGGCTTGAGCTGGCCGATCGGCAGGGTCAGCGGCGGCAGCCTGCCAGGCGAGGGGCGCACGGCTTCGGCCTCGGTCGGCCCGGCTTGTGCAGTGGCCGGTGGCGGCGCCGGCGAACCAGCGGGTGCGGCCGGCGTCACGGCGGAGGCGACTTCGTCGTCGCCGAGCAGGGCGGAGAGGCCACGGCCGAGGCCGCGGGGTTTGGGGGGCTGGCTCATGGGGCGATTGCCTGTTCTGCGGCGAGGCGCCGGCGGCGGATGAACTCGCTCGCCAGCAGGATGTAGGCCTGCGACCCGGCACAGGCATTGTCGTAGATCAGCACCGGCATGCCGTGCGACGGCGCCTCGGCGATGCGGACGTTGCGCGGGATCGTCGTTCCGAACACCAGCTCACCGTAATGCGCGCGCACGTCGGCCACGACCTGCTGGCTGAGCGTCATGCGGCGATCGACCATGGTCAGGACGACCCCTATGATATGCAACCGGGGATTGAGTCTCTTCTTCACCCGGTCGATCGTGTTGCCGAGCGCCCCGATGCCTTCGAGCGCCAGGAACTCCGCCTGCAGCGGAACCAGCACGGCGTCGACCGCGACGAGGGCGTTCAGGGTGACGAGGCCGAGCGAAGGTGGGCAGTCGATCAGGACGATCGTCCAGCGCCGCCGCGCGTCGTTGCCGGGTGCGGCCAGCGCCTCGGCCAGCCGGCGCTCTCGACGGTCCATGTCGATCAGTTCAATCTCGGCCCCGGCGAGCTGACCCGCCGCCGGCATCACGTCCAGGCCGGGAATCTGGGTGGCCCGAACAGAGGCATCCAGCGGGTTGAGGCCCAGCAGGAACTCATAGGAACCGGGTGAGCGCTCATTTCGCGCTATACCTAGACTCGTAGAGGCGTTTCCCTGCGGATCAAGGTCGATCAAAAGGACCTTCTCGCCTACGGCCGCCAGGGCTGTGGCGAGGTTGATCGCCGTCGTGGTCTTACCGACGCCGCCCTTCTGGTTGGCGATCGCGAAGATCTGCGGCGGTGTAGGAGCCGATTCTGAGGAGGACGGCGTCACGATCGGTCACGCTCGCAAATGCTTCGGGGGAAAAGTCCCATCTCTTCTTGGCCTCGTCCACCTCTGCCTGCCAGTCCTTCCCCTTGTGGAAAAGACAAATAGCGGTATTCATCCTGTGTCGGTCGGACCATTCAAGCAACTGGGTCAAGGGCGCCAAGGCCCTGGCGGTCACCACCTCGGCGTTAGCCGGTGGCGCCGCCTCGATTCGCTTGATCACCAGCTTTGGCTGGCGGACCAGCCCCATCTTACGGCCGGCTTCGCCTAGAAACGCCGCTTTCCGGGCATCGGACTCGATCAGAGTAATCTCCAGATCCGGCCGCATTGCGGCGATGACGAGCCCCGGAAATCCGCCACCGCTTCCCAGATCGGCCAGCGTTTTCGCCTCGGCTGGTATGAGAGGAACAAGTTGTGCCGAGTCGAGGATGTGCCGCTTCCAGACACCGTCCAAAGTCGTCTTACCGACCAGATTGATGGCCTTCTGCCACCGCTCCAGGGTCTCCACCAGTACTTCCAACTGACGGCGTGTTTCACGTGAAACATCGGCGAGCAAGTCGGCCATGTCACGCCGCCCGGCGGCGGACATGCTTCAGCAAGGCCACCAGCGCCGCCGGCGTGACCCCCGAAATCCGCGCCGCCTGACCGAGGGTAGCCGGCCGGTTGGCTTCAAGCTTCTGGCGGACTTCCGTCGAAAGACTCCCAATGGCGCCGTAATCCAGATCGGCCGGAAGGGCCAAGGCCTCGTCCCGACGGTAGGCGGCAATGTCACCCCGCTGGCGGCTCAGGTATCCCTCGTAACGGGAGTCGATCGTCAACTGTTCCGCCACCTCGGCAGATACCGTCCCGAGTTCGGGCCAAAGGCCGACGAGCCGGCTCCAGTCGATCTCAGGATAGGCCAGTAGATCGAGGGCCGACCGCGCGACCCCATCCTGGTTGATGGGGATCCCGCGCTTGGCCAGGGCGGAGGGGCTGATCTTCAGGCCCCCGGCCAGGGAGCGAGCCGCCTCCAGCGCCTGATGTTTCACGTGAAACATTGCCGCCCGCTCGGGCCCGACACACCCGACTTCGACGCCCCGTTGAGTGAGGCGCTGGTCGGCATTGTCGGCCCGGAGCCAGAGGCGATACTCGGCGCGCGAGGTGAACATCCGGTAGGGCTCGGTCACGCCGAGCGAGACCAGGTCGTCGATCAGGACGCCCAGATAGCCGTCGGCGCGATCCACGATGAAGGGCTTTGCCAGCACCGCATTCAGGCCGGCGATGAGACCCTGGGCGGCCGCCTCCTCGTAGCCGGTCGTGCCATTGATCTGGCCGGCCATATAGAGTCCCGGAACCCGGCGGGTTTCCAGGGTCGCGTTCAGCTCCCGCGGATCGATGTGGTCGTACTCGATGGCATAACCCGGCCGCAGCATCTCGGTACGCTCCAGACCGGGAATGGTCTGAAGCATCGCCACCTGGACGTCCTTGGGCAGCGAGGTGGAGATCCCGTTCGGATAGACGGTGAAATCGTCCAGACCCTCGGGTTCGAGGAAGATTTGGTGGCGGTCGCGCTGGCCGAACCTGACGACCTTGTCCTCGATCGACGGACAATAGCGAGGGCCAACACTCTCGATTTGGCCCGAGTACATCGGGGCGCGGTGCAGGTTGGCGCGAATGATCTCGTGCGTCGCCGCCGTCGTCGTCGTGATGTGGCAAGGGACCTGGGGCGTCGTGATGCGCTCGGTCAGGTAGGAGAATGGCCGCGGTGGGTCGTCGCCGTCCTGCCGCTCGAGCGAAGCGTAGTCGATCGTACGGCCGTCCAGCCGTGCCGGCGTCCCGGTCTTGAGGCGTCCCAGCTTGAAGCCAAGCCGATGCAAAGTCTGGGCAAGCGCCGTCGACGGCTCCTCGACTCCATCGCCCCGCACCCGACCGGCCGGAATCCTGGTCTCGCCCATATGGATCAGGCCGCGCAGGAACGTACCCGTCGTCAGGATCACCCGCCCGGCGCCGATCTCGGCTCCGGACTCGGTGACGACCCCGGCACACGCACCGATTGAATCGATGATGATATCCGCAACCGCATCGGCGCGGATCTCGAGACTCGCCTGCTCCGCCAGCAACGCCTGGATGGCCTGCCGGTAGAGCTTGCGATCGGCCTGCGCCCGCGGACCGCGGACCGCCGGGCCCTTCGAGAGATTGAGGGTCCGGAACTGAATCCCGCCACGGTCGATGGCCCGGCCCATGATCCCGTCCAGCGCATCGATCTCGCGAACCAGGTGGCCCTTGCCCAACCCGCCGATCGCCGGATTGCACGACATTTCGCCGATCGTCTCGATCCGATGCGTGAGAAGCAGGGTGCGTGCGCCGAGGCGCGCCGACGCGGCGGCAGCTTCACAGCCGGCATGGCCGCCGCCCACCACAATCACATCATATGAGAAGGCCCGCATGCCGGGCCATTTACGCCTCCGGTCAGCCCCGGTCCAGACGGTCGAGATGGCTGGTGTCGTTGATGAACCCCACCCGCACGTTGCCGTCCGCCAGGATCTCCACCTCATTCAATGCGCATGGGTCCTGCGCCAGCTTCCAATACGCCGACAGCGGCTGGTCGAGGAGCTGCAGCAACAGCGCGCGGTTCACGCTGTCATGGCCGACCAGGACGACCGTTTCGTCGGCGTGCCGCTCCAGGACCATGCGAAGTGCGTTCGAGGTCCGCGCCACCACGTCCTGCAGCGACTCGCCGCCGGGAAAGCGCACGAGATGCGGCGCCCGTCGCCACAGGCGATAGGCCTCCGGCGACTCCATCTCGATCTCCGCGTGGGTGCGCATCTGCCAGGTGCCATAGTCGATGTCGCCCATGCCATCGTGGACCGATGCGGGAATGTTGCCGACTTCTGCAACCCGACCACCGGTGACGACGCAGCGCTGCAGCGAACTCGTATAGACGGCAACGGGCTTCCAGCGCGCGGCGATGCGGGCGGCCAGCGCATCGGCCTGCGCCAACCCCAGGGCCGTGAGCGGCAGCTCCGCGCGTCCGCGGAAGCGGGCGGGATGGATCCCGTCGACGTGACCGTGACGGGTCAGCAGGATGCGAGTCATGCCCGAGTGTAGCGTGCGCGCCACACGGCGCACCCGTGTCGCAGGGCAGCCGATCACGAAATCTTGACGGAGGCTGCCGACGTGCCTTAACGATCACCCATCGACGGTCCTCCTTAACCGGAGGCTAACAGGGAATGCCGTGCTGCTCCTTCGGGAGCTAATCGGCAGCTGTACCCGCAGCTGTAAGCGGCGAGCGACTGCCCAAGAGTCACTGGACTTCGGTCTGGGAAGACGGGCAGGAGCTGCGACCCGCGAGCCAGAAGACCTGCCGGCGATAGCGTCGCTCTTCCGATGGACGGGACAATCCAACGGGACGGTCAACCGAGCGGTGACGCGCCTTGTGCGTGTTCTGTCTTGGGAGATCCGTCTATGACGCCGATCCGTCGATTTCTTTTTGTTTTTCCGTTCCTGGCGCCCCTTGCAGCACCCATGACGGCGCAGGCGCAGACCGAACCGGACGCCATGATGCCCGCGACGGTCGTGACGGCCGACCGCTTCCCGACCGACCCGAGCAAGGTCACCGCCAGCTACACCGTCGTCATGCAGGAAGAGATGCAGCGACGGCAGCTTCGCAATGCCGCCGAAGTGCTGAGGACCATCCCCGGTGTCTCCGTGCAACAGTCCGGCGGCGTGGGCACACAGACCTCCGTCTTCGTGCGCGGCTCGAATTCCAACCACGTGCTGGTGCTCATCGACGGCGTCAATGTCAGCGATCCGTCCAGCGGCAATGGCGCGGTCGACTTCGGCAACTTCCTCACCGAGAACCTCGACCGCATCGAAGTCGTGCGCGGCCCGATGTCCACGATGTACGGCAGCCAGGCGATGGGCGGCGTCATCAACATGGTCACCAAGGCCGGCAAGGGGCCGATGAACGGTGCGGCCTTCACCGAACTCGGCACGCGGCTGACAAGCAACAGCGGCGCCTATGTTCGCGGTAGCGAAGGACGTTTCAACTACAACCTGAGCGTCGCCGGCACGTTCAGCCCGAACGACACGCCGGTGCCGGCGCGGTTCACGCCGAACGGCGGCTTCGTCGACATCGATCCCTATCGCAACATCACGCTCGCGGCGCGCCTCGGCTTCGAGATCAACGAGAACACCCAGTTCAACTGGTACGGCCGCTACATCGACGCCAAGGTGAACTACGACCAGGTCGGACTGGAAGATCCGAACACCAACACCTACACATCGCAGTTCTACACGCGCGGCGAAATCGAAGGCTCGTATTTCGACGGCCGCTGGAAGCCCGTCGTCGGCGTCAACTACAGCACCATCACGCGGCACGATCTCGACTATGCCAGCGTGCAGAACCCGTTTCCGTTCAACACCGACAGCTGGTTCAACGGTCGACGCCTGCAGGCCGATTTCAAGAACCTGGTTAAGGTCATCGACCAGATCGAGGTCATCGGCGGCATCGATTACGACCGGCAGTGGGCCTACACCAACACGGTCGGTCCGTTCACGCCCTACACACAGGCCTGGGGCACGATGGCCCAGACCGGCATCTATGGTCAGCTCCGGCTCAACCCGTTCGAAGGGTTCAACCTCAACGTCGGCGGCCGCGTCGACATGAACGACATGTTCGGCACCGTGGGCACCTGGCGTGCCGGCGCGTCCTACCTGTGGGCGCCGACGGACACCAAGATCAAGGCGTCGTACGGCACCGCCTTCAAGGCGCCGGCGCTGATCGAGATGTTCGGTCCCGGGCCGTTCTGCGGCGGCAATCCCAACCTGCAGCCGGAATACAGCCGCGGCTATGAGGTGGGCGTGGAGCAGGGGATCTTCGACCGCAAGGTGAAGGCCGGCATCACCTACTTCTTCAACACCTACTCGAACCTCATCCAGTGCGCGCCGCCGACCTTCGCCCTGATGCAGAACGTCGCCAACGCGCAGACCGAAGGCTTCGAAGTGACGCTGCAGATCAGCCCGGTGAAGTGGTTCGATCTCTATTTCGACTACACCCACCTGATCGCGCGCAACGTCGATGCCAACCAGCCGCTGCTGCGCCGTCCCGGCGATGTCTTCAACATCCGCGCCGAGGTGCGGCCGTGGGAGAACACGCTGTTCGGCGTCGGCGTGCTGCAGGTCAACAGCCGATTCGACGCCAATGCCGTCACCGGGGCGATCATGACGCCGGCCCCTTACACGCTGGTGCGAATCACGGCCCAGTACGACGTCATCCCGTCCGTCCAGCTCTTTGCCCGCGCCGAGAACGTTCTGGACCGGGTGTACGAGGAGCCGGAAGGCTTCCAGGCGCCGTATTTCCAGGCCTTCTTCGGCGTGAAGGCGAGGTTCTGAGCGGCACGATGCGTCCTCGCCACCGGCGAAACTTGCTGCAAGTCTTCGCCGGTGGCGTAGCTTTCGCTACCGTGACCACAGCCACCGCCACTCCGACGTCAACGATTGCCCTGCTTCATCTCGCGCCCCTGCCCGGGGAGCTCGCGGCGAACAGGTCCGCCCTCGAGCAGGCCGTGCGCCGGGCCGCGGCGAGCGGCGCCCGGCTGATCGTCACGCCCGAGCTTGCCGTGAGCGGCTATGGGTTTCGCGACCTCGTGGGCACCGACTGGATCGCGAGCGGGCAATCCGCGCTGTTCACCTGGGCCGGCGCGCTCGCTCTCGAACACAAGGCGTCCTTGGTGCTCGGCACCCCGGAGGCCGCACCGGAGAACGGTGCCTTATTCAACAGCATGGTGCTGTTCGCCCCGAAGGGCTCGGCAGTGGGCCGGCACCGCAAGGTGAACGCTTTGCGAATGGGGTCGGAATCCTGGTCGACGCCGGGTGATCGTCCCACGGTGCTGACGGTCGACGGCATCGGCCGGGTCGGCTTCTTCGTCTGCGCCGACATGTATTCGACCCGTCTCGTCGACGAGACCGCGGTCCAGGGCGTCGACCTGCTTCTGTCCGCCGCCGCCTGGGCACCGGGCCTTCACGGCCCCGACGGCGAATGGGAACGCGCGTCCGCGACGACCGGCCGGCCCGTCCTCGTCTGCAATCGCACCGGCCGGGATGTCCTCGATTTCGAGGCGGCCCGATCGGTCGCCGCCATCGACGGCGCGATCGCCTTCTCCCACGCCTCGCCCGAACCGAGGATCGCGCTGGTCGACTGGACGCCGGGGACACGCCACCTAACCAACTGGCGCGTTGCCGCGGCGGCCTAAGGCAGTGAGATCATGCAGATTGGATTGAAGACACCCCAACAAAGACCTCATCCTGAGGAGCGCTCCGCAGGAGCGCGTCTCGAAGGATGGGCGCGAGCACCCCGTCCGTTGCCCATCCTTCGAGACGCCGCGCGACGCGCGGCTCCTCAGGATGAGGTTGTTGTCGAACTTTGACGATGGCGCTCCTCCGCAGCTTCGCTAGCTTTGTGCTGCTATTCTTGGCCCTCCCGGCCGCCGCGCAGACCCCGCAGCGGGTGGTCACCCTCAATCTCTGCCTCGATCAGATGGCCCTGCGTCTTGCCGCGCCCGGACAACTCGTGGGTGTCAGCTACCTCTCGCAGGACCCGCGCCTCTCCGCGCTGGCCGACCAGGCTGGCGCCCTCGCCCCGGTGCGCGATTCCTTCGAATCGATCCTGACCCTCCGGCCCGACCTCGTGATCCTGGGCCAGGGCTCGCACGCTTCCCTGAAGCGGCTGCTGCGAGGGGCAGGGGTGCAAATCCTCGAATTGCCGTGGGCGACGTCGATCGGCGAAGCCGAGAGCGTCATCGAGCAGATGGCGACGGCACTGGGCCGCGAAGAAGTGGGCCGAAGCCTGATCGCCGGCATGCAGGTGGAGCGTCGCCGGCTGACCTGGACAGGCGCTCCCCTCGGCACGGCGGTCTATCTCGAGGCCAATCGCGGCACGTCGGGGAAGGACAGCCTGATGGACGAACTGCTGCGACTCTCCGGTTACCGCAATCTCGCCGCCGAGCTCGGCATCGGCTCCTTCGGCCGCCTGTCGCTCGAAACCGTTCTCGCCGGCCAACCCGACCTCGTGGTGTTCGACGGGACCGCCAATGACAACCCGGCCCGGGCCACCGAGTTCGTCGGCCATCACGCCCTGCTCGCCCTGGCGGGCAAGACGAAGCTCGCGTCGGTGCCGACCCGATTTTCAATCTGCGCCGGCCCGGACAATTTCGAGGTCATGCGACGCCTGGCAGAGGCACGGCGATGAACCGCTGGCTCCTCCTGCTGATCGCGGCGCTCTACCTCCTGTCCCTGGCGGTCGGTCCGGCCTGGTGGCCGTGGCGCCTCGGCAACGAGGTCGGCTGGGCCATCGTCTGGGAGCTGCGCCTGCCCCGCGCCACCCTCGGCCTGCTGATCGGCGGTGTGCTGGGCCTGAGCGGTGCGGTGCTGCAGGGCTGGCTGCGCAATCCGCTGGCCGAGCCCGGCGTCATCGGCGTGTCGGCGTGTGCGGGTTTCGCCGCCGTCTGCGCCTTCTACAGCGGCCTCGCCGCCGCCTTTGCGCTGGCGCTGCCACTGGCGGGCATCGCCGGTGCGGCCGTCGCGGTCGCGCTGCTGATGGGCGCGGTGCGGTCGGGGACGGGAACCGTATCGCTGCTGCTGATGGGCGTGGCGATCAATGCCATCGCCGCGGCCCTGATCTCCCTGGTCCTGGCCCTGTCCCCGAACCCCTTCGCCTACCAGGAGATCTCGCTCTGGCTGGCCGGCTCGATCGTCGACCGCGACCTGCACTACCTCGCGATGGCCGCGCCCTTCATGATTCTGGGCGCAGCCATCGTGCTGGGGGCCGGCCGCTGGATCGACGCCCTGTCGCTGGGGGAGGACACGGCGCGCAGCCTCGGCGCCGATACGAGATCGCTGGGCCTCAGGCTCACCCTCGGTGTCGGGCTGATGGTGGGAGCCGCCACATCGGTCGCGGGGGTCATCGGCTTCGTCGGCCTGATCGCGCCTCATCTCGTCCGCGCCAAGGTCGGCTTCCGCCCGGGGGCGACGCTCGTTCCCTCGATGCTGGTCGGCGCCGCGCTCGTGCTGGGCGCCGACGTTGTGGTGCGGCTGCTGCCGACCGCGTCCGAACTTCAGCTCGGCGTCTTCACCTCGCTGGTCGGCGCGCCCTTCCTGGTGCGTGCGGTGCGCAGAGCCCACGCCGCGTGGCTCGCCACATGACCAAGACCGGCAGCACCCTTTCCGTGAGCGGCCTCGTGAGCCGCCGCGACCATGCGGTGGTCCTCGACGGCATCGATCTCGCTTTCGACGCGGGCCAGGTCACGGCCATCGTCGGGCCCAATGGCGCCGGCAAGACGACCCTTCTGCGCCATCTCGCGGGCCTCGATACGCCGTCGGCCGGGCAGGTGCAGCTGCGCGGCCAGCCGCTGGCCTCGCTCGGTTCCGCCATTCGCGCCTGGAGCATCGCCTACCTTCCGCAAGCGGCTTCCGCCTACTGGCCCTTGCGCGCGCGCGACCTGGTGGCACTCGGCCGCCTGCCGCATGGCGCCGATCTCAGCCGCCCCCTCAGGACCCAGGATGTGGCGGCGATCCAGCGCGCGCTCGAACGCGTGGACGGCGTGGGCCTTGCGGACCGGCCCATCGACACGATGTCCCAGGGCGAGCGGGCCCGCATGATGATGGCGCGGGCACTCGCCACCGAAGCGGGGGTCTTCCTGGCCGACGAGCCGGTCGCCAGCCTCGACCCGGCCTATGCGCTGGAGACCATGGGTATCCTGCGGGCCGAGGCCGCGCGCGGCGCCTGCGTGATCGTGGTCCTGCACGACCTTGGCCTCGCCGCCCGCTTCGCCGATCGAATCGTCGTGCTGGCCAACCACAAGGTCGCCGCCGACGGTCCGCCCTCCGTTGCCCTGGCGGCCGGCGTGATCGACGTCGCCTATGGCGTCACCTTCCGCCACGTCACCATCGACGGGATATCCCAGCCGGTGGCGTGGGAGAGACAAGAGTAATTAGCAAGTCGTCCTGAGCGAAGCGAAGGACCTTGCCGAATGACCAGCGGACTCCTTGGCGGGCGTGAGATCCTTCGCTTCGCTCAGGATGACAAGAGGGGAGCTGTACTACCTTTAAGCCGCCCGCTTGCGGGACGCGGTCTTGCGGCGGGTCTTCGTCTTGGCTTTCGCCTTCGGTTTCGCCTTGCTGCGCCCATGTGCCTCGAGGAAGCGGTCGGCCTTCTCGCGCGATGGTCCGCCGCCGCCCTTGAGGCTCTTCTTCAGCGCCTCCATCAGGTCGACGACCTTCTCGTCCTCTTCCACCGGCTGCGTGGACACGACGGGTTCGCCCTTCTTCTTCTTGGCGATCAGCTCGCGCAGCGCATCCTCGTAGCGATCCGTGAAGCGCGTCGGATCGAACTTGGCGTCCTGCTGCTCGATGATCTTCTCGGCGATCTGCAGCATCTGGGCGCTGGGCTTGGGCAGGCTGCGATCGAACACCTCCGACGTGGCGCGGATCTCGTCGTGCGTCCGCAGGGTGGTGAGCAGAATGCCTTTGTCGCGCGGCTCCAGCGCACAGATGCGCTCGCGCTGGTGCATGACGACGCGGCCCAGCGCGACCTTCTTCTGCTTTTCCATGGCGGCACGGATCACCGCATAGGCCTCGATACCGGTCTTGCCCGACGGCCCGAGATAGTAGGGTTCATCCCAGTAGATGCGATCGATCTCGGACGCATCGACGAACTCCTCGATATCCAGGATGCGCGTCGAATCCAGTCGCACGGCATCGAGCTCGTCCTTCTCGAACAGCACGTATCTGTTCTTCGAAACGGCGAAACCCCTCACCAGGTCGGCGCGCTCCACCGGCTCGCCCGTGCCGGCATCGACCGACTGCATGCGGATGCGGTTGTTGGTCTTGGGATTGATGAGATTGAAGTGGATGTCGGCGGTGCGCTCGGTCGCGGTGTAGAGGGAGACGGGGCACGTCACCAGCGACAGGCGCAGATGGCCCTCCCAGGTCGGCCGCATTGCTTTGTGTTTGGCCATGATGTTGCTCCGGGATGACAATTGGGGTGGCTGAACGAGGGGGGCGTCACGCCTTCACGAGTTTCTCGATGGCGGCGCGCAGCGGACGCGCGGACTTCGCGTAGTCCTTCCACGGCTTGCTGCGCTTCAGCAGGGCGGGCGCGGTGCGCACCGTGTACCTCGTCGGATCGAGGCCCTTCTTCACCTGCGTCCATTCGATCGGCATCGACACGGTGGCGCCGGGACGGGCGCGCGACGAGAGCGGCGCGACCGCGGTGGCGGTGCGGTCGTTGCGCAGATAGTCGAGGAAAATGCGGCCGGTCCGTTCCTTCTTCGCCATGTTGATCACGTAGAGGTCGGGCTCGTCCTCGGCCACCCGTCGGCAGATCTCCTTGGCGAAGGTCTTGGCCGTATCCCAGCCGGGACTCTTCCGGTCGTCGGTCAGCGGCACCACGACATGCAGGCCCTTGCCGCCCGTGGTCTTGCAGAAGGGGATCAAGCCCAGCTTCTTCAGGCGCTCCGCGATCTCGCGCGCACCGGCGATCACGGCATCGAAGCCGACGTCGGGCGCCGGATCGAGATCGAAGACCAAGCGGCCCGGAAGCTCGGGATTGCCGGGCTGGCAGTTCCACGGATGCAGCTCGGTCGCACCCATCTGCGCCACGGCGGCCAGACCCTCGACGCGGTCGATCTGGAGATAGGGCTTCTTGTCGCCACTCACCTTCACCTCCGACAGGAGATGGGACGATCCGGGCATGGCGTGACGCTGGAAGAATTTCTGTTTGCCGTCGATGCCGTCGGGCGTGCGCACGATGGAGCAGGGGCGGCCCGCGATGTGATCGATCATCCAGTCGCCCACCGCCTCGTAGTAGCGCGCGAGTTCGATCTTGGTCACAGGCGGCTTCTCATCGGGCCACAGCAGCTTGTCGGGATGCGAGATCGACACGCCCATCACGATGGCGGGGCCCGAGGGCGCCGTGTCGGCCTTGCGCGACCTTGTTCTGGTCTTGCGGGGCGTAGGCTTCGCCATCTCGACCTTCTCCGGCGTCGCGGCGACCTCGGCCTCGACCTCCTTGGCCGGCTTGTCCGCGCGCAGTCCCTTGAACGCAGCCTGGCGCACATTGCCCGCGCCGGTCCAGCCGGCGAACTCGATCTCGGCCACCAGGTCGGGCCGCGCCCAATGCATGTTGGCTTCCTTGGGCGGACTGGCGCCGGCGGCAAAGGGGCTGGTCTTGCTCTCGACCTCGCGCAGCTTCGGGACGAGGGTGCGCATCACGCTCTCGCCGAAGCCCGTGCCGACTCGGCCGACATAGACGAGCTTCCGGCTCTTGCCCTCGCCGCGATGAACGCCCGCGAGCAGCGAGCGCAGGCGCTTGCCTTCGCTGGTCCAGCCTCCGATGATCACCTCGTGCCCCGCCCGGCACTTGGCCTTGGTCCAGCTGCCGCCGCGTCCCGACCTGTAGGGCGCGGCGAGATCCTTCGACACGATGCCTTCCAGCTGCATGCGGCAAGCCGACTGCAGCACCGCATCGCCCGCCGTCTCGAAATGATCGACATAGCGCAGGCCCGGGTGCTTGCCCTTCAACCCTTCGAGCAGCGCCTTGAGCCGCTTCTTGCGCTCCGACAGCGGCAGCGGCCTCAGATCCGCGCCTTCCAGGAACAGGAGGTCGAAGGCGAAGAAGATCAGTTTCTCCGAAGTGCCTTCCGAGAGCGCCCCCTGCAGCGCCGCGAAATCGGGGGCGCCCTGCTTGTCGAGCGCCACCGCCTCGCCGTCGAGGATACAGTCCGGCAGTTTGCTGGCCTGCCGGGCAAGGGCGGCGAACTTCTCCGTCCAGTCGAGTCCCTTGCGGGTGCGGAGGCGCGCCTCGCCCTCTTCAACACGAAGCTGCAGGCGATAGCCGTCGAATTTGACCTCATGCGCCCAGCCTGCCGCCGCCGGGGCGCGCTCCACCAGCTTGGCCAGTTGCGGCTCGACGAACTTCGGCATCGAGGCAACCGTCCTGGTCTTGGCTTTGCTCTTCGCGGACGGAGCGGCCTCGCCGCCATCCTTCTTGTTGCTTTGCCACACGGCGCCGGCGCTGCGCCTCTTGCCGGTCATGAACGGTTTGGGCGCCTTGCCCGCGCCGAGCGCGATTTCCTTGAGAGTACGGCCCGAGGCAATCGACTTGGGGTCCTTCAGGATCTTGTCGTCGTCGCCTTCGTGCGCCGCGGCATCGCGATGCTTGATCAGCAGCCAGTTGGTGCGCTTGCCGCCCTTGCGGTCCCACTTCATGCGCACCAACACCCAACTTCCCTCGAGCCGCTCGCCCACGAGTGAGAACTTCAGGTCGCCACGCTTCAGCCCGTCATGGGGATCGCCCTCCGGAATCCAGTAGCCGCGATCCCAGAGCTGGACCGTGCCGCCGCCATACTGGCCTTCGGGAATCGTGCCTTCGAAGTCGCCATAGTCGAGCGGATGGTCCTCGACCTCGACCGCCAGGCGCTTGACCGTCGGATCGAGCGAGGGGCCCTTGGTGACGGCCCACGACTTGAAGGTGCCGTCGAGTTCGAGGCGGAGATCGTAATGCAGCCGCGTCGCGTCGTGACGCTGGATGACGAACCGAAGCTGCTTGGATTTAGGGATGGAGGTTCTGCCCGACGGCTCCTCCGTCAGGTTGAAGTCGCGCTTGGCGCGATAGGGAGCGAGACTATCCTTCCGCATGAACCACCAATCGCGAACTCTGCCGGGACCTGAACGTCGGACGCCGTCAGTCGTTGCAATCCCGGCCGCGTCTTCACTTGCCGATGCAGAAGTCCCGGAAGATCACGTCGAGGAGCTCGTCGAGGCGCACGGTGCCGGTGATGCGACCGATGGCGCGCAGGGCCAAGCGAAGATCTTCCGCCGCCAGCGCAACCTCCGGTGCGTGCAGCGCGCGTTCCAGCGATGCCTGGCACTCCAGCAGGGCCTCGCGATGGCGCGCTCGCGTGAGCGGCGGTGCGCCAGCCCCTTCCTGCATCAAAGCTTCGGCGGACGTTTCCAGGCGCGCCAGCAACCGGGGCAGGCCGGTCCCGCTCCTGGTCGACAAAGCGACGACGCCGGGGTCGTCGATTGCCACGAGATCGGCCTTGTTCGCCACCACGATGTCCCGCGCGCGGTTCCAGCGTTCGGTCGAGTCCGTGATGGCCTGCATTTCCGAACGCCAGTCGCCGCAAACGTCGAGCACCAGCACGCGCAGGTCGGCCGCGGCCGCCCGGGCGCGGGCGCGCCGCACGCCCTCCTGCTCGATCGCATCTCCCGACTCGCGCAGGCCCGCGGTGTCGGCCAGCACCACCGGCCAGCCGCCGAGATCGAGATGCACCTCGATCACGTCGCGCGTCGTGCCCGCGGTCTCCGAGACAATCGCCGCCTCGCGTCGGGCCAGGAGATTGAGCAGCGAGGACTTGCCGGCATTGGGAGGTCCGATGATCGCGATGGAAAGCCCGTCGCGCAGCCGCTCGCCGCGACGATCGTCCAGATGGGCCGCGATCTCCTTTTGCAGGCCGGTAGCGGCGACACGCACCTCGTCGGCCAGCCCCTCGGGCAGATCCTCGTCGGGAAAGTCGATCGCCGCCTCGAGATGGGCCAGTGCCCGCAAGCCCCGGCTGCGCCAGTCCTCGTAGAGCCGGTGCAGGGCGCCCTCCATCTGCTGCAGCGCCTGCCGCCGCTGCGCTGCCGTCTCGGCCGCCACCAGATCGGCGATGCCCTCGGCTTCGGTGAGGTCGAGCTTGCCATGCTCGAAGGCGCGGCGCGTGAACTCGCCCGGTTCGGCCAGCCGGCAGAAACCCAGATGGGCGAGGGCGTCCAGCGCCGCGCCCACGACGGCGCGGCCGCCATGGAGATGCAGTTCGGCCATCGGTTCGCCGGTCTCGGTATCGGGCGCGGCGAACCACACGACCAGGCCCTTGTCGAAGGCCTCCCCGGTCGCGGGATCGACGAGGGTGCGCAGGACCATGCGGCGCGGCGTCGGCAGAGGCTTGCGGGTGAGCTGCTCCACCACGTCGCCCGCGCGCGGCCCGCTCAGCCGGACGACCGCGAGCGCGCCGGGATGCGCGCGCGTGGGCGTCGGCGTGCCCAGCGCGTAGATCGTGGCGTCGGTCACGTCCGCTTGGGCGCCGGTTGAGCGGGGCGCGGCGCGGGGGCTGCCGGCACTGGGCGCGCCATGACCTTGTCGGCGATCTTCTCGTACAGCGCCTCGGGGATCAGGCGCCGCTCGACCAGCTCGGTCTTGGCCTTGAAGGGCCGCGCCCGGATGATGGCGTCGGCGCGCACCTCGCCGATCCCGTCGAGAGTCATGAGATCGTCGCGACTGGCGCTGTTCAGGTCGATCTGACCGGAGGCTGCAGGCGCCGCCGGCGGGGCAGGGCGCGCGCCCTGGGCATGGACGGCGCCGCCGCTCAGCAGAATCGCCATCGTCGCGAGGAAGGCTTTGAACGACATGATGGCGCTCACTATCGCACGAAATCGGCCCAATTCGGGATCGGTCGCTGCGCGAAGGGCACCTTCCAGCGATGGCAGTTCGACCGGTCGATCAGCTCCGCCGGAACCATGATCTCGGATGGCACCGGCTGGCCCGCGAGATGCCGCAGCACGGCCTGGGTGGCGATGGCCGCAATATTGAAGGCGCTGAAATCGACGCTCGCCAGCATGATGCCGCGCTCGATGTACCCGATCGCGGCCGGCAGGCCGTTGATGCCGACGACGGTCGCGGTCCGCCCGGCCTCCTGCAGCGCGCTCAGCGCCCCGAAGGCCATGACGTCGTTGGCCGTCCACACGCCGTCGATCTGCGGATGGCCGTGCAGCAGCTCTCCCATCGCCTTCCGGGCCGGAATTTCCTGCAGATACCCGATCCTCGATCCCACCAGTTCGATCCCGGGACTTTCCGCCAGCGCCCGCCTCAGCCCCTCGGTCCGGTCGCGCGCGGTGCGGGCGCCCGGCGTGCCGTCCAGTGCCACGACCTTTCCCGTCCCGCCCAGCCCCTGGAACAGGGCACGGGCGATCGTCTCGCCCACCCGGACGTCGTCCGAGCCCACGAACGTCAGGACCGGCACGTTCATGCGGTTGATGAACACCGCCACGGGGAGTCCGGCCGCGGAGATCCGCGCCACATCCTCCTCGAGGGCGACGTCGTCGGTCGGGTTGAACAGGACGGCATCCGGCCGCGACGCCAGCGCCTCGGCCACCAGCGCCTTCTGCTCGCCGACATGGTCGGGCATGGCCGGCACATAGTGCACCGTGCGGGCGCCCGCCTCGGCCGCGACCCGGTCGACGGCGAGCCGGGCGGCATCATAGGCGGGATTCACACGGTTCTTGGTGAAAACCGCGAGGGTGAACGGCTGGCGCGGAGGTTCGTTCATGGGGCCTACTTTAGGCCATCGCCGCCCTGTAGTATCCGCCCGCCATGGCCCAACCCTACGACGAGATCCCGGACCGCCGCGCCATCGTGCGCCGTCGCACCCTCGAGGCGGCCCTCGCCCGCCTGGTCGAGGACCTGCCGGACGGTGGCGAGCCGCCGCGCCCGCCGGTGCTCGCCCTGCTGCGCGATGCCCTGACCAAAGGCCGGGCCGAGATCCGCCGTCGTTTCGAGGAGCCGGGCCTGCTCAAGAACGACGGGCCGGCGGTGCTGGCCGCGACCTCCTATTTGATGGACCAGATCATCCGGGTCCTGTTCGACTTCGCCGATCAGCACGCCTATCCGGCCGCCAACCCCAGCGCCGCCGAGCGGCTGGGCGTGGTCGCGACCGGCGGCTATGGCCGCGGCGAACTGGCGCCGCTCTCCGACATCGATCTCCTGTTCCTGCGCCCCTACAAGCAGACACCGCGGGGCGAGCAGATCGTCGAATTCATGCTCTATCTGCTGTGGGACCTCGGCCTCAAGGTCGGCCACGCGACCCGCACGGTCGACGAAAGCCTGCGTTACGCCGAGCGCGACCAGACGATCCGCACCGCCCTGCTGGAGGCTCGGTACCTGTGGGGCGACCGCGACCTGTTCGACGAGCTGCAGCGCGGCTTCGCGCAGAAGTTCTATACGGGCGATGGCCGCGACTTCGTCGATGCCAAGCTGGCGGAGCGCGACCAGCGTCATCAGCGCATGGGCGATTCGCGCTACGTCGTCGAGCCCAACGTCAAGGAAGGCAAGGGCGGGCTGCGCGACCTGCACCTGCTCTTCTGGATCGCCAAGTATCTCTACCGGGTGAGCGAGCCCGGCGAGCTGGTCGCCAAGGGCGTCCTCACGCGCGAGGAGGCGCGGCATTTCGAGCGGGCCGAGCGCTTCCTCTCAACCGTGCGCTGCCACATCCACTACCTGACGGGCCGCGCCGACGATCGCCTCTCGTTCGACCTTCAACGCGAGATCGCCACGCGCCTCGGCTATCAGGACCGGCCCGGCAGCCGCGGCGTCGAGCGTTTCACCAAGCACTATTATCTCCACGCCAAGACCGTGGGCGACCTGACGCGCATCTTCGTGGCTGCCCTCGAGGACAGCCGCCGCCGCAAGCCCAAGCTCGCCGCGCTGTGGGAAAGCCTGCGGCCGCGCGAGCTCGAAGGCTTCCGGCTCGACGGCGAACGCCTGGCCGTCACGGCACCCGATTCGTTTGCCAAGGATCCCGTGGCGATCCTGCGTCTCTTCCACGTCGCCCAGGAGAACGACCTCGACATCCATCCGGCGACCCTGCGGCTGATCACGCAGAACATCCGGCTGGTCGACCGGCTTCGCAACGACCCCGAAGCGAACCGGCTGTTCATGGAGATGCTGACGTCGCGCCACGATCCCGAGACGACGCTGAGGCGGCTCAACGAGGCCGGCGTGTTCGGCCGCTTCGTGCCCGATTTCGGCAGGGTGGTCGCGCAGACGCAGCACGACATGTATCACACCTACACGGTCGACGAGCACACGATCCGCGCCATCGGAATCCTCTCGAAGATCGAATCCGGCGTGCTCAAGGAAGACCATCCGCTGTCGGCCGACGTGGTGCACAAGATCCTGTCGCGGCCGGTGCTGTATCTCGCGGTGCTGCTGCACGACATCGCCAAGGGCCGCGGCGGCGATCATTCCATCCTGGGCGCCGATGTGGCGATGCAGCTCGGACCTCGCCTCGGCCTCAGCGCGGCCGAAACGGAAACCGTGGCCTGGCTGGTGCGCTATCACCTCGCCATGTCGGCCACGTCGTTCCAGCGCGACCTGATGGACCCGAAGACCATCGAAACCTTCGCGGCCCTGATCCAGTCGCCCGAACGCCTGCGCCTGCTGCTGGTCCTGACGGTGTGCGACATCCGCGCGGTGGGCCCGAACGTGTGGAACAACTGGAAGGCCGCCCTCCTGCGCCAGCTCTACAGTGCGACGGAGCAGGTCCTGTCGGGCGGCACGCTGAGCGGGGGCCGCGCCGAGCGCATCAAGCACATCCAGGCCGAGGTCGCGAAGCGACTGCCGGGCTGGAGCGACGCTGACAAGGAAGCGCATTTCGCGCGAGGCTACGCCTCCTACTGGCTCTCCTTCCCGATCGAGACGCTGGTCCGCCAGGCCGAACTGGTGCGGGGCGCCGAAAGGGGCAAACAGCCGCTCGCCATCGAGCATAGGGTCGACGAAGAGCGTTCGGTGACCGAGGTCACGATCTACACGCTCGACACGCATGGCCTGTTCGCGCGTCTGGCTGGCGCCATGGCGATCAGCGGCGCCAACATCGTGGACGCCAAGATCTTCACCCTGGCCAACGGCATGGCGCTCGACACGTTCTGGATCCAGGACCTCGAGGGCAAGCCGTTCGACGGGCCGCAGCGGCTGGCGCGGCTGGCGGCGCGCGTGGAGCTGGCGCTGTCCAACCGTCTCGACATCCAGCGTGAACTCGACAGCCAACGCGGCTCGTGGCCCAAGCGCGACCGCGTCTTCACCGTCGAGCCGCGCGTGCTGATCGACAACAACGCCTCCGACGCCTTCACGGTGATCGAGGTCAACGGCCGCGACCGGCCGGGCTTCCTGCATGTTGTCACGCGCGCGCTCACGCGCCTCAACCTGCAGATCGCCACCGCGCATGTCACGACCTACGGCGAGCGCGCGGTCGACGTCTTCTACGTCAAGGACCTGTTCGGCCTGAAGGTCGTGCACCCCGACAAGCTGAAGCAGATCTCGGCGGCCCTCGAAAGCGCCATCCGCGACTTCGACTCCCGCTTCGATCCGGTGGCGAAGGCGGCGGAGTGACGGCCTTTGGCCGTCATCCGGAGCCTTTGCGAGGGATCTCTTCGCTGCTCTGAAGCTATTCAGGCTTGAAGTTGGCTTCCTTCAGCAGCGCGGTGTTGGTTTCGACCTCCGACTTGATGAAGGCGGCGAAGTCCTTGGGGCCACGGGCGGTCGGCACGATGCCGAGCGACGTGGTCTTGTCGATGAAAGCCTTGTCGCTCGAAACCGCGGCCATGCCGGCGGCCAGCTTGTTCACGATCGGCTCGGGCGTGTCCTTGGGCGCCCAGACGCCGTACCAGGAGCTGAGGTTGAAATCCTTGAGGCCGACTTCGGCCGACGTCGGGATGTTGGGCGCGAGCGGCGTGCGCTCCTTGGACGTCACGAACAGGCCCTTGGCTCGGCCAGATGTGGCAAGCGGCAGCAGCGCCGTCCAAGGATCCATGAAGAACTGGACGCTGCCCGACATCAGGTCGGTGTTGGCTGGCGCCGTACCCTTGTAGAGGATCTGGTCGAGCGGAATGCCGATGCGCTTCAGCCATGCCAGGGTGGCGATGTGGCCTGCGGATCCGCCGGAGGAGATCGCGACGAAGAACTTCTTGGGATCCTTGGCGACCGCCGCCATGACCGCCGCATAGTCGGCGCCCGGCACGTTGTTGTTGGCCAGCAGCACCAGCGGCGCCTCGCCGGCCTGGGCGATCGGGCGGAAGTCCGTCTGCGGATCGTAGGGACAGGACGGCACCACCGTCTTGCCCAGCACGAACAGGCTCGCGTTGAACAGGACCGTGTAGCCGTCCGGTTCGGCGCGACGAACCATCTCGGAGCCGATAGTGCCGGAAGCGCCGCCGACATTCTGGATGACGATCTGCTGGCCGAGCTTCTCCGACAGGAACTGTGCCGTGATTCGTCCGAGACCGTCCGTGCCGCCGCCGGGCGGGTAGGGCACGATCATCTTCAGCGGCTTGCTCGGATAATCCTGGGCGAGGGCGGCGCCAATGGTCGGGGCGGCGAGAAGCGATGCGCCTGCGGCGCCGAGCATGGTCCTACGACGGAGTTTCATGGAAGACTGCCTCAGGGTTGCACGAGCACGGAAGATGCACACACTGTGCCATGTTCCGTCTCGCAAATCGTGCGGGAAACACGTCGTTCGCTGACTTCTCCGCAGGGAACGCCCAAGGCCCGGGACGTATCAAGATGCTGCCGCAGCGTCGCCCGGGCGCCCGGGGCAATGGGGGCAGGCGCCCCTTCTCGATAACCCGACTTCAATTCGATGATGCGCTGGCGGCCGTCGCGCAGGGCAAGCACGACATCGACTTGAAGATAATCGATGGTCTCGCCCGACTTGTTCTCGACCACCAGGCTCGGCACGCAGTTGCCATAGACATTGGAATCGCTGCCGCGCGTCACGGCGATACCGTTGGCGGCAAGGGCCGCCGCCGACGAGAGAACCCCACCCAACGCTACCCAGGCTGCCTTCATGGTCGCCTCCTGTTTCGTTTTCCTAAGGTGTCTGAAGCCTCTGCTCCCGGCGGGTCGCCAGCATCTGCAGGATCGTCGCCGCGGTCTCCTCGATCGACCGGCGGGTCACGTCGATGGTCGCCCACTTGCGGCGGGCATAGAGACGACGGGCATCCTGGATCTCGCCCTGCACGGTATCCATGTCGGTATAGTCCGTCTCGGTCTCCTGCTGCATGAGCCGAAGCCGGTTGACGCGGATCTGCACCAGCCGTTCCGGGTCGGTGATCAGGCCGACGATCAACGGCCGCTTGGCCTCCTCGAGTTCCGCTGGCGGCGGTACCAGCGGCACCAGCGGCACGTTCGCCGCCCGCACGCCGCGGTTGGCCAGGTAAACACAGGTCGGTGTCTTCGAGGTGCGAGAAGGCCCTACCAGGATGACGTCGGCATCGTCGAGATCGTGTGTCGACTGGCCATCGTCATGTGCCAGCGTGTAGTGCATCGCGTCGATGCGGTCGAAATAACCTTCGTCGAGCTGATGCTGGCGGCCCGGCCACTGTTCGCTCTTGGAATGGAAATGCACCGCCAGCACGCTCATCGCCTGGTCGAGCACGCCGACGCAGGGAAGCTGCAGGCGCCGGCAATGATCGCGAACGACATCGCGCAGGTCAGGATCGACCAGCGTATAGAGGACGGGACCGCGGTCGCGCTCGACCGCCTGCATCACCTTCTCCATCTGCGCCGGCGACCTCACCAGCGACCAGACATGCTCCTGGACGAAGATGCCCTCGTACTGGACGAGGCAGGCGCGCGCGACGCTCGAGACGGTCTCGCCGGTCGAATCGGACACGAGATGGACGTGGAAGTTACGGTTGGCCACGGCCCCTTTCTACCCCACAGGGAGGCTGGGAGAAATGCGGGATTGGTCGGGGCATTTCGGGGACAAGCGACGTCTCGAGCCGGAGCACCCGGATTCGGGACCCGACTCGCCCGGCCCATCCATTTTATCGTCCCCTGCGTACAGATCGGGACGAATGGCCTGCGAGTCGTGAATCACCCGTGCGAGTGCCATAAAACAGCCTTGCACGCTCCACAGGCGGCTGGGGAGAAATCACGAATAGGGCGCATCCCCAGATGCCACAGGCCCTACTACTGCTACTACCTATTATGAATAGAGTAGAAGGAAGCATGAGGGACAGAGTGTGAGCGGCGGTAAACTCCTGGAGACACTGGCCGGAACGAGACATCCGACGCCACCCGTCTGGCTGATGCGTCAGGCTGGACGCTACCTGCCGGAGTACCGTGCCGTGCGGTCGACGACGCGTTCCTTCCTGGAATTCTGTTACACGCCCGACAAGGCCGTCAAGGTGACCCTGCAGCCGATCCGGCGGTTCGATCTCGATGCGGCGATCATCTTCTCGGACATCCTCGTGGTGCCCGATGCGCTCGGCCAGAAGGTCTGGTTCGCAGAAGGCGAGGGACCGAAGCTGGAGGCACTGACCGATCCTTCGCAGTTCGGCCGGTTGTCCCGCGCCCGCCTGCAGGAGCACCTGGCACCGGTCTACGAGGCGATCCGCCGGACGCGTGCCGAGTTGCCGAAGGACAAGGCGCTGCTGGGATTCGCCGGCGCGCCCTTCACGCTGGCCTGCTACATGATCGAGGGCAGCGGCAGCAAGGACTTCGCCAAGGTGAAGAAATGGGCCTATGCCCATCCCGAATCCTTCGGGTTGCTGATCGATCTGCTGGTCGAGGCCGTCGTCGATCACCTCGCCTACCAAGTCGAGGCAGGTGTCGACGCAGTTCAGCTCTTCGATTCCTGGGCGGGCGTGCTGCCGGAGGAGCAGCTCTTCCACTGGTCGCTCGATCCCATGGTGCGCATCGCCAAGGGATTGCGCGAGCGTCATCCCGACGTTCCGATCATCGCCTTCCCGCGTGCGGTCGGACCCGCGATGCTGATGTACAGGCGGCCGGATACTTTCTCCGCCCTGTCGATCGATACCGGCACTGGCGCGCACTGGGCCGCC
>NZ_JAUSBN010000056.1 GCF_030651995.1 Reyranella sp.
CGAGGCTCTCCACGCCTGCATCGCCGCCTACAACAACACCCCGCGCAAATGCCTTGGGTTCAAGACCCCGGCCGAGGTATTCATCGCTCAACTGTTGCACTTCAAACTTGAATCCACACCCTCACTTCGTTCGGGATGACACCGTTTGTTTGATTGGCGCACTGCGCAAATCCCAACAAAATTGTCATCCCGAACGAAGTGAGGGACCTTTCGCTTCTTTCAGGAGTCAGAGATTGAGATTGAACGCGATCGAGATGCGTTCGGCCGTGCCGCGATAATGCCGGACCTGGTGGAGCAGCCACGACGGGAACAGGACCATCCGGCCGGCCTTCGGCTGCAACACCTCGTTGGCGCCGCCCGACAGGCCGCCCTTCATCGCGAAGCCGAGATGCGGCGCATACATCACCGGGCCGGCTCCGCGCGGATCGAGGAATTCGAGCGCCCCGCCCAGCGACGGATCGCCGGCGATGCCGCCGTCATCGACATAGTAGACCCCGGACCAGAAGGCGCCGGGATGGGTGTGGGGCAGGTTGCAGTGGCCGCTGCGATTGATGTTCGCCCACATGTTGGCGCGCCACGTCACGGCGAACACGCCGGGATGGGGGCCCCCGCCGGCATTGCCCGCGCGGTCGATCGTCACGCGATTGGCGGTGTTGCGGGCGATCGCCAGCAGCTTCAGCGCCGGCACGCCGCCCCAGCGCTCCATGTCCCAGGTCGATTGCCAGCCCCCTTCGTTGGAAGCCTGTGTGCCGGGGTGGGACTTCTCGCGCTCCTCGATGACCCGTCGCAGGTCGGCATTCAGCGCAGCCGCGTCCGGCACGTCGTGGACGACGAGCGGCGTGGCGAACAACGGTACGATTTCGAGATCCTGGCTCATGCTCGCGCTCTGTTCGCCGTCTTCTTGCCTGCCGGCCCCGGGCCCCGCAACTGCCCGCGGCCGCGACCTGTCGGCACCACAGCTTCTGGCGTGACGAAGCGAGCTACGCTAGAGCAGCGCGCATGACGGCCCCCCTCCTCCGGCTCGGCACCCGCGGCAGCCCTCTCGCCCTCACCCAGACCGGCCTGGTGCGCGATGCGCTCGCCAAGGCCGTCCCGGCGCTCGCGGCGCCCGGCGCCATCGAGATCGTGGCCATCCGGACCACCGGCGACGTGATCCAGGACCGGCCGCTCTCGGAAGCCGGCGGCAAGGGACTGTTCGTCAAGGAGATCGAGGAAGCCCTGCTGCAGGGTCGCATCGACGCCGCCGTCCACAGCATGAAGGACATGCCCACGGCGCAGCCGCCCGGCCTGGCGATTGCGGCCTTCCTGCCGCGCGAGGATGCGCGCGACGTGCTGATCGCGGGCGATCTCGCGCGCATCGACGAATTGCCGCAGGGCGCCATCGTCGGCACGTCGGCGCTGCGTCGCAAGGCGCTGTTGCTGCATCGCCGGCCGGACCTGCGGATCGTCACGCTGCGCGGCAATGTCGACACCCGCCTCGCACGGCGCGCCGACGGCACCGTGCAGGCGACGATCCTGGCGCTCGCCGGCCTGAAGCGGCTGGGCAGGACCGGTGTCGGCACGGCCATCCCGGAAGCCGAGATGCTGCCCGCGGTCGGCCAGGGCGCCGTGTGCATCGAGGCGCGAGAGAATGACGCGCAGACGCGCGGCTGGCTCGCCGCGATCGATCACGAGCCCACCGCCGTCTGCGTACGCGCCGAGCATGCGATGCTGGTCGTGCTCGACGGATCCTGCCGCACCCCCATCGCGGGACATGCGATCCTGACGGGCGGCGAGGTTCATCTGCGTGGCCTGATCGCGCGGCCCGACGGATCGGAAGTGATCGCCACGGAGCGGCGCGGCTCGATCGCCGAGGCCGCCGCCCTCGGCCGCGACGCCGGCGAAGAACTGAAGCGTCGCGGTGGACCGGGCTTCTTCGCCGACTGACGCACCCTCGACCGCACCCGGGTCGGCCCCTAGACTTCGGCCCCATGCACCCCATCCTGCGTTCCCTGCTGATCGTGTGCGGCCTCGCGTCCCTGCTCGCTGCGTGCGAAACCGCCCCGGTGTCCGGCCGGTCCCAGATCATGCTGGTGAACGAAAACGAGGAACGCGAGATGGGCCTGCAGGCCTATCGCGAGGTGCTGAAAAAGGAGCCGCTGTCGCGGGATGCGCAGGTCAACGCCCTGGTCGAGAAGGTCGGCCGTCGCATCGCCAATGCCGCCGAGCATCCGCCCCAGGAAATGTGGCGCGCGCCGCGCTTTCGCTGGGAGTTCAAGACCGTCGACAAGAACGAGCCCAATGCCTTCTGCCTGCCGGGCGGCAAGATCGTGGTCTACACAGGTCTGCTGCCGATCACCAAGACCGAGGCCGGCCTGGCCGTCGTGATCGCCCACGAGGTGGCCCATGCCCTGGCGCGGCACGGCGCCGAGCGCATGAGCGACCAGATGGTGGCGTCGGTCGGTACCGCCGCCGCGGCGGTGGCCCTGTCGGCGACGGTGAGCGGCCGCAGCCGCACCTATCTGCCGGCGATGATGGCCGCGGTGGGCGCCGGCGCGACCGTGGGCTACATCCTGCCGATGTCGCGCGCCCAGGAATCCGAAGCCGACCGGATCGGCCTCGTGTTGATGGCGATGGCGGGCTACGACCCGCGCGAGGCGATCGGCCTGTGGGAGCGCATGCGTGCCGCCAGTTCCGGCAAGCGGCAGGCGGAATGGCTCAGCACGCATCCTGCCGACAGCACGCGCATTGCCGATATCAGGCGCTGGCTGCCCGAAGCCATGCAGTACTACAAACCACGATGACCGAAACGCTGGACTACGACGCCACCGGGCTGCTGTGCCCCCTCCCCGTGCTGCGCGCCAACCGCAAGCTGCGCGAGCTCATCGTGGGCGGCCTGCTCACGGTGCGCGCCACCGATCCTGCCGCCGAGGCCGACTTCCCGGCCTTCTGCCGGCAGACCGGACACGAGCTGGTCTCCGCCACGCGCGAGGGCGAGGTGCTGGTATTCGTGATTCGGAAACGCTAGACGGCGGAAACGCCGGACGCCCGCCCGACACACAAGAGAGAGATCATGCCGCAAACCACCTTCAAGACGATCGATTCCGTGGACATGTCGGGCAAGCGCGTGCTGGTGCGCGTCGACCTCAACGTGCCGATGAAGAACGGCAAGGTGACCGATGCCACGCGCATCGAGCGCGCGGCGCCGACGATCAAGGAGCTGGCCGCCAAGGGGGCGAAGGTGATCGTGCTCAGCCATTTCGGCCGGCCCGACGGCAAGCGCGTCCCGGAGATGACGCTGCGTCCCTTGATCGAGCCGCTGGAGAAGGTGCTCGGCAAGCCGGTCGCCTTCGCCGAGGACTGCATCGGTCCGCTGGCGGAAGCCGCCGTGCGCAACATGAAGCCAGGCGACGTGCTGCTGCTGGAGAACCTCCGCTTCCACAAGGAGGAGGAGAAGAACGACGCCGGCTTCATCGACAAGCTTTCGCTGCTGGGCGACGCCTATGTGAACGACGCCTTCTCGACCGCCCACCGCGCGCATGCCTCGACCGAAGGCCTCGCCAATCGCCTGCCGGCGGTGGCGGGCCGCCTGATGCAGGAGGAGCTCGAGGCGCTCGACAAGGCGCTGGGCAACCCGAAGCGCCCGGTCTGCGCCATCGTCGGCGGCGCCAAGGTCTCGACCAAGCTCGAGCTGCTCGGCCATCTGGTGGGCAAGGTCGACAAGCTGATCATCGGCGGCGGCATGGCGAATACGTTCATGCACGCCCAGGGGATCCATGTCGGCAAGTCGCTGTGCGAGAAGGACCTCGCCCCGATGGCGCTCGAGATCCTGGAGAAGGCGAAGGCCGCCAGGTGCAAGGTGCTGCTGCCGGTCGACGTCATGGCGGCGGACGAATTCAAGGCCGGCGCGCCGCACGTCGTGGTCGACGCGGATGCCTGCCCCGACGACAAGATGATCCTCGATGTCGGCCCCAAGACGATCGCGCTGTACCAGAAGGAGCTGGCCGACTGCTCGACCGTCGTGTGGAACGGCCCGCTCGGCGCCTTCGAGATCAAGCCGTTCGACACCGGTACGGTGGCGCTGGCCCAGGAAGTCGCCCGGCTGACCGGCATGGGCAAGCTCCTGTCGGTGGCCGGCGGCGGCGACACGGTGGCGGCCCTTGCCGCGGCCGGCGTCGAGGAGAAATTCTCCTATGTCTCGACGGCGGGCGGCGCGTTCCTCGAATGGATGGAAGGCAAGACCCTGCCCGGCGTTGCAGCGCTGATACGGGCGGCGTAGCGTCGGCGCCATGAGCGCCCCCCCGACACCCCCCGATCGCCCACGCCTGCCGTGGGATCCGCCCGAGCATTTCGAGAAGCGGGTCCCCGACGGCGACAATCGCGAACGGCTGGTCTGCGGCCGCTGCGAGTTCATCCACTACCAGAACCCCAAGGTCGTCGCCGGCGCGGTCTGTACGTGGCGCGACGACAAGGGGGAGGACAAGATCCTCCTGGCCAAGCGCGCCATCGAGCCGCGCAAGGGCTTCTGGACCCTGCCGGCCGGCTACATGGAACTGGGCGAGACGACCGAGCAGGCCGCCCGGCGCGAGGCGCTGGAAGAGGCCTGCGCCACCATCGAGATCGACCGGCTGCTCGCGATGTACAGCGTGGCGCGCATCGGCCAGGTGCAGATCATGTATCGCGCCCGGCTGGTCACGGCCGACATCGCCTGTGGCGTCGAAAGCGAGGAAGTGGCGTTGGTCGACTGGGCCGACATCCCGTGGGACCAGCTCGCCTTCCCAACGGTGGTCTGGGCGCTCGCGCACTTCCACGAATCGCGCGACAAGACCGACTTCTCGACCTATTCCAACCCCACCGGCGACCTCGCCCGCATGTGGCCGCCACGCAAGCCCGAGGGGGTTTAGGCGCTTTCCTCCCCATTCAAATGGCGGGCTGTCCGGGGAAAATGACGCGCGATTTGGGATAGGGAAAATTGTCATCCCGAGCGCAGCGAGGGACCTTTAAAGCCACCGATAAAGGTCCCTCGCTGCGCTCGGGATGACAAAGTGCGTACAAATCGAGCCGGCTGGACAAAATTCGGGGGCCTCTGTCGGACACTCCCTGGATTGTAACGTAGCGTTGCCGCTGCTAGCGATTTGAGGGACCTCTTTAATCTTTCCCCGGACACTCCTGCATTCAAATGGGGAGGTGTCGCGTCATACGCGACGGAGGGGTCATCAGCTGATCGCTCTTTTTTCGGCGCTCCCGGACATTGCAAGCAATGTCCTGCCGCTCCCTGGCCGAGCTCTGCTCGGCCTCAGCTGCCGCGCGCGAAGGGATTGTCGTCGCCGTCCCAGTAGCGCCTGAGCAGCGGGATCTGCATGAAGGCGAAGACCATCGTCAGCGGGAAGCTGAGGAACATCTTGCTGGCGATCCACGTGTCGGTCGGGAAGTTGCGCCACATCACTTCGTTGACGATGGCCAGGACGAAGAAGAACATCGTCCAGCGCATCGTGAGCTGGTACCAGCCCTCGTCGGTCAACCTGAAGGCCGCGCCGAACAGCGGCTTCAGCAGCGGCTTCTTGAACAGCACGAGTCCGCCACCCAGGATGACGGCGAACAGGCAGTTCACGATGGTGGGCTTCAGCTTGATGAAGGTGTCGTCCTGCAGCCAGATGGTGAGGCCGCCGAACACCAGCACGAAGAAACCGCCGACCAGCGGCATGACCGGCCAGCGCTTCTCCAGCCAGCGATAGCAGGGCAGCGCGATCGCGGTCGCGACGATGAAGAGGCCGGTGCCCCAGTAGATGCCCCAGCGCCCGTTGGCGACGAAGAACAGGACCAGCGGCCCGAGTTCCAGCGCCGTGGCGTAGAGCCGGCGCATGCCGTTGTCGTCGCCGCTCTTCTCGCTCATGCCGGCAATCCCATCAAACCGCGCGCGAAGGCGCGAGCCTCGAACGGCTGAAGATCGTCAATGCCTTCACCGACACCGATGGCCACCACCGGCAGCTTGAACTTCTCGGCCAGCGCCACCAGCACGCCGCCCTTGGCGCTGCCGTCGAGCTTGGTGACGACCAGCGCATCGACAGGCGACATCGTCTTGAAGGTCTCGACCTGGGCGTGGGCGTTCTGGCCGGTGGTCGCGTCGAGCACCAGCAGACAGGAATGCGGCGCCTCGGGATCGAGCTTGCGGATGACGCGCACGATCTTCGCGAGTTCTTCCATCAGGTTGGTCTTGTTGTGCAGGCGGCCGGCGGTGTCGATCAGCAGCACGTCGGTCTTCTCGGCGCGCGCCCGCTCCAGCGCCTCGTAGGCGAGGCCCGCGGCGTCGGCGCCGGTCTGCTTCGACACGACCGACACGCCGGCGCGGTCGCCCCAGACCTTGAGCTGCTCCACGGCGGCGGCGCGGAACGTGTCACCCGCGGCCAGCATCACCGAACGGCCCTCGCCCTTGTAGAGGCCGGCGAGCTTGGCAATGGTCGTGGTCTTGCCGCTGCCGTTGACGCCGACCACCAGCACGACGTGCGGCTTGCGCGCGGCGTCGATGGTCAAGGGGACGGCGACCGGCTGCAGGATCTCGGCGATGTCTTCGGCAAAGGCCGCGCGCACTTCCTCGTCGGTGACTTCCTTGCCGAAGCGTTCCTTGCTCAGCTTGGCCACGAGCCTGCCGGCGACGGTGACGCCGAGATCGGCCTGGATCAGCACATCCTCGAGATCGTCGAGCGTCTGCTGGTCGAGCTTCTTCTTGGTGAAGAGGCTGGTGATGCTCTCGGCGACCTTCCTGGTCGACTTCGAGAGGCCCTCGCGCAGGCGCGACAGCCAGCCTTTCTTTTCGGGCTCGGGCTTCTCGGGCTCGGGTTCCTTCTCGGCCACCACTTCGACGAGGACCGGCTCGGGTACCGGCGCCGCTTCGATCGGGGGCGGGCCGGCCGGCAACTCGGGCTCGGTCGCAACGGCCGGCTCTACCGGTTCAGGTTGCGCGACCTCAGGTTCGGCCGGCTTCGGCGGCTCGACGGTCGGTGCCACCTTGGAGCGCAACCGCGCAAACCAGCCCTTCTTCTCGGGTTCCGTCTCGCTCACCGCGCCACCTCAGGAAAGCAGGGAGCGGTCGAGCTCGCCCCTGTACGCGAGCGCGATGCCGCCGGTCATCGACACATGGTCGTCGCGCAGCCACTCGATGGTGAGCGTGCCGTGCTCGACCACGACGTCGACCTTGCGCCCCGTGAGGCCGCGCCGCGCGGCGGCGACCCCGGCCGCGCAGGCGCCCGAGCCGCAGGCGAGCGTCAGGCCGGCGCCTCGCTCCCAGACGCTGAGCTTCAGCTTGTTCTCGCCGACGATCTGCGCAACGCCGACATTCACTCGCTCGGGAAAAAACGGATCGTGCTCGAGCTTCGGGCCGAGCTCGGTGATCGGGATCGCGGCGAGATCGTCGACGAAGAAGGTGGCGTGCGGATTGCCGACGTTGGTGCCGACCGGGTCCTGCAGCGGTCCGAGTCCGACCGGCATGTGCCTGGTGTCGCAGGCCTTGGCGACCGGGATCTCGCGCCAGTCCATGCGCACCAGCCCCATGTCGACGGAGATCACCGGCAGGCCGTTGGCGCCACGACCGACCTTCTGCGATTCGAGCAGGCCGGCGACCGTCTGGATCGTCACATCGTCCGACTTGCGCTCGTCCATCACCACCGAGGCGACGCAGCGCGTGGCGTTGCCGCAGGCCTGCGCCTCCGACCCGTCGGGATTGTAGATGCGCATGAAGACGTCGGCGTCGGATTCGGTCGGCGGCTCCAGCACGATGAGCTGGTCGCAGCCGACGCCCAGCCGACGGTCGGCAATGGCGCGCCGGCGCGGCACGGTGAGATCGAGCGCATGCCCGCGCGCGTCGAGCACGACGAAGTCGTTGCCCAGCCCGTGCATCTTGAGGAAAGGCGTTCCGGCCATGCGGCGCTATATGGCGGTTCGGCCCGGCCAGCGCAACGAGCGCGCCCGGACCTGCCCGGGGTGCGCCCCGCCGATCTCGCGCACGTCGAGGGTCGCAAAGCGCTTGGTATAAATGGTGAGATGGAGGATGCCGAGCGCCTCGTACGGCATGGCCGGCTCGACGAACAGGCCGCGGCCGGCATCCCAGGCCGGCGTGGCGTGATGGACCGGCCAGTTGCAGCGGCTGGGCAGCGGCTCGCAGGAGAAGCCGCGGTCGTAGACCAGCACGTTGAGCGCGACCTGGTCGGTCATGTTGGTCGAGCGCTGCAGCGCCTCGCCGAGCAGGGCGGCCCAGCCCTGCCAGTGCGGCGCGTCGGCCGCGAGGGCGAAGATCCCGGCGTTGATCAGCGGGTAGCGGATCAGCCGGTCGGCCGTCTCCCGGTCGAAGCACGCTTCGAACGCCGCGCCGTTGATCGTGGAGAATTCCTTCCAGGCATGGCGGTAGTGGCGCATCGAGCGGTGGATCTCGGGCGCCACAGCCAGCGCGCCCGTACGCGCAGCGGAGAGGAACAAGGCGACCGCATCGCCCTGCTGCACCCAGCAATCGCCGTCGATCCAGAGATAGAGGTCGTAGCCCGGGAAATAGCGCGGCAGGAAAGGCCGGGCCGTCAGCGCCTTGTAGCCGTCCTTCAACGACTCGCGGCCGGGAAAGTCGAAATCCCATTGCGGAACCACCAGGGTGGCGCCGCGCTCACGGCACCAGTCGCGCTGCTCTTCGGTCAGTCCGCAATCGAGGACGCCCAGCGCCAGCGCCCGGCCCTGCCCGGTCGCCTGCAAGGACTCGATGCAGTCGCGCATCAGGTCGAAATAGGCGGCATCGCCGCCGGTGATGACGATGGCTCGCTCGGACTCGGGGTTTCTGCTCACGTAGCGAAGATGGCGTATCGACAGGCTTTGCGCCACAGTCCGCGCCAACGAACGCCATTCCGGGGGAACTCATGGGCAAGCATGTCGACTACTATGTTTCGCTGAATTCGCCGTGGACCTATCTCGGGTCCGCGCGCTTCGACGCCATGGTGAAGAAGCACGGCGCGACGGTCACGATCTGGCCGGTCGATTTCGGCTCGGTGTTCGCCGTGTCAGGCGGCCTGCCCCTGCCCAAGCGCGCGCCGCAGCGTCAGGCCTATCGCATGATGGAGCTGAAGCGCTGGCGCGATCATCTCGGCGTGAAGACGACCCTCGAGCCCAAGTTCTTTCCCGCCAACGAGGTACCGGCCGCCAAGTGCGTGATCGCGCTGCGCGAGGAGGGCCGCATGGCGGACGCGATCAAGGTCGCCCACGCGGTGCTGACCGGCCTGTGGGCCGAGGAGAAGAACACCGGCGACCTGCCGACGCTCGAGGCGATCATCGCCGGATGCGGCCTCGACGGCGCCGCCGTCCTGAAGGCCAGCGAAGCGCCGGGCATCGCCGAGAAGCGCGAGGCCTACACCAAGCACGCCATTTCGCAGGGCGTGTTCGGGGCGCCGTCCTTCGTCATCGACGGCGAGATCTTCTGGGGCCAGGACCGGCTCGACTTCGTCGAGCGCAAGCTCGCGTCCTGACCTTCCCGATCAGGGACTGAGGAACACCGCCGCCGACACCGCGATCGTGTTATTGATGATGTGCGCCACGATCGTCGGGACCAGCGAGCCGGTGCGCCAGCGCAGCCAGCCGAACCAGAAGCCCAGCGGCAGCACCATGAGAATGTGCAGGGGCTCCGTATGGGCGGCGGCGAAGGCCAGCGAACTGAGGATGAAGGCGACGAGATTGCTCCAGCGACCGGCCAGCCAGCCATAGAGCAGGCCGCGAAAGACCAGTTCCTCCGCGATCGGGGCCAGCAGACCCAGCACGGCCAGGGTCTGCAGCGCCTGTACTCCCTGGAGGCCCTGCGTGACCTCCCGCACTCCTTCAGGCTGTGGCCCGAGCTGGCTGACGACGAAGGACAGGACCGTGGTGCCGAGCACCGCCAGCACGATCGGGCGCCAGCCGACGGGTCGCAACCCCAGGGCGGCCGGCGCGTCCCGGCCCAGCGGCAGGACGGCGATGAAGAGGGCCAGCAGGCAGGTGCCGAAGAAGGCGGACAGCACCGACAGGTTGGTCCGCTCGGGCAAAAGCCAGAAAGCGACCAGCCCGATCAGCGGCGCGACGACCAGGAAGGCCAGCATGGACCAGCCCGGAAGGCGTCGGGAACCTTTATCGATCAAGGGGTTAGCAGGCTCGTCCAAGCGTTTTGACTCCTGACGCGGCAGGCTTTATACCCCGCCGGCTCAATCGGTCGTGCCGATTTACTAGGTTCCCCCTTCGGGGAGCTCCGCTGATCCGCGAAGGTTCGCGCATCGGCGCGATACGTCTTTGAGCGAACGGGAGCACGATGTTCGAGGGTCTTAGCAAGCGTCTGGGCGACGTATTCGACAAGCTGAGGGGGCGCGGCGCGCTTTCCGAGGCCGATGTCGACGCGGCCCTGCGCGAGGTCCGCACCGCCCTGCTCGAGGCCGACGTCGCGCTGCCCGTCGTCCGCCAGTTCATCGACGAGGTCCGCCCGAAGGCGATCGGCGCCGACGTCATCCGCTCGGTCACGCCGGGCCAGATGGTCGTCAAGATCGTCAACGACCACTTGGTCGAGATGCTGGGCGGCACGGTCTCGGACCTCGACCTCAACGCCATTCCCCCGGTCGTCATCCTGATGGTCGGCCTTCAGGGCTCGGGCAAGACCACGTCCAGCGCCAAGATCGGCTATCGCCTCAGCCAGGGACCGCAGGGCATGGCCGCCGAATTCGGCGGTTCGTTCTCGGTCAAGCGCAAGGTCATGATGGCCTCGCTCGACACCCGGCGCCCGGCCGCGCAGCAGCAGCTCAAGATCCTGGGCGAGCAGACCGGCGTCCCGACGCTGCCGATCGTCCCGCTCGAGATGCCGCTCGCCATCACCCGGCGCGCCCTCGAGACGGCCAAGCGCGAAGGCTTCGACGTCCTGATCCTCGACACCGCCGGTCGCCTCTCCATCGACGAAGAGTTGATGAAGGAAGTGGCCGACATCAGCGCGCTGGCCAAGCCGACGGAGACGCTGCTCGTCGCCGACGCCATGACCGGCCAGGACGCCGTGAACGTGGCCAAGGCGTTCAACGACCGGCTGGCCGTCACCGGCATCGTGCTGACCCGCGTCGACGGCGACGCGCGCGGCGGTGCGGCGCTCTCGATGCGGGCGGTCACCGGCCGCCCGGTCAAGCTGATCGGCGTCGGCGAGAAGTTCGACGCGCTGGAGCCGTTCCATCCCGACCGCATCGCGTCCCGCATCCTCGGCATGGGCGACATCGTCTCGCTGGTCGAGCGCGCCGCCGAGACGATCGACAAGGAAGATGCCGAGAAGCTGGCGGCCAAGGTCCGCAAGGGCCAGTTCGACATGGACGACCTGCTCAACCAGCTGCGCCAGCTGCGCAAGATGGGCGGCCTGTCGGGACTGATGGGCATGCTGCCGGGCGCCATGCAGGCCAAGGCCGCGATGTCCAAGGCCAAGATCGACGAGGGTCAGCTCAAGCGCCAGGAGGCCGTCATCCTGTCGATGACGCCGAAGGAACGCCGCAACCCCGACCTGATCCACGCCTCGCGCAAGAAGCGCATCGCCAAGGGCTCGGGCGTGCAGGTGCAGGACGTCAACAAGCTGCTCAAGCAGCATGCCGACATGCTCAAGATGATGAAGCGGGTGAACAAGCTCGGCGAGAAGGGATTCATGCGCAGCCTTGGCGGCATGGGCGGCCCGCCGGGGTTTCCGCGCTGAGGTTTCAAGAAGTCAGCCAGATTTAGTCAGACAGATCACACGAACCGATATCGAAGAGAGGACCTGAGAGAATGATCGCAATCCGCATGACCCGGCACGGTGCCAAGAAGCGCCCGTTCTTCCACATCGTCGTGGCCGATTCGCGCAGCCCGCGCGACGGCCGCTTCATCGAGAAGCTCGGCACCTACAATCCGCTTCTGCCGCGCGATCATGCCCAGCGCCTGACGCTCGACAAGGAGCGCATCGCGCACTGGCTGAAGGTCGGCGCGCAGCCGTCCGACCGCGTCGCGAAGTTCCTGTCGCAGGCCGAGCTGATGAAGCCGCGCGAGCGCCGCGACCAGACCAAGAAGCCCCTGCCGCGCGCCAAGGCGCAGGAGCGCATGAAGGCCGAGGCTGCAGCGGCCGCTGCCGCCGCACCGGCCGCCGGGGAAGCCGCGGCCACCTGATCGGGTGGCTGCTTCGATGAGCAAGGGTCGCGTCCTGCTGGGCGTCGTTGCGGCGCCGCATGGGGTCCGCGGTCTGGTGCGCATCAGGAGCTTTACCGAGGACCCGATGGCGATTGCCTCCTACGGCGCGCTGTCGGACGAGAAGGGAACGAAGGAGTACCGGGTCGAGGCGCTGAGCTCCGTAAAGGGCGCGGTCCTGGCCCGGATCGAAGGCGTAGCCGATCGCACGGCGGCCGAGGCAGTACGCGGTTTGCGGCTCTATGTGGAGCGCGAGCGCCTGCCCGAGACGGGCGAGCGGGAGTGGTACGAGGCCGACCTGATCGGGCTCGCCGCGTTCGACCGGGAGGGCCGGGATTGGGGGAAGGTCATGGCCTTCCACGATTTCGGCGCCGGCCGGACGATGGAAGTGTCGGGAGGCAGCGCATCGAGGCATTCGGTGATGCTGCCCTTCACCGATGCCGCGGTGCCCGAGGTCGACGTCGAGGGTGGCAAGGTTACGGTCGATCCGCCGGCAGGTTTGCTGACGGGTGGGCCGGCGAAGGAGGCGGAGGACTAACGTGTGGCGCGCGACCGCGCTGACGCTGTTCCCGGAGATGTTTCCGGGCCCGCTGGGCGAGAGCCTGGCCGGCCGGGCGCTGAAGGAAGGCGTGTGGTCGCTGGAGGCCGTCGACATCAGGCGGTTCGCCGGAGACCGGCATCGCACGGTGGACGATGCTCCCTTCGGGGGCGGCGCCGGCATGGTGATGAAGCCCGACGTGCTGTCGGCGGCGATCGAGGCGGTTGCCGTACCGGGGGTGCCGAAGGTCCTGCTCTCGCCGCGCGGCGCGCCGTTCAGTCAGGCGCGCGGGCGGGAGCTGGCGGCGGGGCCGGGCGTGTTGCTGGTGTGCGGTCGGTTCGAGGGCGTCGACGAGAGGGTCATCGAGGCCCAGGCGCTGGAGGAGATTTCGGTCGGCGATTTCGTGCTTTCGGGCGGCGAGATCGCGGCCATGGCGATGATGGATTGCTGCGTTCGGCTGCTGCCCGGGGTGATGGGCGCGGCGAATTCGGCGCACGAGGAGAGTTTCGAGGACGGATTGTTGGAGTACCCGCACTACACCCGGCCCGCGACCTGGGCAGGACCCGACGGAATCGAACGGCGCGTGCCGGAGGTTCTGCTCTCGGGTCATCACGGCAAGGTCGCCGAGTGGCGGATGAAGCAGCGGGAAGAGATCACGCGGAGGCGGCGGCCCGATCTTTGGGCCCGCAGCCGGACCGCGGCGGGAAACGATGAGAAGTGACGAAAGGATGGATGCGATGAACATTCTCGACGCGATCGGCCAGACGACGATCGACAAGGTGCAGGAAGAGCGGCCCGTTCCGTATTTCGAATCGGGCGACACCCTCAAGGTGCACGTCAAGGTGCAGGAAGGTAATCGCGAGCGCCTTCAGGTTTACGAAGGCCTCTGCATCGGCCGCAAGAATGCCGGCGTGAACTCCTCGTTCACGGTGCGCAAGATCAGCTTCGGCGAAGGCGTGGAGCGCGTGTTCCCGCTCTACAGCCCGAGCATCTGGGAAATCGAGGTCGTCCGTAAGGGCGTCGTGCGCCGCGCCAAGCTCTACTACCTGCGCGAGCTGCGCGGCAAGGCGAGCCGTATCGCCGAGGACACCGAGGCCCAGCGCGCGCTGCTCGCCGTGCAGGCCGAAGAGGCTCTCAAGCGTCCGCGCCGCGAGAAGCTCAAGAAGGAAAAGCCCAAGGAAGAGAAGAGCGTCCGCAACGCCAAGGGCGGCGGGAAGAAGTAGGCGCACCATGGCGTTCCGCAAGAAGTCGGCCACCCCGCCGGCGGCGCCGCCGCCTCCGCGGACCCTGTTCGAGAAGATCTGGGACAGCCACGTCGTCCATCGCCAGGACGACGGGACCTGTGTCATCTACATCGATCGTCACCTCGTCCACGAGGTGACCAGCCCGCAGGCCTTCGAGGGCCTGCGCATGGCGGGACGGCCGGTGCGCCGCCCCGACGCCACGATTGCGGTCGCCGACCACAACACGCCGACGACCGACTTCAGCCAGGGCATCGAGGACGACGAGTCGCGCGTCCAGGTCGAGACGCTCGAGAAGAACGTCGCCGACTTCCATGTGCCGTACTTCGACCTGAACGACCCGCGCCGCGGCATCGTGCACGTCATCGGTCCCGAGCAGGGTCTGACCCTGCCCGGCATGACGATCGTGTGCGGTGACAGCCACACCTCGACGCACGGCGCGTTCGGCGCACTGGCCTTCGGCATCGGCACTTCCGAGGTCGAGCATGTGCTCGCCACGCAGACGCTGATCCAGAAGCCGGCCAAGAACATGCGCGTGTCGGTCGAAGGAAGCCTGCCGCTCGGCGTCACGGCCAAGGACGTCATCCTGGCCATCATCGGCAAGCTCGGCACGGCCGGCGGCACCGGCTACGTGATCGAGTATGCCGGCCGCGCCATCCGCGAGCTCACGATGGAAGGCCGCATGACGGTCTGCAACATGTCGATCGAGGCGGGCGCCCGCGCCGGCCTGATCGCCCCCGACGAGACGACCTTCCAGTATCTCCAGGGTCGTCCGTTCTCGCCCAAGGGCGGTGCGTGGGACCTGGCGCTCAGCCAGTGGCGCCGCCTGCCGTCGGACAAGGGCGCGCACTTCGACGTGCAGCTCGACCTCAACGCCGCGGACATTCCGCCGATGGTGACCTGGGGAACGAGCCCGCAGGACGCTCTGCCGATCACCGACGTCGTTCCCGACCCGGCCAACGCGCCGGACGAGAACCGCCGCGAGGCCTGGACCCGGTCGCTCGCCTATATGGGCCTGACGCCGGGAACGCGCCTCGTCGACGTGCCGATCGACCGTGTGTTCATCGGCTCCTGCACCAACGGCCGCATCGAGGACCTGCGCGCCGCCGCCGAGATCGCGCGCGGCCGCAAGGTCGCCTCGACCGTGTCGGCGATGGTCGTTCCGGGCTCCGGCCTGGTGAAGGCCCAGGCCGAGAAGGAAGGTCTCGACAAGATCTTCCTCGAGGCCGGCTTCGAATGGCGCCTGCAGGGCTGCTCGATGTGCCTGGCGATGAACGCCGATCGCATCGAGCCCGGCCAGCGTTGCGCCTCGACCTCCAACCGCAATTTCGAGGGCCGTCAGGGCCGCGGCGGACGCACCCACCTGGTGAGCCCGGCCATGGCGGCAGCCGCCGCCATCCGCGGCACGCTCGCCGACGTTCGCGACTTCCAGTAATCGAAGTCTCATGACGGATGAGAGACGGGCGGTGCCGCAAGGCACCGCCCGTTTCCAATTGCAGTCAGGAACGCTCGTGGCCAATGTAGCGTTCACTTTCACCCGATCGTGGGAGAGACACATGGCCAGCGTCCCCAATTCAGGCCCCGCCGCCCCGCCTCCGCCGCCCGTCTGGGATGCCCACCCGGTGGGCACGGCCCAGGTCGCCTATGGTGGCTTCTGGATCCGCGTGGTGGCCTACATCATCGACGCCATCCTGATCAGTCTCGTGCTGGGCCTCGTGACGTCGATCTTCGGCGTCAGTTACATGGACATGGACGACATGAGCCAGATCGATCCGACGGTGAACCTTCTCTCCCTGGCCGTCGCGTGGCTTTATTTCGCCCTGATGGAGAGTTCCGAGCGGGGCGCCACGGTCGGCAAGATGGCGATGGGGCTGCGGGTGGTGACCAACGACGGCAAGCGCCTGAGCTTCATGAATGCCACAGGGCGGTACTTCGCCAAGATCCTATCGGCCATCATCTTCTGCATCGGCTTCATCATGATCGCGTTCACCGACCGCAAGCGCGGCCTGCACGACATGATCGCCAATACGCTGGTCATCAAGACGCGCTAGAATCGGGCGGCTTGACCCCGGCCCGGAAAGCCCGTTTATTCCCGCCTTTCCGGGAGGTCTCATGGAAAAATTCACGACGCTGAGCGGCGTCGCTGCGCCGCTGCCCATGGTCAATGTCGACACCGACATGATCATTCCGAAGCAGTTCCTGAAGACCATCAAGCGCACGGGTCTGAAGGAAGGCCTGTTCTACGAGATGCGCTGGACGGCGGACGGCCAGAAGAAGGACTTCGTCCTCGACCAGCCGGCCTACCAGAACGCCAAGATCATCGTGGCGGGCCCCAACTTCGGTTGCGGCTCGAGCCGCGAGCATGCGCCCTGGGCGTTGCTCGACTTCGGCATCCGCTGCATCATCTCCGAGGACTTCGCCGACATCTTCTACAACAACTGCTTCAAGAACGGCATCCTGCCGATCAGGATGCCCAAAGAGATCGTCGCCAAGCTGATGGACGATGCGAGCCGCGGCTCCAACGCCGTCATCGAGATCGACCTGGAGAAGCAGGAGATCAAGGGTCCGGACGGCGGCACCGTCCATTTCGAGATCGATCCCTTCCGCAAGAAGTGCCTCATGGAAGGTCTCGACGATATCGGCCTAACGATGGAGAAGAAGTCGGACATCGACGACTTCGAGCGTCGCCAGAGCGAGTCGCAGCCCTGGCTGCACAGCGCCGCCTGAACGCCACACTGTAACGCCCGCACGGTGTCATCCCGAGCGCAGCGAGGGACCTTTCCAGGGTCTGAGCAAGGGTCCCTCGCGGCGCTCGGGATGACAGCGGGTTCCTGAACCACAAGCCATACAACCAACGGAAGACGTGACCATCATGGCGTCCAATCGCAATCTGCTCGTGCTGCCCGGCGACGGTATCGGCCCCGAGGTGATGAACGAGGTCCGCAAGATCATTGCCTGGATGGGCAAGAAGCGTGCGATCGGCTTCGACATCAAGGAAGACCTCGTGGGTGGCGCCGCCCTCGACAAGCACGGCGTACCGCTGAGCGACGACGCCATGAAGAACGCCCTCGAGGCCGATGCCGTGCTGTTCGGCTCGGTCGGCGGTCCGAAGTGGGACACCGCCGACTTCAGCAAGAAGCCGGAACGCGGCCTGCTGCGCCTGCGCAAGGAGATGGACCTCTTTGCCAACCTGCGCCCGGCCAAGGTGTTCGACGCGCTGGTCGACGCTTCGTCGCTCAAGCCCGAGATCGTCAAGGGTCTCGACATCATGATCATCCGCGAGCTGACCAGCGGCGTGTATTTCGGCGAGCCGCGCGGCCGCCACGTCAACGCCGCGGGCGAGGTCGAGGCCTTCGACACGCAGCGCTACACCGCGCCCGAGATCCGCCGCGTCTGCGCCGTCGCCTTCGAGCTGGCGCGCAAGCGCAAGAACAAGGTCCTCTCCTCGGAGAAGGCCAACGTCATGCACACCGGCGTCCTGTGGCGCGAGGAGGCGACCAAGCTGCACAAGGAGAAGTACTCCGACGTGAAGCTCGATCACATGTATGCCGACGCGCTCGCCATGCAGCTGCTGCGCGCGCCGAAGGAATTCGACGTCATCGTCACCGACAATCTGTTCGGCGACATCCTGTCGGACGAAGCCTCGATGTTGACCGGTTCGCTCGGCCTGCTGCCGTCGGCCTCGCTCGGCGCGCCCGACGCCACCGGCCGCCGCAAGGCGCTGTACGAGCCGATCCACGGCAGCGCGCCCGACATCGCGGGCAAGGGCCTGGCCAATCCGATCGCCCAGACGCTCAGCTACGCGATGATGCTTCGCTATTCGTTCGACCTCGGCAAGGACGCCGACATGGTCGAGCTCGCGGTCGAGAACGTGCTGAAGGCGGGCTACCGCACCGGCGACCTGCTGGTGGGCAACACCGACGGCGTGAAGAAGGTCGGCACCCAGGAAATGGGCGACGCCATCGTCAAGGAACTCGACCGCCTGAGCTGACCGGGCGGCCGCCGGACCCGGCGGATCAGCCTCTGAGGATCGAGCCCAGTACGCCGCGCAACACGGCGCCGCCGACGCTGGCGCCGATCGATGCGGCCTTGCCCCTGCCGAACACGGCCTTCGCCGCCTCGCGCGCGGCAATGGTGGCCATGCTGCGGCCGGCCGCCTTGGCGACCGTGATGCCCACGGAATCGCGCTGACGGCCTGCCGGCACCTTCTTCGGCGCCGGCGTGGGCGGCTGTGGCTGGGGCTGTGCCTTCTTCAGACGCGGTTCCGGCCGCGGCGCCGGCGGGACCGGCTGTTCGACCTCGGCCGGTCGCGGATCGGTCCGCGGCCCCCAGGGTCCGGTCGTTGCGGGAACGGTGGGCGGCACAGAGCCGTACTGACCGCGGCGGCGCGGGGCCGGCGCAGGGTCGGGGTTTGCCGACGCCTCAACCCGACCCGTCAGGATTTCGTCGGCCGACTGGCGATCGACCACCTTGTCGTATCTGCCGGCCAGCGGGCTCGCCGCCATCACGTCCGCACGCTCCTCCGCCGTGGCCGGCCCGATGCGGCCCTGCGGCGGCGCGATGAAGCATCGCTCGACCGGGAATGGCACGCCCTTGGTATCGAGGAACGACAGCAGCGCCTCGCCGACGCCGAGCTCGGTGATGGCCTGCGCGGCATTGAAGCCTTTGTTCGGGCGGAACGTCTCGGCCGCCACCTTCACGGCCTTCTGGTCGCGCGGCGTGAAGGCGCGCAACGCATGCTGCACGCGATTGCCGAGCTGGCCCAGCACGGTCTCCGGCAGGTCCAGCGGGTTCTGGGTGATGAAGTAGACGCCGACGCCCTTGGAACGGATCAGCCGCACGACCTGCTCGATGCGCGACAGGAGCGCCTTGGGCGCGTCGTCGAACAGCAGATGCGCCTCGTCGAAGAAGAAGACGAACTTCGGCTTGTCGAGATCACCCACCTCGGGCAGCGACTCGAACAGCTCCGACAGCAACCACAGCAGGAAGGTCGCGTAGAGGCGCGGGCTCTGCATCAGCCGGTCGGCCGCCAGGATGTTGATGGCGCCATAGCCCGACGGATCGCAGCGGATCATGTCGGTCAGCACCAGGGCCGGCTCGCCGAAGAACCCCTCGCCGCCCTGCTGGCTGAGAGTCAGGAGCTGGCGCTGGATGGTGCCGACCGACTGCTTGCTGACATTGCCGAATTCAGTCGTGAGCGAGCCGGCATTCTCGGCCACCCACTGCAGCAGCGCCTGCAGGTCCTTGAAGTCGAGCAGCAGAAGCCCCTGCTGGTCGGCGATCCGGAAGACGATGTTGAGCACCCCTTCCTGGGTCTCGTTGAGCTGCAGCAGGCGGGCCATCAGCACCGGCCCGACCTCGCTCACCGTGGTGCGGATCGGATGGCCCTTCTCGCCGAACAGGTCCCAGAAGATCGTCGGGAAGGCGCGGCCGCCATAGCCGTCGATGCCGAGCTGTTTCGCACGCTCGAGCGCCCGCGGATTGCTGCCGCCGGGCTGGCTGACGCCGGACAGGTCGCCCTTCACGTCGGCCATGAAAACCGGCACGCCGTAGGCCGAGAAGCCCTCGGCGATGGTCTGCAGGGTTACGGTCTTGCCCGTTCCCGTGGCGCCGGCGACCAGACCGTGACGGTTGGCATACTTCAGGAGAAGATACTGGTCGGCGGTGCTGGCCCCCACGAAAATCGCCGCGTCGTCGCTCATGCCGTCTCCCTTGCTCGCCCTCCACTTTAGCCAAAGAGGTCCGTCCATAGTAGGTTAGCCGCATGCTCCTGCCTCGTCTCGCGCTCGCCGTCATCGGCGACGAAATCGGTCCCTCCCTCGACGAAATGATCTCCTTCTGCGCCGAACACGAGGTACGGCGCCTCGACATGCGCACGGTGGAAGGCAGGAACCTGCTCGCCATGTCGCTCGAGGAGGGCGGCGTGATCGCGCGCCGGATCGAGCAGGCCGGTCTCACCGTGCCGACCTTCGTCTCGCCGCTGCTGAAATGGCCCGCGCCCGGCAAGGGCAGCGAAGGCGGCAAGGTCGACTTCGCCTTCGATCCAGCCGACTGCCCCGCCGACGATCCACTGGTGCATGCGTTCGACATGGCCACCGTGTTCGGCGCCGAGAAGATCCGCGTCTTCAGTCACCTGCGCTATCCCGGTTACAGGCCGTCCGATCTCTTCGGACGCTTCGAGCGGCTGGCCGATCTCGCCCTCACCTATTCGATCAACGTCGAGATCGAGAACGAGCCGGTCTGCAACATCGGCTCGGTCGGCGACCTCGCCCAGTTCTTCACGTCGATGGAAGAGGCCATGGCTCCCATTCCGCTGCCGGTCCAGCTGCGCCCCCTGGTCGATATCGGCAACGCCTGGGCGATGGGTGCGCCGCCGACCGACGCCGAGATCGCGTCCCTGGCCCCGCTCGTCGATCTCATCCACCTCAAGGACCGCGATACGGCGGCCAACCGGACCGTGCCCCTGGGCGACGGCAACGTCCCCTGGGCCGCGGAACTCACGCGGCTCCTGACCGAGGCGGCGAAGGCTCCCAGGCCGATCGGGCAGATCCACGCCAGCATCGAGACGCATTGCCCGCAGGACGCGCGCAACGCGACCGCACGCTCCGTCGCCGCGCTGCGCAGGATCGCGGCCGAGATCGGCGTCGAGGTCGTCTAGAACGATGCCCTGAATACAAAAGTACTCCGTCATCTCGACCGGAGCCGAGCGTAGCTCGGCGGAGTGGAGAGATCTTTTTTCCCCGATTTGACGGCTTGAGCAGGAAAAAAGGTCTCTCCGCTCCGCACCTTCGGTGCTCCGGTCGAGACGACGGGCTTATTTCAGTGCGCTACGCCGGCGTGATGATGAAGCCGGCGCGGGGGAAGTGGACCACTACGTCGCCGACCTGTTCGTCATGGCGCCTGATCGAGACGCGGTCGTTCGTCAGCCCGACCAGCGTCCCGCTCACCGGCACCTTGCCGGTATCGTCGGGCGTGACGCTGACCGTCTGGCCGGCCTTCAGGCCGCTGGGATCGTCGGCCTCCACGCGGGTCGCCTCGGGTGTCGCGGCCTTCGCGATGGCGATGGCATCGGCGGCACCCATCTCGCTCGGCTTGCCGCTGCCGACGGCCTTCATGCGCTCCGACCAGGCCGTGATCAGGGGCAGCCGGTCGAGCGGCGCAACCGGCTTGCCGCCACCCAGCCGCTCCTTGATGAACCACACGGGATTGTAGAGCGCGCAGTCGGCCAGGCAGGGCGCATCGCCCAGCAGATACGGCCGCCCGTCGGCCAGCATCTGTTCGGCCAGCGCGAGCTGGGCGTAGGTCTGTTGCAGTGCCACCGGCGCCGCAGCCTTCAACGCCGCCGCATCGAACGAGCGGCCGGTAAAGGCGCTGCGGTCCTTGAGGAAGGCCTCGGGCAGCTTGTCGCCGAGGGCGCCCATCACGACGCCGACGGCGGCCCAGAAGATGTTGCGGTCGATCCACATGGCGAGCGCCCGCGCCTCGCCTTCCCTGCCCTTCGGCAGCAGCGGCGGCGTCGGCGCGCGCTTCTCGATCTCCAGCATGATGAGCTGCGTGTCGCAGTAGATGTCGGCGCCGACCTGCATCACCGGCGTCTTGCGATAGCCGCCGGTCAGCGGCATCAGGTCGGGCTTGGGCAGCATGTTCGGGATCACGACCGACTTCCAGGCGGCCTGCTTGACGCCGAAGGCCACCCGCACCTTCTCCGAGAAGGGCGAATTCGGATAGTGATGCAGGATCATGTCGCTCATGAACGCAATGCCTCAATGTTGGCCGCATAGCGCTCGGGACCGCCGCTGAACACGGCCGTGCCGGCGACGAGCACGTCGGCGCCGGCACGGATGCAGCGCTTCGCGGTCTCGACGTTGACGCCGCCGTCGACCTCGAGATCGATCGGCTTGCCCAGCGCGTCGATCGCCTTGCGCAGGGCGGCGATCTTGGCGAGCTGGCTCTCGATGAAGGCCTGTCCGCCGAACCCCGGATTGACGCTCATCACCAGGACGAGGTCGAGATCGCCCAGCACATGCTCGATGGCGGCCAGCGGCGTCGCCGGATTGAGGACCGCGCCCGCCTTGCGTCCGAGGCCCTTGATGAGCTGGATCGTGCGATGGACGTGCGGACCGGCCTCGGGGTGAAAGGAGATCACGTCGGCACCGGCATCGACATAAGCCGGCACCAGCGGATCGACCGGCGAGATCATCAGGTGGACGTCGAAGGGCTGCTTGCTGTGCTTGCGCAGCGCCTTCACCACCATCGGGCCGATCGTGAGGTTGGGCACGAAATGCCCGTCCATCACATCGACATGGATCCAGTCGGCGCCGGCTTCGGTGATCGCCTCGACCTCGCGGCCAAGGGCGGCGAAATCCGCCGACAGGATGGAGGGGGCGATGCGAACGGGCTGTTGCGGCATGGTGGGCCTCAGGTGCCGGGGCGGGTCGGGGCTTCCCAGCCCTTGCGGCGGAAGGGATTGGCCGGGAAGGAGCCCAGCATCTTCAGCTCCTCGGAGAAGAACCCAAGCTCCTCGAGCGCCAGCAGGACGCTGCGCTGTTCGGGATGGCCCTCGACCTCGGCATAGAACAACGCCTGCTCGAAGCGCGCGCCGGAGAGATAGCTTTCCAGCTTCACCATGTTGACACCGTTGGTCGCGAACCCGCCCAGCGCCTTGTACAGCGCCGCCGGGCGGCTCTTCACACGGAACAGGAAGGCCGTCATGCACTGCACGGTGCGCCAGTCGGGATGGGCCTCCTCGCGCGAGAACACCAGCATGCGCGTCGTATTGTGGTCGGCGTCCTCGATGTTCTTGGCCAGCACCTTGAGATCGTAGATGCGGGCGGCCAGCGACGACGCGATGGCGCCGACGCTGGGGTCGCCGATCTCGGCGATCTCGCGGGCGGCGCCGGCCGTATCGGCGTGGACCACCGGCTGCAGCCGGTTCTTCTTCAGGAAGTTGCGGCACTGGGCCAGCGCCTGGACGTGGCTCTTGACCGTCCGGATCGACTTCAGCGACGCCCCCGGCAGGGCCACCAGGCAATGCTCGACCCGCTGGAAGTGCTCGGCCACGATCTTCAGCTTGGTGTGCGGCAGCAGGCTGTGCAGGTCGGCGACGCGGCCGGCGATCGAGTTCTCGACCGGGATGATGGCCAGCTCCGCCTTGCCGGCCTGGACGGCGCCCATGGCGGCATCGAAGGTCGGACACGGCAGGGTCGTCATGTAAGGAAAGGCCGCCCGGCAGGCCATGTCGGAATTGGCGCCCGGCTCGCCCTGGAAGGCGATGATATTGCTGGCGGCGGCCTTGCCCTGCCGCTTCTCGCCCCGACCTTTTGCCATTTGCCGAACTCTCCCGTGCCGCGATCCGAGGCCCATCGATAGGCGAAAAACCCCGTAATATCCGGCACTTGCGACGTTCCGCCGCGCGATCCTCCGGACGTGATGGAATACTACTGGCGGCCGTGCGGGCATGCTACAGCAGCGTCCGTAGAATTCGCCGCTTCGGGATTTGACATGGCCAGTTTCAACACGATTGCAGGCTGCGTTTTGGCTTCCGCCCTCTTCGCGATGGTGGTCGGCAAGGTTTCCAATGCCGTCGTGCATCCGCACAAGCTGGACAAGCCGGCGCTCGCCGTCACCGACGACGCGCCGACGCAGACGGCCGCCGCGCCGGCCGCCATCGAGATTCCGCCGATCGGTCCGAAGCTCGCCAGCGCCAATGTCGACGCCGGCAAGGCCCTGTTCCAGAAGCAGTGCGTCGCCTGCCACACGATCGACAAGGGTGGCGCCAACAAGGTCGGACCGAACCTGTGGGGCATCGTCAACCGTCCCAAGGCGAGCCATGCAGGCTTCAGCTATTCGTCGGTGATGACCGCCAAGGGCGGCGACTGGAACTATGAGGACATCGATCATCTGATCTTCAAGCCGACCGCCTACCTGCGCGGCACGAAGATGGCGTTTGCCGGCCTTCCCAAGGAGCAGGATCGCGCCGACATCATCGCCTACATGCGCACCATGGCCGACACGCCGGCACCGCTGCCCTAGGGTGGTTCCGCCCGATCTCGTCGCGCTGGCCCACCAGCTGGCCGACGCCGCCCGGCCGATCGCGGCCCGCTACTTCCGCACCGGTGTCACGGTCGACGACAAGTCCGACCTAAGCCCCGTCACCATCGCCGACCGCGAAGCGGAGACGGCGATGCGCGAGCTGCTCGACCGCCACATGCCCGACCATGGCGTGTTCGGCGAGGAGCATGGCGCGGTCCGCACCGACGCGGAGTATGTCTGGGTGCTCGACCCGATCGACGGCACCAAGGCCTTCATCACCGGCCTGCCCCTGTTCGGCACGCTGATTGGCCTCTTTCATCGCGGCAAGCCGGTGCTCGGCATCATCGACCAGCCGATCCTGCAGGAACGCTGGCTGGGCGTCGACGGCGAGCGCTCGACCCTGAACGGCAAGCCGATCTCGGTGCGGGCCTGCGCGGCCATCGCGAGCGCCTACATGTATTCGACCGCGCCGGCCATGTTCGCCGGCGGCTACGCCAAGCCGCACCAGGCCCTCACCGAAAAGGTGAAGCTCTTCCGCTGGGGCGGCGACTGCTACGCCTACGGGCTGCTGGCGTCGGGTCATGTCGACCTGGTCGTCGAGGCGGATCTCAAGCTCTACGACTATGCCGCGCTCATTCCCGTCATCACCGGCGCCGGCGGCACCATCACCGACTGGAAGGGCAACGCCCTCGACATGCAGTCCGACGGCACCGTCGTCGCCGCCGGCGACCCCGCGGTTCACCGCGCCGCGCTGGACATCCTCTCCGCGTAGGTGGCCCGGTCGACATCGTACCAGACGATGTCGGTGAAGCCCTTGTAGTCGACGCGCTTGCGGTAGGTGAGGCCGATCCGCTCCATGACCGACCGCGACGCGCGGTTCTCCTCCAGCGTGATCGCGAAGATGGAGTCGAGTCCCAGCGTCTCGAAGCCGTAGGCAAGGGCCGCGCGCGCCGCTTCCGTCGCGTAGCCCTGGCCCCAGGCATCGGGATGCAGCGACCACAGCACCTCGACCCCGTCGAACTGCTCGATGAAATTCAGCCCGGCATGGCCGATCAGCCGTCCCTCGCAGAACACGCCCCAGGGGGCCAGGCGGCGTTGCTGCCAGGACGCGGCGAAGCGCTCGATCGCGGCATGGGCCGCCGCCACCAAATCGCCTTCCTGCGCCTTGCCAGGGGCCGGCGGCAGCCACTTGGCGACCTCAGGATGAAAGCGCATGGCGGCATAGTCTTCGGCGTCGGCCGGCAGCAGGGGCCTGAGCGACAGGCGCTCGGTCGTCACGATCGTCATTGTGGAGGCACTTTACACAACTTTACCGGCGCGAGATGGGCGCGAAACCGGGACCCACCATCTTGGCTTCACGGGGACAGCACCCGAACCAGATGGAGACAGACATGACGAACCTCAGCATCAAGACGGCACTGGCCGCCCTCCTCGCGGGCAGCCTGGCGGCGACCGCCGGCATGCCGGCCTTTGCGCGGGCGGATGGCGGGTCGGTCGATCCGGCCAAGTTCCAGGAGCGCATCGAGAAGCGCGTCGACAAGGCGCTGAACGGCACGGACGCGACGCAGGACCAGAAGAAGCAGATCGTGGGCATCCTGAAGACCGTCTTCGCCGACATGAAGCCGCTGCACGCCCAGCGCGCCGAGAACCGCGCCGCGATGCGCGCGGCGCTCGAGGCCCCGACCATCGACCCGGCGAAGATCGAGCAGATTCGCGTCGAGCAGATGAAGATCGCGGACGAGAGCTCGAAGCGCTTCACCAAGGCGCTGACGGACGCCGGCAACGTGCTGAACGCCAGCCAGCGCCAGGCCTTCTTCAAGACCTGGGGCGACAAGAGCTGGGGCGATCACAAGCACGGCCCCAAGAAGGGCTAAGCGACAAGGGCTGACGAAAGATGACATCGGGACCGCGCCGGTCCGATACTGAGCCGATGGCCGAGCGCATCCTGATGATCGACGACGACGACCGCCTCGCCGGGATGGTTTCGGACTATCTCGGCGGGGCGGGCTTTCGCGTGACCGTGGCCAACACCGGCCGCGACGGCGAGGCCCAGCTCAAGCGCGAGACCTTCGACGCGGTGATCCTCGACTTGATGTTGCCCGATGCCGACGGACTCGATCTCTGCCGCCGCCTGCGCACCACCAGCGACGTGCCGATCCTGATGCTGACCGCCCGCGGCGAGCCGATGGACCGGGTGGTCGGCCTCGAACTTGGCGCCGACGACTATCTCGCCAAGCCGTTCGAACCGCGCGAGCTGCAGGCCCGCCTGCGCGCCATCCTGCGCCGCAAGGGATCGTCGGCGCCGAAGTCGGACGTGCTGCGCTTCGGCCGCCTGGAAATCGACAAGGGCGCCCGCGTGGTCCGCGTCGACGGCGAGGAGCGCCCCATCACCTCCTACCAGTTCGCGCTGCTGCTGGCGCTGGCCGAGCGCGCTGGCCGCGTGCTCTCGCGCGATGCGCTGATGGATGTGCTGAAGGGTGAGAAGCTCGAAGCCTTCGACCGCTCGGTCGACGTCCATGTCAGCCGCATCCGCGCCGCCATCGAGGACGATCCCAAGAAGCCGCGCCGCATCCTCACCCTGCGCGGCACCGGGTATGTCTTCGCCAGGGATCAGGATCGCTAGGAATGTCATCGCAACGAACCCCCTGTCATCCCGAGCGTAGCGAGGGACCTTTGAGGCCACAGGAAAGGTCCCTCGCTACGCTCGGGATGACAATTTTTGTGTCGCCCGCAGCCCGCTGACCATGCAGCGCCTCTACCTCCAGTTCTACGTCACCATCCTCGTCGTGCTGGCGGTGTTCGTCGGCGCGGCGGTGTTGCTGTGGCGGGTGGCCGACGATGACAATCGCACGCCGCAATATCTCGACGTCGCGGCCGAACTGACCGGCGCGCTGCTGCCGGACGCGACGGCGCCGCGTCCCGAGCAGCAGCGCGCGATCGAGGGGCTGCAGCGCAAGCTGCGCTTCGACATCGCACTCTACGAGCCCGACGGCGACATGATCGCCATGGCCGGCAAGCCGCCGCCGCGCTTCGATCCCAACCGCGCGCGCACCGGCTGGCGGCGCGGGCCCGGCGGGCCGAACTTCGTGCTGCAACTGCCGGACGGACGCTGGCTGGTGGCACGGCAGGTGCGCGAACGGCCCAACCCGATTTTCTGGATCGCCGCGGCGCTGGGTCTGGTCGCCGTCGCCGTCGCGATCGCCGCCTTCCCGGTGGTGCGCGGGCTCGGCCGACGACTGGAGCGGCTCAAGGCCGGCGTCGACCGGCTGGGCGGCGGCGATCTCGGCGCCCGCGTGAAGGTCGAGGGCCGCGACGAGGTGGCAGCGCTGGCTGCCAGCTTCAACCGTTCGGCCGAGCGCATCGAGGCGCTGGTGGCGGCCCACCGCCTGCTGCTGGCCAACGCCAGTCACGAGCTGCGCACGCCGCTCACCCGCATCTCGGTCGCGGCCTCCCTGCTGGGCGATGCCGCCGATCCCAGGACCCGCGAATCGCTGAAGCGGGACGTGGCCGAACTCAACGAGCTGATCGAGCAGATCCTGCTGGCGAGCCGCCTCGAGGCGCTGCCCACGCTGGAGCAGCACGAGCCTGTCGACCTGCTGGCGCTGGCCGCCGAGGAAGCCTCGCACTACGACGTCGAGGTGAACGGCGAGCCGGTCACCGTCTCCGGCGACCGCACCCTGCTGCGCCGCCTGGTGCGCAATCTGGTCGAGAACGCGCAGCGTTACGGCGGCGGCACCCCGATCGAGGTTTCAGTCACGCGCGAAGGCAACCGCGCCGTGCTCGACGTCATCGATCACGGCCCCGGCGTGCCGGAGGCCGAACGCCAGCGCATCTTCGAGCCCTTCTACCGCCTGGCCGGCGCGTCGGAGAGCGGCCGCGGCAGCGGCCTCGGCCTCGCGCTGGTGCTCGATATTGCCCGCCGCCACGGCGGCGATGTGGTGTGTTTGGAGGCCGAGGGCGGTGGCAGCCGTTTCAGAGTTGATCTGCCGGCGGCGTGAAGTTCGGCTTCCTCAAACCTTGGCCCCACGGAGGCGCCGCAGCGCAGCCGCGACAGCGTCGAGGCCATGGGACTGTGCAACCAGGACGCCCGCCCGGCCGGCAAGATGCCGCGCGAGGGCGGGATCGGATTTGATCCTCAGGCAGGCGCGGGCGATCGATGCCGCGCTGTCGCCGATCAGCAGCTCCCCACCGTCGGCAGCGCCGAGTCCTTCGGCGCCGAGCGCGGTACTGACGACCGGTACACGGTGGGCGAAGGCCTCGAGTATCTTGAGCCGCGTCCCACCGCCGGCACGGATCGGAACGATCGCAACGTCGGCTGCCGCGTAGAACGGCGCGAGGCAGGGCGCGTATCCATGCAGCCGCACATCCTCCAGACGGCCAAACCGGCCTGCGAGATGGTCGCCACCCGCACCGACGATGTCGATGGCGATCTCGTACGAAGACAGGCGATGCAGCGCCGTGCGGATGGTCGTGCACAGAAAATCGACCGCGTCGGCATTGGGCAGGTACTCGAGCGTGCCCACGAACAGGAGGCGAAGCGGACCCTCGATCGACGGCTCATGCCGCGGCACGTGGTCCGGCGGCAGAACGCCGTTGGGCACGACCGCCGTTCGCGCAGCGGGGAACTGACGGCCGAGCCGCTCGGCATCGACGGGGTTGGCAAGCGACACCCGGTCGAACGCCGCCAGGTAGCGGTGGGCGTAGGTCTCGTACTTGGCGCGCTCCCACTCCTCGTGCCGCGCCGCCTCTTCCTCGCCGCGCAAGCGGCGAAGATCGGCCAGCCTCGTTCGCGTCTCCAGTTCGTCGTCGTCGAGATCGAGAACCATTTCCGGGCGCGCCGCAGGGGCAAGCCGCAGGAATGGATCGACCAGGGGTGCAAGGTAGAGCCGCATCACGTGGACCATCGACGGCGGACGGATCCGCGCCCAATCGAACACCGCTCCTGCGCTGGCCACCGTACAGAACCGTGCGAGGAACGGCTTCGGATAGCGCTCCATCGCACGTGCCCTCTCCAGCGGATCGGTCAGGCGCGAGATCAGTGCGACATGCGGATCGAGATGCTCCCCAAGCGGCAGGATGTGGACCCGCGCCGCTTCGCGGAGAACGTGGTCGGGAGGCGACAGCTCGCCGCCGACCACCGGCACCACGATCAAGTCGACCTCGTCGTCACGGGCGAGAGCGGCGAGCGTCATCGCAGCGCGTCGGGCGAGACCGCTGCCGGTGTGTCGCGGCATGACCGGCGTCACGAGGAGCACCCGTCGCCGCATCAGTCGCGGGCGTGGAGAACTTCGAGGTTTGGCATCCCCCAGCACTGGTGGCCCATGTCGGCGGCAAGCAGGGCGAGCCCCTCGGTCTCGATCTCGCCTTCCATCTGCGGGCCCCACGGCCCCGGCCGCCGGGCCGCGGGATGGCCCGGCCGGTAGGGGAACGGCGGAAAGATGAGCCCGTCGCGGTGGATGTCGCCGCGTACCAGCAGCACGGTGCCGCCGACGCTGTCGAGACGCACCAGGTCGGGCCCGCCGCGCAGCGCATCCATGTGGACGGTACCGCGATCGCGCCAGCCATTGCGATCGAAGGTCGGTCCACCATAGTCGTGGACACAATGCGGGTGAACGATATCGCGCCCGACCGCGATCAGGCGCTGCAACAGGTCGGTCGGATACTCGACGACGTCGACGTCCAGCCACAGCACCCAGTCGTGGTCGGCCAGGGCCTGGAAAAGCAGATGGTTGCGCGCCCGCGCGAGCACACGCCGGCGCTGCAATTGCCACGGATGGCTCCAGCGCGGCACGCCGGCCGGCAGGTGGAAGCCGAAGTCACGCTTCCAGACGCCGACATTCGCAAAGCGCGACCGGGCTGCGGCGGCGTGTTGCGCCAATCGTCCGAACGTATCGTCGAGACTGTCGCTTTCGAGCAGGCCGACGGAGAGCGCCTCAAGCGGCCAGTCCAGGCGATGAAGGTTGTTCCAGTAGCGATCGAGATGGGGCATCGCATCCTTCACCGGGGTGAGGATGAGGATGGCCGGCGGACTAGAGGGCGGGGTCATAGCCGCCAAGTGGAAAGGCATGGCGGTTCCAGCCATGTCCCGGCGCAATGCCGTGGCCCGCAGGACCATCGGAAGGTGCAGACCAGCCGTCGAAAGCGACCTGGAGCAGCCGCGCGCGCCCGGGGCTTGCCGCGTTGCCTGCGATGGCATCGAGCCGCTCCCGCGCGGACGGATCGAGGGTCGCGAGGGTGCGCAGGAAGCCCGCGAAATCGCGCAGGGTCTCGCCATCGCCGGGCAGCATTTCGTAGTGCGCCAGAGTGCGTTCGAGCAGTTCATCGAGCGACCCGGTCGCGATCACCGCCGCCGCCGGCCGCGGATCGGCGATAGGCTCCCCCTGAAGCAGCGCGGTCGGGCTGTACGGCGGATGCAGAAGCTTGCCGCGCCACGTCCCGTCGCTCGCCCGGCGCAGACGCGTGTGGATCGCGCCATTGCCCGAAAGCACCACGGCGGGCCCGGCCGCATCCTCGGCGACATGCCAGTAGAACGACTCGCCGGGGGCGCCGCCAAGGCGATGATCGGGCAGCAACTCGATGCTCCGTTCATCCGACGTGACGCGCACGTAGAGGAACCGGCGCGTCTGCGCGAGCTCGCGCTCGATCGCGATGGCGGCCGCCGACCGGGCCGGCGGATGAAAGACGTTCCCGTCCCAGCGCTCGCCCAGCGCCGCCAGCAGGGCGAAGCACTCGGCCTCGAAGCGGAATCCCTCGATGACGGGGTTCTCGCCCTGGAGCACCCATTTGGCGCCGTTGCGATGCTGGAACAGTACGGCGCCGGACGACGGATCACGCTGGCACAGCGTGGCCTCGAGCTGCTTGGGAGGATGGGCCACGAGATGGTGCGGCTGGGCCAGCATCAGCCAGGCGATCAGGAACGTGTCCTTGTCGCCGTGCAGCAGTCGGTAGAACTCGTCCGATCGCTGGTTCATCCAGTGCGCCAGGCCGAGCGCGCGCCAGCAGCGTGACTTGTCGAGCAGCAGCTGTCCCGATTCGAACGAAGGGCAATCCCTCGGCTCCAGCCCCGCGAGACGCCATATCGGGTTCGACCGCGACAGCCGCAGCAGGTCGGGCCAGAACAGCGCCCCGGTCGTGCGGAAGGCCGCGTGGTCGAACAGGTCGGACGGATCCCTGACAGGCACGTTGTCGGCGTCGAGCAGCAGCACCTCGCGGAAGCGCGAGTGGCGCAGCGCATAGGGCTTCAGTTCCCAGCCGCCGAGCCGCCGGACCCGATGGCGCCGCGCTACCTCGAAGGCGTCGACCATATCGACGCCAAGGTCGGTGAGCAGGCCACGCATCGGCATGCTCATCTCCTGTGATCCGAGAAACCAGACCTCGATCGGCAAGGTACAGCCTAGTTGCCGCAGCCTGCCGATGCAGATCCAGGCGCACGTGAACAGGCGCGGGCCGCCGGCACAGATGACGATGCCGCGGCCGTCGAAGCGAGCTTCCGGGAATTCGTCGGGAGTGGCAGCGGCCTCCGCCAGAGCGGCCGACAGTTCGCTGCGGCTCATGAGCGCCGTCGCACCGGCGACAGGCTCTTGTTGCCCGCCTTCGGGAGCTTGGGCATGCTCGTTTACAATGACACGATCTCCCTTGGGCCGTCCGTCCTGCGCCGCCGGCCTCGAGATAAATCCCGTCTCGGACGGCTACATCGTCTATCAACCGGACCGTGATCGCATCCACTATCTCAATGCGACCGCTGCGGTCGTCCTCGAATTGTGCAACGGCCGCAACGACGCGAACGAGCTGGCAGCGCTGCTGCAGCTTGCTTTCGATCTCGGCAAGCCACCGCACGATGCAGTCTCCGAATGCCTCGCAACGCTGATGCGAGAAGGTCTCGTCCGCTGACGGCAGGAGACCGGTTCCAGCTTCTCACCAGCGCTTTCACCGTCGTCGGTGATTGCGACGGCGCACGTCGGCGGGTTCGCGAGGTCGCGCCGCAGGCCCGCCAGGCCATGGCGATCGAACGACATCGGGAGCTGGGCGCCTGGAACAACGATGGCGAAATTCGCCTCACGGTCGATGGGCAGGATGTCGACTTCGAGCTGACCGCGGTTCAGGCCGGCGAGAACCTGCTGCGACGGATGCACCGTGAAGCGCTGGCCGCCTTGCCTGACCATGTGCGCTTTCGTGCGGTGATCGGCCGATCCGGAGGGCGCAGCTTCCTGGTGGTCGGCCCTCGACGCTCTGGCAAGACGACCCTGGCACTCGGCCTGCTGTTAGCGGGCTGCGAGGTGAGCGGCGACGAACTCGTGCTTCTGCGCGACGGGCAGGCAGTGGCCTTTCCGTGGCGCTTCATGGTCAACGAGCCGAGCGTCGCGTTGCTGCCGCCCCTGCGTGCCTTGCCGCCGGTCGTCGCTCGTGGCGGGGCGCTGGCGCGCGACTGGTGGTTCGCAACCGATCCGACCGCATTCGGCCAGCCTTGGGACATCCGACCGGCGGCGATTGAATCGGTGTTCTGGCTGGAGCCTGGCCACGGCTCACGAAGCGTCGTGATCGAGATCGGCAAGCTCGACATGACCCGCCGCCTGCTCTCGCAAACGACGGCGCCTCCGTCCAAACGCAGCGGCTGGCTGGGCGACATCACGCGCCTGGTCGAGGCGGCGCGAACTTTCCGTGTCGAGATGGGCGACGTCGCCTCAACCTGCGTTGCGGTCGCCGACCGCGTTTGATACAGATCGTCGCATGACCAACGATGTCGATCCGCGCGTCCTGACCAGTGTCGACGAAACTCGCCGCGACATCGTACGGAGGCTGGTTCTCGGCAGTGCTTTCGTCCTGCCTGCCATCGCTTCGTTTCCGATGGACTCCTTGGCCCAGGCACAGGCGCCTGTGCGGACCCTCAATACTGGATCGGGCGACGTTCATCACCGAACCAATCCCGACGGGGCGGTCAAACCCGCCAATCCGACGACAATTCCCGGAACTGGCAACCCGGCCGGTCCAGCGCGGCGCTGAGACGCGCGGCGCGCTCACTGCCAGGGCAGCGTGCGCGTTACCGCCACCCTGATCGTCCGCGACGAGGAGCGCTTCCTCGACGACTGCCTTCAGTCGATTCAGCCTCTGGTCGACGAGATTGTCGTCGTCGACACGGGGTCGCGCGACGCAACGCCGGCGATCGCCCGCGCGCACGGTGCGCGGCTGCATGACTTCACCTGGTGTGACGACTTTTCCGCTGCCCGCAACTTTGCGCTGGATCAGGCAAGTGGTGACTGGATTCTCTACATCGACGCGGACGAGCGCCTGCGCCCGCTCGACCGTGCGACGGTCCAGCGTGAACTGTCGATGCCGGGATTGCGGGCGGCCACGGTGCGCTTCCATCCGCAGACGGGATACACGGCCTATCGCGAACTGCGGCTGTTTCGCCGTCATCCCGAAATCCGCTTCGAGGGCGCGATGCACGAGACGATCGTTCCCTCGCTCAACCGACTGACCGGTGGCTGTGGGAAGGCGATCGGCGCCTCGACCCTGACCATCGACCATCTCGGCTATGACGGGGGAACGGTGCGCAAGCACACGCGCGATCTCGGCCTGCTGCAGCGGCAGATCGCGGCCACGCCGGATCGCACATACCTGTGGTGGCACCTCGGGTCGATCGAGCGCGAGCGCGGCGACCCGGCGGCGGCCGAGCGGGCCTGGCGGCAGGGTATCAAGGCAGCGCGGCGGTCGCCCATCCGGTTGGCCGAAAAGACGATGTGCTTCGCGGAACTTGCGCGTCAGTGCGGGATCGATGGCAGGAACGGCGAAGCGCTGGCGCTGATCGCCGAGGCCCGCACCCTGCAAGGCGGCAATTTCCTGCTCGATTGCCTCGAGGCCCGTTCTCTCGCCGCAACGGGCCTCTGGGAGGAGGCTCTGGCGATCTTCGAAAGGCTGGCTAACATCGACGCCGACGCGCTGGTCGACGACTTCGCCTACGATCGCGCGCTGTTCGGCGCCGGTGCGCTGGCGGAAGGCGGGCTGTGCCTTTTCCGTCTCGAACGCTACGGCGACGCCGCGCACTGGTTCGGTCGCGCCGTTGCATGTGAGCCCGACAATCTCTCCTTCCGTGCCCGCTTCGAACTCGCAATGGCGCGAGCGGAGCAACTGACGCAGAAGCACCACCGTTTGGACCTTTGACCGCCGCAGTGGCTGTGCAACATTCTCAGGCCGCCAGTATTGGACAGCGGCGTGTGGGGAAACATGACATCAGAAACGCGTCGCGCATGGCCGGGGCGCAAAGTGCTCAACCGGACGGCGGTCCTGTGCATCATCGGCCTGGTGCCGACCGCGAGTCTGGCCCAGATGCCCGACCCGCAGATTCTCGGCGTACAGAGCGGCTGCTTCATCCGAGGCGACCAAGCCTACAACGTGCTCGTCAAGGTGGGGCCCAACGTTGGCCACTATCGCTTCATCTTCAGCGAAGCCACGACCCAGCAGGTCGCGCAGGATCGAACGCTCGGCCTGATCCATCCGAACACCGAGGTTCCGTTCCGCCTGGCCAACGCCGGCAACTATCGCCTCATCGTCAAGTGGGCACCGCAGATATCGAACCAGTCGTCGGCGATGGCGGGCTCACTCATCGCGGTCAAGCCGGTCGTCACCATGATGGTCAACGGACAGCAGACCTGCCGCGAAGCATCGCCGCTGGGACAGCCCGGCGGGCCCCGCCCGACGCCACGCTGAGCGCGGCACCGTCCTCCGAAACGGGGGAGATGCCGAAAGCCGGAGGCGGGCCTAGAATGCGGTGAACAACCGTTTACCGAGGAAGCGCGCCATGGATTTCAACATTCCCGCGGAGATCGCGGCCTATCTGGTCGAGCTCGACGAGTTCATCGAGCGCGAGATCCGGCCGCTGGAGCGCGAGAACGACAATATCCGCTTCTTCGACCATCGCCGCGAGCATGCGCGCACCGACTGGGACAATGACGGCCAGCCGCGGCACGAGTGGGAAGAGCTGCTGGCCGAGATGAAGCGTCGTGCCGACAAGGCCGGTCACCTGCGCTTCGGGCTCCCGAAGGCGCTGGGCGGCAAGGACGGTTCCAACCTCGCCATGGCGATCATCCGCGAGCATCTGGCGCACAAGGGGCTCGGCCTGCACAACGACCTGCAGAACGAGAGTTCGATCGTCGGCAACTTCCCGGTAGCCCTGCTGCTGCATCGCTTCGGCACGCAGGAGCAGAAGGACCGCTACATAGAGGGCATGTTCAAGGGCACCGAGCGCATCGGGTTCGGCCTCACCGAGCCGCTGCACGGGTCCGACGCCACCTTCATGGAGACCACGGCCGTCAAGCAGGGCTCCGACTGGGTGATCAACGGCATGAAGCGGTTCAACACCGGCATGCATACCGCGACCGTCGACCTCGTCTTCGCGCGCACCTCCGGCAAGGCCGGCGACGCGCGCGGCATCTCGGCGTTCCTGGTGCCGGTGAAGAGCCCGGGCTTCAAGATCGAGTACATGTGGTGGACGTTCAACATGCCGTCCGACCATGCCGAGGTGTCGCTGAGCAACGTCACCGTGCCGGGCTCGACCATGCTGGGCGAGGAAGGCCGCGGCCTCGACGTGGCGCAGACCTTCGTGCACGAGAACCGCATCCGCCAGGCCGCCTCCAGCCTCGGCGCGGCGCAATACTGCATCGACCTGTCGGTGGCCTACGCCAAGAACCGCAAGGTGTTCGGCAAGGCGCTGGCGACCAACCAGGCGATCCAGTTCCCGCTGGCGGAGCTGCACACCGAGGCCGAAATGACGCGCGGCCTCGTGCGCAAGACGGCGTGGCATCTCGACCGCGAGCATCACATGAACGTCAGCGAATGGGTGGCGATGTCGAACTACCGTGCCAACCGCCTGGTCTGCGATGCGGCCGACCGCGCCATGCAGGTCCATGGCGGCATCGGCTATTCGCGTCACACGCCGTTCGAGCACATCTACCGCCACCACCGCCGCTACCGCATCACCGAGGGCTCTGAGGAGATCCAGATCCGCCGCGTCGCCGGCGCCCTGTTCGGCTTCTGGGGCGCGCAGAAGACGTCGACGGCGGCGAAGTCTTAAACCTCCTCTCCGCCACGACAGGCGCTGTAAACAGCGCCGGAGTGGGGGAGAGGAAGGGGCCCATTGCGCAGCAATGGGAAGGTGAGGTGGTGCCTGACGCAAGCGAGATTCATGTGTTGAGAGGACGAAGACCCACCTCACCTACCCCGCGCTTTGCGCGGGTCCCCTTCCTCTCCCCCCGCTGCGCGGGCGGAGAGGACGTTTGAGTCGCGAGGTGGCTTCAACGTCATCGGGTCGCCGCTACACCGGCGACCTCATCATGTTCGGCACGGCCATGCTGATGGGATCGAGCTATCCCTTCGCCAAGGACGTGCTGCAGGTCATGAGCCCGCTGCTCTACAGCGGCTCGCGCTATCTGGTCGCCAGCCTCTTCCTGTTCGCCGCCATGGCCCTGTTGCGCCGGCCGCTCGGGCTGGCGCAGCGCGACTGGCTGCCGCTGTTCCTGCTGTCGCTGATCGGCGTCACCCTGTTCCAGGCCTGCTGGGGCCTCGCCATGACACGCACGGCGCCGAGCGTTGGCTCGATCGTCATGACCACCACCACCGCCTTTTCGGCGATCCTCGCCTGGTTCGGCGGGCGCCGGCTGCCGGCGCTGGGCTGGGCCGGCATCGGGCTCGCCTTCGCGGGCGTCGTGCTGGTGGTGAACAACAGCCTGACGGCGGTCACGCTGTCGTTCGGCAGCCTCGACGGCACCCTGCTCTGGATGCTCGCGGCCTTCGCCTGGGCCCTCTATGTCGAGCGCTGCGCCCCCTACAATCAGCGCCTCGGGGCGCTGCCGGTGATGGCCTGGACGACCCTGTTCGGCTCCCTGGTCCTGGTGCCGATCGCCCTCCTCTTCGAATCGCTGGACGAATTCGCCCGGCTCGACGACCGGCTGCTGGGCTTCTGGCTCTACACCGCCATCTTTCCGGTGGGCGTCGCCTTCCTCGGGCTGACGGCCGGGCTCGACCGGCTGGGGGTCAGCCGGGTCATGGTCTACATGTACCTGATCCCGATTGCCGGCGTCGGCCTGTCGGCCGCCTTCTTCGGCGATCCGCTGACCGCGGCCCGCGTGCTGGGCGGGCTGGTCGTGCTGGCCGGCGTCATTCTGACGCGTGTGGCGCTCGACCGGGCCGCCCGCGTTCCTGTATGAACCTCCCCATGGCCACGACCACCATCCCCTTGAAGACGCCCGGCAGCGGCGGACGCCGCGCGTCCGTGGACCGCGCGACCAAGGAAACCCGCATTTCCGCCGCCATCAACCTGGACGGCACCGGTGTCTACGACATCAAGACCGGGATCGGCTTCCTCGACCACATGCTCGAGCAGCTCTCGCGCCACAGTTTGATCGACATCACCTTGCGCGCCGAGGGCGACCTGCACATCGACTACCACCACACGACGGAAGACACCGGCATCGTGCTGGGCGAGTGCCTGTCGAAGGCGCTGGGCGACCGCAAGGGCATCCGCCGCTATGGCAGCGCCACCATCCCGATGGACGAGACGCTGACCGAGGTCGCGCTCGACGTGTCGAACCGGCCGTACCTGATCTGGAAGGTGAATTTCACCCGGGACAAGCTCGGCACGATGGACACCGAGCTGTTCAAGGAATGGTTCCAGGCCTTCGCCCAGCTGGGCGGCCTGACCCTGCACGTGTGGAACCATTACGGCGAGAACAACCACCACATCGTCGAGACCTGCTTCAAGGGCATCGCCCGGGCGTTGCGCGTCGCGGTCGAGATCGACCCGCGCCAGACGACGGCCGTGCCCAGCACCAAGGGCGTGCTCTAGGCTTCAACATGACCGTTGCCCCATGACTGTTGCCATCGTCGACTACGGGTCGGGCAACCTGCGATCCGCCGCCAAGGCCTTCGAGCGCGCCGCGCGCGAGGCCGGCACGCATGAGCGCGTGCTGGTGACGTCGTCGCCCGCCGAGGTCGCCGCCGCCGACCGCATCGTGCTGCCGGGCGTCGGCGCTTTCGCCGACTGCCGCGCCGGTCTCTACGCCGTGCCGGGCATGGTCGACACGCTGCAGCGCGAGGTCATCGAGCGCGGCAAGCCGTTCCTCGGCATCTGCGTCGGCATGCAGCTGATGGCCACGCGCGGCGTCGAGTACGGCATCCATGCCGGGCTGGACTGGATCGCGGGCGACGTGGTGCGCATCGAACCCGGCAAGGACCATCTCAAGATCCCGCACATGGGCTGGAACGAGCTGACGGATCTCAAGCCGCATGCCCTGCTCGAGGGCATCGCGCCGCGCGCCCATGCCTATTTCGTGCATTCCTACCAGCTCGCCGCCAGCAAGCCCGAGACGGTGCTGGCCCTGACCGACTATGGTGGACCGGTCACCGCGATCGTCGGTCGCGACAATCTCGCGGGCACGCAGTTCCATCCCGAGAAGAGCCAGGCGACCGGACTTCGGCTGATCGCCAACTTCCTGCGCTGGAAGCCCTGACCCCCCGACCGCGAGCGATCGAACCATGTCCCTCGGCCCCTTCGACACCTTGTTCGTGTCCCTCAACGGACTGGCCAGCGGCAATCTCCACCTCGCCGGACTCTTCGTCCTGCTGCTTCTCCTGGTGGCACTCGAAGTCGGCGTCCAGCTCGGCAAGTTCATCGCGCGCCTTCACCCGCCGACCGACGGCCAGAAATCATCGGTCAACTTCGCGACCGCCGGCGTGATGGGCTTGCTGGCCTTCCTGCTGGGCGTCTCCCTCTCCATGGCCTCGGACCGTTACCAGCAGCGCCGCGACTCCGTCCTGGCCGAAGCCAACGCCATAGGAACGGCCTGGCTGCGCGCGGCGGTGGCAACCGGGGCGGAGGGCGAGGCGATGCAGCGCCTGCTGCGCGACTATACCGAGACACGCATCGCCTTGGTCCGTGGCAGTTCCGACCCGGCCGAGACCGACCGGCTCAACCAGCGGAGCAACAGCCTTCAGAACGAACTCTGGCAGCTGGCGCGCACGGTCGCCGAGCGCTCGCCGACGCCGATCTCGGGCCTGCTGCTCTCCTCGCTCAACGAGATGATCGACCTGTCGCTCACCAACCGGCGCAACTTCACCAGCCATGTGCCGCCCTACGTCCTGCGGCTCCTGTTGACCGTCTCGCTTTTCGCCGTGGGCGCCGTGGGTTACGGGTTTGGCTTGGTCAACAGCCGCCAACCGGGGCTCTCCGTGCTGCTGCTCGGCGTCTGGACGCTCGCCATCGTGCTGATCATCGACATCGACCGGCCGCAGAGCGGCCAGGTCCGCATAGATCCCGCCCCGCTCGTCTGGACGCTTCAGGGATTCGGGCCGCCGAAGTGACCACGGCCCGCTGATCCGCTCCGGAACGTCCCGAGGACCCTTCTGTCGTGCAGCGCTCGAGGCCGGCGACGAGGAGACGAGCCGAAGGGGCGGGCCTGCCTGCCGGGCTTTGCGGACAATCGCGCCTGCGGCGGGTTCGAACGGTCAGATCGATGCCTGGAGCGCGGCTTGCCAGGCGACGCGCTCCTGACATCGCGTGACCGATACGGCTTCCGCAACATCGACTGCATCACGCCGAACATCAAACTTCAACCCGCAGTGATCGCCGTCGCGTTACTGGTGCGACTCGCCGCCGACGGCCGCCCCTGCCGGTGAGGATTGCGGGCCGCGGCGTCCCACATGAGACGGGGATCGAAGGCTTCGGCGGCAAAGATCGTGACGATGACCACGGCACAGAAGGCGAGCGCGCCCATGCCGGGGTCGATGGTCACCGCGCGACCGAACTGCACGAGCGCCCCCAGCAACGACTCCATGAAGATGTCGACCATCGACCAGCGGCCGATCCAGGCCACGATGAAGTAGAGACGCGTGCGCTGGCGCAGGAACACGCCGGCCGTCTCGGCCGTGGCGGGCAACGACGTCACCGAGATCATGCCGAGCAGGCCGATGAGCTTGAACAGCGGCACCAGCACGCTGGCGAAGAAAACCAGCAACGCCAGCGGATACATCTTGGACGAGACCAGCTCTTCGACGCCGCCCATGATGGTGCTGGGCGCGCCGGAGCCCAGCTGAATCACCGTCAGCACCGGATAGACGTTGGCGGGGATGTACAGGATGGCGCCGGCGAGCGCGAGCGCCAGCGTCCGGTTGAGACTGTCGGGCTTGCGTTCGTGGACCCGCGCACCGCAGCGCGGGCAACGCCCGTCATGCTCGGCCGGAACGCAGACGAGCTTGCACTCCTCGCAGCCGGCGGCACCCTGCCTGTACTCCAGCGGCGCGGCCGGCGGCATCGGCGCATGGGTCTGGCCGCGTCGCTCGATCTCCTCCCAGACCGCCTGCGGATCCAGAGACAGCTCGGCCCAGACGATCACCACGGTGAGGATCGCCAGCGCATAGACCGCTGGTCCGAGCTGGATCGTCACGAGGTCGCCCAGCTTGGTGTAGGCCACGAACACGCCCAGCAGCAGCACCTCGAGCATCGCCCAGGTCCCCATGCGTCGAGCGATGAGGAAGACGCCGCGCAGGTTGGGCGGCAGGGTCCGCATGCGCAGGCCGATCAGCACGTAGAGCGTGCCGGCGAACTTGATGAGCGGTGCGAACGCCGTGGTGAAGGCGACGGCGATGGCCAGGGGCCACAGTCCGTGCCGCACCAGCTCCGCGGGGCCTGAGAGGATCGTGGTCTCGTGCACGATGCCGGCGGTCGAGACCTTCATCAGCATCGCAAGCCACAGGATGGCGAACAGCACCAGCGAGGCGAAGGTGAGGGCGAGGCAACGGCCGGTCGGGTCGGCGCGCGTCGATCGCAGCCGCGTGCCGCAGCGCTCGCAGTCGGAGCCCATGTTGGCCGCCATCGCAGGTACGATCTGGAACAGCCCGCAGCCGTGGCATTCGCGCAGCTGCGGCGCCGTCACCAGGGGACCCGGGTCGCGTGGGACGGCGAAGGCCCGCAGCATGGCGCTACTGAAGCAGCGTCGCGATGCCGTCCGACAGCTCGCCGAGCGCATCGCTCATGGCGGCGACATGGCCCGGCGTGTCTGCCGTCGGTACGGGCTTCGAGATCGAGAAGTTGCGTGAGGCCGTTCTTGTCGGCCGGTTGAACTGGATGGCGACCTGCGCCAGCAGGATGACGGTACCGGCCTTGTCGGCGTCGAAGCGCTGGAAGTCGATGCCGACCGTAGCGTAGGGATCCATCGTGATCGAACCGGACTCGCTGTAGACTTGGCTGGCGGGCAAACGCTGCGAGAGTTCCAGCACGATGGTCCGTCCCAGCATCCCGCCGAGCGGTTCGCCCCACCAGGCGTTCGCTCGGACGTCGAGCTTCAGGTCGTCCGTCGAGCGGACGATCTCCTTGCGGTCGAGATAGCCCGGCAGGCCGACGTCGCGGACCTGCACGATCCGTGGTCCGCGCGTCAGCACCGGACCCGGCCGCACCGCGAGCGTGTAGAGCACGGGTTCCGGCGAGGAACCGCAGGCCTGGAGCGCCGGGGACGCGAGGACCGGAAGGGCGAGGAGGCCGAACTGGCGGCGGCCGAGGCGAGTGCTGGTCATTCCTTGCCCGTGCTGGTGCGGCCCTTGATCAGGGCCTCGGGTTGACGCGACAGAAGATCGGCCAGGGCTCGGATCGAGCGCGCGGCGTCGGTGAGCTGCGGCAGCAGGCGATCGAGCTCGCGGTTAAACTTCGATGTGTCGCCGTAGCCCTTCTCGACGGAACCGATCAGGCGATTGGCCTTGGTGACGGCGTCCTGGAACTGCGCGGCGATCGCGGGCAGGCGCTTGAGCGCCGGCGTCCCGTCGACGTCGAGCTTTCGGGCGATGTCCTGCACGTCGATCATGGCCTTCTCCAGCGCAGCCAGGGTCGCCTTGATCTGCGGTCCGTTGACCGTCTGGTCGATGCCGGTGGCGGCGCTGACCAGGCTGTTGCCGATCTTGTCGAAGTCGATGCGGTTGATCTTGCTCAACAGTTCGCTGGCCGACGCCGTGATGCTGTCGAAGCCGCCGACTTCCGCGGCCGGAATGACATAGTGGCCGCCTTCCTGTGTCAGCTCGCCCCCTGTGGCGCCGGGCACGACCTCCAGCGATATGATCTTCTGCGGACTGATCAGACTCGGCGCCTGCAACGTGGCGCGCAGGCCGCGCTTGATCATCTCCTCGGCGACGTTGATGGGCTCCATCCCCTGCGCCTTTGCAAGGTTGCTGACCCTGCCGGCCTCGACCCGATAGTGGACCGGGGCGACGACGCGGTCGGTCTTCGGATCGTAGACCAGCCCGACGCTCGTCACCTCGCCGATCTTCAAGCCGTGGAACCTGACTTCGGCGCCTTCGGTCACGCCGGCGACCGAGCCCGGAAAATAGGAGATCAGCTTGATCTGCTGGCCGAATCCCGCCGACTTGGCTTCCTCGATGTTGGCGTAGAGCTTGAAGCGCTGGCCGGGCGGGCTGACCGGCGCCGTCGAATCGTGCGCCGTATCGAAGGCGATGCCACCCAGCAGGATGGCACGCAGCGATTCCATCTCGATGTTGATGCCGTTCGCGCCGAGCGAGATCGACAGGCCCGAGGCGTTCCAGAAGTTGGAGTCGTTGCGCACGTAGCGGTCGTAGGGCGCGCGCACGAAGGCATGGATGGCGACTCGGCTGGCGAGATCGTGCAGATCCCAACCCAGCACGGTGCCGACCTCGATGTCGCGGAAGAAGATCGGGGCGCCGAGGCTGATCGAGCCCAGCCGACGCGAATCGAGCCGGAACGTGGTGCCCTTCACCGAGGCCTGCAGGATCGGCGGATCCTCCTGGCCCACGAAATCGCGCTTGGCGACGCCCGGTTCGGAGGACGGACGCATGCCGATATAGGAGCCGGACAGGATGGTCTCGAGACCGGAGATGTTGCCGGCAAAGAGCTGCGGCTTCACCACCCAGAAGATCGTCTTGTCGGTGAGCAGCGACTCGGCTTCCTTCACCGTCTCGATCGTCACCAGCACCTTCGACAGGTCGGGCGGGATTGTGATGGTTTTCACCGTCCCCATGACGACATTGCGGTACTTGAGCTGGGACTGACCGGCCGTGAGGCCGGCGGCCGTGTCGAAGGACACGGTGATCACGGGACCGCGCTTGGAGAAGGCGTCCCAGGCCAGCCAGCCGGCAATCAGCGCGGTCACGATGGGCACGAGCCAGACCAGCGGGAAACGGCGGCGGCGCCGAACCGAAGCCGCCCCCACGGCACTTCGCGCGCCGGGACTATCCGAGGCTGGGGTCCCGGAGGCGGATCCGGGCGGGGCTTGCTCGTTCATCGTACCTCGTTCGCCCCTCAGTCAGACGGGACGCTCAGCGTTCCCGGTCGTCGATGTCGCGGGCCAGGACCTCGCGCTTGCCGACATGGTTCGCGGCGCTGACCACGCCTTCGCGCTCCATGCGCTCGACGATGCGGGCGGCCCTGTTATAGCCGATCTGGAGGTAACGTTGGATGAAAGACGTGCTGCACTTTCGCTCGCGGGCGACCAGGGCGATGGCCTGGTCGTAGAGCTGGTCGCTCTCGGCCTCCTCAGCGTCGCCCGGCAGCCCGGTCCCCGAGCCGTCGCCGTCGGGATCGTCGGTGACCGACTCGATATAGGCCGGCGCGCCCTGGGCCCGCAGGTGGCGGACGACCTCCTCGACCTCGCCGTCGCTGACGAAGGGGCCATGGACACGGGCGATCTTGCCGCCCCCGGCCATGTAGAGCATGTCGCCCTGACCCAGCAGCTGCTCGCCGCCCTGCTCGCCCAGGATGGTGCGGCTGTCGATCTTGGACGTCACCTGGAAGGAGATGCGGGTCGGGAAGTTGGCCTTGATGGTGCCGGTGATGACGTCGACCGACGGCCGCTGGGTGGCCATCACCACATGGATGCCGGCGGCACGCGCCATCTGCGCCAGGCGCTGCACCGTCGCCTCGATCTCCTTGCCCGCGACCAGCATCAGGTCGGCCATCTCGTCGATGATGACGACGATGAAGGGTAGCGGCCTCAAGTCCATCTCCTCGTCCTCGAAGGTGGGCTTGCGCGTCTCGGGATCGATACCGGTCTGGACTTTGCGGGTCAGCACCCCGCCCTTGCGCGCCGTCTCGGCGAGCTTCTCGTTGTAGCCCGCGATGTTGCGCACGGCGACCGCGCTCATGGCGCGATAGCGGTCTTCCATCTCGCGCACGACCCACTTCAGGGCGACGATGGCCTTGCGCGGCTCGGTGACGACGGGCGTCAGCAGGTGCGGGATGTCCTGGTAGACACTCAGCTCCAGCATCTTGGGGTCGATCATGATGAAGCGGCACTGATTCGGCGTCAGCCGGTAGAGCAGCGACAGGATCATGGTGTTGACCGCCACCGACTTGCCCGAGCCGGTCGTACCGCCGATCAGAAGATGCGGCATGCGCGCGAGGTCGGCGATGACCGGATCGCCGCCGATATCCTTGCCCAGTGCCAGCGGCAGGCCGAGGCGGCCATCCTCGTAGTGCTTGGTCGACAGCAGCTCGCGCAGGAACACCGTCTCGCGCTTGGCATTGGGCAGCTCGATGCCGATGACGTTGCGGCCGGGCACGGTGGCGACGCGCGCCGAGACCGCACTCATCGAGCGGGCGATGTCGTCGGCGAGACCGATCACTCGGCTGGACTTGGTGCCGGGCGCCGGTTCGAGTTCGTAGAGGGTCACGACCGGACCCGGCCGCACCTTCACGATCTGTCCCTTGACGCCGAAATCGTCGAGCACCGTCTCGAGCAGGCGCGCATTCTGCTCCAGCGCTTCCTCGTCGATCTTCGGCTGGGCATTGACCCGCGAGGGCAGCGACAGGATGTCGAGCGGCGGCAGCTGGTACTCGGCCCCGAGGGCCAGCTCGCGCTGTCCGGCCTTGGCGGCGCGCTTGCCCTGCGGCGCGGCCGACTTGCGCGGCACGATCTTCACGCCCGCAGGTGTCGGCGGCACGGCAGACGGCAGCTCGACGTCGAGCGCATTGTCGGGCGTGAACGGATTCTCGTCGGTCTCTTCGTCCGGCCTCTCTTCGGCGACGGGTGGCGGCGGCGGCGCAACTTCAGCCGGCGCCTCGAACTCCTCATCGGCAATCGGCTGCCGGTAGTGCGCCGGCGAAGGCGGCGGCGCGGCCTCGTAACCGCCGAAGCCCGGCTCGATACGTTCCGCCGTGGCCGCAGTGGCCGTCGCCGGGCGCCGCATGAAGGGCTCGATTCGCAGGCCGCCGGTCAGGCGACTGAGGAAGGTGCGCTCCTGCACGCGGGAGGGCGCGGCCTCGTCCAGCACCGGCGAGTGCATGCGCAGGCCACCGGGCGCCTCGGGGATGTCGTCGGCCGGCCGCTCGATCGGGGCATAGGGCGCATCGACCATCAGCGAGTCGCGCGCCGGCAGCACCGCGCCTTCGTCGGGGATCTGCTCGTAGCGGTTCTCGAAGCGCGCCGGATCGTACTGGCTGGCATCGATCTCGCCCGGAATCTCGGCATAGCCGATGTGAGGCGCCGGCGGCTCGTTCTCCTCGTCGAGCGGTTGCGGCTTGCCGCGCCACAGGCCCACGGCCGCGCGCATGCCCCACACGACCCACAGGAAGGGCGCACGCAGGATGCGGAAGATCAGCGGCAGGTCGGTACGGTTCATGCCGAGCGCCGGGGCCATCGCGATGAAGGCGAGGGCTGCCGCGGCAGGCTCGATGAAAGTGAGCGCGCCGCCGCTCGAATGGGTGAGCACCAGCTCGCGGAAGCGGCCGACCAGGGCCAGCCCGACCAGCCCGCCCGGTCCGGCATGGGTGGCGGCCCCGCCGACGTCGCCCAGGCCCACGCAGGCCACGCTCATCATCAGCAGCGCCAGCAGGAGCAGTGAGAGACGCAGACCGAAGAAGCCGAGATGATGGGTGCGCACCATGCGCACGCCCCAGGTGATGAAGGCGACCGGCGCCAGGATGATGGCGAGGCCGAAGGTCTGCAGCAGCAGGTCCGAGATGTAGGCGCCGGGCAGGCCGAGCAGGTTGTTGGGCGCCCGCGCCGTGGCGTGATTGAGCGAGGGATCGCCCGGACTATAGGTGAACAGCGCCATCATCAGCGCGAGGCCGAAGCCTGCCGTGGCAACGCCGACGATCTCCATCATGCGGCGGCGCAGAAAATCGCGCCCGCCCTCCGGCAGGATGGAGGTCCTGGGCTGCAACGCTGAAGAGAGGCTCAGCATGGCCATGCGCGGTGGCGCTCCTACAACACGGTCGCGAGGCGTTGGAGCCCCTCGCGGGTGGTCTTCTCGTCATGCACCAGGGCCACGCGGATGTAGCGCTGGGAAATGTTGATGCCGTTAGTCTCGCGGCAGGCATAGGCCCCCGGCAGCACCTTGACGTGCGCCTCGCCCCACAGCTTGCGCGTGGCTTCCTCGCCGTCGCCGACGTCGAGCCACAGGAAGAACCCGCCGCCCGGCGTGTAGTAGGAGAAACGGTTGTGCAGGATCTGCTCGGCGATCCGGAAGTTCTTCACGTACCACTCGCGCGTCTGGATCGGATGCGTCTCCTCGCGCCACAGCGCGGCCGACGCCTTCTGGACGGCGAAGGGAATCTGCGGGCCGCCATAGCTGCGCCAGCGCAGCACCATCGCAACGAGCTTCGGGTCGCCGGCCATGAAGCCCGAGCGCAGGCCCGCCGCATTCGACCGCTTCGACAGCGAATGAAAGACCGCGAGATTGTGGAACGGGTCCTTGCCGCCGGTCTCGTCGATCTCGAGCGCCGCCTCGAGCGCACCCGGCGGCGGGGCGCCGGTGTAGATCTCGGCGTAGCACTCGTCGACGGCCAGCACGGTGTCGTACTTGCGGCAGAGCCTCAGCAGCTTCTGCAGATATTCCTTGCTGGCGATCGCACCCTGCGGATTGGCCGGCGAGCAGAGATAGACCACCGACAGGCGCTGCCAGGTCGCTTCGTCGAGGCTCTCATAGTCGGGCAGGAAGCCGTTCGAGGCTTCGGCGTTGACCAGCAGCGGCTCGCCGCCCGACAGGACCGCACCGCCGAGATAGGCCTGGTAGAACGGATTGGGCAGCGCGACGATCGGCCTGCCCCCACCCTTCTCCTGCGGCGTCGCCACGGTGGAGATGATGTAGACGCCTTCCTTGCTGCCGGCCGTCGGATGGACGTGCAGGTTCGGGTCGAGCAGGCCCTGGGGCAGCTTGTAGCGGCGCGTCAGCCATTCACAGATCGCGAGATTGAGGTCAGGCAGGCCCTGGTTGGGCGGATAGCGATTCCAGCCATCGACTTCGTCGATCACGATCTGCCGCGCGAAGGCGGGCATCGCCCCCTGGGGTTCGCCCACCGACATGTTGATCATCGACAGATGCGCCGGCGGCGTGATGGGAGCGATGAGGGCGTTCAGCCGCGCGAATGGGAAATCGGTCAGCGTCTCGGTCAGGCGCGGATTGAACATTCTCGTTCCCAATGGCCAAATCGGCCGGAAAAATGCCACGGTGCCGGCCGAGAGCGACCAGCCTATCGCCACATTCTAGGGAACAAATTAACCAATCACAACAATGGAATAGGCTTGTTTCTTGAGATGAAATGAGGGCTTGCGCCCCGTTTCTGGCCAACCACAAGCACTAGTCCGGTCATGGCGTCGCAGGCGCACCGGAAATGGCCATTCCACGTTCAGGCGCTCTCGCTCAAAGAGCGTTGGATCCCGATTCGCCGGTGCGGATGCGCACGGCCTGCTCGACCGGCGTGACGAAGATCTTGCCGTCGCCGATCTTGCCGGTGTGCGCCGCCTTCTGGATGGCCTCGACGGCGCGCTCGACCTGGGCGTCGTCGACCACGATTTCGATCTTGACCTTGGGCAGGAAGCTCACGAGATACTCGGCGCCGCGATAGATCTCGGTCTGGCCCTTCTGGCGGCCGAAGCCCTTGACCTCGCTCACCGTCAGACCCGACACGCCGACGCCGGTCAGCGCGTCGCGCACCTCGTCGAGCTTGAACGGTTTGATGATGGCGGACACGAGCTTCATCTGTTTTCCCCTCCTGCCTTCGCGGCTCTGCCCGACAGACTGGCGCCTCGCGTTCGCGGCGTCAAACGCCGGACAGAAAGAGGGCCCGGCGAGAGGCTCGCCGGGCCCGAGGGTCCGCCGCGACACGGTGCGGCGGATGAGAGGGAACCAGGAGGAGAGGAGGGTTCCCGATCTCGAGGAGGAGACGGTCCTAGTGGATCGTCTCGCCGTGCAGGTTGATGTCGAGACCTTCGACCTCTTCCTCGGTCGTCACGCGCAGCCCGATCAGGGCATCGACGATCTTGAGGATGATGAAGGTGGCGACCGCGCACCAGGCGATGCAGACCAGCGCGCCCCAGAGCTGCGTCAGGACCTGGCCGGCATTGCCGTCGATCAGTCCCTTCTTGCCCGCGCCGCCGATCACTTCGACGGCGAACACGCCGGTCAGGAGGGCGCCGACGAAGCCGCCGATGCCGTGCACGCCGAACGCGTCGAGCGAGTCGTCGTAGCCCATCGCCTTCTTGAGGCCGGTGGCGCCCCAGAAGCAGACCAGACCGGAGATGATGCCGATGGCCAGCGCGCCCATCGGAGTCACGTAGCCCGCGGCCGGTGTGATGGCGACGAGACCGCCGACGGCACCCGAGATGATGCCGAGGACCGACGGCTTGCCGCGCGTGACCCACTCCGCGAACATCCAGGCCAGCGCCGCCGCGGCCGCAGCGAACTGCGTCACGGCCATCGCCATGCCGGCGTTCGGGCTGGCGCCGGCAGCCGAGCCGGCGTTGAAGCCGAACCAGCCGACCCACAGGAGGGAGGCGCCGATCACCGAGTAGACAAGGTTGTGCGGCGCCATGTTCTCGGTGCCGAAACCCTTGCGCTTGCCGATGACGAGGGCGCAGACGAGGCCCGCGACGCCGGCATTGATGTGCACGACGGTGCCGCCCGCGAAGTCGAGGACGCCCCAGTCGCCCAGGAAGCCGCCGCCCCACACCCAGTGGGCGATCGGCGCATAGACGATCAGCGACCACAGCGCCATGAACCACATCATGGCCGAGAACTTCATGCGCTCGGCGAAGGCGCCGGCGATCAGGGCCGGCGTGATGATGGCGAAGGTGAGCTGGAACATCATGAAGACGGTCTCGGGAACCGTCTTGGCGAGGTCATGCACGCCGTCGAGGGTGAGCCCCGACATGAAGATGCGGCCGAGGCCGCCGACGATCGTGCTGCCCGGCGAGAAGGCCAGGCTGTAGCCGACGATCAGCCACAGCACCGAGACCATGCAGGTGATGGCGAAGCTCTGCATCACCGTCGACAGCACGTTCTTCTTGCGGACCATGCCGCCGTAGAAGAGAGCGAGGCCCGGAATGGTCATCATCAGCACGAGCAGCGTCGAAGTCAGCATCCATGCCGTGTCGCCGGTATCGAGCTTGGGTGCTTCCGCCGCAGCCGGCGTCGCGGCGGCCTGGGCCAGCGCCAGCGCCGGCAGGAACAGCACTGCGGCCGCCCCCGCGCCGGCAAGCACCGAGTTGGTCTTGAACTTCATCGTTGTCCCCTGGTTCTCGAGTTGGTTGTGGTGTCGGATCACAGCGCTTCGGTGCCGGACTCGCCGGTGCGGATGCGGATCGCCTGCTCGACCGGCATGACGAACACCTTGCCGTCGCCGATCTTGCCGGTGCCCGCCGCCTTGCGGATGGTCTCGACCGCGCGCTCGACCATGGTGTCGTCGATCACGACCTCGATCTTCACCTTCGGCAGAAAGCTCACGGCGTACTCTGCGCCACGATAGATCTCGGTCTGGCCCTTCTGCCGACCGAACCCCTTCACTTCACTCACGGTCAATCCCTGGATGCCGAGCGATGTCAGGGCATCCCTGACCTCGTCCAGCTTGAAGGGCTTGAAGATTGCCACGATCATTTTCATTTGCGCCTGTCCTCCAACGGGCGGCACCCGCCCCCAAAGTTCAATTTGTCGAGAGCAAGCACCGTGCCAAGTGCCGCCGCATGATCGCCAGACCGACTTGGCACGCCACTTGCGTCGATTGAGGCGGAAACAAGTCATAAGTCTTTGGGGGTGGTCGTGTTGCTTAAAAATTCCGCCGTTCTGGCTACCGCACTGATTACAATTTGTGCAGCGAGTGCCGCCCATGCACAGGGCACGCCAGATCCGCAGACCGTTGCGGTCACGCACGATCAACAGGTGGCGCAGGGCACGCCGGATGCGGCGACCACGCCGGCAGCGCCGGAGAAGGAAACCTGGAAGGCTCCGTTCGGCGGCGCCTTCACCGCCGGCTTTGCGGTTCTTAACGAGTACTCCTACCGCGGTATCTCGCAGACCCAGCGCCAGGTCGCCGTCCAAGCCTCGCTCGGCTACGAGACCCCCACCGTCAGCGAGAAGATTCCGCTCAGCGCCTATGTCGGCGCCTGGGGCTCGAACGTCGACTTCCCCAACACCGGCACCTGGGCCGAGATCGACGTCCTCACCGGCCTCAAGCTCAAGCTGATGGACAACAAGCTCACCTTCGACGTGGGCTACATCCGCTACAACTACCTCGGCGCGCCCTCGAACCTGTTCTACGACTTCAACGAGTTCGGCCTTGTCGCCGGCTACGATTTCGGCGTCGCCCAGGTCGCCGCCGCGGTCCGCTACAGCCCCAACTTCTTCGCCAACTCCGGCAATGCCTGGTACAAGTGGGCCTCGGTGACCGTTCCGATGCCGTTCCTCCACGTCAACGAAAACGTGGCGTTCAAGGCCTTCGGCACCATCGGCAACCAGTATGTCGAACGCTTCACCAACTACGGCATTCCCAACGACAACTACTGGGACTGGCAGCTCGGCCTCGTCGTCTCCGTCTACGGCTTCGACCTCTCCGCCGCCTACACCGGCACGAACCTCAGCGTTCAGGACTGCCTCGGCACCCAGAATTGCGCCAGCCGCGTCATCGTCGGTATCTCAAAGACATTCTGATCAATCGATCCATGCAGCCATAGAGGGTTGCCGCCCTTCGGGGCGGCTGCCATCTATGGCCCATGGATAGTCATCCTTTCGACCTCGCCATCGTAGGCGCGGGCCTCAACGGCAGCCTTCTCGCCCTGGCGGCCGGCGAAGCGGGTCTGTCGACCGCCCTCATCGACCGCGTCCCGCTCGCCACCCTGACCCAGCCGGGCTTCGACGGCCGCACCACCGCCGTTGCCTTCACCAGCCAGCGCCTGTTCGCCGCGCTCGGCGTCTGGGACGAGATCGCCCCCGAAGCCGAGCCGATCCGCGACATCCGGATCTCCGATGCCGGCCACGACGGGCGCGCGAGCCCGTTCTTCCTCCATTTCGACCATCGCGAGGCCGCCGAGGACCCCGAGACGGCCGCACCGATGGGCTGGATTGTCGAGAACCGGTTCCTCCGCGCCGCCCTGCTGCGCCGGCTCGCCGCCTGCCCGAAGGTCGAACTCGTCTCGCCCGACGAGGTGGTCGAGAGCGAGCGCGGGCCGGATCGCGCCGGTCTCGTGCTGAAGAGCGGCCGGCGCCTAGCCGCCCGCCTGATCGCCTCGGCCGAGGGACGCTTCGGCTCGATGCGCGAGGAGGCCGGCATCGGCGCGCGCAGCTGGTCGTACGAGCAGATCGCCATCGTCCTGGTCGCGCACCACGACCAGCCCCATCGCGGCGTCGCCCAGGAGAAATTCCTGCCCGGCGGTCCGTTCGCCATCCTGCCGATGACGGACAGTCCCGGCGGCGAGCACCGCTCGTCGATCGTCTGGACCGAACGGTCCGATCTCGCGCGCCGCCTGCTCGAACTCGACGAGCCGCGCTTCCAGGCCGAATTCGCGCGGCGGTTCGGCGACCATCTCGGGCCGGTCGTCGCGGAGGGGCCGCGCTGGTCCTATCCGCTGCGCCTGGTCCATGCCGAGCGCTACATCGACACGCGCCTGGTGCTGGTGGGCGATGCCGCGCACGGCATCCATCCGATCGCGGGCCAGGGCTACAATCTCGGCGTTCGCGACATCGCGGCACTGGTCGAGGTGATGGTCGACGCCAAGCGCCTCGGCCTCGACGTCGGCGGCGCCGATACGCTGGAGCGCTACGCCCAATGGCGCCGGGCGGACAATCTCACGATGGTCGCCGCCACCGACCTGCTGAACCGGCTGTTCTCCAACGATATCGCGCCGCTGCGGCTGGCCCGCGACATGGGCCTCGCCGCCGTGAACCGCGTGCCGGCGCTGCGCAAGTTCTTCGTGCGTCATGCGATGGGGCTGGTCGGCGACCTGCCCAAGCTGATCCGGGGCGAGCGGCCTTAGTACCCAAGATATCTCGGCAGGCTCGTGCATCCGAAGAGCATCACGCCCAACGGGATGGCCGACGCCAGGCACCAGCAAACGCACACCGACAGAAACAGATGATCGAAATCAACCAAGGGTGCCTCCACCACATTGCCGAGACCGAACATCGAGGATCGCGGGCGGAGAATGCTGTCGTAGATCTCCGCGGAAAACTTCTGGTCCCAGCGGAGCGCGATGTAGCATATCCACGCGGTAGGCAGCCCAGTGACTAGCGCCACCATCGTCCACAGCGAATCCGCCGTGTCCTGGAGCGGTACAATCCATCCTGGGCAGCGGCTGGTACTCGGATCGACGAGCAGGAGAATTAGAATCTCGACAACGAGTACGGCAAGGCATCCGGCAGCCGTCCGGCGCGCGATCTTGCGGCAGTAGTCCGGGTGATAGCTGGCAAGGACCCTGTAACGGTTTGTGTCCGGCAAGCCCGCAACCTCCACGTGAACTTGCACAGGCTAGCACGGGAACCGAGGTTGTGCACCCCGCCAAACACCTCTTAGAGGCGAGCGGCCTTAGGCGCCGCGCCAGACACCACGATGAAAGCGGCCACCACGTCCAATGCGGCGGCCAGCAGCAGCGGCATGCGATAGCCACCGAACGCGTCATACAGCAGGCCGTAGCCGCTCGGCCCCATCGCGGCGGCGAGCTGGATGCCACAGGAGGCGACACCGAACACCGCGCCGAACGTCGCTGCCCCGAATTCACGGCGGACGATGATGGGCGAGAGCGTCGTCACGTTGCCAATGGTGAGGCCCATCACCAGGCTGCCGACGAACAGGACAGAAGGTGTCGGAAGCAGGCCCTGGATGAGCAGCGACAGGGAGGCAAGCCCCATCACGGCGCATGCCGTCGCGCGCGGGCTGATCTGGTCGGCGAAGCGCACCAGCAGCAGGCGGCCGAGCAGAGCGGCCAGCGCCGCACCCGACGCGGCGAGCGAGACGCCCGCCGCACCGAGCGCGGACGAGAGCAGCGTCACCTGATGCGTGATGAATCCCACCTGCACCAGCATTGCCAGGCCAAAGGCCAGCATCACGCTCTGCAATGCCCAAGTCCCGAGCGCCGCACGGCGCGTCCATCCTGCGGGGCGTGCCGCCGTCGAGGGCGCTGCGACCGCCACCCCGTCGGGCAGCAAGCCCAGATCCTGCGGGCGGCGGCGCATCACAAACCAGCCGAGCGGCAGGATCACGACAAGCATCACGGCAGCCGCCACAGTCGTCGTTGCCGCAAAGCCCATGATGCCGATGGAGAAGAGCAGGACCGGCACGCCGGTCATGCCACCGACGCTGGCGCCGAGCGACGCGATCGAGACGGCGCGACCCTGATGGCGCTCGAACCATGGCGCGAGCGTCGTCGCGACCGCCGTCAGCGAGAGACAGGCCCAACCGAAGCTCATGACGAAGAACGCGACATAGGCCTGCCACGGCGCTTCGACCCTACCGATGGCGGCAATGCCCGCGCCCATCGCAAGGGCACCGATCACGGTCGACAGCCGGCCACCATGGCGACCGATCAGGCTGCCGACGGGAATGAGCAGCAATGCACTCGTGACATAAAAGGTCGTGATCGCGCCCGAGACCAGTCCGGTCGGCCAGCCGCGGATCGAGACCAGCTCGTGCAAATAGACGCCGGCACCGAACAGGCCGAACGCATTGGCGAACATGCCCGCGATCAGACACACGGCGACGATGCGCCAGCCGTAGAAGGGGCGGGACATGGTCCTCGTTAGCACAGGCCGGGCCTCGACGGTTCGGTCCCTGCCGAAGCGTGCCGGCGACGGGCGGTTGCACCCTCTGGCCAAAGTCCCTATTTCAGGGGCCGAACTCGAGGAAAAACATGGCGCAGTCCCAAGTCCCCGTCACCGTGCTGACCGGCTATCTCGGCGCCGGCAAGACCACCCTGCTCAACCGGATCCTGAGCGAGCAGCACGGCAAGAAATACGCCGTCATCGTGAATGAGTTCGGCGAGCTGGGTGTCGACAACGATCTCGTGGTGAATGCCGACGAGGAAGTCTTCGAGATGAACAACGGCTGCATCTGCTGCACCGTGCGCGGCGACCTGATCCGCATCATCGAAGGGCTGATGAAGCGCAAGGACAAGTTCGACGGCATCCTGGTCGAGACGACCGGCCTGGCCGACCCCGGACCGGTGGCGCAGACCTTCTTCACCGACGAGGACGTCAAGGCCAGGACGCGGCTCGACGCCATCGTCACCGTGATCGACGCCAAGCACTTCTTCGGCCAGCTCGAGCAGGGCAGCGAGGCCGAGCAGCAGGTGGCCTTCGCCGACGTGATCCTGCTCAACAAGACCGACCTGGTGAGCCCCGACGAACTCGCGAAGGTCGAAGACAGGATCCGCGGCATCAACCGCTACGCCCGGATCTTCCACACGCAGAACAGCCAGATCGCGCTCGACGCGATCCTCGACAAGGGCGCGTTCGACCTCGGCCGCATCCTGGAGTTCGAGCCCGACTTCCTGCACAGCGGCCATGATCATCACCACGAGGACGAGGTCCGCAGCCTGTCGATCACCGCCGACCGGCCGGTCGATCCCGACAGGTTCCAGAAGTGGATGGGCGCGCTGCTCCAGATCAAGGGCGGCGACATCTTCCGCAGCAAGGGCATCCTCGCCATCGACGGCGCCCCGCGCCGCTACGTCTACCAGGGCGTCCACATGATGATGGACAGCGACTGGGGCACGCCGTGGAAAGACGGCGACAAGCGTTCGAGCAAGCTGGTCTTCATCGGCCGCAACCTCGACGGTGACAATCTCCAGCGCGGCTTCGACGACTGCCTGAAGTAGGACCGTGAAAATCGATCTCGCCAATCCGGCCTGGCAGCAGACGCTGCCGCCGGCCCGCTCCCTCGCCACCGCCGCGCCCGTCGCAGCCTGCGCCTTCAACCGCGACGGCACGATCGTCGGCTTCGCGCTGGGTGACGGCCAGGTCCGCCTCCTGCCCGCCGACATCAAGGCGGCCACGCCCGATGCGGCGGACCCGCTGCACAAGGGCGTCGTGCTCTCGCTGGTCGGTGATCCGGCAGGCGACGGGTTCGTGAGCGGCGGCGACGACGGCCGCGTGCTGCGCATCGCCGCCGACGGTACGGCAACGGAACTGCTGGCGCTGAAGGGCAAGTGGTTCGAGCATCTCGTCGCCCACAGGACGGGCGCGGTCGCAGCCTCCGCGGGCAAGAGCATGTTCCTGTTCCGCGACGGCGAGGTCCGCGAGTTCGGTCCGCATCCGAGCACGGTGGCCGGCCTCGATTTCAGCAAGGACGGCAGCCGCGTCGCCTGCGCGCATTACGGCGGCATCACCGTGTGGAGCCTGAGCAAGGACGTCGCCCTGCCGCCGCGGCGCTTCGCCTGGCAGGGCAGCCACGTGGCGCTGCGCTGGAGCACCGACGGCAAGTTCATCGCCACCGGCACACAGGAGAACGACATCCATGTCTGGCGCGTGGCGCAGGCCACCGACATGCGCATGCAGGGCTATCCCGCCAAGGTGAAGTCGCTGTCGTGGACCGCCGACGCGCGCTGGCTCTACACCTCCTCTCAGCCGGTGTTCACCGCCTGGCCATTCTCGGGGAAGGGACCGGAAGGCAAGCCGCCGCTGCAGTTCGGCGACGAAGGCGCCGGCCTGATAACCGTGGTCGCCGCCCACCCGTCTGCAGAATTCGTGGCGGGCGGTTACGATTCGGGAGAGCTGCAGCTCGGCGACATCAGGACGAGACGCTCGGTCGTGCTGAAGATGGCCGACGGCGCGGCCATCACCTGCCTCGCCTGGTCGCCCGACGGCTTCAAGCTGGCCGTCGGCAACGACCGCGGCGATCTGCTGACGATCGATCTGCGGCGGTAGATTCAGGCCTCATCGGCGAGGTGGAGCGCCGAACGGATAGACCAACGTCGTCGACGCTGGCAAGGCAGCCGGACCAGAATCGTCTCTCTTGTCGACAGCGTCCCGCCGCTTCTTCTCCGCGTCGGCGAGAGCGGCTTCGGCATCAGCAAGGGCCTTGAGCTGATCGGCAATGCTCTTCTGGTCGGTCAATCCCTGGGTCACGCCGGCTACGACACCGCTCAGAATGGCGGGTGCTATCTTGGCGATGCCCAGTAGCTCGGAATCGCGCTCCAAATCGTAGCCGCTTGCGATGCCGTCCTTTATGGCAATCGTGACCTTCTGATTTGCCAAAATCGTCTGCGGGACAGGAACGGCAATGGCCTCCCGGGACGGCACACTGATTGGCTTGGTGGCGAGCGTTGCCCCGTCGGCCGATGACACGCGGATCACGCGCGAGGTCATCGCGCGGACACACACGCCGGTTTGGCAGTTCGCCAAACTGGCCGGCTGCGTTTCCTGTCTCTTCCTGAGGGGGCTCGGATTCAGCCAGTCTTCGTCAGCCATCTGAACCGTCAGGCTGATCGCATGACCGCCGGTCACAGCCGGACGAGCGGCCGTCGCCCGTGCCAGGGCGGCATTTATGGCTTTATCGACACGTAGGGTGTCGTCCCTGGACAGCGGATCGAAAGTATCCTCGAAGATCGCGGGATTCTCCTCGAGGAATGACCTCATGCCACCCTTCACGCCAACCCGGCCGGCGGTCTTGGCGAGTTCCTCGATGATGGCCAACAGCTTCGCCTCCGATTCGGACGACACGGAGATCAGAAGGCCGGTCGCCGGATTGGCCGTCAGCTTCATGTTCTCCTTGTTGAAGGGTGACGGCTGCAAGCGGGCGACCAACATCCCGACCGCCGGATCGGCGACAATCTGCGGTTCTTCGATCGCCAGACCGACGACGTCCCCCCTTCCCTTGAAGACCTTCACTGGCACGACCGCCTTGGGTAGCGAATAGGGGAGACCCGCCAACGCCAGCTGCCCTGGCCTCGGTGTCTCGAATGGACCGCTGGAAACCGCCGCGCAACCAGTCGCGACGAGACTAATCGCAAACGCTATCATCCGCATTTGGAACTCCTCCCGATCTGATGAAGGTTCAGGGCTGGTTTGCCGGATCGTCGACAGGGCTGAGCTCGCCCGTGGCAGTGCCGCCGGCGGCAATCTCCAGCAAGTCGCTGAACCCGAACGACTCGTCTGCGCCGGGCAAGATGAGCCCATGGAGGGGCTGCCCGAGGCGCCAATGCTTGTTCCGGGACAGGATGCTTTCGGGGTCGCCCTGGAGCAGGCCGATGAACGTCTCTGCGACCAGCCGACTGCCGAGCGGACCGAGATGCGCGCCGCCATGGAGCACTTCCGCTTCCTTCAGGATGTAGTACCAGAGCGGCGTGCTCACGTGCAGGCCATGCTTTTTCGCGGCCTTGCCGTCGTCGCTACCGGGATCGCCGATCTGTGCGGGTGTGAGCGACGCTATACCCATGAAATTCGCGAGATCCTGCGCCGACGGCAGCATCATCTTCACGCCACGCCGCAAGTTCATGACCGCGAGGCTGCGCATCGCCTTTTCCTGCGGGGTCGTGGGCGGCACCGGGGGCGGCGGACCGATATCATGCAGTGCGGGCGTAAGGTATGGATCGATGTTGCGGCTGAGATTGAGTGGCACACCGGTAGCGCCAAAATCTGCGAAGCGCCGCCAATCGATGATCCAGTCGGACGGCAATGTCGGCTTGTTGGCCGGCCCGACACCATCCGTCCCGAGCGCGCCGGACTTCGCCGTGAACAGGAACAGCAAATCGAAAGTCGCCGGATCGAAGATCCGGTTGTGGCTGTACTCCTCGCGCACCATCGAATGCCCAAGGCGATAGGCGGCGGTTGAGAATTCGACCGGCATATAAGGCTGGCCGCAACTTCCGAAAGTCTCAAACCGGAAGAAGTGGCGGCCATCGCGCAGCACCGCCTCGACATCGTTGACGTCGCAGATCTTCGTCAGGAAGTCGCGAATCACCATTGCCTGGTAGAGGTCGACCACAGCGCGGCGTGCCGTATCGAAGAGGTCGTCTTCGGCGACGGTGCCCGCCAACCGGTCGACGATCGCGTTGTGGAACCGCAGGAAGGCAACATGCGTCTGTGCCACAAGCAAATTCTCGTCGTTTCTCTCGTCACCGATGATCGCCATGCCCTGCGGATTTCGCGGCAGGTCGTGCGGCAGCCCCGCTTTGATGGCTTCCTTCCCTCCAATGGTGGTCCTGCCGAGCAAGAGCTTCGCATGGCCCGGGCTATGCCGGTCGTAAAGCGACGGTTGCACTCGCGGCCCCAGGCCGTAAACACTGTCAAGATCGAGCCGCGGCGTGCGAAAGTTCATGATCGCCGTCGGATCCTGAGAAACCTCCGCCAGTGTGGTCGTATCGAGCGTGATGTCATGATCGATGAACTGGCCGAGATAGGTAAAGCACGCCGGAATGTTGGCGTTATCTCTCGCGGGGTCGCTTTTCTTCTTGTCCACCATTGCGAGTCCGAGGTCGATCAGCGCGTCGTCGGGCGCGGCGAATGGCGATGTTAATTCCGGAACCATGCGGCCGAATCGACCGGCTCGGAACGACGTGCCTAGCGGCGGAACCACATCGTGTCGTGGCTGATGACCGTGAGTGCCTGGCTTGGTATCGGGCATGGACCTTCCCCTCAGTTGTGCCCGCCAAGAGTGTGCGAGCAGGGGGAGTTTCCAGAAGTACGCGTCTTGGATATGTGGCGTTTCCCACATTCGGACGCACAAAACTATTGACCGACGACTTCTGCCTTCAACTGCGCGATATTGAGAATACGGATCTGGCGACGACTTGTTTCGATGACTTTCTCTACTTCCAGGCGACTGAACTCGCGCGTCACCGCCTCTCGATGCGATCCTATTCGCGACGCGATCTCGTAGTGCGTCGGAGCCGGACTGATCGTGACGCCTCCATGCACGACAACCCCCCGCGTCGTCACGAGGCGCAGGAGTTCCCGTCGCACCCGTTCCCTGACGGCAAGAGCGCTCACTTCCACGACTCGCTCGGACATCGCACGCATCTTTGCCACGAGCAGCTCGATCAGACTGATGGCGAGACCGTTGTTCCTGACGAGAGCTTCATGAAACTGGGCCGCACGCATCCGCGCCAGAAGGCAATCGGTCTGAGCTACCGCAGTCGCCGAACGGGGAAGCCGGTCAATCGCCGAGAACTCTCCGAAGATTCCACCATCGGATATGTCATGGAAGATGACCTCACGCCCCCCTTCCGTGTAACTGGCGATCCGGACATTGCCGGAGAAGACGAAGAATATGTCGTTCGTCTCCTCGTGCTCACTCAATATCTGTGCGTGTCGCTGATAGGCGCGCACCGTGCACATTGAGGCAATGTGTCTCAACTCACTCTCCGGCATGTCCTCGAACAGAGAGATGATGCGGAATGTTGGGACCGGATCCACGCGCTGTGCCCCCTCTTTGGAAGTCCTTAGTGGGAATGGGGGGAGGTGGATCCGGCGAAACCGTCGCCGGAGATTGCGGGAAGGAGGCTTTCCGCCTTACCCTTGAACCTCGCTGCTTCCGCATGATCGCTTTTCCACATCGCTACTTCCGCCAACATTCTGTAGGTCTGCGCCAGCGCAGGCTTCGCCCCGAGCTTTCGGCCAAGCGCCAGCGCCGCAGCGAGCAGGCGATGGATTTTCGAGAAGGCCTTCGGACTTTTCGCCATTTCCACCACCGCCAGAGCCCTCAACGCCATCAGCTCAACGCCGCGATATCCACGCGACTGAGCCGCCTGCAAAGCGGCCTCCGCCTCCGCTTCCGCCGCTGCGTGACGACCCAGCCCCGATAGCGCGATCGCTAGATACGCTCTAGCCGCATTGGTCGCTGCTCCCTGGCCCAAATGGGTCGCTTGGTCGACCAAAGGGTCCAACAACGCAGCGGCTTCTTCATAACGACCGGCAATTGCGAGTGCGCAACCCAACTGGCCGCCGACCACGGGCACATAAATGTCTACAGCATGATCGCGGCACCGGCCGAGACCGACTTCCAGACTGCCGATCGCGGAGTCTGTTGCCCCCCGGTACAGCGCGGTTAGTCCCTTTGCATAGGCCGTGGCGATGTCATCGTATGCGTGCTTTGTCAGAAGCGAACTATGCTCGGCATCCGCGATGCAGCTGCCTGCCTCGTCAAAGCGTCCCAGCGAGGCCTGTGAAATCGCTAACATGCTCAAGCACATCACACGCGTCGTGCCGGGCGTACCGAAGCGGGTCAAAGCATGTCGCCCGCGCAACCGATCGCAAGGGATCGTCAGAATTCTTGCGGCATTGGAAAAATCGCCTCCGGCGTAATACGCTTGGCCGAGCGTATACTCAGCGAGAACACGCAGCGGTTCGAAACTGGTTGCAGTGACTTTCGGAAGGGCGGGCTTGCAAATGGCAATGGATTCCGAGGGCGATCCGGCGAAGTTGAGTGCGGCTGCTCGAAACAGGCTGGACATCAAGCGGCGGCGTTCATCGCCGATCTCCTCGGCAATTGCCTCGGCTTCGACGGCATGAGCAATCCATTTGGCTAGTTGCGAAGTGGCGCTGAAGACTGTCCGGAGCTGAAGTCTGAGATCAATGGAAGTTTCGATGGCTTCCCGATCTCTAGGGACATAGTCAAGGAACGAAATTGCTTTCTTCAAGAACGTCTCGGCGTCTGCATAAGCAGAGCGATCCAGCGCCCTGGCACCGGAGATACGGGAATAGAGAATCGCTTCTCGCCATTCCTGTGCTTCAGTCGCGTGATGAGCTAGGACTTCCGAATGCTCACGCGTGTGGTCGGCAAGTAGTGCCAGATGGGCTCTCAACGCTCGCCCATGCAACTGCCGCCGGTGATCCCGTATCAAGGAGCCATATGCAACCTCCCGAACGAGATCATGGGGGAACTCCAAGGCCATTTCGTCCGAATTGGAGGAGTTCAACAGCAATTGAGCGGCGTCGAGTGAACTCAGAGCCTCGGCGATTTCCGAAGCACCTGCATCGCTCATGGCCGACAAAAGAGGGCGCGTGACACGCTCGCCTATGACAGCGGCCGAGCGGAGCAGTTTCTTGGCTGGCGCCGGGAGCCGATCAATGCGGGCCGCAATGATCGCCTGAACGGTCGACGGGATACCCACAGATTTTACATCCACGACGAGCCGATAGTCGCCTTCGTCGCCCGCCAATGCCGCAGACTCGACCAAACGCCGGACAATCTCTTCCACGAACAACGGCACACCACCGGTTTGAGTGACTATTCTCTGCTTCAAGTTGAGGAGACTGGGATCGGTGCCGACGAGCGACGCCAGGATCGTGTTCGTCGCTTCGTGATCGAGAGGGCCGAGAACGAGATCGGTAGCGCCGGGGACACTGGCCCATGGCGAGATGTGCTCGGGCCTCGTCGAGCCAATGAAGAATAGGCACCGCCCGGAAAGCGCCCTCGCAACGCCTTCCAGAACACTTGCCGATTCTGCATCAATCCAATGCAAGTCTTCGACGAGAACGACCAAAGGACGCTGGGCGGCGGCGGCGAACAAACACGTCAACGCCTCGATTGTGCGTCGCCGCCTGAAAAGGGGCTCCGCGTCGCGCCACTCCGGTGTCTCTACGGAAAGATCGAGCAACGTACTCAATGCCTCGACGAAGAACTTTGGCATCTCAGGCACGCTCGCCTGTACACAAGCGATCGCGCCGCGAATGGCATCGGGCGGATCCGCATCCCCGAGATTCAGTGCAGAGGTGGCGAGCGTCTTGAGGGTGCTGTAGGGCGTGGTGCGATCGATCGACTCACATTCAGCTTCCACGACAGACCAATCCGCCGCGAGGAGCTCCGACACGAATTCCCTGACCAACCGCGATTTCCCGATTCCCGGCGGTGCGACCACTGTCAGCGCCCGACGGGCGCCGCCTATGACCTCATCGGCAAGGCCCCGCAGTCTTTCGATTTCGCCGGTGCGTCCAGCGAATTGCCTGGCTCTCCGATTTCGACGCGCGAACCAGCGAGTTACGCGACGACGACCCGTGACTTCGAAGGTCCGCACCGGTTGCGACACGCCTTTCGGAACGTGCATCACCGGCGGCGAGAAGTCGAAGTAGGCCGATACGAGCTTCTGCGTTTCTCCGGAGATAAGAACGGTGCCTGGTTCCGCAAAGGATTCCAGACGGCTTGCCAGATGCACGGCGGGTCCCGCCGCGTCGTATACGACGGAGAAATCAGTCGCCACGGGCCGCACCATGACCTCGCCGGAATGCAATCCCGCGCGTGACGTATAGGGAGCCATCCGCCGAAGCGAAGCGACGATTTCAAGCGCTGCCAAGCAGGCATGAACAGCGTGATCGTCGTCCGCATCAGGGGCACCGAACAATGCCATCGCCCCGTCGCCCTGCTCCTTACAGAAGGTACCGCCGAATCGGCGGACGACCTGCCTCATGACGGTGAGTGGCGGCGCCAATCGATCCCAAGCGTCTTCAGGATCGAGTCCGTCGATCATCGCGGTCGAACCCACGATATCCACGAACAAGATGGTGACGAACTTCCATTCGTAGTCTCCCGCGAAGGGGTTTGCCGCCGCCTGCGCCGCAAGGATTTCGCGGATCTGCATGCCGACCGGCTGTTGCGGCCTCTGGGCGGATCTGCCGATCTGCCCCGGGTTCAGCCTGATCCCACACTGCGAGCAGAAATTGGCATCAGAGGATGCCTCCTTCGCGCACGATGGGCAGCGCAACACCGAATGCGGTGTAGTGACGCCGTGAGCTTCCGGATTACGCACGACGCGCTACCGCGTCCTGCATATCGGACGCTGCGAGATCACGGCTTTGTGCTTGGCGGCACGAAGCAAAGGGCTTTGCCGTACCAAAGCTGCTGGGCCTCGTCCTTATGGATATAGAGATGGGCTCCCTTTTCGTCCTCGCTCACCTTGACGCAAATAAAGAAAGCCATCGGCCAGCCGAGCCCAGGCTTGCCGTTGAAAGTCTCTGCGCAGTTTTCCTGCATTCCCGCCTTGAACTGTCTTCTCTCGTCGGCGGGAAACTCGGCGGCGTCCTGCCTGAATTGTCCGGGCGTACTCTGCTTTGGATCGGGGAAGTACGGGTTGTTCGCATCGCCCTCCGCCGGCGCCACGAAACCGGAGAACTCGTAACACTCCAAATCTTTTCCAAACTTACAGCGAAGCACTTCGATCGTAGCTTTGATGTGCTGGGCATCAAATTTGGTGTTCAGTTCGTGAGTCACTTGTGCATGTCTCGCGCCCAGAATTTCCAAGGTTGGATTCCCAAGGCTTTCGAGTAGGAACGTTCTGAGCCGCGCCGGCATCGGCGCGCTTTCGACCTGCTTGATCGCTTCCGCGCGAGTTTGTCCTCCGAACGCGAGTCTCTTGAGAATTTCGAGTTCTGAGTGGCCTGTGCTCATGTTCGCCCTCCCCGTGTGGATTACTCGATCTTATCAACGTATTCGAGCGTCATCCACACGGCACATGCACATTTGGCTGGCCGCGATCGATTCTTAAAATGAGCGTCCACTCAATACACTAGGCGCGACTAGGCCAGCCCGTCGTCCATCCCGCCTTTAACCATCTGCTTCCGGCCCTACCCTCGCCGCACCAGCGTGCGGTGAGAAACAAGGCAGAGGATGCCCGCGATGCCCATCGCGGTCGTCATCGGCGCGATGGTGCCATCGAAGGTCTGCCCGACGATGGCGCCGAAGATCGCGCCGGCGCCGAACGTCATGACGCCCATCAGCGACGACGCCGTGCCCGCCATGTGCGGGTAGTGCTGCATCGCCATCGCCGTCGAATTGGGTGCGATCAGGCTCAGCGTCGCGATCTGGAAGACCATGCAAACCAGGAAGGGCCACAGGCCGATCGTGCCGTAGCGTGCCTCGATCCAGCCCATGACCATCGCCGCCGCGCCCGACACGGCCGGAACGATCACCGCGACGCGCAGGATGCGCCCGGCGCCCAGGAGGCGCACGAACCGCGCATTGAGCAGGCTGCCGATGGTCATGAAGACCACCATGCCGCCGAACACCACGCCGTAGAAGCGGGGCGAAATCCCGTAGCGCTCGATGAAGACGAACGGCGATCCCGAGATGTACGAGAACAGGGCGGCGAACATGAAGGACGAGGTCAGGGCGTAGCCGATGAAGGTGCGCGTGCCAAGCAACTCGCCGAAGCGCTTCAGGATCTGGGTGAAGACCAGCGGCTGGCGATACTCCGGCTTCAGCGTCTCGGGCAGTTGGAACCATGCGACGACGAAGGCAATCACACCGGCGCCTGCCAGCACCCAGAAGATGGCACGCCAACCGGCAAACCACATCACCTGGCCACCGATCACCGGCGCCAGCATCGGCGCGATGGAGGTGCAGGCCATCATGAGCGACATGGCGCGCGCGGCGTGATCCTTTTCAGCCAGGTCGCGGACCATCGTGCGCGCCAGCACGACGCCGCCGCAGGCGGCGAGGCCCTGCAGGAAACGCAGGGTGATGAGATGGCCTGCCGCAGCGGCAAACGCACAACCGATGCTGGTCAGCACGTAGACCGCCAGGCCGATCAGGATCACCGGGCGGCGGCCGAACCGGTCCCCCGCGGGGCCGTAGAAGACCTGCCCCACGCCGAAGGCGATCATGAAGGCCGACAGGGTGAGCTGGATGTCGCCGGCCGAGGATTGGAGGTCGACCGCGATCGCCGGCAGGGCCGGCAGGTACATGTCGATCGAAAGCGGGGTGAAGGCCGACAACAGCGCGAGCACCGCCAGCAGGAGCGGCGTCAGGGTCGGACGAGTCGTGGTGTTCATTGCGCGGTGGCTCTACAGGCATCCATGCCATCTCGCCATGCTATAAGCGGACCATGACGTCCCTGCCTGACCTGTCGGAAACGCAGATCCGCCGCTACGCGCGACATATCGTGCTGGCGGAGATCGGCGGCGTCGGTCAGTCGAAGCTGATCGCGGCGAAAGTTCTGGTCGTCGGCGCCGGTGGTCTCGGCGCACCCCTCCTGCAGTATCTGGCGGCAGCCGGAATCGGCACGCTGGGTGTGATCGACCATGACACGGTCGATCTTTCGAACCTGCAGCGCCAGGTGATTCACCGCACGTCCGACGTGGGTGTTTCCAAGGTCGAAAGCGCACGCCGTGCGCTGGAAGAGATCAACCCGGACGTGCGCGTGCAGACGCACGACGAACGCCTCACGGCGGCGAATGCCCGGCGTGTCATCGAGAGCTACGACCTGGTGGCCGACGGCAGCGACAACTTCGCCACGCGCTATCTGCTGAATGACGTCTGCTTCAAACTGAAGAAGACGCTGGTCTCGGCGGCGATCCTGCGCTTCGACGGCCAGATCTCGACCTACAAGGCGTGGCAGGGCGCGGGACATCCCTGCCTGCGCTGCCTCTTTCCCGAAGCGCCGTCGGAAGACGCCGTACCGAGCTGCGCCCAGGCCGGCGTGCTGGGAGCCCTGGCCGGTACCCTGGGCACGCTGCAGGCCACCGAGGTCGTGAAGGAGATCCTGGGAGTCGGCCGCTCGCTCTCGGGGTCGCTCCTGATGTACGACGCGCTCAACGCCTCCTTCGAGACGCTGGCGGTCACCAAGCGACCCGGGTGTCCGACCTGCGGCGAGTCGTCGAGGGCGAGCCCATGAGCGAAGGCGGCGTCTCCGTCATCCTGCGCTCCGACGATTACGAGAGCGCCCACTACGGGCTGGCCCTCGCGGCGGCCGCGCTGGCCGTCAACAAGCCGGCCGTCCTGTTCCTCACCATGGGCGGCATCCGCGCCCTGCAGGGCTCTCCGCCGGCACTGCGCGACTGGGAGCGCGACGCCCTCAACCGCGCACGCGGCGTCGGCGACTTCGAGACGCTGCTGCAGGCCTGCGTCGAGCTTGGCGCGCGGCTGATCGTGTGCGAAATGGGCCTGCGGTCGCTCGACATCGATCGCGCGAGCCTGCGGGCCGACGTGCCGTTTACGGTCGCCGGCATCGTGACCTTGCTGGAAGAAACCAAGCCGGGCATGCACCTGGTTTCATTGTGACCTTGTGGGAGACTTCATGACATCCGCCCCCTTCGACGTGCTGGGAATCGGCAACGCCATCGTCGACGTCATCTCGCGCTCCGACGAAGCTTTCCTCGGCAAGCACGGCCTGGTGAAGGGCAGCATGATGCTGATCGACGAGGAGCGCGCCGAGCAGCTCTATGCGGGCATGGGCCCCGGCATCGAGGTATCCGGCGGCTCCTGCGGCAACACGATGGCCGGCATCGCCTCGTTCGGCGGCAAGGGCGCCTATATCGGCAAGGTGCGCAACGACCAGCTCGGCGGCGTGTTCGGCCACGATCTCAAGGCAACCGGCGTGTCGTTCGAAACGCCGCCCGCGACCGACGGACCGGCGACCGCACGCTGCCTGATCCTCGTGACGCCCGACGCGCAGCGGACGATGAACACCTATCTGGGTGCCTGCACCGGCCTCGGCCCGGCAGACATCGACGCCAAACTCGTCGCCTCGGCCCAGGTCACCTATGTCGAAGGCTATCTGTGGGATGCGCCGGCCGCCAAGCAGGCGGTGCTCAAGGCCTTCGACGCCGCCCGCGCCGCAGGCCGCAAGGTCTCGATCACGCTGTCGGATTCCTTCTGCGTCCATCGTTATCGCGACGAGTTCCGCGACCTGATCCGCAACAAGGTCGACATCCTGTTCGGCAACGAGGCCGAGATCAAAGCGCTCTACGAGGTCGAGACCTTCGAGCAGGCGCTCGCCGAAGCGCGCAAGGAGGCCAAGATCGCCGCCCTCACCCGCAGCGAGAAGGGCTCGGTCGTGATCAAGGGCGAGGAGACCCACGAGGTCCCGGCGGCCCCGGTCTCGAAGGTCGTCGACACGACCGGTGCCGGCGATCTCTACGCCGCGGGCTTCCTGTTCGGCCTCACCCACGGCAAGCCGCTGGCCGAATGCGCGCGTCTGGGCGGCATCGCCGCCGCCGAGGTGATCTCCCATGTCGGCGCGCGGCCGGAACAGGCGCTGAAGGGCCTGGTTTGAGCGCTGACGCTCCGGCGAGGGGATGGCGGGAGTCGCTCGCGACCTACCGCCATCCGCGCGTCGTCCAGTTCCTGTTTCTCGGCTTCTCGGCCGGGCTGCCCTTCCTGCTTGTCTTCTCGACGCTGTCGGCGTGGCTGCGCGAGTACGGCATCAGCCGCACCGCGATCGGCTTCGTCAGCTGGATCGGCATCACCTACTCGTTCAAGTTCGTCTGGTCGCCGGTCGTCGATCGCGTCCCCCTGCCACTGCTGACACGGTGGCTGGGGCGACGCCGCTCCTGGATGCTGCTGGCCCAAAGCGGGATCGCGGGCGGCCTGCTCGCCATGGCGTTCTGCGACCCGCGCACCGACCTGTGGTGGATGGTCGTGTTCGCGCTGGTCGTCGCCTTCTCCTCGGCCACCCAGGACATCGCCCTCGATGCCTGCCGCATCGAAGCGACCGATGCGAGCCTGCAGGGCGCGACGGCCGCGACCTATCAGCTCGGTTACCGCATCGCCGTCCTGGCCGCCGGTGCGGGCGCCCTGTACGTGGCGCAGTTCGTTTCCTGGACGGCGGCCTATCAGACGATGGCGGCGCTCGGCCTCGTCGGCATCCTGACGACCCTCCTGATCTCGGAGCCGGAGCGTCTCACCACAGCAGGAACGACCGAGCTCGAAGGCAAGGTCGCCGCCTTCGCCGCGGGTCTCGGGGCCATGCCCGGCTGGGCTCGCAAGGCGCTGATCTTCGTCTACGGCGCCATCGTCTGCCCGTTCGTCGACTTCTTCGCGCGCTTCCGCTGGATGGCCGTCCTGCTGCTGCTGTTCATCGGCCTGTTCAGGCTGTCGGACATCGCCATGGGCGTCATGGCCAACCCGTTCTACATCGACATGGGATTCAGCAAGGACCAGATCGCCGACGTGTCGAAGATCTACGGCTTCGTCATGACGATCCTGGGCGCGCTGCTGGGCGGGGCGCTGGTGTTCCGCGTGGGCGCGGCGCGGCTGCTGATGCCGGCGGTGTTCCTGATCGCGGCGAGCAACCTCACCTTCTCCTGGCTGGCCTGGGTGGGCGAGCCCGACCTGAGAATCCTCACGGTCGCCATCAGCGTCGACAACCTGGTGGGCGGCATGTCCGGTTCGATCTTCATCGCCTTCCTGTCGGGACTGACCAACACGGCCTACACGGCGACGCAGTACGCGCTGTTCACCTCGATCATGACCCTGCCCGGCAAGCTGCTGGGCGGATCCTCGGGATGGGTCGTGGACAGGCTGCAGGATGAATTCACCGCCACCCACAAGTTCGGCGGTTACGCGATCTTCTTCGTCTACACCGCGCTGCTCGGCCTGCCCGCACTCGTGCTGGCGGCGATCGTGCGCCGTCACTTCGAAAAAGAAACCCCTCCTTCCTGACGGAAGGAGGGGTCAGTGGCTCGGCTGCGGTCGTCGTCTCCGAGCCGGGGAACCGGCCCGTTCCGGGGAGCGGGGCGTGGGGGCCTGCAGGGAACGGGCAAGCTCTCTCTAGGCGCCCGACGCTACAAAACCGTTACTGCGTGTGTGGAAAACCCGGCAGCACAACTGGCATACAACGACGTGACGGATCAGCCCGGCGTCGAATCCAGGGCGTAGCCGGCGGCGCGAACCGTGCGGATCACGTCGGCGTGGTTGTCGCCGTTCAGCGCGATGCGCAGGCGTCGGATATGGACGTCGACGGTGCGGGCCTCGACATAGACGTCCTTGCCCCACACCGAGTCGAGCAGCTGCTCGCGCGAGAAGACGCGGCCAGGATGTTCCATGAAGTGCCGCAGCAGGCGGAACTCGGTCGGACCGAGATGGAGCGGCTTGCCACCGCGTGTCACGCGATGCGCCACCAGGTCCATGACGATGTCGGCATAGGACAGCGCCTCGTCGGCCAGCGCCGGCCGGATGCGGCGCAGCACGGCGCGGATGCGCGCGATCAGCTCGGTGGGCGAGAAGGGCTTCGGCACGTAATCGTCGGCCCCGGCGTCGAGGCCGCGCACGCGGTCGCCCTCCTCCCCGCGCGCCGTCAGCATGATGATCGGCACGTTGGCGGTCGACGTCTGGCGGCGAAGCTGGCGACAGACCTCGATGCCCGACATAAGAGGCAGCATCCAGTCGAGCAGGATGAGGTCGGGCACGTCCTCCTGCACGGCGCGCAGCGCCTCCTCGCCGTCATAGGCGACGGCGACCCGGAAACCCGACTGTTCGAGATTGTAGCGCAGCAGTTCGACCAGCGCCGTCTCGTCCTCGACGACCAGCACATGAGGCTTCATCGAGGAGGTGTGCGCGTCGCGCCGCGCGGGACTGGTGGCGACCATCGTCACGGCGTCGGACCCACCGCAGCGCCGGTCGTGGCGTACATCGCGGCGCTGCCCTTCGGCCGGTCCTCCTCGAAGCCGTGGCCGGTCGCACGGAAACTCACCAGCTCGGCGATGTTGGTGACATGGTCGCCGGCGCGTTCGATGTTCTTGGCCATGAACATGAGATGCGTGCACCCGGTGATCGTGCGCGGATCCTCCATCATGTAGGTGAGCAGCTCGCGGAACAGGCCGGTGTAGACTTGGTCGATCTCCTCGTCGCGCTCCCACACGTCGCGGGCCTTGGCGACGTCGCCCTGGGCGAAGGCGTCGAGCACGTCCTTGAGCGCCGTGCGCACCAGCCGGCCCAGCCGATCGATGCCGGCGACGGCCGAAGTAGGCGCCGCGGTCTGGCTGAGCACGATGCTGCGCTTGGCGGTGTTCTTGGCATAGTCGGCGATGCGCTCGAGCGCCGCGGCGATCTTGATCGACGACAGGATGACGCGCAGGTCGACCGCCATCGGCTGGCGCAGGGCCAGCAGCCGCACGGTCTGCTCCTGCACCGCCTCGTCCAGCGCGTCGACGCGGGGGTCGTCGACGATCACCTTCTCGGCGATCTCCGTGTCGCGGTCGCGCAGCGCCCGCAGCGACTGGGCGAGCTGGCTTTCCGTCAGGCCGCCCATCTCGCTGATCGTAGCGCTCAGCCGCTCCAGCTCCTCGTCGAAGCGCTTCAGGGTATGTTCGGGCATCGTTTGTCCCTTCTTCTCGTTCTCGTCGCCGATCAGCCGAACCGGCCGGTGATGTAGGCCTGGGTCCGCTTGTCGGTCGGGGTGGTGAACACCGTCGCGGTCGCGCCGAACTCGACCAGCTCGCCCAGATACATGAAGGCGGTGAAGTCGGAGACGCGGGCCGCCTGCTGCATGTTGTGGGTGACGATGACGATCGTGTAGTCCTGCTTCAGCTCGTCGATCAGCTCCTCGATCTTGGCCGTCGAGATCGGATCGAGCGCCGAGCACGGCTCGTCGAACAGGATGACTTCGGGCTTCACCGCCACGGTGCGGGCGATGCAGAGGCGCTGCTGCTGGCCGCCCGACAGGCTGAGGCCGCTGGCGTTCAGCTTGTCCTTGACCTCTTCCCACAGCGCGCCGCGGCGCAGCGCCTGCTCGACCCGGCCGTCGAGTTCCGACTTGGGCAGGTTCTCGTAGAGACGGATGCCGAAGGCGATGTTCTCGTAGATCGTCATCGGGAACGGCGTCGGCTTCTGGAACACCATGCCGATGCGCGCGCGCAACAGATTGATGTCCTGGCCTTCGCGCAGGAGGTTGTCGCCGTCGAACATCACGTCGCCGGTCGCGCGCTGGCCGGGATAAAGGTCGTACATGCGGTTCAGGATGCGCAGCAGGGTCGACTTGCCGCAGCCCGAGGGTCCGATGAACGCCGTGGCCTTGTTGGCGTAGAGCGACATGGTGATGGACTTGAGTGCCCGGCTGTCGCCGTAGAAGAAATCGAGGTTCTTGAGCGTGATCTTGGGCGTCAGCTTCGAGACGTCGAGCTTGGCGTGGCTGGCGATCGGAACGGCGACGTTGGGCGTTTCCGTGGATTGCATGGACATCAGGATTTCCTCGCGGAGGTGAGCGAACGGGCCAGGATGCTGAGGCCCAGCACGGTGACGGTGATCAGGAGCGCGCCGGTCCAGGCGAGCTTCTGCCATTCGGCGTACGGCGACAGGGCGAACTGGAAGATGACCACCGGCAGGCTGGGCATCGGCGCACCCATGTCCAGGCTGAAGAACTGATTGTTCAGGGCGGTGAACAGGAGCGGCGCGGTCTCGCCACTGATGCGGGCGATGGCCAGCAGGATGCCGGTGACGATGCCCGCCTGCGCCGCGCGATAGGCGATGCGCACGATCATGTGGGCACGCGGCAGGCCGATCGAGGCGGCGGCCTCGCGCAGCGTGTCGGGTACCAGGGTCAGCATGTCCTCGGTCGTTCGGACCACGACGGGTATCACGATGACGGCCAGGGCGACGGCGCCGGCCCATCCCGAGAAGTGGCCCATCGGGGCGACCAGGATCTCGTAGACGAACAGGCCGATCACGATCGACGGCGCGCTGAGCAGGATGTCGTTGATGAATCGCACGACGCTCGAGAGCTTGTCGTGGCGGCCATACTCCGCGAGGTAGGTGCCGGCCAGAATGCCGATCGGCGTGCCGATTATCACCGCCAGTACGGTCATGATGATGCTGCCCATGATGGCGTTGAGCAGGCCGCCGGCAGCACCCGGCGGCGGCGTGTTCTCGGTGAATACCGCGAGCGAGAGACCGCCGACGCCCTTGTAGATCAGGACGCCGAGAATGAGGATCAGCCAGCCCAGGCCGAAGATCGTGGCCGCAAACGCCAGGCCCTTGGCGATGGCGTTGCGGCGGCGGCGGCCCGCGTAGAGCGGACTATCCAGGGCGGCCGTCTTGGATGCAGTAGTAGCCATGACGTTATCTCCCCCCCTGCTGCTGCAGGCGCATCAGCAGGTAGCGCGCGATCGCCAGCACACAGAAGGTGATGAAGAAGAGGATGAGGCCGAGCGCGACCAGCGAAGATGTGTAGAGGTCGCCCACCGCTTCGGTGAATTCGTTGGCGATCGAGGCCGAGATCGTCGTGCCGGGCGCGAACAGCGAGGCCGAGATGTGATGGGCGTTGCCGATCACGAAGGTGACGGCCATCGTCTCGCCCAGCGCGCGACCGAGTCCCAGCATGAAGCCGCCGATGACGCCGACCCGCGTGAACGGCAGGACGACGTAGCGGAACACTTCCCACGTCGTACAGCCGACGCCGTAGGCCGCTTCCTTGAGCACCGGCGGCACGGCGTCGAACACGTCGCGCGAGATCGAGGTGACGAAGGGCAGCACCATGATCGCGAGGATCAGGCCGGCGGTGAACATGCCGATGCCGTAGGGCGGGCCCGCGAACAGCGTCGACAGGATGGGCACATTGGCGAAGGTGTCGATGAACAGCGGCTGCACGTGCTCCTGCATGAACGGCGCAAAGACGAACAGGCCCCAGATGCCATAGATGATGCTGGGGATGCCGGCGAGCAGCTCGATGGCGATGCCGATGGGGCGGCGCAGCATCTTCGGGCAGAGTTCGGTGAGAAAGAAGGCGACCATCAGGCCGACCGGCACCGCGATCAGCATCGCGATGAAGGACGTGACCAGGGTGCCGAAGATCGGCGCCAGGGCGCCGAACCGCTCGGTCACCGGGTTCCAGGACTCGTCGAACAGGAAGCCGAAGCCGAACGTGCTGAGCGCGGGAGCCGCGCCATAGATGAGGGCGATGATGACGCCGCTCAGCAGGGCGAGCACGGCGAGCGAAGCCCCGCGTGTCAGGCCATGGAAGATGGAGTCCGTCAATCTCAGGCGTCGCAGCACGGCCGCCCGCGAGGCGGATACGGCCGCCGGCGCGCTTGCGCCCTTCAATGCAACTTCACTCACGTCCCGCTCCCCCGAAGCCATAAGCCCCCCAAGAAAGAGGGGCGGGTGTCACCACCCGCCCCGTCACCATTCTAGTTCGTCGGCGAGTACAGCGGCTTGCCGTCCGCGCCCTTGATCTCGGCCTGCCACATCTTCTTGATGTCGTTGACGACGTTCTGGGGCATCGGCACGTAGTCGAGCGAGTCCGCCATGGCGTCGCCCTTGGCGTAGGCCCAGGCGAAGAACTTCAACGCCTCGGCCGACTCCGCCGGCTTCTCCGGCTTCTTGTACATCAGGATCCAGGTCGCGGCCGCCATCGGCCAGGACTGGTCGCCCGGCTGGTTGGCCAGGATCACGCCGAAGCCCGGCTTGGACATCCAGTCGGCGTTCGCCGCGGCGGCCTGCACCGTATCCGAGCCCGGGGCGACCGCCTTGCCCGACTTGTTGATCATCTTGGTGAAGGTCATCTTGTTTTCTTTGGCGTAGGCGTACTCGACATAGCCGATCGAGCCCTTGGTCTGCGCCACGTTGCCGGCCACGCCTTCGTTGCCCTTGGCGCCGATGCCCACCGGCCATTGCAGCGCCGTGCTGACGCCGACCTTCGTCTTCCAGTCCGGGCTCACCTCGGCCAGATAGAAGGCGAAGTTATAGGTCGTGCCCGATCCGTCCGAGCGACGCACCACCACGATGGCCTGCTTCGGCAGCTTGAGGTTGGGGTTGAGCTTGGCGATCGCCGCATCGTCCCAGCTCTTGATCTGGCCGAGGTAGATGCTGGCCAGCGTCGGGCCGTCGAGCACAATCTCGCCGGGCTTGATGCCTTCGAGATTGACGATCGGGGTCACGGAACCCATCACCATCGGGAACTGCACGAGACCGGAATCATCGAGGTCCTTGCCCGTGAGCGGGGCGTCGGTGGCGCCGAAGGTCACGGTCTTGGCCTTGATCTGCTTGATGCCGCCGCCCGAGCCGATCGACTGGTAGTTGAGACTGTTGCCGGTCTCCTTCTTGTAAGCGTCGGCCCACTTGGCGTAGATCGGGTAGGGGAAGGTGGCGCCTGCACCGGAAATGTCGATGGCATAGGCAGCCGCCGGCGAAAACGCGAAAGCTGTCGCGAGGACGATCTTGGTCAGGTTCACGGGGTTTCTCCTTCGTTGAATGTCGAAGCGCCCGTCATCTAGGAGCCGTACGTCTCCCTCATATGACGGAAATATGACAATCCGGTTACAGGGTGGCCCACCGCGCAGGGTAACTGCCGGCCCGGCTTGAATATTTGATCCAAATCAAGGGGTTGGCCGCCAGGGCAGGAGCCCGGCGAGCGTCACACGAATTTAACGCTGCGCCCTCGGAACGGTAACGCAGCGCCCCGAAGGTGCGCCTCTTTCGAGAGCACCCCATGTCCTCCGACCTCATGATCGCGCGCCGTCAGCGCTGGCTTTCCGTGCTCGCAAAGGCCCCCGGCGCGCGGCTCACGTCCCTCTGGCAGGGGCTCGGGGCGCGACCCTCGTACACCGTCCTACGCCGCCCCGAGATCGGGCTCGTCATGGTGCAGGGTCGCATTTCGGGCACCGGCGCTCCCTTCTGCGCCGGCGAGATGACGGTGACGCGCGCCGCCGTGCGTCTCGACAGCGGCGAGATGGGCTTCGGCTACGTTCGCGGCCGCGATGCACGGCACGCCGAGATCGTCGCCGCGGTGGATGCGCTGGGCCAGCGCGCCGACTGGGTCGAGAAGCTCGAAGCCGCGATCGTGACGCCGCTCGCCCTCGAAGCCGAGGCGCGCCATCGCCTGATCGCCGCCCGCGCCGCCGCCACCCGGGTGGATTTCTTCACCGTCGCGCGTGAGGCCGGCGCATGAGCACGACGCTCCTCGCCCCTGGCTTCGCCGATCCGTCGCACGATGCGCAGCGCCTGTTCCGCGGCGTGCTGGACGCCTTCTCCCATCCCGGCCGCATCGTCGAATTGCCGGATGCGCCGGCCGGACCGGGCACGCTCAGCCCGGCAGCCTCGGCCTTCCTGCTCACCTTCGCCGATCGCGAGACGCCGCTCTGGCTCGAAGCCGGAGTCGACAGGCAGGAGGTCCGCGACTTCCTGCGCTTCCATGCCGGCACGCCGCTCGTCCAGGCCCGCGAGGCCGCGACCTTCGCCGTGATCATCGGCGGCGGCGGCGAGCCTTTCGCCGGCTTCGCCATCGGCACCGACACCTATCCCGACCGCGCCGCCACCCTGGTGATCGAGGTGCCGGCGCTCGACGGCGGTCCGATCACCACCTGGCGGGGACCCGGCGTCGACGGCGAGGTCCAGGTCGCGATCGACGGGCTGGGCGACGGCTTCTGGCCGGCCTGGACCGCCAACCATGCGCTCTTTCCCTGCGGCGTCGATCTCGTCTTCGCCTCCGGATCCCGACTCATCGCGCTGCCCCGCAGCGTCGCCGTGGAGGCCTGACCATGTACGTCGCAGTCAAGGGCGGCGAGACCGCCATCGCCCATTCGCTGGATCTGGTGGCCGACAAGCGCCGCGGCGATCGCGACGTCGCCGAGCTGTCACTCGACCAGATCGACCAGCAGCTCGGCCTCGCGGTCGACCGCGTCATGACGGAAGGCTCCTGCTACGACCGCAGCCTGGCGGCGCTGGCCATCAAGCAGGCGCGTGGCGATCTCATCGAGGCGATCTTCCTGCTGCGCGCCTATCGGACCACCCTGCCGCGCTTCGGCGCGTCGGAACCGCTCGACACCACCCGCATGGTGGCGGAGCGCCGCATCTCGTCGACCTTCAAGGACGTGCCGGGCGGCCAGGTGCTGGGACCGACCTACGACTACACCCACCGACTGCTCGACTTCTCGCTGGCCGCGTCCGGCGAGCGCCCCGAAGCACCGACCGCGCCGGCCGATGCCACCCACGCCCTGCCGCGCGTCGGCGACATCCTGCAGCGCGACGGGCTGCTCGAACCGCCGCCGTCCAACGATGACGGCGAAGCGCGCGACCTGACGCGTGACCCGCTGGTGCTGCCGGCCAGCCGGCCGCTGCGCCTGCAGAACCTGGCGCGCGGCGACGAGGGCTTCCTGCTGGCGCTCGGCTATTCGACACAGCGCGGTTACGGCAACAACCATCCTTTCGTCGGCGAGATCCGCTACGGCCACGTGCCGGTCTCGTTCGTGCCGGAGGAGCTGGGCTTCGCCATCGAGATCGGCGAGATCGAAGTGACCGAGTGCGACATGGTCAACCAGTTCGCCGGCTCGCACGACGTGCCGCCGCAGTTCACGCGCGGCTATGGCCTGGCCTTCGGCCATGCCGAGCGCAAGGCGATGGCCATGGCCCTGGTCGACCGTGCCCTGCGCGCCGACGAGCTGGGCGAAGCCGTGACCTCGCCCGCCCAGGACGAGGAATTCGTGCTGGCCCACAGCGACAATGTGGAAGGCTCGGGCTTCGTGCAGCACCTCAAGCTGCCGCACTACGTCGATTTCCAGTCCGAGCTGGTGGTGGTGCGGATGCTGCGCGCCGAGGTCGAGAAGCGCCGCGAGCAGGCCGCCCTCGCCCAAGCGGCGGAGTGAACCATGCCTGACGCGACGATCCAGGACACGCCCTCGCAGGACGCTGCCTACAACTACGGCTATCTCGACGAGCAGACCAAGCGGATGATCCGCCGCGCCATCCTGAAGGCGGTGGCGGTGCCAGGTTACCAGGTGCCGTTCGGCGGCCGCGAGATGCCGCTGCCCTATGGCTGGGGCACCGGCGGCATCCAGGTGACCGCCGCCATCATCGGTCGCGAAGACACGTTGAAGGTGATCGACCAGGGCGCCGACGACACGACCAACGCCGTCTCGATTCGCCGCTTCTTCGCGCGGGTGGCCCAGGTCGCCACCACGACGCATACGAAAGAAGCCACCATCATCCAGACACGGCACCGCGTGCCCGAGACGCCGCTGACGGACGGCCAGATCCTGGTCTTCCAGGTGCCGATCCCCGAGCCGCTGCGGATGCTGGAGCCGCGCGAGACCGAGACGCGGACGCTGCATGCCCTGTCGGAATACGGCGTCATGCAGGTGAGCCTCTACGAGAGCATCGCCCGCCACGGCCGCATCGCCAAGACCTACAACTATCCGGTGATGGTGAACGGGCGCTACATCATGAGCCCCTCGCCGATCCCGAAGTTCGACAATCCCAAGCTCGACCGCAGCCCCGCGCTGCAGCTCTACGGCGCGGGCCGCGAGAAGCGGATCTATGCGGTGCCGCCGCACACGCCGGTGAATAGCCTCGACTTCGACGACCATCCGTTCGAGGTCGAGACCTGGACCGAGAGCTGCGAGCTCTGCGGTTCGACGGAGAGCTTCCTCGACGAGATGATCGTCGACGACACCGGCAAGCGCCTGTTCGTCTGTTCCGACACGGACTATTGCGAGAGTCGGCGATGAGCACGCCGCTTCTCTCCGCACGCGACGTCAGTAAGCGCTTCGGCGGTCGCGTCGCCTGCCGCGACGTGAGCTTCGACCTGTGGCCCGGCGAGGTGCTGGGCATCGTGGGCGAATCGGGCTCTGGGAAGACCACCCTTCTCAACTGCCTGGCCGGCCGCCTCCTGCCCGATGGCGGCTCCGTCACCTACGAGACACGGTCAGCCGGCAGCGTCGACGTCCACCGTCTCTCGGAAGCCCGCCGCCGCCTGCTGGCGCGGACCGAATGGGGATTCGTGAACCAGGATGCCCGCGAGGGACTGCGCATGGGCGTCAGCGCCGGCGCCAATATCGGCGAGCGGCTGATGGCGGTGGGCGCGCGCCACTATGGCGAGATCCGCGGCCAGGCCGCGGACTGGATGGGTCGGGTCGAGATCGACGTCGAGCGTCTCGACGACCGGCCGACCACCTATTCCGGCGGCATGCGCCAGCGCCTTCAGATCGCCCGCAACCTGGTGAGCAATCCGCGACTGGTCTTCATGGACGAGCCGACCGGCGGCCTCGACGTCTCGGTGCAGGCCCGCATCCTCGACCTGCTGCGCGGCCTGGTCGAAGGGCTGCATCTGTCGGTCGTTCTGGTGACCCACGATCTCGGCGTCGCCCGGCTGCTGACGCATCGGTTGATGGTGATGCAGGGCGGCACGGTCGTGGAACAGGGACTCACCGACCAGGTGCTCGACGATCCGCAGCATCCCTACACCCAGATGCTCGTCGCCTCGATCCTGCCGGTGTGACGCGAACATGACCTCCTCCCAACCCGCCCTTCGCGTCTCCGGCCTCGCCAAATCGTTCACCGTCCACGCCCAGGGCGGCCTGTCGCTTCCCGTGTTGCGCGGCGTGGCGCTGGCGGTCTCGCCCGGCGAATGCCTGGCGCTGGTCGGCCCGTCGGGCGCCGGCAAGAGCACCCTGCTGCGCTCGCTCTACGGCAACTATCGCGCCGACAGCGGCTCGATCCGCGTGCGCCAGGACGATGTCTGGACCGAGCTGGTCGGCGCCGAGCCGCGCACAGTGCTCGACGTGCGTCACCGCACGATGGGCTTCGTCAGCCAGTTCCTGCGGGTGATCCCGCGGGTCTCGGCCGTCGATGTCGTGGCCGAGCCGCTCAGGCGGCGGGGCACCGATCCGGCCGAAGCGCGACAGCGCGCCGAATTCCTGCTGGCCATGCTGGGCATTCCCGCGCGGCTGTGGACGCTGCCGCCCGCGACCTTCTCCGGCGGTGAACAGCAGAGGGTCAACATCGCCCGCTCGCTGATCGTCGACTATCCGATCCTCCTGCTCGACGAACCGACGGCGTCGCTCGACGCCGCCAACCGTGACGGCGTGGTCGAGCTGATCTGCCAGCGGCGCGATGCCGGCGCCGCCATCGTCGGCATCTTCCACGATACCGAGGTGCGCGATGCGGTCGCGACCCGGGTGCACGAAGTCCTTCCCCCTGCCTTGCTGGCCGGAGTTTCCCCATGAGCCTCGAGACCATCCTGACCAACGCCCGCGTGGTCACCGCCGACGCGGAGTTCGACGGCACCGTCGTCGTGCGCGACAGACGCATCGTCGAGATCGCCACGGAACGCTCGCATGCCGCGGGCGCCGTCGACCTCGAAGGCGACTATCTCGTGCCCGGCCTGGTCGAGCTGCACACCGACAACATGGAAAAGCACTTCGCCCCGCGACCGGGCGTGAAATGGCCGAGCGTGTCGGCGGTGATGGCGCATGACACCCAGGTCAGCGCCGCCGGCATCACGACGGTGTTCGATTCGATGGCCCTGGGCGACGTCCACGACAAGTCGGACCGGGTGAGCAATCGCGAACGCATGATCGAGGCCGTGTGCCTTGCCACCGATCGCCGCATGACGCGGGCGGAGCACCGCATCCACCTGCGCTGCGAGATCACGGCCGACGATGCCGTCGAGGCCGTCGACAAGTGGATCGACCTGCCGCTGGTCGGCCTGGTGTCGATCAACGACCATACGCCCGGCCAGCGCCAGTTCCTCGATCCGAACAAGCTGAAGCAATACTACAAGGGCAAGTACGCGATGACCGATGCGCAGTTCGAGGAATTCTCGGCCCGCGTCACCGAGCTTCATCATCGCAATGCCGTGAAGCACCGCAGCGAGATCGTGAGCCGTGCCCAGGCCCGCGCCCTGCCGATCGCCAGCCACGACGATGCGACCCACGGCCACGTCCAGGAAGCCGTCGCCAACGGCATGACCATCGCCGAATTCCCGACCACCCGCGAGGCTGCCCAGGCCTCCTGTGATGCCGGCCTCGCTGTCCTGGTCGGCGCGCCGAACCTGGTGCTCGGCGGCTCCCACTCCGGCAACATTGCCGCCATCGACCTGCTGCGCACCGGCCATGTCGACATCCTGTCGTCGGACTATGTGCCGGCGAGTCTGATGGAGAGCGTGTTCAGACTGCCCTCCTCCGGCATCGGCATTTCCCTGCCGCAGGCAGTGCGGCTGGCGACGCTCAATCCGGCGCGCGCAGTGGGCCTCCACGACCGCGGCGAGATCGCGCCCGATCGCCGCGCCGACCTCGCGCGCGTTCGCACCGTCGACGGCGCCGCCATCGTGCGCGCCGTGTGGCGCGAAGGCGAACGCGTGGTGTGAGGCGGGAACCGGTCATGGAAGGCTCTCTCGTCTATGTCATGGGTCCTTCCGGCGCCGGCAAGGATTCGGTCCTGGGGCGCGCCCGGGCTCTGCTGCCGCCCGACGCGCCCGTGGTGTTCGCCCATCGCTACATCACGCGGCCGGCCGACACCGGGGGCGAGAACCATGTCGCGGTGACGCGCGCCGAGTTCGCCATGCGGCGCGCCCATGGCCTGTTCGCCTATCACTGGCACGCGCACGGCAATGACTATGCCGTCGGCCGGGAGATCCACGACTGGCGGGCGGCCGGCCTGACCGTCGTCGTGAGCGGCTCGCGCGACCATTTCCTGAGGACCGGCGGCCTCGATTCGCAGGCCCGTCCGGTCTTGATCACCGCGCCCGCCGAGCGCCTGAAGCAGCGCCTCGCCGGCCGCGGTCGCGAATCCACGATCGAGGCGGCGAAGCGCCTGGAGCGCGCCGAGGCCTACGAGGTCGACGACCCGCGGCTCGTGACGATCGTGAACGACGCCACGATCGATGACGCCGCCTCTTCCTTCGTCAGGCTGCTCTCCAGACTTGGGTGGCCAGACGCCGCCCTCCGCCGAGCCTGAACCGCGCCGCGACCGAAAAGGGCCGCCCGGGCGCCGGTTGACGGAAGACGCAGAGGTCGCGCACCGCCAGCGGCCGGTCGACGACGGCCATGAAGCGCGAGCGCAGCTCGTCGAGGATCGCGGCGCGTTCGCGCGGCTCCGTCACCCTCCCGGTGAGGGTCAGGTGGAAGCGTCCCTGCTCGAGAACGTAGGGATAGCCCCAGCGCAGCAGCAGATCCTCCTGCCTCTGGGTCAGGCCGGCCGCGCGCCGGCGCGCGAGCTCGGCCTCGTCGGCGGGACGACGAAACTCATCGAACTCCACGACGCAGCGATCCGAGAAATCCTGGAGCGCCGCGCAGCGCGCGGCCGGCACCAGCGCCAGGAAATCCTGCACCTCGGCCAGGGCCAGCGCCGGCACGTCGATCTGGCGCTCCGTCGCGGCGAAGGTGCCGACGGCTTCGATGAAGTCGCGCTCGGTCGCGCCCTCGGCGAGCACGATCGGCGGTTTCAGCGTGCCATGAAAGCCATAGAGCCGCGGCTCGGCGACGATCGCCGACAGACGCTCATGGGGAACGCCGCTCACCGGGACGAGTTCGCGGGCTTCGCCCGTCTCCGGATTCCGGCCGAGCCATCGGCTGGCGGCCACGGCCAGCGGCTCCTCCGCGCGCGGCGCGTAATAGAGCGCGTAGCGGGGAAGCGCCTGCGTCTCGTGCACGTGTTCGCTCAAGCGGTTGCTCCGGCACGACGACCGATCATGGCGAGACGGAGCCTGCTCGAGACCCAGTCGATGACGGAGACGGTAACCAGGATCATCAGGATGATGAAAGCCACCCTCTGCCATTCCGCCTGGGCGATCTCGTTGGCAAGGTAGAGACCGATGCCACCCGCGCCCACGATTCCGATGATGGTGGCAGAGCGCGTGTTGCTTTCGAAGTAGTAGAGGACCTGGCTCATGAGCACGGGCATCACCTGCGGCAGAATGCCGAAGCGGAAGCTGTGCACTTCCGATCCACCGGCGGACAGCACGCCGTCGACCGGCTTGCGATCCGACGCCTCGATCGCTTCCGAGAACAGCTTGCCGAACGAGCCGAAGTCCGAAGTCATGATGGCCAGGATGCCCGCGAAGGGTCCGAGGCCGACAACGTTGATCCAGATGAGAGCCCAGATCAGCGTATCGACACCGCGGATCGTGTCGAGGAACCGTCGGCTCGCGAAATGAAGGATACGATTGGCAACGACGTTCTTCGCGGCGAGCATGCTCATGGGAAGGGCGAGAATCGCCGCGCCCAGCGTGCCGAGAAAGGCAATGGCCAGGGTTTCGGCGAGCGCCGAGGCGTAGTGCCAGAGCTGGCTGCCGGGATCGGGCGGCATCATCAGCACGACGACGATTCCCAGCTTGTCCAGCCCGTCGACGAACTTCGCCGGCGAGAAGCCGAAGCGCCACAGCGTGTAGATCGCGAGAGCGGCTCCGCCGACGACGATCGCCAGCGAAAGGCACCGCTCGACGACCGGTGCCCGGAACGCCTGCGGATAACGTCGCCTCATTTCGGACCTGTCGGCCTCTCCGAGGCCACGAATCTTTCCTGCAGGCTTGCTCACCGGGCGTCTCCTACGATCCCGAGCAGCCGATGACGCAGCATCTCGGTCAACCAGTCGATGAGGAAGACCGTGCCGATGATGATGACGAGGATCGCGCTCACATCGGCGTAGTAGAATTGACGGATGGACGAGATCAGTTCCTTGCCGATCCCTCCGGCGCCGACGAACCCGAGCACGGTCGCGCCGCGCACGTTGATCTCGAACCGCAGCAGAGAATAGCTGACAAAGTTCGACAGCACCTGCGGCACCACGCCGAAGCGGATGGCTTCGACATAGTTCGCGCCGCTCGCCGTCAGGCCTTCGACCGGGTGCATGTCGACATTCTCGACGACTTCCGAGAACTGCTTGCCCAGCGCACCGGCGGTGTGGATCGCGATGGCGAGAACCCCCGGCATCGGACCGAAGCCGAAGGCGTACACGAACATCAGGGCGAAGACGATCTCAGGGAAAGTCCGACAGAACTCGAGCGAACGCCGGGCGATGAACCGCACCGGAGTCGACTTTGTCAGGTTTGCGGAAGCAAGGAAGCAGAGGACGAATCCCGCCAGCGCCCCGGCCAGCGTGCCGACATAGGCAACCAGCAGCGTGTCCCACAGGAGGGCAAGCCATCCATCGAAGTTCCAGAACCACTCGACCATGTCGGCGGCGAACGTCTCGAACCGCAGCCGCGGCACGATGTCGTGGAAGTAGCTGGCGAACCGCGGCAGCCCTGCCCAGAATTTCACCAGGTCGACCTGGCCTGCCCACGCCGACAGGAATGTGAATACCGCCAGCAGCACGAGACCGCCGATGGTCCAGCGTCGCTTGACCGCCATCGCGGCACGATAGGCATCGGCCAGCGGCGCCAGCTGCGCCGACGGCAAGATCGCCAGGGTTTTCGCCATCTGATTCGTCACATCTCGGTCGACGAACGATCAGCCCTTCTTGCGGCGCAGTTCCTCAAGGTACTTGTTGAGTTCGATGAACTCCAGATAGTCCTTGTGACCGACCGGAACGAAGGCGAGGTCCTTGCCGTCCGACAGCTTGTCGAACGCAGCCTTGTCCTTCTTGTGGGCGTTGTAGAAGGCGTCGGCGATTGCCTTCTTGAGGTCGTCGGGCATGTCGTTGAGATAGGCGAAGGGGGATCCGGCAAGCAGTGGCGACTTCCACACGATGCGGAAGTCCTCGTACTTCATCGGCGAACCGTCGGCCTTCTTGAGCATGCCCTTGTTGATCATGCGCGTAAGGTTTGAGTCGGTATCGGAATTCCACCAGTTGGTGGCCCCATCGACCGTGCCCTGGGTCATGGCGAGCACCGCGTTCTCATGGCTGCCGGTCACCTGCGCCACCGAGAAGAACTTGTCGGGCGCCTTGCCTTCTCGGTTCATGAAGAAGACCGGCGCCTTGTAGCCTGATGTCGATTCGACATCGACCAGCCCGAGCTTCTTGCCCTTGAGGTCGTCGAGGTTCTTGTAGGGACTGTCAGCCTTCACATAGACGACCGAATAGTAGCCGATCGAGCCGTCCTGGTTCTGCGTGGTTCCGAAAGCCACCGTGTTGCCGCCCGAGACGGCATAGGCCCGGGCATAGGAGCCGGGACCGTAGAAGCCGATGTGGATCTGGCGGTTCTTCTGCCCCTCGATCACCGCCGTGTAGTCGTTGGCAACGCGCAGAGTGACCTTCGTGCCGAGTTCCTTCTCGAGATATTTGACGAACGGTCCAAACCGGTCGACGACGCCGCCCGCATTCTCGGCGGGAACGATCGCCATGACGATCTCGGGATACTTGGCTTTCCAGTCCTGCGCATTCGCAGCGAAGGGGACGGCAAGAAGCACACCCGCCGCAGAGGCGAGAACTGAACGACGCTTGATCATGATGTCACTCCGTCTGGAAAGCGTGATTTGGCGCGGTGTCGCAGCTTCAGGCGACCGCGAGCGAGGGTTGATAGGGGGCGGCCGGAGCGGGCAACGCCGTGCCCGCCGTATCCATGATCTCTCCGGCATCCAGCCCGTACAGTCCGCGGGCGACCTCGTCGGTGAGGGCCTGCGGCACGTCGTCGAAAACCACACGCCCCTGAGCCATGCCGATCAGCCGATCGCAGTAGGCCCGCGCGGTGTCGAGGGAGTGCAGGTTGCAGATCACCGTGATTCCAAACTGCTTGTTGATGCGCTGCAGCGCATCCATGACCATCCTGGTGTTGCGCGGATCGAGAGAGGCGATGGGCTCGTCTGCCAGGATCATGTCGGGCTCCTGCACCAGCGCCCGCGCGATCGCGACGCGCTGCTGCTGGCCGCCCGACAATGTGTCGGCTCGCTGAGCCGCCAGACCCGCCATGTCGAACTGATCGAGACTGGAGAGCGCAATCGCGCGGTCGTGCTCGCTCCAAAGATTGAGGAGGGCCGGCAAGGTGCCGACATAGCTGAGGCGGCCCATCATGACGTTGGTCAGCACGTCGAGGCGGCCGGCGAGGTTGAACTGCTGGAAGATCATGGCGCAACGGGCGCGCCAGGCCCGCAGCGGCCGTCCCCGCAGCGCGGTGACGTCGGTGTCGCCGAACAGAATACGGCCCGTGGTCGGATCGCCCAGGCGATTGATCATGCGCAGGAGGGTCGACTTGCCGGCGCCGGAACGGCCGATCACGCCGACCATCTGGCCCGTCGGCACGACGAGCGAGACGCTGTCGACGGCCTTGTTGCCCCCGAAGCTCTTGGTAACGCCTTCCAGTCGTAGCATCCCGCCTCCGATTCCCACGGGAGGCTCGGTACCGGCTGCAGGCTTCTTCCGTGCGACGTTTGGGTTACAGGCCGAAGACAGCGGTGGAGAAGAACGTCACATCCCGCGAACCCGTGTTCGTGCCGCGCGTCTCCAGGGACGGATCATCGCCCAGGTACCCGGTGATTCTGCCGGTCGTCGCCTATTTGTGGCCGAGCATCCGCAGGGCCTGCAGCATCGTCGGCGTCGGCATGCCGAGGGCGAGGCTTTCGGGAGGCGCCGCCGCCGCCATGGCCCGGTAGGCCATGGCCAGCGCCACGCCGTCCGCGGGCGACGGCCACGATTTCACGACCGCGAGACCCGCCCGGATCATCTGGGCTGTCACCACGATTTCGCTCGGTTCGCTGGCTTTGGACGTCATGGGCCTGCACTCGCACTCGGTGCCCGGGACTATGCGGCAGAATCCTTACAGCGCGCTTTCGCCACGACCGACGCGCTCCTCAGGCCACGTCCAAAGCCGGCAGGGTCACGGTGAAGGTCGAGCCCTTGCCCGGCACACTCTGAATGTCGAGCCGGCCACGGTGGCGGTTGACCACATGCTTTACGATGGCGAGACCGAGGCCGGTGCCGCCGAGCTGGCGCGAGCGCGCGGTGTCGACCCGGTAGAAGCGCTCGGTGAGCCGCGGCAGGTGTGCGGCGGGAATGCCGTCGCCCTCGTCCCTCACCGCGACTGCAACGCGGTCCTTGCCCGACGGACGCACCTCGACGCGGACCGACGTGGCCGGGCGCGCATACTTGACCGCATTGTCGATCAGGTTCTGGAAAACGATGATCAGCTCGTCGTGGTCGCCGATGGCACGCGGCAGATCGGGCGGCAGGTCGAGTTCGATCCTCACCTTGCGCGAGGAGGCCTTGAGCTGCAGCAGGTCGAGCACCGACCGCAGCACCTTGTCGAGATCGACGGCGGCGGCGGGCCTCGCGTGCTCGTGCTGCTCGATTCGCGACAGCATCAGCAGGTCGTCGACCAGGCGGCGCATGCGGTCGGCCTGCTCGGCCATGATACCCAGGAAGCGCTCGCGCGCCGCAGAATCCTCCCGCGCCGGGCCGCGCAGCGTCTCGATGAATCCCGCCAGGCCCGCGATCGGCGTCTTCAGCTCGTGGCTGGCATTGGCCACGAAGTCGGCGCGCATGCGCTCGGCACGACGCAGCGCCGTCGTATCGTGCAGCACGATCAGCGCCAGCGAGCCGTCGGCGGCGGCCCGCGGCAGGCGTCGCAGATGGGCCACCATGTCGAGCTCCGGCGGCCCGGCCAGCACCAGTTCGACCACGCTCTGGTCGGGCCGTGCGAAGTTGCCGTCGGGACCGGTCTCGAGCAGCGCATCGATGGCCGTGAGGAGTTGCGGGTGGCGCAGCACCGTCGAGACGTCGCGCTCGGAACCGCCGGGACTGCCCAGCAGCAGGGCGGCGGCGAGGTTGGTGCGCACGATGCGGCGCTGCCGGTCGAGGCACACGAGGGGATCGGGAAGACCGTCGACGATCGCCTGGGCAGAGGCGGCCAGATTGTCGATCGAGGCCCGCTGGCGCCGCCAGCCGATCGAGAGAGTCGCGGCCGCGCTCGCCAGTTCCTCGGTCGCGGGCGCGAAGGAGAGCCGCGGCATCAACGGCTCGCGTTCGTCGGAAAGCTCGCCGACGAAACGGGCGAAGCTCGCCAGCGAGCTGAGATAGCGCTGGATCAGGAGGGTCGTGACGGCGGCGATGCCCGCCATCGCGATCAGCGTCGTCCGGCCCGACAGTTCGCCGAGGCCGAAGAGAATGGCGAGCGCCCCCCAGGACGGCGCCAACGCCACGGCGTTGGCGACGAGCGTGCGACGAAGGGGGATCGCGTTGTCGGCCATGCGCCGACTATAGCGGCTCAGCTCATCCGTGGCGCAAAGAAGCGTATGCTCACGATGCCGAACACGAAGCCGGCGATGTGTGCGACCCAGGCGACCGATTCGCCGCCGGCGCCCGGCGTGCCGCCGAAGATGCCGAAGAAGATGTTGAGGCCGATCCAGATGCCGGCCACCGGCAGCAGAGAGGTCAGGCTGCCGACATAGCGCATCAGCATCAGCACGGCGCCGAAGACACCGCTGATGGCGCCCGACGCGCCGACCACCGGATCGGGCGAATCGGGATAGACGAGGATGTGCACGAAGCCCGCGACGACGCCGCACAGGAGATAGAAGAGCACGAAGCGGCGCACGCCCAGCAGCCGCTCGACCGGCGCGCCGAACGCCGCCAGGGTCAGCATGTTGATGCCCAGATGCATCCAGCCGCCGTGCAGGAACTGGTAGGTGACCGGCGCCACGAGCAGGGAGAAGAGATCCTGGCCGCTGTCGGTCGTATAGGCGGCCGGCACCAGGCCGAACTGCAGGATGATCTCCAGGTCGGCCTGCTCGCCGAGCATCTGGCGCAGCAGATGGACGGCGACGTTGATGCCGATCAGCCACAGCACGGCGGGCGGCAGGTTGATCGCCCGCTCGCCCGTTCCGCGCCCTCCGGGGAGGCGGCGCTCGTCGTCGTCGAATGGCATGCGCCGTTCCCGTCAGGTCAGGTGAGGCAGGTCGGGTGGCTCCGCTCTTCGGGCCGCTATCTCTTGGGACCGCCCTGGCCCAGGGCGCGCAGGCGCAGCCTGAGCGCATTCAGCTTGATGAAGCCCTCGGCATCGCGCTGGTTGTAGGCCCCCTGGTCGTCCTCGAAGGTCACGTGCTGCATCGAGTAGAGCGACACGGGCGACTTGCGGCCGACGACGGTCGTGTTGCCCTTGTAGAGCTTGAGCCGCACCGTGCCGGTGACGTTCTCCTGGCTCTTGTCGATCAGCGCCTGCAGCATCTCGCGCTCCGGCGAGTACCAGAAGCCGTAGTAGATCAGCTCGGCATATTTCGGCATCACCTCGTCCTTGAGGTGGCCGGCGCCGCGGTCGAGCGTGATCGATTCGATGCCGCGATGGGCGGCGTAGAGGATCGTGCCGCCCGGCGTCTCGTAGATGCCGCGGCTCTTCATGCCGACGAAGCGGTTCTCGACCAGATCGAGACGGCCGATGCCGTTGGCCTTGCCCAGCTCGTTGAGCCTGGTGAGCAGGGTCGCGGGCGACATCGCGACGCCGTCGATGGCGACGGCGTCGCCCTTCTCGAATTCGATCTCGATGTAGGTCGCCTTGTCGGGCGCGGCCTCGGGCGAGATCGTGCGCTGGTAGACCATCTCGTCGGCCTCTTCCCACGGATCCTCGAGGATCTTGCCCTCGCTGGAGGAGTGCAGGAGGTTGGCGTCGACCGAGAACGGCGCCTCGCCGCGCTTGTCCTTGGCGATCGGAATCTGGTGCTCCTCGGCGAACTCGAGCAGCTTGGTGCGCGAGGTCAGTTCCCATTCGCGCCACGGCGCGATCACCTTGATGTCCGGCTTCAGCGCGTAATAGGAGAGCTCGAAGCGGACCTGGTCGTTGCCCTTGCCGGTGGCGCCATGGCAGACGGCGTCGGCGCCGGTCTTCAGCGCGAGGTCGATCTGATGCTTGGAGATCAGGGGCCGCGCGATCGAGGTGCCGAGCAGGTACTGGCCTTCGTACAGCGCGTTGGCGCGGAACATCGGGAAGACGAAATCCTTCACGAACTCTTCGCGCACGTCCTCGATGTAGATGTTCTCGGGCTTGATGCCCAACAGCTCGGCCTTCTTGCGGGCCGGCGACAGTTCCTCGCCCTGGCCGAGATCGGCGGTGAAGGTCACCACCTCGCAGCCATAGGCCGTCTGCAGCCACTTCAGGATGACCGAGGTGTCGAGGCCGCCCGAATAGGCCAGGACGACCTTCTTGATGTCGCCCTTCTTGTAGGGCCCGGTATAAGAAACGCTCATGCTGGCCGCTTTCGTGTCAATTCTGTAAAGGCGCGCGGAATATAGCGGTCGACCCCACCGGGGCAAGGGCGCCGCAAAGACGCTATAATCGGGGCGAGAATAGCATCCCATGGTTTCCCCCCTCGATCGCCTCTCCTACGCCGCCCGCCAGACCGCCCGGGTCGCCTGGTATGCCGGCCACTATGCCGCCGGCCGCCGCCTGCTGAAGCCCATGCCCAAGCCCGATTTTGCCATCGGGCCGACCCCCGGCCGGGCCGAGCTGACCGCCGACATGCGCGCCCTGTTCCAGCGCGAATGGCGGGACGTCGCCGCCGGCCTCTTCCCGGCCCCGCGCCTGCTGGGCCCCGAACCCGCCGAGTTCCTGCGCCGCAGCCTGCTCTATTTTCGCGACCTGCCGCAGGTCGACCTGCGGCGGCACGGCCAGCTCGACGACGAGATGCCGCCCGGCACCCAGGCCGACGGCCTGCCCGACTATTACCGCCAGAACTTCCACTTCCAGAGCGACGGCTGGCTCTCGGACCATTCGGCCGCCCTGTACGACACGCAGGTCGAGGTCCTGTTCACCGGCGCCGCCGACGTCATGCGCCGCCGGGCCCTGGCGCCGATCGCCGCCTGGCTGGCGGACCGCAACCAGCGCGAGGTGCGCGGTCTCGATGTCGGCTGCGGCACCGGCCGCCTGCTCGCCGCCCTGCACGGCGCCTGGCCGGGGATGAGGCTCACCGGCATCGACCTCAGCCGCCCCTATCTCGACGAGGCGCGCCGCCTGATCGGCCGCACGGCGCGGGTCAAGCTGGACGAAGCGGCAGCCGAATCGCTGCCGTTCGCCGACGCGAGCCTCGACCTCGTCATCTCCTCGTTCCTGCTGCACGAACTGCCCAAAGAGATCCGTGCAAAGGCGATCGCCGAGATGGTGCGAGTCGTGAAGCCCGGCGGCCTGGTCGTGATCGTCGAATCGCTGCAGAAGGGCGACCGGCCGGAATGGAACGGCCTGCTCGACCTCTTCCCGCATTACTTCCACGAGCCGTACTACGCGGAATACACCGAAGGCAGCCTCGAAGACTGCTTCCGCGCGGCCGGGCTTCAGCCCGTTTCGACGGAACTCGCCTTCCTGTCGAAGATCGCCGCCTTCACGAGGTAGAACCACACCCAATCTCATGCTGAGGAGGCTGCACAGCAGCCGTCTCGAAGCATGGGCTACACGCACCACGTCCGTTGCACATCCTTCGAGACGCGCGCTGCGCGCGCTCCTCAGGATGAGGTGGTGCGGGTCTTAAAGCGCGACCTTCACACCGCGCTGGCGGAGGCTGGCGCTCTTGAGCTGGCCGCAGGCCGCCGAGATGTCGCGGCCGCGGGGCGTGCGCACCGGGGCGCTCAGGCCGCCATCGTTCACGATCTCGGCGAAGCGGTGGATGCGGTTGTTGGAGCTGCACTCGTAGGGCGCGCCCGGCCAGGGATTGAACGGGATCAGGTTCACCTTGGCGTGGATCGGCGTCAGGATTCGCACAAGCTCGCGCGCATCGGCATCGCTGTCGTTGACGCCCTTCAGCATCGCGTACTCGAAGGTGATGCGCCGGCTGTTGCGCGCGCCGGGATAGTCGGCGCAGGCCTTCAACAGCTCGGCGATCGGCCACTTCCGGTTGATCGGCACCAGCGTGTCGAGCACCTCGTCGCTGACCGCGTGCAACGATACCGCGAGATTGACGTCGAGCGCCTCGCCCACCTTCGCGATCATCGGCACGACGCCCGACGTCGAGAGGGTGATGCGGCGGCGGCTGAGCGCGATGCCCTGGTCGTCCATGACGATCTTCAGCGCCGTCACCACGTTGTCGAAATTGTAGAGCGGCTCGCCCATGCCCATCATGACGATGTTGCTGAGCATGCGCTGGGCATCGGCGGTCGGCGTCGGCCATTCGCCGTAGCTGTCGCGCGCCACCATGAACTGGCCGACGATCTCGTCGGGCGTGAGGTTGCGCACCAGCGGCTGGGTGCCGGTGTGGCAGAAGGTGCAGGTGAGCGTGCAGCCGACCTGGCTGGAGACGCAGACCGAGCCGCGATCGGTCTCCGGGATGTTGACCGTCTCGGCCTCGTTGCCGTCGGCGAAACGCAGCAGCCACTTGCGCGTGCCGTCGACCGAGCGCTGCTCGGTCACGATCGAGGGCCGCTCGATCACGAACTGGTCGGCCAGGCGATCGCGCGCTTTCTTGGCGATGTTGGTCATGCGCCCGAAGTCGGTGACGCCGTGCCAGTAGATCCACTGCCAGATCTGCGCCGCGCGGAACGGCTCCAGCCCGGCCTCGGCCAGCGCCGTCTTCAGCCCGTCGCGCGACAGGCCGATCAGGTTGCGGCGCAGGTCGTTGCGGCCGTGCGCGGGGGCGCCGGGCTCGAGGATCTGCAGCGGTTCGGTGGGCAGAACGGACATGGAGCGCCCGAGATAGTCGTCGCACTCGGTCTGCGCAACCGCGCTGGGCCAATCTATTGTTTTGATTGCTCTTTTTGCCGCAGCCGCCGCCGCTCCTTGCGCTTGTAGAGCGGCTCGCCGAACACCGGCAGTTCCAGCGCCTCGGTCGGAGCGCCCTCGCCGACCGGCCGCGGAGCGTGGCGTCCGAGGCTGATCAGCCGGTCGTACATGACCAGCGCCCCGGCGGTGCCCAGGTTGACCGAGAACCGTGTCGGGATCTTCACGACGTAGTCGCAGGTCGACTGAACCTCGGGCGACAGGCCTTCCCGCTCGGAGCCCAGGATATAGGCGCACTGGCGCGGATGCCGGAAGCTGGGCAGCTCGATGGCCTCGTCGGTGATCTCGATGCCGACCAGCCGGCAGCCCAGCGGCAGGCGGAAGCTCTCCAGGTCGGCAAACCGGTAGGTCGGCACCGACAGGGGCGTGTCCGACGTGTCGGCGAGCGCGCCGGCCCGCGCGTCGTACTGGGCCCGCAGGGTGAAGACGAACGAGGCGCCGAACGCATGGGCCGTCCGGAACAGGGTGCCGACGTTCATCGACTTGCTCGGACCCTCGATGCCGATGCCGAAATAGCCTTTCATGGCCCTTCGATTTGTTGCAGAAATGATTGGCAGGCGTTGCCATCCCTCCGGTAGCGCCCAGCCTGCCGTCAAACAAGGCCCTGATGACCGTTTCCTCGCCGTTGGACAGTGTTCGCGCCCAGTACGAGGCGCTGCCCTATCCTTCCCGAGACCCGCGCGACGAGGCGATCCGCCTGATCACGGGCACGCCGAGCCACGTCCTCGAGATCAACCACTATCTGTACGCCGGCCGGCTGAACTTCATCCGGCCCTTCCGCGCACTGGTCGCCGGCGGCGGCACGGGCGATGCCTGCATCATGCTGGCCCAGCAGCTCGTGGATCGCCGCTGTCCCGGCGAGGTCTTCTATCTCGACCTGTCGACGGCCTCGCGACAGATCTGCGAGGCCCGCGCCAAGGCGCGCGGCCTGCGCAACATCACGTTCCTGACCGGCTCGCTGCTCGACCTGCCGACGATGAACATCGGCCATTTCGACTACATCGACTGCACCGGTGTGCTGCATCACCTGCCCGACCCGACGGCCGGCATGCAGGCCCTGGCGAGCGTGCTGCACGCCGAGGGCGGCATGGGCGTCATGCTCTACGGCGAATATGGCCGCAGCGGCGTCTACCCCCTCCAGGAAATGCTGCAGACCCTGGCGCCGCCGTCGATGGCGATCGAGGACCGGCTGGCGATGGCCAAGCGCCTGATCCGCTTCCTGCCGACCACCAACCTGTTCCGCCGCAATCCCTATCTCAACGACCATGTGACGGGGGGCGACGCCGGCCTCTACGACCTGCTGCTGCACAGCTGCGACCGCGCCTTCACGGTACCCCAGATCGGCAGCATGGCCGCCGCGTCCGGCCTGCGTGTCGTGGCCTTCCTCGAGCCGGTGCGCTACGAGCCCGCGACCTACATGAGCGATCCCGTGATCGCCCGCCAGATGAGCTCGCTGCCGCTGCTCGAGCGGGCGGCCTTCGCCGAGCGCCTGGCCGGCAACCTGCGCACCCACGTCTTCTATGCCACGCGCGCCGGCTTCGACACGGTGGCGCGGCCCGAGGATACGTCGGCCATCCCGGTGCTGCGCGAGATGGATGCGCAGAAGTTCGCCGCGGGCCTGCAGCCGGGCTCCCCGCTGGTCGCCAACCTCGACGGCTTTCCCTGGCGGGCCCAGCTACCGGCATTGGCGCCGCGCATCATCTCGCAGATCGACGGCCGCCGGACGGTCGCGGAAATCTATACCTCGCTCGGCAGCCAGGGCGGCCTGCCGCGATGGGAGGATTTCTACACGCAGTTCGAGGACCTCTACGTCAAGCTGAACGGCGTCAATCACCTGCTGCTGCGCTTCCGCACCTGAAACCAAGCTTGCAGGATCCGCAATGAGCGGCCACGTCCTGATCATCGCGCTCGGCAACTCCCTCCTCTGGTCGGTCTATCTCCTGCTGACCCGCCATGTCGTGAGCGGCGCGCAGCTCGACGCCTGGGCCTATACGCTGGTGCAGCTGCTGAGCGCGGGCCTCGCCATGCTCTGGGTCGGCCGCCGCACACCGGGAAGCTGGGCCGATCTTCTGGTCCCCTGGACGGTCTGCTACGCCTTCATGCGCGTGATCATCAACGGCTGTACGGCCGCCGCCATCGTCTGGCTGGCCGTCACGCAGAGCACGCTGCTCTCGACGATGAGCGTGCTGATCGGCGCGGGCGCGGGCTGGGCCCTGACGCGCCAGGCGCCGTCACGGCGCGACTGGCCGGGCCTCGCGCTGCTGGCGCTGGGCATCGCGGCCTTCGCCGCCGCGCTGGGATCGGAGACGGCCTGGCGCGGCGTCGCCTGGCTGGTCGCCTCGGAGGCGGTGGCGGTCGCGGCCTCGTGGATGATCGCCTACCATCCGCGCAATCGCGCGGCCGATCCGGCGGCGCGCAGCCGCTTCACCGGCGAGATTCTGGTTGCCGCGTCGCTGGCGCTGATCTTCGTCTGGACGCTGGCTGGGCTGGTAGGCGCGATGGCCTCGCCCTGGGCGGGCGGCGGCGACGCCTTCGGCCGGATCGAACTCTGGCTCTATGCGATCCTGGCGGGCCTGCTGTTCCGCGCGCCCGGCACCTGGCTCGGCTTCTGGACCATCAACCATTCGGGCGTGCAGACCTACCTGATCGCCCTCACCGCGATGCCGTTCTTCGCCATCGCGCTGGAAGCCGTGTTCGCTCAGCTCGGCTGGCTGACCCCGGCGGCCCTGACGACCCATGAATGGCTGGCCGCCGGCGTGATCCTCGCCGGCGCCGTCTGGCTGATCGTCGCACGCGTGCGGACGCCTACGCCTTCTTGAGCGCGTCCGGGTTGAGGACGTTGATCGGCGTGCCGTCGAGCCAGGCCTCGATGTCCTTGATCGTGCCCTCGTAGAAGTGCCGGTAGCTCTCCTCGACGACGTAGCCCAGGTGAGGAATGAGCGTGACGTTGTCGAGCCTGGTGAAGGGATGGTCGGCCGACATCGGCTCCCTGTCGTAGACGTCGAGGCCGGCGTGCAGGATCGTGCGGTTCTTCAGCGCCTCGATCAGCGCCGCTTCGTCGACGATCGGTCCGCGCGAGGTGTTCACCAGGATCGCGGTCTTCTTCATCTTCGCGAGGTCGGCGGCGCCGATCAGGCCGCGCGTGCGATCCGAGAGGGCGAGGTGGATCGACACGAAGTCCGAGGTCGCCAGCAGCTCGTCCTTGCTCACGTACTTCGCGCCACCCGCTTCCGCCTTCTCGGGCGTGAGGTTCTGGCTCCAGGCCACGACCTCCATGCCGAACGCCTTGGCATAGTGCGCCGCGCGGCTGCCCAGCTTGCCGAGGCCGAGGATGCCCAGCCGCTTGCCCTCGAGCACGACCATCTGCTCGATGCCGTCGTGCCACTTGCCCTGGCGTGCCAGCCGCTCGGCCTTGGCGAGGTCGCGCGCGCACATCATCAGCAGCGCCCAACCCAATTCCGCGGTCGGCGCGTTGGAGGTGCTCCCGGGCGTCGTCGAGATCGGGATGCCACGCTCGGCCGCCGCCTTGTCATCGAGGCTGGCGGCACGGGCGCCGGTCAGCACCATGAACTTGAGGTTCGGCAGCTTCTCGATCAGCGCCCGCGGGAAGGCGGTTCGCTCGCGCAGCAATCCCAGCATGTCGAAGGGTGCCAGCTTCTGCGCCGCATCCTCGACCGACGCGAAGGGCTCGTGGAAGACCGTGATCTCGACACCGCGTTTCTTCAGGCGATCCCAATCGGCCATGCGCAGGGCGACCTTCTGGTAATCGTCGAGCAAAGCGAGCTTCATCGTTTGCGGCATGGCGTTTCCTGGGGGACAATGATTGGAAACGCACTATAGCCGCGGGAGGCGGTCATGAGCATCACCGTAACGCCAGTGCATCCTGAATTCGTCGCCGAGATCGGCGGTGTCGATGTGGCGAGGCCGCTGAGCCCGTCCGACCGGCAGGCCATCGAGGATGCGATCGACCGTTATGCGGTCGTCGTGTTCCGTGACCAGAAACTGGTCGACGAGCAACAGGTCGCCTTTGCGCGCAACTTCGGCCCGGTCGCATCCTCCGCGCTCAGGCTCAGGCATCGCGACATCAAGCACCGCATCGATTCGGACGAGGTCGCCGACATCTCCAACCTCGACAGCGACGGCAAGGTGCTGGAGCCCGACGCACGCCGCCGGCTCGATGGCCTGGCCAACCGGCTCTGGCATACCGATGCCTCGTTCCGCGCCGTACCCGGCGCCCTGTCGATGCTCTACGCGCACGTCATTCCCGAGGAAGGCGGCGACACCGAATTCGCCGACATGCGCGCGGCCTACGATGCGCTGCCCGAGGCGAAGAAGAAGGAGCTGGAAGGGCTGATCGCCGAACATTCGATCTGGCGCTCGCGCGAACAGCTCGGCGTCGTGCAGTACACCGACGAGGAGCGCGCGTCGCTGCCGCCGGTGCCACAGCGGTTGGTGCGTACCCATCCCGGCTCGCATCGCAAGACGCTCTATCTCGCCGCCCACGCCTCGCACATTCTCGGCATGCCGGTGGCCGACGGGCGCCTGATCATCCTCGACCTGATCGAGCACGCGACCCAGCCGCGCTTCGTGCATGCCCATCGCTGGGCGAAGGGCGATCTCGTCATCTGGGACAATCGCTGCACCATGCATCGCGCCCGGCCGTTCGACACGACCCGGGTGCGCGACCTGCGCCGCGTGACGACACGCGACGTCGCCTCGACGCTCGAACAGGCGGCCTAGGGTCTTTCCGAGTAACGATCGGTTCACCAATACCAACCTCATGCTGAGGAGCGCTCCGCAGGAGCGCGTCTCGAAGCATGGGCACGAGCACCATGTCTGTTGCCCACCCTTCGAGACGCCGCGCTTCGCGCGTCTCCTCAGGGTGAGGTGGTTTGTTTACTTCAAACCGCCAGATTGTCGATCAGGCGCGTGCGGCCGAGGCGGGCGGCGGCGATCACGCGCGCCGGACCCGCGACGCGCTCGAGCGGCTTCAGGCTCTCGGCATCGACCACGGTGAAATACTCGACGATGTCGAACCCGCCGTCGCGCAGCGCCTGCGACGCCGCTGCCGTCGCTTCGGCGCATGACTTCTTTCCGTCGCGCACCGTGTCGGCGACCTTCACGAGCTGCCGGTACATGCCCAGCGCCTGGGTGCGCTCGTCCGCGCTCATGTAGCGGTTGCGCGACGACATCGCGAGACCGTCCTTCTCGCGCACCGTCGGCATGCCGACGATCTCGAACGGCATGGAGAGGTCGCGCACCATGCGCTTGATGACCTGGAGCTGCTGGTAGTCCTTCTCGCCGAAGAAGGCGCGGTCGGGCATCGCCATCAGCAGGAGCTTGCTCACCACCGTGGCGACGCCCTGGAAATGGCCGGGCCGCAGCGGACCACACAGACCATCGGTGATGCCGGCGACCGTCACGGTCGTGAGCTGCTCGCCGGGATACATCTCGTCCTTGGTCGGCGCGTAGGCGATGCGGCAGCCCGCCTCGCGCAGCTTGGCGAAGTCGCCCTCCTCGTCGCGCGGGTAGGCGGAGAAATCCTCCTTCGGGCCGAACTGCGTCGGATTGACGAAGATGCTGGTCACCGGCACGTCGCCCCGATCGAGCGCACCCTTCACCAGGCTGACATGGCCCTCGTGCAGCGCACCCATGGTCGGCACGAGCCCGATCGTGCGGCCGGCCCTGCGGAAGTCGGCCACGGCACGGCGCAGATCCGCCACGGTGCGGACGACGAGAAGCCCCTGATCGGTCGATGTGTTCATTTGAGGCCTCTTAGGCGTGGACGAGCCCACCGCATAGACAATGCAAGCGGCGAAAATAGGACGCGCAATCTATCGGAAGAGGACCAAAAGCATCAGGCCTCACCCCGGTCCGGGACCGGGATGCGAACCGGTGACCGGTTCAGGCAAGATACCTTGGTAGAAATTGGAGCGGGCGAAGGGATTCGAACCCTCGACCCCGACCTTGGCAAGGTCGTGCTCTACCCCTGAGCTACGCCCGCGCTCCGATCCGGCTGGGTAGGTGGCCGGAAGGCGGCGTTGATAGGGCTTTTCCGATCCCTTGGCAAGGGGCTGGCGAACGGCTCTTTTCATGGGTAGAGCCGTCACGCACCATGCTTGATCCGCAGCAACTGCTCACCCGCCTCGACGCGCTCGGCATCGCCCACCGCACCGTCGAACATCCCCCCGTGTTCACGGTCGAGGAGGCCAAGGCGCTGCGCGGCGACCTGCCCGGCCACCACATCAAGAACCTCTTCCTGCGCAACCGGAAGGAGGAGATGTGGCTGGTGGTGGCGCTGGAGGATCGCGCCATCGATCTGAAGCGGCTTGGCGAGCGGCTGGGCGCCGGCAAGTTCTCGTTCGGCAGTCCGGACCGGCTGCGGCGCCATCTCGGGGTCGAGCCGGGCTCGGTGACGCCGCTCGCCGTCATCAACGACCCGGAACACCAGGTCCGGCTGGTCCTCGACCGGGGCCTCGCCGAGGGCGACGGGCCGGTCAATGCCCACCCGCTGGTCAACAGCATGACGACGGCGCTGGCCCTCCCCGACCTGCTGCACTTCTTCGCGACGACCGGCCACACGCCGGAGTGGCTCGACTTTCCCGTATAGCGTTATATTATAACGGAATGCTCCGTCGTGCATTCCTCCTGACCCCCACTCTCTTCGCCGTCGCCCTGCCCGCTTCGGCGCAGGCGCCGATGAAGGCCGTCGCGACCTTCTCGATCCTGGGCGACCTGCTGGCCGAAGTGGCCGGCGACAAGGTCGAGCTGTCGGTCGTGGTCGGCCCCGACATAGACGCCCATGCCTACCAGCCCCGTCCCACCGACGCGCGCGCGCTCGCCGATGCCAAGGTGCTGGTGAGCAACGGGCTGGGCTTCGAGGGCTGGATCGACCGGCTGGCCAAGGCGGCGCCCTTCAAGGGCAAGGCTATCGTGGCAACCGCCGGCGTCGCCACCCTCAAGGCCGGCGGGGGCCACGGCCATTCCCATGGACATTCGCACGGCCACGGGCCGGACCCGCATTGCTGGCAGGACGTCCAGAGGGTCCGCACCTACGTCGCCAACATCGCCAAGGGGCTCGCCGAAGCCGATCCCGCCAACGCCGCCTACTATCGCGACCGTGCCCAGGCCTTCGATCGCCGGCTGGTCGACCTGGACACCTGGGTGAAGGCCGAGATCGCCAAGGTGCCGGCGGACAAAAGACGGGCGATCACCGGCCACGATTCCTTCCGCTACTTCTCGAGCGCCTACGGCGTGAAGTTCCAGTCGCCGCGCGGCTACAACACCAGCAGCGAGCCCTCGGCGCGCGACGTCGCGACGCTGATCCGCGAGGTGCGCGAGCAGCGCATCAAGGCGCTGTTCGTCGAGAACATGACCAACCCCGGCCTGATCGACCAGATCGCGCGCGAATCCGGCGCCGTGGTCGGCCCGCGCCTCTACACCGATGCGCTGTCGGGCCCGGACGGGCCTGCCCCGACCTACGAGAAGATGATGCGCCACAACGTGACGGCCCTCGTCGCGGGCATGCTGAAGAACTGACGGCACGCGGTCGCGGACAGAAGCCGGCTTTCCCCAGGCCGCTCCGGAATGCTAGCCATGTGTCCGGGGGAGCCAGGGACACGATGCCAATTCGCCGGATCAGCGCTGCCGATGCCTATGGCACGCTAAAGACCAACCCCGACAGAGACTGGCCGCGTCGCGACGATCCCGCCAACCGGTTCGCCCACTTCGCCGACCCCTCGTTCAAGCCGCGCTTCATGCTGGAGCCGGGCCAGCGCATCTTCACCATCGGTTCCTGCTTCGCCCGCGGCATCGAAAGGACGCTCGCCAGTCGCGGTTTCGACATCCCCACCCTGACCCTGCAGGTCGACAAGACGGGGTGGAGCGGTGATCCGACCACGATCCTGAACAACTACGTGCCGCCGGCGATCGCGCCGCAAATCCGCTGGGCGTTCGACCTGGACGAATTCGACATCCAGCGGCATGCGGTCGAGGTCGCGGCGGGGCGATACATGGACCCGCAGCTTACACTCGGGTTCCGGCCCGTCTCGGCCGAAGCGCTGATCAGGCGGCGCGACGACATCAGTGCGATCTACCGTCACCTCGCCAGCAGCCATGTTGTGCTGATCACCCTCGGCTTGATCGAGGCATGGTTCGACAATCGCTCGGGTCTCTACATCAACTGCCCGCCGCCCAAGGGCATCGTCCGGACCGATCCCTCGCGCTTCGAGCTTCATGTCCTCGACTACGAGGACGTGACGCGCTCGCTCGCCGACCTGGTCGATCTGCTGGGTCAGGTCTGTCCCCGCGACCATCGCATCATCCTCACCGTGTCGCCCGTGCCGCTCCAGGCGACCTTCACCTCGTCCGACGTTGCGGTGGCGAACTGCTACAGCAAGTCGGTCCTGCGGGCCGCGGTCGAGCCGTTCGTCGCCGACCATCCCCACATCGAGTACTTCCCGTCCTACGAGAGTGTGGTCCTGACCGACCGGTCGATCGCCTTCGTCGACGACCAGGTCCATATCGAGACGTCGATGGTGCGCTTCAACGTCGACCGCATGATCAACCGCTATGTCGCGACCGGCGACGCTACTGTTGCCAACGTGATCGCAAGCGCCCGCGAGGATGCCGCGGCCGGCCGCTTCCCGGCCGGGCTCAAGCGCCTGCAGCGCGCCTGGGCCTCAGACCCCGCAAGTCCAGACCTCACCGTCGCGCTGGCGCGCGCGCATCTCAGGGCGGGCGGCGGCGCGGCGGCGGAAGGCCTGCTGCTGAAGCAGCTGGAAACACAGGAGAACGTGGCCGCGCGCTCTCTCCTCGCGCGCCACTACAACGAGACCGGCCGCCACGAGGAAGCCGCGCTGCACGCCGAGAAGGCGTGCGAGCACGGCAAGGCGCGGCTCGACGCGTCCCTCCAGCGCGTCGAGGCCTACTATCATCTCGGCCGGTTCGAGGAGGGCCTCGCCGTACTCGACAAGATCCGCTGGCCCCTCGAGCGCAAATCGCTGCTGCTTCACTGGAAGGCGCGATACTGCGAGAGGCTGGGGCGGCCCGCGGATGCCGAAGCCTTTTGGCGGGAGTGCAACGGTCTCGTTGAAATTCCAGCCTACATGGCCGGATTCGCCGAATTCCTGGCGGCCCACGATCGCTGGCCGGAGGCCGCCGAATGGGTCGACCGGGCCCTGCTCCTCGACCCGAACGAAACCACCGCCCTGCGCCTGCGCGCCGAGATCAGAAGAGCCCGTCTGCCGGTGCGCCGGGCCGGCACTGCGGCGCCTTTCGCAGAACGTCCCCTCCAGAGCGCCGTGCGCTGGTCGACCGCGTTGATCCGGCGGGCCGTCGGAAAAGCCTGAACGCCGCTCAGGCGGCCGCCATCGCCAATCCGGCCTTGTGGCGTGCGGCCTGGAGCGTGTTGAACATCAGGCAGGCCACGGTCATGGGGCCGACGCCGCCCGGCACCGGCGTGATGTATCCCGCCACCTTCTGCGCCTCGGCAAAGGCCACGTCGCCGACCAGCCGGCTCTTGCCCTCGGCCGTCGGGATGCGGTTGATGCCGACGTCGATCACCGCCGCGCCGGGCTTGATCCAGTCGCCCTTCACGAATTCGGTCCGGCCGATCGCCACCACCAGGATATCGGCCTGGCGGCAGATGCCGGGCAGGTCGCGCGTGCGCGAATGGGTGATGGTCACCGTGCAATCGGCGCGCAGCAGCAGTTGCGCCACGGGCCTGCCGACGAGGTTGGAGCGGCCGACGATCACCGCATTGAGGCCCGACAGCGAGCCCAGCGCATCCTGCAGCAGCATCGAGACGCCGAGCGGCGTGCAGGGGACCGGGAAGTCGAGCGGGGCCCCCGGGGCGATCGAGCCGAGGCGGCCGACATTCACCGGATGGAAACCGTCGACATCCTTGGCGGGATCGATGGCGACCAGGACCTGCGCCGTGTCGAGATGTTTGGGCAGCGGCAGCTGGACCAGGATGCCGTTCACCGCGGGATCGGCGTTGAGGCGCCCGATCAGTTCCAGCAGTTCGGCCTGCGTCGTGTCCTCGGGCAGCTGATGGTCGAAGCTCGCCATGCCGAGCTCGACCGCGAGCCTGCCCTTGCTGCGGATATAGACTTGGCTTGCCGGATCGTCGCCGACCAGCACCGTGGCCAGGCCGGGTTTCGGCCCGCCCCTGGCCACGAAGTCGGCAACCTCCGCGCCCACGCGCTGGCGCAGTCCGCCCGCGAAGGCTTTTCCATCGATCAGTTTCGCATCAGCCATTCTTGCGCATCCATTCGGCAATCCGGTCGGCGAGCACGGCAGGATCGCCCGCAACCATGAGGGTCTTCTCTCGCGCCGTCCCACCGCGCACGATCTCGAAGGTCGATTTCGGAAGGCGCCAAGCCTGCGCCAGCAGCGCGACGACGGCGTCGTTGGCTTTGCCATCCTCGGGCGCCGCCGTCACTGCGGCCTTGAGCGCCCCTTCGGGCGTACGTTCGAGCGCCATCCGGCGGGCCCGCGGCTGCACGCGCAGCTGAATGGTCACGCCGCCGGGATTTCGGCGCAGGAAGACGGGGTCGGCCGGTGGAGGGCTCAGGCGTTCGTCAGTGCATGAAGGCCGGCCAGACATACTCCCACAGCAGGCTGCGGATGAAGAACAGGCCAAGCAGGAGGATGACGGGCGAGATGTCGACGCCGCCGAGGTTCGGCAGCATGCGGCGGATCGGGCGCAGGACCGGCTCGGTCAACTTGAAGAGCATGTCGACCACGACGCTGATGAAGCGGTTGCGAATGTTCACCACGCCGAACGCCACCAGCCAGCTCATGATCGCACTCGCGATCACGATCCAGGTGTAGATGTCGATAATATTGTCGATCAGCACCGCCAACGACCGCATCTGGCCCCCGCGCCTTAAGGCCGGCCCACCGCCGGCCGCGGCACCCTACTCGGCGGGCCTTGCCGATCACAAGCCCATTCAGGCCCGCGAAAGGGCGAGTTCGACGCTGCCGAGGCGGATCGAGCGCACCGCGCTGATGTCGCGCGGTCCATGCTCGGGCAGCAGCCGGGCGCCGTCGATGAAGGTCCCGCCCGGGCTGCCGAGATCCTCGAGCCCCAGGCGATGGCCCGAGAGCATCAGCCGGGCATGGGGCCGGCCGACCGAGGGATCGGGCACGCTGAGATCGGTCGGCGCGCCGCCCGGGGCGCCTGTCAGCGCATAGGTGCCCGACGGGCCGGCGACCGCGAGCGACACGGTCCCGCCGTTGCCGAGCGTGCCGGAGAGCCGCCAGCCGCGCGCATCGGGCAGGGCCATCGACGGGCCACCCAGAGCGACCGGCCCGGTCGCCGGCGCGGGCCTGGGCGAAGGCGTGAAGCCATAACCAGCCCCGCCCCCGGCCGCAGGTTCGTCGCGCGGCCAGCGCATGAAGGCGAAGATCCAGAGGAGGATCAACGGCACGATCGTTCCCACACCGGTCAGCGTGAGCAGGATGGCGCCGAGCCCCGTCCAGCCCGGCAGGCCGGCTTTCTCGACGATGCGCCACGCCATCCACGCCGCCAGCACCGTGCCGACCAGCGCGAAGGCGCCGGTCAGGCCGAAGAAGCTCGTGAGAGCCGCGATTTCCACGCCCATCGGCTAGCACCTCGGCGACGCTTCGCCGGCGGGCCAGGTGCTGAAGGCCAGCATGCCCATGACGATGAAGGAACCGATGAACGGCACCAGGTGGAAGAGCGACAGCGCCCCGGAGAAGCCGGCCCGCGTGCAGATGCGCCAGGTCGGGATGATGAGGATGAGGGACACCAGCACGTAGCTGACCAGCATGAAGGCCACCGTGAGGGAGCCCAGGGCCAGCATCCATGTCACCAGGCTGGCCATGACGTCAGACGAGGGCAACGACTTCGATCTCCACCATCACGTCGCGCGGCAGCCGGGCGACTTCCACGGTCGAGCGCGCCGGCGTCGAGCTGCCGAAATATTCAGGCAGCCCGTAGACCTCGTTCATGGCCGCGAAGCTGTCCATGCTCTTCAGGAACACCGTCGTCTTCACCGCATGGCCGAGATCGCTGCCCGCCGCCTTCAGCACGGCGCGCAGGTTCTTCAGCACCTGATGCGTTTGCTCGGCGATGCCGCCCGCGACGATCTCGCCGGTCGCGGGGTCGAGCGGGATCTGGCCGGCGCAGAAGACCAGCCCGTTGGCCACGACCGCCTGCGAATAGGGGCCGAGCGCCTTGGGGGCGGCGTCGGTCTGAACGACCTTCTTGGCGTGGGCCATCGTTTACTCTCCATCGAAAATGCGGGTCGAATTGCCGGCCGGACGCTATCACAGGCCGGTTTGCTTGACAGGGGGCCCGGCAACCATTATCCGCGCGGTTCTCCAAGGGTCGGAGGGGGCTGTAGCTCAGCTGGGAGAGCGCCTCGTTCGCAATGAGGAGGTCAGGGGTTCGATCCCCCTCAGCTCCACCAACCACCCCCGACCCCCTGCCGTTGCCATCCGGCCTTCATTCGCTGGCCTGTCGCGGCGCATCACGGCACAATTGCACTCGATGCGCAGACGCAAACGCCCCACCCCGGCAGAACTCGGCCTCACCGCCGCGGAAGGTCGTATCCTCACGTCGCTGCGCACGCCGCAGCGTGTGCAGGAATACATCACGGCCCTGCCGGCCAATTTCGAGCCGGACGGCGATTGCCTTCGTTCCGTGCGCGGCGTGCTGCGCCATCGCGAGGCCCACTGCCTCGAGGCGGCGTTCGTGGCGGCCTGCGCGCTGTGGCTGCAGGGCGAGCCGCCCCTGGTCATGGACCTCACGTCCACGCGCGAGGATGCCGATCACGTCGTCACCCTGTTCCGCCGCGACGGCTGCTGGGGCGCGATCTCCAAGAGCAACCATGTCTGGCTGCGCTGGCGCGACCCGGTCTATCGCAGCCTGCGCGAGCTCGCGATGTCGTACTTCCACGAGTACTTCGCCAAGGGCCGCAAGACGCTGCGGACCTATTCGGTCTCGATCGACCTGCGCCGCTTCGCGCCCGACACCTGGATCACCAGTGAAGAGGATTGCTGGGAGGTCGGCGCCGCGCTCGACGATGCGCGCCACTACCCGCTGATCAGGCCAGCGCAGAGGCGCTGGTTGATGCCGCCCGACGCAACCGTGCTGCGGGCCGACGACCTCGTCCAATACGAAAGCCGCGACCGCACGACGGCGCGCAAATACTGAAGGGAGCCTGCGATGAAACGACTCCTCTCGATCCTGCTGCTGATGCTGCTGGGCACCGCCACGCCGGCCGCCGCCCAGATCCCTCCCGAATGGCAGGCCGCCGCCCAGGCCGTGATCGGCGAGCTGGAACGCGACACGCCGCAGGCCGCCAAGCCGTGGACCGGCGCGGAGCTCACGCAAGGGTGGAACCTCGCGCGCGCCTGGCGGCGGCACAACAACGGCAACATCGAGATCATCCTCGCCGAGTATCTGACGTTCGTGGCGCTCTGCCGCCTCGGCTGCGCCGGCAGCACGATCGAGGGCCAGGGCTACATATCCGTGGCCGAGCAGGTGAAGGCGCTGATCGCCCAGAATGGCGGGTCCTATGCGCTGGCCTCCAACGCCCATGCCTGGCTGGCCGGCCTCGCCGATCCGACGGGTGCGGCGCAGAAGAACGTGGCCCTCTGGGGCAAGGATCCCGACGTCCCATCGGCCGACTTCGCGACCGGCAACCTCTATGCGCTCACCTGGCTGCTGGCGCGCAAGCGACCGACACCCGAGGCACAGGCCGACACCTTCGCCCGCTTCGCGATCCTCGTGCAGACCAAGGCCTGGATCGGCCCGCGCTGCCTCGACATCTCGAAAGTCGCCACGGTGCTCGGCGCTCCGCCGCGCATCGAGGCGTGTCGGTAAAAAACCAGAAATAGCCGTCGTCTCGACCGAAGCGCCGAAGGCGCGAAGCGGAGAGACCTTCCATCCACCAAATGCCGGCAAATCGTGGAGAGAAGATCTCTCCACTCCGCCGCACGGCGCGCGGCTCCGGTCGAGATGACGGGAGAAGGCAAAAGAAAGGGGGCCGCGAGGCCCCCTTCCCGATTCCAACTGCGATCGCTGCGCTACTCGGCGGCGATCTGGTCGTGCACGAACTTCTTGGCGTCGAAGTCCTCGGCGACCTTGAGGTCGTTGCCGATCAGCTTCTCGATGTCGATCTCGGCGTAGCCCAGCACGCCCATGTCGCCCAGCGCCTTCTGCACCTTCGGCCCGAACAGGCCGATCTCCTTGAGGATCGGCACGATGCGGGTGAAGAGGCGGGTGCGGAACTGCTGCATGGCGCCCGAATGATAGGCGTGCTCCAGCATCTCCTTCACCGGCAGGCCGGACCGCATCCAGACTTCGCCCTGGTTGAAGCGGTCGCGCATGAAGTAGAGCGCCTCGACGACGAACTCCTCACGCTCGGCGCGCTCGGCATCGGAGAGGTGCGGATAGTATTCGCGCAACGCCATGCGGCCGAAGGTGACGTGCCGCGCCTCGTCCTGCATGACATACGCATTCACGGAGCCGGCCAGGTTGTTCTTGGCGGTGTCGCGGATGCGCTGGAAGGCGGCGAGCGCCAGGCCTTCGATCAGCACCTGCATGCCGAGATAGGTCATGTCCCAGCGACGGTCGGTCAGCGTCTGCTCGAGCAGGTTCTTCAGCGAGTCCGTGATCGGATAGGCCGACTTGAACTTCTCGTGGATCAGACGCTTGTAGCTCTCGACGTGGCGGGCCTCGTCCATCACCTGCGTCGCGGCATAGAACTTGGCGTTCATGTCCGGCACGGTGTTGACGATCTTGGCGGTGGCGATCAGCGCGCCCTGCTCGCCGTGCATGAACTGGCAGATGGAATGGCACTGCAGGTTGAAGCGCAGCCAGTCCTTCTCCTTGTCGGTCATCTTGTCCCAGAAGGGCGAGCCGTAGATCGGGATCGTCTCGTCGGCCATGCCCATCGGGTTGCCTTCGAACAACTCCTGCGACCAGTCGATACGGGTGCTGGTGTCCCACTGCTGCTGCTTGCCCTTCTCATAGAGGTTCAGCAGGTCGGCGGAGCCGTCCTCGTACTCCCAGTTGAAGGCGATCTCGGTCGCGCCATCGAACTTCCAGTTCGTGATTTCGACCGGCAGCTGGTAAATTTTTTGCGTCGTCATCGGCTCTTGCCTCCTGGCCCTGAACCCTGTCCCATCCCTTAGGAGCGTCGGAACAATGACGCTCCGCTCATTTTTCTCGGCGGACGCTAGCACAGTCTGCTAGGAGAGTCCGCCCGGAAATCGGGCCTCTGAAGACGAGTTTTTGATGTCCTATAATCAGCTGCGCATCGCCAAGATCATCCAGGAAACGCCGGACGCCCGCTCCTTCGTCCTCGAGATTCCGCCCGACCTGGCCGAAAAGTACCGCTACCGTGCCGGCCAGTTCCTGACCTTCCGCGTCCCCCACGCAGACGGCGCCTTCAACCGCTGCTACTCCCTCTCCAGCGCCCCCGAGACCGACGGGTTGCCGAAGGTCACGATCAAGCGGGTCGCCGGCGGCAAGGGCTCGAACTGGTTCCACGACTCGGTGAAGGAGGGCGGCACGCTGGAAGTCCTGCCGCCGGCCGGCCGTTTCGTGCTGGGCGAGGGCGATGCCCCGCTCCTGCTGTTCGGCGGCGGCAGCGGCATCACGCCCATGATGTCGCTGATCAAGAGCGCCCTCAGGGGACCGCGCCGCATCCGCCTGTTCTACGCCAACCGCGACAGACAATCCGTCATCTTCGACGCCGAGTTCGAGGCGCTCCTGGGGGCCCATCCCGGCCGGCTGGAAATCGTCCATCATCTCGATTCGACGCAGGGCATCATCAAGCCCGAGGAGATCGTCGCCGCGATGAAGGGCTTCGAGGCGGGCGACGTCTATCTCTGCGGCCCTGGCCCGTTCATGAAACTGGTCGAGGAGACGCTGTTCGAACACGGCATGCCGCACGACAAGGTGCGCATCGAGCGGTTCGAGGCCTCGGGCAACGACGCGGTCCCGATCGAACCCAGCGAGGAAGGCGACGTGATCCCGGGCGAGATCACGATCCATTTCGAGGGCAAGGTGCACAAGGTGGCCTATGCCAAGGGCCAGACCATCCTCGAGGCCGCGCGTGCGGGCGGGCTCAACCCGCTGTCTTCCTGCGAGGAAGGCTTCTGCGCCTCCTGCGCCGCCAAGCGCATCAAGGGCAAGGTCATCCTCGCCAAGAACGATATCTATACGCCCGAAGATCTCGCCAATGACTGGATCCTGACCTGCCAGGGCCACTGTTTCGGGGCCGAGGTCGAGATCACCTACGACGTGGTGTAGCGATCAGCGCCCGTCCCCTCGCCCAGGCGACCATCCTGACCCTGGTCGCCGGCATCGCCGACGCCGTGGGCTTCGTCACCATGGGAGGCGTGTTCGCCGCCAACATGACCGGCAACACGGTGCTGGCCGGCATCGACATCGCCAAGGGCAACCATCTCGGCGCCTGGAACCATCTCACGCCGCTGGTCGCCTTCTTCCCCGGCGCCATGCTCGCCCGCGCGATGCTGCGCCTTTTCAAGGGGCCTGCGGCCGGCATCCTGCTCGAAGCCACGCTCCTCGCGGCCGTGGGCTTCCTGCCCATTGGGGAGGAAAATGCAGTGATGATCGTCGCTTTCGCGATGGGACTGCAGGCCTCGACGATCACCAGCTTCGCCGGTCATTCGGTCAGTACCGTCGTCGTCACCAGCACCCTGGCGCGCACCGCCGACGCCGCCGTCGACCGGCTGTGGCGCGGCGCGGCGATCACTCCGCCCTCGGCGCTGAACACCGGGCTGCTGGCGCTGACCTGGACGGGTTACCTGGTGGGCGCCGTGATCGGCGGGCTTCTGCTGCCGGTACTCGCCTGGCCGCTGCTCGTGCCGGCCGCGTTGCTGATCCTGATGCTGCCTCTTCTCTGATTGCTTCCCCATTCAGATGCAGGGCTGTCCGGGGAAAATGACGCGCGACTTCGGATAGGGGAAAATTGTCATCCCGAGCGCAGCGAGGGACCTTTAGAGCCACCGACAAAGGTCCCTCGCTGCGCTCGGGATGACAAAGTGCGTACAAATAGGGCCG
>NZ_JAUSBN010000071.1 GCF_030651995.1 Reyranella sp.
TCGGGACCTTCGTCGACGGTGCCCCCTGGATCTCTCGATCCTCGCGCCTCAGTCTCTGAGGCGGTTCCGGCGGCCCCGCTCGTCGTCGGGAGCCGGGCTTATATGGGTACCCCCCAACACCGTCAACGGGAAATTTACGAAAAGCGCTGCCTCTCTTGATAACGGCGTCTTTGTGTTCGTTGCGGGGACCCGCACCTACCGAGACTCCGACAGGGCCTCGAACATCTGCAGCCACAGACCCTCACGACTCCAGCAGTTGAAGCACCCGCCGATCGTCCATTCGCCGTTGCGACCATGTAGCAGCTACAGCTCGATCCGAGCCCCCTCCTCGTCGGCAAGCCACTGAAGCCGTTTGCTCACATCAAGGCTCCCTCCTGGAGCCATGAATGATCAACCAAAATCCGACGCGAGATCCTATTTGGTACGGACTCTGGCGCACAATTCCAGCTCCCGATCAGGTCACCGCGATGGGGCCGCCGTTCGATCCCGTCGCGCCCCTGATCGGTGCCGGCGAGAAGATGTAGGCGAACTGGTACTTGCGGTCGGCGATGAGCCCCGTGAAATCCAGGTTCTCGTGGTTGAAGATGCCGTTCTTGGTGATCAGCTCGGCATGGACCGGAAAGGCCAGGTCCTTGTTGGGGTTTGGCACCACCTCGGTCGCCCAGGTATCTGCACCGGTGAGCGCGATGCCCTTGTCGATGAACCACTTGGCGGCTTCCATCCCGATGCCGGGTTCACCACCGTTGAACTTGTCGTTGTTCTTCATCCAGAGCTTGCCCCAGCCGGTATTGAAGAACACGGCGTCGCCCTCCTTGATGTCGGCTTCCTGCATGTTCTGCTTCTGCAGCGCCGCCTTCAGGTCGGCGATGGAGATCTCCTGCCCGGCCTCCATCATGCCGCCCTTGACCGCCTCGACGTCGAACAGGTGACCTCGCGTGAAGAATGGCTTCACCTGCTCGATGCCGAGCTTCTTCATACCGTAGGCGCTGCCCATCTCCTGCTCGGTGACGCCGTTGTAGTAGCGCATTTCGTTCTTGTCACCGTCCTTGCCCATCTGGATGCCGATGTGCGCCAACCCGTCGAACTGCGTTCCCGTCTGGCCGATCTCGGTCGACAGATACTCGTCGTTGTAGATCAGCTTGTTGGCGCCGAACGGGCCGCCGGTCGGACCACCGGGAATGCGCAACGTGAACGCGCGCTCGCCGAACTTGGGCATGGCCGATTCATAGATGCGGCCGATGCGATAGACCTTGCCGTCCTTGATCAGCTTCACCGTGTCGAGGACCTTCGCGGGCGTCATGTAGTTGGAGGCGCCGGCCTGGTCGTCCTTGCCCCACTTCGGATGCGGCCACCATGCTTTGTCGGTCGCCGCAGGAGCCTGCGCGACCTGCTGTGCGTGCGCGACGCCAGCCGCCAGCGTGCCGGCGGCGACGGCGCCGCCGATCAGACCCGCCGTCAGGAACGAGCGACGATCCTCATCGATCCCCTGCTGCACCTGCTTGAAGTGTTCCTTGTCCTGAAGATACCTCGAGTCCATGGACGCTCCTCCTTTTCCTTATTGATATCGAAAGCGTCATACCCTCACGTTGCATCGTCAAGCGGAAGCGTCATCGTTACTTTGTTACATATGCGTATGTGAGGGTGTCACCGATGAGCCTGTTCGATCCCGACAAGTCGGCCGAGCGCCTGCCGGTGACGCTGATCACCGGCTTCCTCGGCAGCGGCAAGACCACGCTTCTCAACCGCGTGCTCGGCGACCCGCGCATGGCCCGCAGCCTGGTGCTGGTGAACGAATTCGGTGAGGTCGGACTCGACCATCTGTTCATGGAGCAGGTCGGTGGAGACATGGTGCTGCTGCAATCGGGCTGCGTGTGCTGCACCATCCAGGGCGATCTGGACAACACCCTGCGCGACATCGCCCGCCGCCGCGCAAAGGACGAGATGCCGCCCTTCGACCGAGTGCTGCTGGAGACGACGGGCCTTGCCGATCCCGCGCCGATCCTGCAGCTCCTGCTCAACCACCCGATGATCAGTCACGACTACCGGCTCGACGGTGTCGTGACGACGGTCGACGCCGTGAACGGTGCGCGCCAGCTCGACGAGCACCCCGAAGCGCTGAAGCAGGCGGCGGTCGCCGACCGTCTGCTGATCAGCAAGACCGACCTCGCGGAGATCGCCGCCAGCGCCGGGCTACGCGCCAGGCTGGCTGGGATGAATCCGGGCGCTTCCCTCTTCGAGATCGTGCAGGGCGACGTCGATCCGGCTCTTCTGTTCGACTCAGGCCCCTTCGACCCGTTGGGCAAGAGCGACAAGGTGCAGGCATGGCTGAACGCGGAGGCTCACAATCATGCGCCCCATGCCCACGACCAAGACCGGTCACGGCACGATGCGCACATCGCCTCTTTCTGCCTTACATTCGACGAGCCGCTCGACTGGGACCTCTTCAATCGCTGGCTCATGGCCGTCCGCGCCTCGTGGGGCGACCGGCTTCTGCGCGTGAAGGGGGTGCTCAACGTCTCAGGTAAGAGCCAGCCACTGGTGATCCACGGCGTGCACAGTACCTTCCATCCGCCCACCCTGCTCGCCCGCTGGCCGGATGCCGAGCGGCGCTCGCGGCTGGTTTTCATCACCCGGGACCTCGACCGCGCTGCGGTCGAGGCGAGCTGGGCGGAGATGAAGGAGGCCGTCAGGCCCTAGGCGGCATCCTGCTTGGGCAGGACATCCTCGTACTTCTTGAAGCCGGGAAGCTTCTCGACCCGGCCCATCCAAGCCGTCACGTTGGTATAGGGGGCGAGATCGATTGCGCCTTCCTCGGCATAGGCCACGTCGCCGTAGGCCGCGACATCGGCGATGGTCGCCTCGCCGCCGACCAGAAAATCCGACTTGGCCAGCGCGGCATCGAGCACCTTGAGGGCGTCGTTCGCCTGGTTGACGTACATCTGATGGACGTTGTCGTCGGCCTTCATGAAGCCGCGCTTGATCGCGCGCGGGCGATAGATGTTGGAGGCCAGCCGGTCGAACTCCCAGAACAGCCACTCGCGCACCCGCGCCTTCTCCTCGGGCGTCTTGCCGCCCATCTTGCCGAACTTGTCGGCGAGATAGAGCAGGATCGAGCCCGACTGGCAGAGCTTGAGATCGCCGTCGACCAGCGCCGGCACCTGGCCGAAGCGGTTGATGGCGAGATACTCCGGCTGCTTGTGCGCGCCGGCGCGAAGGTCGACATGCTTGTAGGCGAAGGGCTGGCCCATAAGCGAGAGTGCGAGCCCTGCCTTGTAGGTCGGGCCGCTCAGCCAAATTCCGTATAGCGTCATCTTGGACATCGATATCTCCCTCAAATTCAGGCTTCCAAGCATCGCACTTGAGGCGGGCCGGGGTAAGCCTGTATGAGCGGGCATGAAGATTTCAGCACGCGATATCGATCACCTTTCCTTGACCGCGTCGGACCCCGCGGATACCGCCGCCCGACTGGGCCAGATTGGCTTCAATCTGACACCCGACGGGGTCGAGCCTCGCTGCATCTGCTTCCAGCCCGACCGGGACGACGTGCCGAATTACATCGAGTTGCTGCAGGGCCACCCGCCTCAGATTGCACTGGCACTGAACGTCGCCGAACTCGAGGGCGAGGAGCGCACGCATGCCTGGGAGACCGAGGACGGTTTCGAGGTCGATGCCGGGGTCGTGGTCGGCGAGAGTGCAGGCCCCCTTCCCTGGTTCCCGGTGAAGCACGAGACGCCCGATGCCTTCATGGAACCTGAATGGATCGTCCATCCCAATGGCGCGCTGGGCATGATGGCCATCCACGCCATTGCCGAAAAGCCCAAGGACACTGCCAAGGCGCTCAAGGCGGCCTGGGGCGCCAACGTCGAGGAGATCTTCGACGGTTGCACCATGGTGAAAGCGGGCTCCGTCGAACTGCTGATCTGGTCGCCTCTCGCTTTCCAGCTCGAGTATAAGGCGCTCGAGATGATGCCACCGAGCGAGTTGCCGGCGGTCGTCGGCGCCGCCATTGCCATCGAGCGGGCGCGCCCGCTGCAGGGACTGCTCAGCGCCAACAACGTGCCCTTCGCCCTGGCCGAAGGTGATCGCGTTCTGGTCGCGCCCGAGCAGACCGGCGGCCTGATGATCGAGTTCATCCCGCAGAACTGACACGGACGCTTTTAGAACGCCGGCACCGGGGCCTGAGGCACGTTCTTCCAGAAGTCCGGATCATGTCCGAAGAAGAGCCGTGCACCGCTCTTCTCGAGAGCTTCGAGCCGGTCGAGCGAGGCCAGCATCTGCTCGCGGTCATAGACGAAGCGCGGCAGGCGGCGTTCGCGCAGGGTCCGGCAGAAGTAGCAGGCGTCGCCGGTGATCACGATCTCGCCCGCCTCGGTGCGCACCTTGAGCGATTGATGACCCGGCGTATGGCCGTAGGTCGGTATACAGACCACGGAGCCGTCGCCGAACAGGTCGTGCTCGCCCTCGACCTGCTTCACCGGATGGCCATGGTCGAAGTCGGCGCGGAAGAAGCCGACCTTGGCCGCCGTCTCCGGGTCCTGCGCCGCCTGCCATTCGCGCTTCTGCACCACCATCGTGGCGTTGGGCACCAGCTCGTTGCCGCCGGCATGATCGAAATGCAGGTGGCTGTTCACGATGAAGTCGACCTTGCCGGGATCGCGGTCGATCGCTTCAAGTCGCGACTTGACGTCGTCCTCGGGACCGTACTGCTCGAAGCCGAAGATCCGCGCCACGCCAGCGCCCATGCGGCCGGCCGCGTCGGTGCGGCACTGCGGGTGCATGCCGGTGTCGAACACCGCCCGTCCCTTCGGGTGTTCGATCAGGTAGGAGGGAATGGGCAGCGTCACCTGCCCGTCCTCGCCCTCGATCATGTCCTTGAGGCGGCCGACCAGGCGGCCGCAGGTCATGGCGTAGAGCTTGACGGCCATCGTCAGGCGTCGAGCGCTTTTTTCAGCAGCTCGTTGACGACCTTCGGGTTGGCCTTGCCTCCGGTCGACTTCATGACCTGGCCGACGAACCAGCCGAACAGTGTGGGCTTGGCCTTGTAGGCCGCGAGCTGGCCGGGGTTGGCGTCGATCACCGCCTTGATGGCGGCTTCAATGGCGCCGGTATCCGTCACCTGCTTCAGGCCGCGTTCCTCCACCAGGACGGCCGGGTCCTTGCCCGTCTCCTCCATGGCGGCGAACAGGTCCTTGGCGATGCGGCCGGAGATGGTGCCGTCCGCCTGAAGGTCGAGCAGCTTACCGAGATGGGCGGCGCTGATCGGCGAGGTCTCGAAGGTGGCGCCGCGCCGGTTCAGCATGGCGAAGAAATCGCCGGTTACCAGGTTGGCGGCCTGCTTGGCGTCGCGGCCCTTGGCGACAGCCTCGAAGAACTCCGCCGTCGACTTTTCGGCCGTCAGTACGCCCGCGTCATAGGGCGAGAGACCGAAATCCTTGATGTAACGGTTCTTCCGCGCGTCGGGCAGCTCCGGCAGGGTGGCCCGGATCTGGTCGACATAGTCCTGCGTGAAGATCAGCGGCAGGAGGTCGGGATCGGGAAAGTAGCGATAGTCCTGCGCGTCTTCCTTCGAACGCGACGAACGCGTCTCGCCGCGCCCCGGATCGAAGTTCCGGGTTTCCTGCTTGATCGTGCCGCCACCTTCGATCACCTCGACCTGGCGGCGCGCCTCGTATTCGATCGCCTGCTTCACGAAGCGGATCGAGTTCACGTTCTTGATCTCGCAGCGCGTGCCCAGCTCGCCGCCCGGCCTGCGCACCGACACGTTGACGTCGCAGCGCATGGAGCCCTCGTCCATGTTGCCGTCGCAGGTGCCGAGATAGCGCACGATCGAGCGCAGTTTGGTGAGATAGGCCGCCGCTTCGTCGGCGGTGCGCATGTCGGGCTTGCTGACGATCTCCATCAGTGCCACGCCCGACCGGTTCAGGTCGACATAGGTCTGGCTGGGATGCTGATCGTGCATACTCTTGCCCGCATCCTGCTCGAGGTGCAGCCGCTCGATACCGATCTTCTTGGTGACGCCGCCGTCGAGATCGATCTCGACCACGCCCTCGCCCACGATCGGATCCTTGTACTGCGAGATCTGGTAGCCCTGCGGCAGGTCCTGGTAGAAGTAATTCTTGCGGTCGAAGATGGAGCGCAGGTTGATCCTGGCGTTGAGTCCGAGACCGGTCCGGATCGCCTGCTCCACACAGCGCTCGTTGATCACGGGCAGCATGCCGGGCATGGCGGCGTCGACCAGCGACACCTGCGTGTTGGGATCGGCGCCGAACGCCGTCGGCGCGCCTGAGAAGAGCTTGGCGTCGGAAATCACTTGAGCGTGGACTTCCAGCCCCAGCACGATCTCCCACTCGCCGGTTTCACCTTTGATGAGCGACATGGCGGTTAGATAGCCAATAGCGACCCGCTTGGCAAAAAGATCGGTCTGCGACGTCGCGTTACGCCACATTTTCGGCACAAGATCACACTACCCGATGCCGAAGAGGCTGAAGTAAAAGCTTGGGTAAGGAGCGGCCGCTTTCGGCGCGCCCACAACAAGACGTATCCGCAGGGAGGATTTCAATGACGACATTCAATCGCCGTACGCTGCTCGTCGGCGCCGCCGCCGCGACGCTGGGGGCGCCGGCCCTCGTTCGCGCCCAGGCCGCCCCCGACTGGCCCAAGGGGGCCCTCAAGATCATCGTTCCCTTCCCGCCGGGCGGCTCGACCGACCCGGTGGCACGCATCATCCAGGCCAAGATGATCGAGAACACGGGCTGGAACATCCTGGTCGACAACAAGCCGGGCGGCACCGGTGCGGTCGGTTCGGCGATCGCTGCCAAGGCCGCGCCCGACGGCCAGACCTGGATGCTGACCTTCGACAGCCACATCCTCAATCCCGCCTTTGCGTCAGGCCTGCCCTACAAGGATTCCGAGCTGTTCAACGTCATGCAGATCGGGCGTACGCCGCAGGCGATCTGCGCGCACCCCGACCGGCCCTACAAGACCTTCGCCGAGGTGATCACCGACGCCAAGGCGCGGCCGGGCAAGGTCAATGTCGGCGTACTCGGCGCCAGCCAGGCGCTGGTGCTGATGACCCTCATCAAGAAGGAGAATGGCGTCGACCTCAATCTGATCCCGTACAAGGGCGGCGGGCCGCTCAACCAGGACATCCTGGCGGGCGTCACCGACGTCGCCATCGGCAGCCTGACGTCCTTCAGCCCGCATGTCCGCGCCAACAAGGTCCGGGCGCTGGCCGTGACCGGCGAGAAGCGCACACCGGCGCTCCCCGACACGTCCACGCTCATCGAGCAGGGCGTCAAGGCCTTCCCCTCCTACTCCTGGTGGGGCGTCTACGCGCCGACCGGCACCCCGCGTCCGATCGTCGACCGCATGCATGCGGAGATCAAGAAGGCGGTCCTGGCGCCCGACGTGACGCAGAAGTTCGTCGACCAGTTCAACATGGAGATCCTGACGACTTCGCCCGAGGAGTTCGCCGCCTACCAGAAGAGCGAACAGGAGCGCTGGTTCAAGGTCATCAAGGACAACGACATCAAGGGCGACTGACCGCCCTCGATGCCGACTGCGCGCGGGCCGCTCAGGCGGTCCGCGCGCCGCGCACCAGACGGCCCGGCAACGCGCCCGTCGCCTCACCGTCGCGATACGTGACCTGCCCCGACACGATGGTCGCGCGATAGCCGGTCGCGCGCTGCAGCAGGCGCTTGCCGCCGGCCGGCAAGTCCCACTTCATGATCGGCGCCTCGACGCGGAGCCTGTCGAAATCGATGACGTTGAGGTCGGCCTTCTTGCCGACCGCCACGACGCCTCGGTCGCCGAGGCCGACCGCCTTCGCATTGTCCTGCGTGTGGCGCTTCACCAGCCACGACACGTCGAGCCGGCCGCTCTTGCGGTCGCGGCCCCAATGCGAGAGCAGCGAGGTCGGGAACGAGCCGTCGGAGATCAGGCCGACATGCGCGCCGCCGTCGCCCAGCCCGATCAGCGTGTGCGGGCTCTGCATCATCTCGCTGCAGCAGTCGAGGTTGTAGGCGGCGTAGTTGGCGAAGGGTGCAAAGATGAAGTTCTTGCCCTCACCTTCGATCAGGTAGTCGTACACGACCTCGCGCGGATCGCGGTTCTCGCGACGCGCGCGCGCGCCCAGCGAGCTTTCCTGCGGCGGCTCGTAGTCCGGCGGATCGCCCAGCGGGAACATGCGATCGAAATCGGTGAGGCGCGCCGCCATGGCCGAGCGCAGCGGCTCCTGGCTCTCCTTGAGGATCTGAGCGCGGAACGTGGGATCGCGCATGATTGCGAGGCGCTCCGCGACCGTCTTGTTCTGGATCGCCTTGTAGGAGGCGCACATCGAGAACGGGATTCGGCTCGCCTGCAGTCCCTGCAGGACGCCGATCGGGCGTGGCGCCACTTGCGCCTTGGCGCTATGGCCCTTGGCGACTAGGCCTTCGACCAGCCCGAGCAGTCTGCGCCAGCCGTCGGGCCGCGAGTGGGCCTGCGCCAGCGACACCGAGAACGGCCGGCCCGAGGCGGTGAGCAGCCGGTCGAGCATCTCGAACTCGCTCTCTGCGTTTGGCGTGTTGAAGTCCGAGATGAATTCGATGACGCCGCGGCCCGCATCCTTCATGCCGAGCGCGATACCCAGAAGCTCCTCCTCCGAGGCGCGCAGCGACGGCGTCGGATCGCCCTTCACGGTGCGATGGTTCAGTGTCCGCGAGGTCGAAAAGCCGATGGCGCCGTCGCGCATCGCCTGCGCGGTCAGCGCACGCATCTGCGCCACTTCCTCGGTCGTCGCCTCTTCGAGGCGCGCGGCGCGCTCGCCCATCACGAAGACGCGTAGCGCCCCGTGAGGCAGCTGCGCGCCGAGATCCATGTCGCGAGGCTTGGCGTCGAGCGCGTCGAGATACTGGCCGAACGATTCCCAGGACCAGTTGAGGCCCTCGTCGAGGGCGGCGCCGGGAATGTCCTCGACGCCTTCCATCAGCTCGATGAGGCGCTGCCGGTCCTCGATCTTCACCGGCGCGAAACCGACGCCGCAATTGCCCATCACGGCCGTGGTGACGCCGTGCCAGCTCGACGGCTGCAGGTAGGAATCCCAGGTGGCCTGACCGTCATAGTGGGTATGGATGTCGACGAAGCCGGGCGTGACCAGCATGCCCTTGCCGTCGATCTCTTCCGTGCCCTGACCGCTCACCTTGCCGACGGCAGCGATCTTGCCGTCCTTCATCGCGACGTCGGCTTCCGTGATCGCAGCACCCGTGCCATCCGCCACGTTGCCGCCGCGCACTACGAGATCGAAATCCGCCATATTCGTTTCCTCCGGGGTTCCCGAAAGCTTACGCCTTCGGGGCGGACCCGTCTCCACGGCTCACGCGAGACGAATTGCAGAACGAGCGCATCGTTTCGCGATACGACGTTTCTTCTTCAGTACCCCGCGGCGCGAGCGCTGAAGTCCGCCGCCTTCTCCATGGCGGCGGCCGCGCGCAGCAGCGTCTCCTCGTCGAAGGACCGGCCGATCAGCTGCAGGCCGAGCGGCAGCCCGTCCTTGTCGAGGCCGGCCGGCACCGAGATGCCAGGCAGGCCCGCCATCGACGCGGGGATCGTGAACATGTCGTTGAGGTACATGGCCACCGGATCATCCATCTGTTCGCCCGCGGCGAAGGCCGCCGTCGGCGCCGTCGGTGTCAGCAGGACATCGCACTTCTCGAAGGCCTGCTTGAAATCGCGCGCGATCAGCGCCCGGATTTGCTGCGCCTTCGTGTAGTAGGCGTCGTAGTAGCCGGCCGACAGCACGTAGGTCCCGATCAGGATGCGGCGACGGGTTTCCTTGCCGAAGCCGGCGCCGCGCGTGTTCTCATAAAGTTCGGTCAGGTCCTTGCCCGGAACGCGCAGGCCGAAGCGAACGCCGTCGTAGCGCGCGAGGTTGGACGAACATTCCGCCGGCGCCACGATGTAATAAGCCGGCAAGGCGTACTTAGTGTGCGGCAGCGAGACTTCGACCGGGTCGGCGCCGGCCGCCTTCAGCATCTCCATGCCTTTCGACCACAGGGCCACGATCTCCTCGGACGTCCCGTCGACCCGGTATTCCTTAGGAATGCCGACCTTCATGCCCCTGATGTCGGGGTTGCGCGCCGCGGCGGCGAAATCCGGCACCGGCAGCGGCGCCGACGTCGAGTCCTTCGGATCGTGTCCGGACATGGCCTGCAACAGCAACGCCGTGTCCTCGACCGTGCGGGCGAAAGGCCCGGGCTGGTCGAGCGAACTGGCGAAAGCCACGACGCCCCAGCGCGAGCAGCGGCCGTAGGTCGGCTTCAGGCCGACGATGCCGCAGAACGCCGCCGGCTGGCGGATCGAGCCGCCGGTATCCGTCCCCGTGCTGCCAGGAACCATGTAGGCAGCGACCGCCGCCGCCGAGCCGCCGGAGGAACCGCCCGGAACCAGCTTGCGGTTGTCGCCCTTGCGCTTCCACGGATTCTCGACGCCGCCGAAATGGCTGGTCATGTTCGAGGAGCCCATGGCGAACTCGTCGAGGTTGGTCTTGCCGACCATCACCGCGCCCGACTTCCACAGGTTCGCCGTCACCGTGCTCTCGTATTGCGGCACGAATCCTTCGAGGATCTTCGACGCAGCGGTCGTCTGTACGCCTTCGGTGCAGAACAGGTCCTTGATCGCGAGCGGCACGCCCTCGAGCAGGCCGGCCTCACCCTTGGCCCGCCGTGCGTCGGAGGCCTTGGCCATCTCGCGCGCCTTGTCCGGCGTCTCGGTGATGAAGGCGTTCAGCGCGCGATGCTCGTCGAGCTTCGCGAGGTGCGCATCGGCAACCTCGACCGCGCTCGCTTCCTTCTTCGCCAGCGCTGCGGAAAGCTGGGCGATCGTCAGGTCGGTAAGAGCCGCCATCGTCTACTCCACCACCTTCGGAACGGTGAAGAAGCCGCCGGCATTCCTGTCGGACGGGTCGATGTACACCGCGCCGTCCGGCGCATTGGCCAGCACCTTGGCCGCGATGCCGCCATCTGTGACCTTGTCGGCACGCATCGGGAGAGTGACATCGGAGACCGACGACATCGGCTCTACATTGTTGGTGTCGACCTCGTTCAACTGCTCGATCCAGGCAAAAATGCCTGAAAGCTCGCCGGCCAGCGGCGCCAGTTCTTCCTCGGGAACCTTCAGACGGGCCAGCCGCGCGATGCGCGCCACGGTCTCCTTGTCGAGCGACATTCCAGCACTCCAAAACGCCCAGAAACAAAGCATTAATCGCGGTTGGTAGCCGGTTTGCCCTTCGTGGGCAACCGAACCGTCGTGGCTGCCTCAGGCGCGCCGGGCCGCCACTTCCTCGATCGCTGCCCGCACCTCGGGCTTGCGCGACAGGAGCTGGTTGAAATCCTTCTTGTAGAGGACCAGCAGGTGGCAGTAGCCGTTGGCGACGACGTCGGCGTTGCGCGGCTGGGAGCTCAAAAGTCCCATCTCACCGAAGAAGTCGCCCTCCTTGAGGGTCACCGTAACGGTGCGGGCATGGACGGTCACCTCGCCCGCGGCAACGAAGTACATGGCATCGGACGGTCCGCCGACCCGGATGATCTTCTCTCCGGGGAAGGCGACCAGGGCACGCAGCCGCTTGCCGACCTGAACGATGGTCTCACGGTCCAGCGCTGCAAACAGCGACACACGGCCGATCATGGCCTGCAGTTCGAGGCCGAGGTCGAGAGGCGGACGCTGGCTCACGGCACTGCGCCGCTCGGCAAGCTTGTCCCGGAGGTCGTTGTAGACCTCGCGGCTGATGATGCCCTCGTGCAACCGACGGACATACTCCTCCGCTTCGAAGCGGATCGCGGCCCGCTCGAGCTGGCGCTGCTGCACCGATTCAGAGTAGCCGGGGTATTGCAGCGAGAGCGCCTTGAGTGCGCCTTCCACACCTGACTGGCGACTGGCGATCAACGCCGCGAGCCGCTGTTCGGCATCGTGCCCGAGGAGGTCGGCGACGGAATTCGCGTTGAACACCGCGAGTTCCCCGAGCACGCTGAGCGACACCATCAGGATCTCGAATCGATCGGCCAGACGCTCTGTCAACATGCGTTCGAAGCCGAAACGGCGATGCAGCCACAGCGCGACTCGAAAGCCGTAATTCGGCTTCGATATTTCCTCCAGCCACTCCCCGTAACCCTCGACCCCCTTGTCGCGCACCGTATCGATCAGGCGGTCGGCGTTCGCCGCCAGGATGGCCACCATGCGCCGCGACAGGATCTGCTGCTGGAACAGCTCGAGATAGAGTTCCTTTTCGCGGGTGCAGAGAGTCACCAGGCCGATCTTGATCCGTTCGTCGAGATCTAGCGCCAGCTCCGCCGGCACGGGCTCCACCGCGGGATCCCCCGCCGACGCGGGATCGACGGCGAAGCCCTCCGTGCGTTCATTGTGCTGCCGGAGGATTTCCCGAAGATGTCGGTCGACGTTGATACGCGACAGCGCAAGCACCCGGTCGCGCAGAGCCAGCTCGAGGCGGCTGAGCTTGTCGAGACCAAACAGACGCATCACCAGTCCAAGGGTCGTTGCATTCACGAACAGGGTGAACAGCACGAACAGGACGGCCGAGATGGCGATGAAGTCGCGCGTTGCCTCGGGGAGGCGCAGGTTGCCGGCGGCAACCATGGCCAGCACGATCGTCACTGCGCCGCGCAGGCCGCCCCATACCAGGATCGCCTTGTAGCGGCGGTTCACGGGTTGAACGAGCTTAGAGGTTTCGAGCACCGGCAGCATGCCGAACACAACCAGCGCCCGCGCCAAGAAGGCGCCTATCGCAACGGCCGCGACACCCCAGATATAGAGCCAGTCGATCTTGAGCAGCACATCGGCCGCGATCATCGAAGCCAACACGAAGATCAGGCAGTTCGCCCAGAACTCGAGCTGCGCCCAGACCTGACGCAACGCCGTCCATTGCCGGGGATGCAGGTGGGTCGGCCCATAGGCCGCCACGGTGAGCGCTGCCATGACGACCGAAACCACTCCGGAGACGTGGATATAGTGGTCGGCGACGATGAAGCAGAGATAGCTGAGACTGACCGTGACCGAGGCGATGGCAGCATCGGAATCGCCCAGCCGGGGAAGAATCATCATGGCAACTCGTGCCATGGCGAAACCCAGCATCAGGCCGCCGACGAATTCGCGCAGGAACACGCCGACCGCCGCCGTCGGATCCGCGGGCATGGCGGAATCGCCGGATGCGCGCGCCACCAGGATGCTCATGAAAAGGCCGAAGGCCGCGATCGCCACTGCGTCATTGAGCAGAGACTCGCCCTCGGCCAGGATCGACAGCCTCTTGGGGGCGCCAACGTCTCGGAAGATGCCGATGACCGCCGCCGGATCGGTCGTCGAGACGACCGCGCCGAGCAGGAGGCAGACCACGATGTCGATACCGGTCGCAAAATGGACGACCCCCGCAACGCAGGCGATGCAGACGAGCACGGCAACGACCGCCAGCAGGAGGACCGCGTGAATCTCGTCCATCAGGCGCCGGACGTCGATCGTCAGGCCGGCGGTAAACAGCAGCGGCGGAAGGAAAAGCGGCAGGAACACCTCGGTCCCGACCTCGAGCTTATCGAGACCGACGAAAGCGTCGGAAAGAACTCCGAGGTCTATGCCGCGACTGATGATCCACGACCCGAGAAAGCCCATGCCCATGCCGGTAATCGCCAGCAGCACGGTATGCGGCAGCCGGAATCGCTCGGCGAGGGGCACCAGCACGCTTACGACGGTGAGGACGATCGCAATCGCCAGCAGGGCATAGAGAGTATCTGTCACCTTGTCTGAACGCCTTTCTCGCGGGCCGTGTCGACCCAGTCCGCTGCACGCCTTATAACCTCGGCAATGGCTCGCTTGGCAGTCCTGATTCACGGCATGTGGGGAACACCCGGCGTCTGGCATCGTTGGCGCCCGTTCCTCGACGAGCGTGGGTGGCAAACAATTGCACACCCGCTGAGACATCACGACGTGCCGCCGGATGCACCGCCTGGTGCACTGGGTGAAACCAGCCTGCTCGACTATGTCGCCGATCTGGAGAAGACGATTCTGGCTCTCCCGGAGAAGCCGGTGGTCATCGGCCATTCGATGGGAGGATTGCTGGCGCTGCTGTTGTGCGCCAAGGGCCTCGCACGGGCCGGCGTGCTGCTCACCCCTGCTCCACCCTCGAGCATCCTCGCGATCAGGCCCTCCAACCTGCTGGCCTTCGCCCGGATCCAGGCGCGCTGGGGGTGGTGGCGAAAGCCGCACAGGGCAACACTCGGCGAGGCGCTTTCGTACACTTTCAATACGGCAGGCCACGCCATGGGCGAGAAAGAGCATTCGTCCTTCGTTCACGAGTCGGGACGTGCGCTGCTCGAAATCGCCTTGCCCTGGCTCGATTGGGCAAAGGCCGCGACGGTCGATCCACGACGCGTGACTGTGCCCCTGCTCTTCGTCGCCGCCGAAAAGGACAAGCTCGTACCGCCCGGCGTCGTGCGCCGCACCGCGAAGCACTTCGCCCACGTGTCCGATTATGTCGAGTATGAAGACCAGGGACACTGGGTGCTCGGACAACCCGGGTGGAAGCGCGTTGCGGATCACGCCGAAGCCTGGCTGACGGGCAAGGCGCCCTGAATGCCCGTCATGGACTTTCCCGAATTCAAGGCGCTGCTCGTGCGCGACGGCCGGTTGATGGCGCTCGATCTCGGCAGCAAGACCATCGGCGTGGCGACATCCGACGTGATGAGAATGCTGGCAACGCCCCTCACCACTGTGAAGCGCACCAAGCTGGCGGCGGATCTCGCCGCGCTCGCCGAGCTCGCGCGCAAGCACGAGGTAAAGGCTTTGGTGGTCGGCCTGCCCCTCAACATGGATGGCACCGAAGGTCCGCGCTGCCAGTCGGTGCGGCAGTTCGTGACGAACATTCAGAACCATGGTGCGCCGACGCTCGCCGCCCTGCCGATCGTCTTCCAGGACGAAAGACTCAGCACCGCGGCGGTGACACGCGGCATGATCGACGATTACGACATGACACGCGCCAAGCGCGCCGAACGTGTCGATGCGGCCGCGGCGGCCTGGATCCTTGAAAGCGTGATCGCGCGGTTGCGTTAACCTTAATCGCGCACCGCGAGTGCGGTGTTCGAGCAAGCTGTTCGTCGAAGTCTGCACGACGAACGCATGCTTTCGTACTATGCAACCATGTTGCGCTATTGCAGCTTCGCGCGTACTTCAGTCGGGACTTACACGAACAACGAGGATTGGCAGCATGAAGATCAAGTCGATGGCCTTTGATGACTTGGTGGTGATGCGGGCGCAGATCGAAGCCGAGATCGAGACGCGTATTTCAAAGCAGCGCATGAAGTTGATCGAAGCTATTGCAGAACTTCGTGGAACGATCCCTGCGAAGGGCGGCTCGGAGCGTCGCGGCAAATCGCATCCGCTCAAGGGAAGAGAGCTGCCGCCGCTCTATCGCAATCCGAAGAATGCCGAGGAAACATGGGCCGGTCGCGGCAATCGCCCGAGGTGGCTGACGGCCGCGCTCAAGAGCGGAAAGAAGCTGGAAAGCTTCCTGATCAAGTAGAGCCGAACCCTATACCTCGCATCGCGGCGTCGAAGGCGCTTCAAGGGCAGAGCGGTGCCGGCGATGGGCGAGCCAGCGCTTCGGCATCCAGCGAGCGGAGGAAGGCCACGAGATCGGCGCTCTGCTCCACCGTCAGGCCCAGCGGCCGGACCAGGGGTATGCCATCGCTGTGGAGGCGATCGGGACTAACCTCGGAATAGTGCCTTATGACGTCTTCGAGCGTTGCGAGGCTGCCATTGTGCATGTACGGGCCGCCGCGGCCCACCTGGCGCAGGCCGGGGACACGAAACTCCCCGAAGTTCGTATGCTGACGCTGGACATGCCGCGTACGCCGGGCGTTGCTGCCGGACGCATCGTCATTGTACTTGCCGAGCAGGTTGAAGGGGCTGGCCGCCAGTCGGCCCAGCCCGCCGTGTCGGCCAGGATCGACCTCGCCCGGTCGGACGAAGAACGGGATGCCGATGTCGCCGAACTCGCCGCTCGTGAAGCGTGGCCCGAGATGGCAGAGGTTGCAGCTGGCCTCGCCGATGAACAGCTTCAGCCCGCGTTGCGCCGCGAGCGGATAGCGTGACGCGCTTTCGCGATCACCGGCCAGCAAAGCATCGCGGAAGTCATCGAAGCCTGTGCGCGGGCTGACCAGTGTCGCCTGGAAGGCCGCCAACGCCTTGGCCGTGTCGACCAGCAGCCGCTCGTCATCGCTTCCGGGCCTGCTTCCGAATGCTCGTTCATAGCCGCAGGCGAACGCGGCATCGCTTCGCAGCAGTTCGCCGGCGCGCGTCGGGCCGCCGTTCATCTCTCGGGGATCGAGCAACGGACGGATGCTCTGGGCCCACAGCGAGTCGCCCGCCCCGTCCCAGCCGAACCAGTGCAGATACCCGATGTTCCACAGCGATGGTGTGCGGCGATCGAGTTCGACCGCGCCGCGCGCTTTGGCGAGACCGTCGCTCCATTCGCGGCCAGCCTGATGGCACGTGGCGCAGCTCATGCGTCCATCTCCCGACAGGCGCGGCTCGTTGAACAGATGCTCGCCCAGCGCGATGCCGGCGGGCGTGCCGGACACTTTGTTCGAGGGGTCTTGCACAGGCGGCGGGGGCCAGGGGCCGTGCTGCCCGACTGCCCTGATTTCCTCGGCCGACCAGTCGAGCAGATGCTGCGCACGGACGCCGACGGCCCCTGCCGCCAGCAAAGAAACCAGCAGCAGCAGTCGGATCACTTGAGGATGATATCGTGCGTCAGGCGCTCGCTCTCGCTGCCCGCACGTACGTCGAAGGTGATTTCCCAACGGCCGGGCATGTGGAACAAGAGCCCCTCGGCCCTGAAGCGACCGTTACCCTTCGCCACGATGGTGGCCCGGTAGTTCATGCCATGTCGATGCTCGGGCATGTTGGCATCCACTGCCAGCAGCTCGGCGGCACCGCTGCGCCTGGTGCAGACATTGACGAGCAGGGCGAACGGCTCGCCCACTTCGATGCGCAGCGGATCGGACCGGAACGCCATCAGGTAATGATCGGAAAAGACGACCCATCCGGTGCCGCGTCCCAGGTCTAGCGGGCAGTCGTCGGCCCAGGCCGGCGTCGCCAGGAGAACTCCCAGCAATGCCGCGGCAAGCCTCACGGCGCGCCTCCGAACAGCCGGTCGCCATTTTCGTACGCGATCTTGCGCGCGACGTCCGGCGGCAGGTCCGAAAGCCACTGCCGCGACCAGCGGGCATTCTCGATCACATAGTGCCAGCGCTCCGGCGTGAAGGTGTCGCTGCCCAGCACGAAGCGGTCGGGAAACTCGATGAAGAGTTCGCGCCAGCCTGGCGCCACCTTGCCGTTCGAGACGTGCGCGGTGAGGAAGGCGAGATCGCACCACAGGGTCGGATACCGGCGCAGCATCTCGCGCACCGTCTCCGGCCGCTCGAAGCCCGAATGCGCCCACAGGACCTTGGCGTTCGGGTCCTGCTGGAAATGCCGCGTCACGGCATCGGCATCGGAATGCGAATGCAGGAAGAGCCCGTACTGCTTTGCCAACTCGACGACGCGACGCACGTTGGGCAGGTCGGCATCGGCGCCGTAGATGTGGAACTCGCCGATCGCCCTGTACCTGCGCTTCGACAGCAGGTCCTCGAGATACGGGATCACCGTCGGATCCTTCGCCCAGGTCGAGATCTCGCCGCGCGAACGATAGGGCCGCAACTCGGGCACGATCATGCCCGGCGCCACGTCCTGCAGCATTTTGGTGCCCTCGTTGTTGGAGCTCGACACCATGGCGCGCTTTATGCCGGCCTTCTTCAGGATCTCGACCACTTCATTCGGCGGCACGACCGACCAAGCGTCGTGGCTGTAATGCATGTGGGCATCGAAGATCGGCAGCTCGTCGGCCGCCCGCGCGGTGGAGACGCCGGTGGCAAACACCAGGAAAAGCACGAGGGAGAAGAGGCGCATCGTCGATCCTTCAGCGGCCGGTCTTCGGCGGGCAGGCGTAGTTGAAGCTAATCGAGATGCGTTCGCCGGAGAAGTGCGCCGGCGGCACCTCGTGGCGCAGCCAGCTTTCGAACAGCACCAGATCGCCGTCATGCGCCGCCACGCTTACGAAGGCACGATAGGCTTCCGGGGCATCGGCGCGACGCGGCGGCGCGGCCATCTGGTAGCCGAGCCGCGGGTCCTCGAACTTGATCGCGCCCGCCCCCTTCGGCACCGACACGTAATAGGTCCCGCTAATGAAGGAGGTCGGATGGATGTGCATTGAATGGACCGTGCCGGCCGGCATGAGGTTGGCCCAGCAATCCGTCATCGCGAGAGTCCGGCTGGCCAGATCGTAATGGAGGTCGCGCGCGAAGCTCTTCACGTGCACATCTATTCGGCGGCGCAGCCGGTCGAACAGCGAGGAAACGAGGTGCAGACGGTCGAGGGAACCATAGGACGTATAGCCGCCGAGATAGTGCTTGGCCGACCAGCGCTGTCCCGCCGCATCCGAGGCCGCCAGCGACTGGCATTCGTCGGCGAGATCCTGGTTGAAGCGCCGCCAGCGCCGGTCGACGAGCGACTCGCGATAGATAAGGGTCGGGAAAAGAGCACGGCTCGTCATGTCGCGATTATCGATGATGCGGGCTTCACGTGCTATGTTTTCCGCATGCTGACCGATCATCAAATCGAGACCTACCGCCGCGACGGCTATCTCGTGATCCCGCGCCTGATCGAGGGGGCGCAGCTCGCCGAGCTCCGCACGCTGACCGACCGGCTGGTCGCCGAAGCGCGCGGCGTATCGGCCAATGACGATCTCTACGATCTCGAGCCCACCCACAGCGCCACGATGCCGAGGGTGCGCCGGCTGAAGCCCGCCATCTTCAAGCGCCACGCCTTCTTCCGCGACCTCGCCCGCGACCCGAAGATCACGTCCCTGCTTGCGCAGCTCATAGGCCCCGCCCTCCGCCTGCATGGCGGCAAGCTCAACATGAAGTCGGCGGGCTATGGCTCGCCGGTCGAGTGGCACCAGGACTGGGCCTTCTATCCGCACAGCAACGACGACGTGCTGGCGACCGGCATCTATCTCGACGATTGCGACGAGGCCAACGGGCCTCTCATGGTGGTCCCGGGCTCGCATCGCGGGCCGGTCCACGACCACCATGCCAACGGCCGCTTCTGCGGCGCGTTCGATCCAGAGGCGAGCGGGGTCGATGTCACGAAGGCCGTCCCGCTCATGGGTCCGGCCGGCTCAATGACCATCCATCATGCGCGGCTGGTCCACGGTTCGGCGCTCAACCGGTCCAATCGCCAGCGCCGGCTCCTGCTGCACGAATATGCCGCCGCCGATGCCTGGCCGCTGATGGGAGTCGCCGACTTCGACGAATTCAACAGCCGCATGGTGCTGGGCGAGCCGACGATCGAGCCGCGCGTCCGGCCGGCCCCGGTCCGCATGCCCCTGCCACCGGCCGATCACCAGGGCTCGATCTATGAAAACCAGCGCGGCTCGGGTCGGCGCTTCTTCGACACCTACGAAGAGCGGCCCGCCCTTGCCGATTAGGGCCACCCGCCCATGATCACGCGGCGGCGCGCGCTGGCGGCCGCGGGCATGCTGCTTGCCGCGCCGTCCGCGCACGCCCAACGCGTTCAATGGGCCGAATGGCTCGGCACCTATGCCGGCACCGCGCGCTATTATCGTTCGATTCCGCTGGAGGACATCGTCCCGCCGCCGAAGTCGCCGCGCGAGCAATACGATGACGGCATGCCTTTCGCTCTTCAGTTCGCGGTTCGTACGGTCGACGGCAAGCCCGCCGTCTGGCTGCGCATCGATGGCGGGCCCATGCAGACGGACGAGGTCGGCGAGACGATGTTTTTCGGGCCGGTGACGGACGGTGTGGCCTTGCTGCAATTGGCTGATGCGCGCGCGATGCCGCGTTCCGCGAGCCTGACGGCGCGGCCGAACCAGCTCGGGACGTCGGCGCTGTTCACCCACGCCGACGGCAGCTTCTGGCGGCGGTATTTCACCGCCACCTTCACGTCGGCCGGCGCCGACGTGATCCTCTGGGTCTTCGACGCCGCCGGGACGCGGGCCCGAACCTGGCGCGGCTCGACGACCCGTCGAGCCTGAGGCTCAGTCGGACCGCGGTCCGACGTAAGTCGACTGCGGCCGGATGAGGCGCCCGCCCTTCTCCTGCTCGAAGATGTGGGCGCACCACCCGGCGGCGCGGCCGACGGCGAACAAGGCGGTGAAGGCGCTACGCGGCACCTCGAGCGCCTCCAGCAGCAGCGCGGTGTAGTATTCGACGTTGGTGTCGAGCCGCTGCTTCGGCTTGTGCTTGCGCAACGAGGCAATGGCGCTGCGTTCGACCTCGACCGCGAAGGCCAGCCGGCCCGCCGTCTGCGGCAGCGTCGCCACGGCGTTCTTCAGCACGTCCGCCCGGGGATCGCGCTTCTTGTAGATTCGGTGACCGAAGCCCATCAGGCGCGTACCGTTGGCGAAGGCATTGTCCAGCCACGCCTCGGCGCGCTCGGGCGATCCGATCTCGTCGAACATGTCGAGCACCGGGCCGGGCGCCCCGCCGTGCAGCGGCCCCTTGAGGGCGCAGAGCGCCGCCAGCACCGACGAGATGAGCCCGGCGCGGGTCGAGGCGACAACCCTCGCGGTGAAGGTCGAGGCGTTGAAGCCATGGTCGGTGACGGTCGCGAGATAGATATCGAGCCCCTTCTCGAAAGCCTCGTCGGCGCGCTTGCCGCGGATCATGCGCAGGAGATCCTGCGCCGTCGTGAGGGCCGTATCCGGCGCGAGCGCCGGCTTTGAGTCGGCCGCCCGCAGCAGCGCGGCGAGGAAGACCGGGAGCGCGCCGCACACCAGGTAGTGATGCGGCGTGGGATCGGAATCCGGCAGCATGCCGAGGCCGACACGCAACCCCTCCACAGGGCTGAGCCCCTTGGCGGCGCCCAGCAGCTTCGGGACGTCCGCGAAGGCACGCTGGCGCGCCGCGGCCAGTCCGGCCCGCACCGCCGCCTCATCGCCGCCGCCCTCGGCGAAGCCTTCCCAGAGCCGTGCGGCGACGCCCTCGAAGCCGCACGTCTTCACGAGGTCCTCGATCGCCTGGCCGCGGACGATCAGCCTGCCGGCCTCCCCGTCCACCTCGCTCATCACCGTGTCGGCCACGATCACGCCGTCGAGCCCGCTGTCCACCCGTGTCTGCAGCATCGCAATCCCCTTGCTGTTCCGGGCTCAACATTCGATCCAGCCTATGTATTGTCAATATTGACTGTATTAATCCATAATAAGAAATGGCAATCGAATGGCTCACCTCCAAGGAAGCGGCGCGACGTCTGGGCGTTTCGGCCGCCACGCTCTACGCCTATGTGAGCCGCGGCCTGCTGCGCTCGGAAGCCACGAACGGCCAGCGTGAGCGGCGCTACAGGGCCGACGACGTCGCCCAGCTCAAGCGTCGCCGCGAGGTCGGCCGCAAGGCCGAGTCGATCGCCGCGAACGCCCTCGACTTCGGCACGCCGGTTCTCGAGTCCTCGCTGACGCTGATCGAGAACGGCCGCCTCTTCTATCGCGGCCAGGACGCGGCGCGGCTGGCACGCAACAGCTCCCTGGAACAGGTCGCCCAGCTCCTCTGGGACTGCGACGACCGGCCCTTCGCCGCGCGTAACCTGCCGCCCCTGTCCGCCGCCCTGCGCAGTGCCTGGCAGGCCGCCTCGGCCCTGCCCCCGGTCGATGCCTGCCTCGTGCTGCTGCCGGCCGCATCGCGCTGGGATCATCCGAGCTGGGTGGAAGATCGCCCCGCCATGCTCGAGACGGGCGCGCGCATCCTGCGGCTGCTGGCAGCCGCGGTAACCGGCCAGCCCCTCTCCGATCGCCCGATCCATGAGCAGGTGGCCACGGCCTGGAATGTTCCGCCCGAGCTCGCGCCGCTGATCCGTGCCGCCCTCGTCCTGTCGGCCGATCACGAGTTCAACGCCTCTGCCTTCGCCGCCCGCGTCGTGGCTTCGACCGGCGCCAATCTCTATGCCTCCACGATGGCGGGACTGGTGGCGATCAATGGCCCCCGTCACGGCGGACTGACGCGCCGCGTGGCGGGTCTCCTCGCCGATCTTGCGCAAGTACCCGACATCGACGCCGAGATCGCGCGCCGGGTGAGCGAGCGCATCTACATCCCGGGATTCGGCCACCAGCTCTATCCGGACGGCGACGTCCGCGCTCTCGTCCTCTTCTCGATGATGCGCGAGTTCGTCCCCGGCTCTGCAGAGCTGGCTTTCGCCCAGCGCGTGGCAAGCGCCGTCGAGCAGCAGATCGACCGCAAGCCGACCGTCGATTTCGCGACGGTCACCCTCGCCCGCGTCCTCGGCCTGCCGAAGGAGTCGGCTCTGGCCCTGTTCCTCCTCGGACGCACCGTCGGATGGATCGCGCACGCCATCGAGCAAGCCGCACACGGTGCGCTGATAAGGCCTCGTGCGCGTTACACCGGACCGCGTCCGCCGGCCTGATCCGCGCCGCACCGGTTATCCACCAAAACGCTTTCTTGCGAGGGCCGCGCGTGCGTGCTTAACGTCGCGCTTTAGTGACAAACAATCGCGCGGGCGTGCCGAGGTTGCCCCACCTTCTCGGCATCGAAGGTCTTTCGCCTGAAACGATTTCGGGCTTGCTCGACCTATCTGAAACCTACATCGACCAGAACAGATCCGTCGACAAACGGCGCGACAGGCTCGCCGGCCGGACGATCATGAACCTGTTCTTCGAGAACTCGACGCGCACGCGGACGAGTTTCGAGGTCGCCGCCAAGCGGCTCGGGGCCGACGTCATCAACATGGACGTCGCCACCTCCTCCGTGCGCAAGGGCGAGACCCTGCTCGATACGGCGATGACGCTCAACGCCATGCGGCCCGACGCCATTGTCGTGCGCCACCACGAGTCGGGCGCCGTCAATCTCCTGTCGCAGAAGGTCAACTGCGCCGTCATCAACGCCGGCGACGGGCAGCACGAACATCCGACGCAGGCGCTGCTCGACGCGCTCACCATCCGCCGACGACGGGGCAATCTCGAGGGTCTTCTGGTGGCGATCTGCGGCGACATCATGCACAGCCGCGTCGCCCGCTCGAACATCCACCTGCTGCAGATCATGGGCGCACGTGTGCGCGTGGTCGGCCCGCCCACCCTGATGCCGACCGACGTCGACAGGCTGGGCGTCGAGGTCCACTACAGCATGAAGACGGGCCTGAAGGACGTCGACATCGTGATGATGCTGCGGCTGCAGACCGAGCGGATGCAGGGCTCGTTCGTTCCCTCGATCAGCGAGTATTTCCATTTCTTCGGTCTCGACCGGGTCAAGCTGGAATATGCCAAGCCCGACGCCCTGATCATGCATCCCGGCCCGATGAACCGCGGTGTCGAGATCGACTCGGAGGTGGCCGACGATCTCGATCGCAGCGTCATCCACGAGCAGGTCGAGATGGGCGTCACGGTCCGGATGGCCTGTCTCGATGCCCTGATCGGCGGCCAACGCAACCAGTTCGGAGCCGTGGCGTGAGCGGAAAGATCGACAAGGCCGCGCCGCCGCATGCCGGTTCGACCGCCTACATCAATGCCCGCATCGTCGACCCCACCGGCGACGCCGAGTATCTCGGCGCCGTCCTGATCAGCGACGGCAAGATCGCCGACTTCGGCCCCAACCTCTTCGCCTCGGGCGCGCCCTACGGCATCCGGTCGGTCGACTGCCGCGGCTACTATCTCGCGCCCGGTCTGGTCGACACGCGCGTGCACACGGGCGAGCCCGGCGAGGAGCACAAGGAGACGCTGGAAAGCGCCGGCACCGCCGCCGCCGTGGGCGGCATCACCTCGATGGTGCTGCTGCCCGACACCGAGCCACCCTTCGACGACGCTTCGCTGATCGAGTTCGTTGCCCGTCGCGCCCGCCAGGTCAAGCTCGCCAACATGTATGCCTACGGCGCGCTGACAGTGGGCCTCGAAGGCAAGGAACTCGCGGAGATCGGCCTGCTCGCAGAGGCCGGCGCCGTGGCCTTCACGGATGCCGACCATGCCGTTGCCAGTGCGCAGGTCATGCGCCGCGCCCTCTACTACGCCAAGACCTTCGATGCGCTGATCGTCCACATGCCCCAGGAGCCGGCGCTGTCCGGCGGCACCATGACGAGCGGCGCGATGGCGACGCGCCTCGGCCTGTCCGGCTGTCCGCCGCTCGCCGAGGTGATGATGGTCGAGCGCGACATCAGGCTGGCCGAGATGACCGGCGGCCGCATGCACTTCACCAAGATCTCGACCGCGGAGTCGGTGGCGGTGATCGCCGCCGCCAAGGCCCGCGGCCTCCGGATCACCTGCGATACGGCCGCGCCCTACTTTGCGCTGAACGATCTCGCCGTCGGGGACTACCGCACCTTCTGCAAGCTCGTGCCGCCGTTGCGCGCCGAGAAGGACCGTGTGGCCGTCGTCGAGGGGCTGAAGGACGGCACGATCGACGCCATCGTGTCCGATCACCGGCCGCAGGATCAGGACAGCAAGCGCGTGCCCTTCGCCCAGGCGGAGCCGGGCGGCATCGGGCTGGAGACCCTGCTGCCGATCTCGCTCGAGCTTGTTCACGGCGGCCATATCACGCTGCCCCGACTCTTCCAGCGCCTGTCCAGCACGCCTGCGTCGCTGTTCGGCCTGCCCGCCGGCAAGCTGGCCAAGGGCGCACCGGCGGATCTCGTCCTGTTCGATGCCGATTATGCCTGGAAGATCGATCGCACCGACCTCTGGAGCAAGACCAAGAACTCGCCGTTCGACGAGCGCCCGGTGCAAGGCCGCGTCCTGGCAACGATCGTCGGCGGCCGGACGATCTACCGCGACGACAGCTTCGCAATGGCGGCAACCGCCGCCTAACCGATGCCTTCAAACGGCCATCTGGTCTGATATGGTCGTTTCGTCTCTCAACGGGGAACCGATGATGCTCCGGCACTCACTTCTTCTCGGCGTCGCGACCGTCGCGCTCGCCGGCACCGCGCACGCCCAGCCGCGCGGCGGCTCGCGCGACGACCTTCTTGACGCTTTGACGCGCCACATCCAGATCTGCAGCGAAATCACCGAAACTCAGGCGCGACTCTCCTGCTACGATCGCCTGCAGACCCAGGTCGGCGGCGTGCAGGCTCCTGCCGCGGCCCCCACGATGGCAGCCCCCGCCCCCGTAACCCCACCGACACCCACGCCGCTGCAGGCGACCCCAACACCGCTTTCGCCGATGCCGAGCACCGGCTCCTCGATCAGCGCCGCCCCTCTGACGCCCCAGCCTCTGGGCGTGCCCGGCGGCGGCACGGCGACCCTGGGCAGCCCCCAGCCGCTCGGCACTCCCGGGGCGGCTCCATATGATCCCAACGCGGCGTTCGATCCGAGCAGGTCCACCTACCGGCCGCCGGAGGCCATGGGCCCGAAGCCACAGCCGCAGGCCCGCCGCACCGGCCCGCGACCGGTGCCGAACTTCGCGACGCCGCAGCCGTTGGTCACCATCGGCGCCAACAACCTGACCTACGGGCCCTCGCGCTACTGGCAGGTCACGATCGTGCTGAAGTCCAACATCCAGCGCCCGATTGATACGCAGGCGGTCTGCACTTTCATGAATGGCAGTCGCGCTCTGGAGGACGCCTATTACGGCCCGGTGTCGATCCAGCCCGGCGAACAGATCACCACCGAGCTCATCGGGCCGCCCACCACGGCCTATGTCGATTCGACGAACTGCAGGCTCCTGAGCCCCTAGGACGCAGCGATGATCTCGACCCTGATCCTGATGGCTGGCCCGTTCCTGATGGGCTACCTGATGGGCTCGATCCCGTTCGGGTTGCTGCTGACGCGTGCGGCAGGACTGGGCGACATCCGCAACGTCGGCTCGGGCAACATCGGCGCCACCAACGTCCTGCGCACCGGGCGGAAAGGCCTCGCTGCCGCGACTCTGCTCTTCGATGCGCTGAAGGGCGTCGCGGCCGTGCTGATCGCCGACCAGGTGGGACAGCTGCCCGCCGTCGGCGCCGCTGCGGGCGCGGTGCTGGGCCACATGTTCCCGGTATGGCTGGGCTTCAAGGGCGGCAAGGGCGTCGCCACCACCCTCGGGGTCATGTGGGGCCTGTCCTGGCCGGTCGGCGCCATCGCCTGCGCCGCCTGGCTGCTGATGGCCGCGGTCTTTCGCTACTCTTCGCTGGCTGCGCTGCTCAGCGTGGTGATCGCCGCCATCGCCTCATGGTTCCTGACCGATCCGCGCGCCGCGATGCTGCTCACGCTGCTCGTGCCGCTTGTGTGGGTGCGCCACCACGAGAACATCGCGCGCCTGCTCAAAGGGACCGAACCCAAGATCGGCCAGGGCAAGAAGCGGGCGGCCTGACGTCCGCAGCATGGGTCGGATGTCGATCCGGCCGATGCGGCATGCCGCCGTTCCTGTCATAGCAGCGGCTGCATGAGCGTTTCCCCGTCCCGCAGCCTGCCCTGGGCATTGATCGGTGCCGCCTGCCTGGGGTCGTTTGCCGCGACGTCGAGCGGGACCACGCGCGCTCCTTTCCTGCTGGAAATGGCGCACGACCTCGATGTCGCGATGCCGCTGGTCGCCAACCTGGTTTCCCTGACGGCAACGGCCTGGGGCCTGACCTCCGCGTTCGGCGGCTGGATGTCCGACGTGATCGGGCGCCGGCCGATCCTGATCGCCGCGCCCTTCGCGCTTGCGCTGACATTGGTCGCGCAGGCTGCGGCCGGGTCCTTCTTCTGGGTTGCGGTCTGGGCGGCCGTCGGCGGCGGCTGCGCCGGCGCCTTCACCGGTGTCGTGTTCGCCGAAGTCTCGGCGCGCGTGCCGGACAGCCAGCGCGGCCGGGCGCTCGGCTGGGTCATGAGCGGCCAATCACTGACCCTGGTCGTCGGCGTTCCCTTGGCGGCGGCCCTTGGATCGGTCTTCGGCTGGAGGGGCTGGCTGCTCTGCGTGGCAGGCCTGTCGATCGCCGCCGTGATCAGCCTGTTCCTCACCCTGGGGCGCGGCAGTGCCGGCCACACCCGCCCCGCCGGTGTACGGCCCTCGATGCGAGCGGCGCTTTCACCGAAGGTTCTGGGCCTGCTCGGGACCGGCGTCGCCGAACGCATCTGCTACGGGCTCGCGGTGGTCTACTTCGCCACCTTCATGCAGGTCACCTATCACATGTCCCTGATCGAACTCGCCATTCCCCTGGCGGTGTTCGCGCTGGGCAACATCGCAGGCACGCTCCTGGGCGGCCAGCTCGCCGACCGGCTGCGCGACCGTCTCCTCACCTTCGCCGTGGCCATGGCGCTGTCTGCCGTGGCGGCCCTGGTCCTGTTCACATGGCATCCCGACCCGGCCGTCACTGTGGCCGTGGGCTTTGTCTACGTGCTGCTCAACGCCTTGGGGCGGCCCTCGTACATGGCGTCGCTCGCGTCGGTGCCGGAGGATGTCCGGGGCACGGTGCTCGGGCTCAACGGCACCTCGGCCAGCGTGGGCTGGATCGGCGCCGCCGCCTTGGGCGCCGTCATGATCAGCTGGGGCGGCTTCGAAGGCTTCGGCCCCCTCATTGGCTTGCTGGCGCTGCTCGGGGCAGGGGGCGCCCTGCTCAGCCGCCGCAGCCGGTCCTGACAGTAGATTGCTACTATCGGTTGTTTTACAGAGTTCTATCACTCGCATAAGGTCGACCGCATGTTCGACGGTTCTGACCCTATCGACATCGCCCCGGCGGAACGCAGGGCCCGGCTGAGGCTGGCACGCAGCGCGCGGGTGGGCCCCATCACCTTCCACGAAGCGCTGGCCCATTTTGGATCGGCCCGCGTGGCCTGCGCCACGCTAGCGACCGTCGCCGATGCCGCGATCGAACGCGAAGAACGGGCGCTCGCGGCGCTTGGAGGGCGCTTCCTGGTGGTGGGCGACGCCCACTACCCGGCCGCGCTGGCCGCCCTTCCCGATGCTCCGCCAGTCCTGTCGATGCTCGGCGATCCCAACCTTCTCGACCGGCCGGCCCTGGCGATCGTCGGTGCCCGCGAGGCATCGCTGGCGGGTCGACATTTTGCCGCCAAGCTCGCCGCTGCGCTGGGCACGGCCGGCTTCGTGATCGCCTCGGGTCTCGCCCGGGGCATCGATACGGCCGCGCATGAGGCAGCGCTCGACAGCGGGACGGTCGCCGTACTGGCCTGCGGCGTGGATCAGGCATACCCGCCGCAGAACGCTGCCCTTCAGGAAACCATCGCCGCGCGCGGCCTGATCCTGAGCGAGGTGGTCCTTGGGGCGCCGCCCATCGCCCGCGCCTTCCCGCGGCGCAACCGGATCGTGAGCGGTCTCTCGGCCGGCATCGTCGTCATCGAGGCGGCCGCCCGGTCCGGCTCCCTGATCACCGCCCAGCGGGCGGCTGAACAGGGCCGCGAGGTATTCGTCGTGCCGGGCTCGCCCATGGACCCTCGCTATGCAGGATCCAATAGCCTCATCCGCGATGGGGCCATTCTGGTACGGGATGCGAACGATATTCTGAGTGTTCTGGGCCAGCCCAAGGCGGCGGCGCAACGTCTTGAAAAACCAGCCCAAATACCCGTTGAATCAGATACCGCACGCATTGTGCAAGCCTTGGGTTCCGTCCCCACTGCGGTTGACGAATTGGTGCGCCGGTGCCAAGTGTCCGCCGCCTCCGTCGCGGAGGTCCTCATGGCTCTCGAGCTGGAGGGCCGCCTGGAGAGGCACCGGGGTAACCGCGTATCTCTGATTTAGTTCAGTGATTTAGCTCCGGAAACTGATATCGAACTGGAGCATTATTCGGCGATGGACGTACTGGTCGTCGAGTCCCCGGCCAAGGCGAAGACCATTGGTAAGTATCTGGGCCCCGGCTACACCGTGCTGGCCTCGTACGGTCATGTCCGCGACCTGCCGCCCAAGGATGGTTCGGTCCGGCCGGACGAAGATTTCGCGATGGATTGGGAGGTCGACCCCCAGTCTCAGAAGCGCCTCGACGCCATAGCCCAGGCCGTCACCAAGGGCGGCAAGCTCTACCTCGCCACCGACCCGGATCGCGAAGGCGAAGCCATTTCGTGGCATGTTCTCGACATCCTGCAGCGCAAGAAGGCCTTGCAGGATGTCGACGTGAAGCGCGTCACCTTCAACGCCATCACCAAGAAGTCGGTCCTCGACGCCGTCGCCAACCCGCGCGACCTCGACCAGCCGCTGATCGATGCCTACCTGGCGCGCCGCGCGCTCGACTATCTGGTGGGCTTCACCCTGTCGCCCGTCCTGTGGCGCAAGCTGCCCGGCAGCCGCTCCGCCGGCCGCGTCCAGTCGGTGGCGCTCCGGCTGATCTGCGAGCGCGAATCCGAGATCGAGGTCTTCAAGAGCCGCGAGTACTGGACGGTCGATACCCATTTCGGCACCGCCAAGAAGCAGGTGCTGAAAGCCCGCCTCACCCATCTCGACGGGCGCAAGCTCGAGAAGTTCGATCTCGGCACGAAGGAGCGCGCCGAGCAGGCCAAGCGCGAGATCGAGCGCCGCGCCTTCGCCGTCTCCTCGATCGACCGCCGCCAGGTCCGCCGCAACCCGCCGCCGCCCTTCATCACCTCGACCCTGCAGCAGGAAGCGTCGCGCAAGCTCGGGCTCGGGGCCGCCACTGCCATGCGGCTCGCTCAGCGCCTCTATGAAGGTGTCGACATCGGCGGCGAGACGGTCGGCCTGATCACCTACATGCGGACCGACGGCGTGCAGCTCGCGCCCGAGGCGATCGGCCAGACCCGCCGCCTGATCGAGACGAAGTACGGCGCCGCCTATGTGCCCTCCAGTCCGCGCATCTATACCTCCAAGGCCAAGAACGCCCAGGAGGCGCACGAGGCGATCCGCCCGACGGATCTGTTCCGCACACCGCAGGACGTCGCGGCCTATTTGGACAAGGACCAACTCGGCCTCTACGAACTGGTCTGGAAGCGAACCGTCGCCAGCCAGATGGAAAGCGCCGTTCTCGACCAGGTCTCGGTCGATATCGCGAGCGGCGACAAAACGGTGCAGCTCCGCGCCACCGGCTCGGTCGTGAGGTTCAACGGCTTCCTCGCCCTGTACGACGAAGGCCAGGACGACAAGAACGACGACGAAGAGACCGGCGCCATCCTGCCCGACGTGACCGAGAACGAGGCGATGGACCGGCGCGAGGTCGTGCCGGAGCAGCATTTCACCGAGCCACCGCCGCGTTATTCGGAAGCCAGTCTGGTCAAGAAGCTCGAGGAACTCGGCATCGGCCGTCCCTCGACCTATGCCAGCATCATCGAGGTGCTGCAGCGCCGCAACTACGTGCGCCTCGACCGCAAGCGCTTCATTCCCGAAGATCGCGGTCGCATCGTCACGGCGTTCCTGCAGACCTATTTCCCGCGCTACGTCGAATACGGCTTCACCGCCCATCTCGAGGAAGAACTCGACGATATTTCCAGCGGCAAGATCGACTGGCACGAGGTCCTGCGCGAGTTCTGGAAGGCCTTCTCAGCCGCCGTCGGCGAGACCAAGGATCTGCGGGTCAAGGAAGTGCTCGACAAGCTCGACGAGGAGCTCGGCCCGCACTTCTTCCCGGCCAACGACAATGGCGGCAAGAATCCGCGCGACTGCCCGTCCTGCGCCAATGGCCGCCTCGGCCTCAAGCTCGGCAAGTTCGGCGCCTTCATCGGCTGCTCGAACTATCCCGAATGCCGCTTCACGCGGAAGCTCGGGATCGTCGATGCAGACGCCGACTCGGCCAGCGGCGAAAATCTTGACGGCCCCAAGATCCTGGGAATCGATCCGGTGACGGGCAAGCAAGTCACGCTGCGCAAGGGCCCCTACGGTCTCTACGTCCAGCTCGGCGAGCCCGAGGGCAAGGAGAAGCCCAAGCGCCAGTCGTTGCTGCGTGACATGACGCCGGGCGACCTGACCCTGGAGCAGGCGCTGGCGCTGCTGTCACTGCCGCGCGAGCTGGGGCCTCATCCCGAGGATGGCGAAGTCATCCTGGCCGGTGTCGGCCGCTTCGGTCCCTACGTGAAGCACGGGCCGAAATACAAATCCGTCCCGTCCGACGAGAGTGTGCTCGACATCGGCATGAATCGCGCCGTGGCTCTGCTCGCCGAGGCAAAGACCCCGCGCGGCCGTGCCGCCGCCAAGCCGATCCGCAGCATCGGCAACCATCCCTCCGACGAGGCGCCGGTCGAACTCTACGACGGGCGCTACGGCCCCTACGTGAAGCACGGTGGCGTCAATGCCACCGTCCCGCGCGACATCAAGCCGGAGGAGCTGACGCTCGACCAGGCGGTGGCGCTTCTGGCCGAACGCGCCGCCAAGGGCGGGACCAAGAAGCCGAAGACGGCGCGAGCGAAGAAGGCGGCGCCCGAGGCCGCCAATGATGGCGGCGCCAAGCCCAAGCCGAAGAAGGCGACGGCGAAGAAGAAGCCGGCCACAAAGAAGAAGGCGGCCAAGACGAAGGACAAGGACGACGCCCCGCCCCGCACAGGCACCGATGGCTAAGGGCAAGGTCCCGACCCGCGACGAACTGCTGGCCTTCATCCGCGACAGCGAAACGCCTGTCGGCAAGCGCGAGATCGCAAAAGCCTACGGGCTGAAGGGCGACCAGCGCATCGAGCTCAAGGAACTTCTGCGCGACCTGCGCGACACGGGAGAGATCGCGCCGGACCGCGCCAAGACCTTCCGTCACCCCGAGTCCCTGAGCGACATGGTCGTGCTCGAGATCGTCTCGGTCGACGACGACGGCCACCTGCTGGCCGTGCCGCGCCGTCACGACGACGACAAGGACGGTCCGCCACCGCGCATCGAGGTCTCCGCGCCGGCCTCGCGCACCGTCCCTGCCCCGGCGGTCGGTGACCGCGTGCTGGCGAGCATGAAGCGCCGCGGCAAGAATACCTACGAGGCAAAGGTCGTTCGCCGGCTCGGCAGCGGACCGAAGAAGATCCTCGGCCTCTACGAAGAACCACCCGGCCGGAACGGGCTCGGCCTCGTCACGCCGACCGACCGCAAGCTGCGCCGCGAATTCGACGTGCGGCCCACAGACAAGAACGGCGCGCTGCCCGGCGACATCGTCTGGATCGAGGAGACCGGCGGCGCGCTGGCGCGACGTGCCCGCATCGTCGAGCGCATCGGTCCGATGAGCGATCCGCGCACCGTCAGCCTGATCTCGATCGCCGCCAACGACATTCCGGTCGACTTCCCCGAGGCCGCGATCGAGGAAGCCGACAAGGCCAAGGCCGCTCCGATGGTCCACCGCCTCGACCTGCGCGACGTGCCGCTGGTCACGATCGACGGCGAGGATGCCCGCGACTTCGACGATGCCGTCTTCGCCGAGCCCGATCCCGGCCATGCGGGCGGCTGGCGCATCCTCGTGGCCATCGCCGACGTCGCCTGGTACGTGCGCCACGATCGGCCGCTCGACCGCGCCGCCTATCGTCGCGGCACCTCGGTCTATTTCCCCGATCGCGTCGTGCCGATGCTGCCCGAACAGCTCTCCAACCACTGGTGCTCACTGGTCCCGCGCGAGGATCGGCCCGTGCTGGTGGCCGAGATGTGGATCGACGGCGAAGGCCATCTCAAGCGCCACAAGTTCCACCGCGCCATGATGCGCTCGGCCGCGCGCCTCACCTACAACCGCGTGCAGCGCGCCATGAACGGCACGCCGGATGCCGAGATCGAGCCGCTGATGGACGAGGTCGTCCGCCCCCTCTATGGCGCCTACCGCGTCCTGCTGGCGGCGCGCGAGGCCCGCGGTGCGCTCGACCTCGACCTGCCGGAGCGCCAGGTGACGCTGGGCAAGGACGGCCATATCGCCACGATCGGCGTGCGCGAGCGTCTCGACAGCCACAAGCTGATCGAGGAGTTCATGGTGCTGGCCAACGTGGCCGCGGCGCAGGCCCTCGAACAGCGCCAGGCTCCCTGCCTCTATCGCGTCCACGACCAGCCCGATCTCGCCAAGCTCGAGGCGCTGCGTGAATTTCTCGGCACGCTCGGCATCAAGGTGCCGACCGGCCAGCGGCTACGTCCCGCCGATCTCAACCGCGTCCTGCACGAGGTCGCCGACAAGCCGGTCTCCCAGCTCGTCAGCCAGACCGTCCTGCGCAGCCAGAGCCAGGCGGTCTACAGCCCGGACAATCTCGGCCATTTCGGCCTCGCCCTTGCCCGCTACGCCCACTTCACCTCGCCGATCCGGCGCTTCCCCGACCTGATCGTGCATCGGGCCCTGATCGCTGCCTACGGACTGGGCGAAGGGGGGCTTTCCTCCGAGGACAAGGGCCGGTTCACCGAGTTCGGCGAGCATCTGTCGATGTGCGAGCGTCGCGCCGTCGCCGCCGAACGCGGCGCCATGGATCGCTACGTCGCTGCGTTCATGGCCGGCCACGTCGGGGCCGTCTTCCCGGGCCGCGTCAACGGTGTGACCCGCTTCGGCCTCTTCGCCACGCTCGAGGGCACTGGCGCCGACGGGCTGATCCCCATCCGCTCCCTCGGCCAGGAATTCTTCCGCCACGACGAAGGCCGGCAGGTCCTGATCGGGGAACGCACCGGCGAGACCTTCGGTCTGGGCGACCGGTTGCAGATAAAGCTGGTCGAGGCTGATACGGCCACGGGGGGCCTGCTGTTCGAGATCGTCGACGTGATCGAGCGGGTCGAGCGGCAGCCGGCACCCCGGCATTCCCGCTCGCCCTACAGCCGGGAGAGCAACGGGCCGCCGCGGCGTCCGGTCGCGCATCGCGGGCCGCCACGGGACAAAGGGTCACGCCGACGCAAGTAGATGCGGAGCGCATCCTGCCCGCCATGGATGACGATCACGCACCGGTCGATTTCTGGACCGCCCTGATGAGGGGCTGGCACGGCCGTTGCCCGCGCTGCAACAAGGGCCGCCTGTTCAGTTCCTATCTCAAGATGAAGGGCCATTGCGAGGTTTGCGACCTGGCGCTCGAGCCCTATCGCGCGGACGATGCGCCGGCCTATTTCACCATCTTCGTCGTCGGCCATATCGTCGTGCCGCTGGTCCTCCTGGTCGAGCGCTGGGGAGCCGAGCCGCCCCTCTGGGTTCATGCCCTTCTCTGGCTGCCGCTCTCCGTCGCGCTCGCCCTGGTCCTGTTGCCGCGGATAAAGGGTGCCGTAATTGCGCTGCTTTGGGCCCAGAAGGTGGCCGCTCCCAAGGCTGTGACCGGGGGCTTCGACCCGTCGGCCTGAACGACGTGGCCGCCCGCCGACGGCCTGTGCTAGTGTAATGACTGCCGCGTATGGAAGTGCCACAATTCCCTTTCCTTCGTTTGATGCTGCCACGTGCGGCCGCATCGCTCGTGGCTGCGTGCCTGGTCGTGTCCTGCGCGACCTTCCCCGATACGCCGAGCAGCCAGGCCGACGGTCGCAGCCCCGCCGCCGGTGATGTCGGCATCGAACGCGTCGTCCTCCAGGCCTACCGTGCCATCGGCGACCGTCATCTCTATGAGCCTAATTTCCGCAACCTGTCGGTCGAGGCCTATCGCGGCTTCGCAAGCAACGATTCCACACTCATGCTGGAGGCCAGCGAGACCACCCTCACGGTGAAACGCGACGGCAAGGAAATCGTGAGCCGCCCCGCCCCTTCCGATCCGACGGACGGCCGCGCCTGGGGCAGCACCCTGACCGAACTCATGGCCGGGTCCATCGACGCGTCACCTGCTCTGCAGCAGGTCGACCGGCAGATGCTCATCCGCCAGGCGATGACCGCCACGACCAAGCAACTCGACCGCAACAGCCGCTACGCCGACCCCGACGAAGCGAGGGACAACCGCTTCCAGCGCGACGGCGGCGGCGGCGTCGGTATCACGGTCGAGCGCACCGAGGACAAGAAGATCCTGATCCGTGCCGTCCAGGAAGGGGCACCCGCCGCCAAGGCCGGAATCCAGATCGGCGACCAGATCCTGGCGATCGACTCCGACTCGATGATCGACCGGCCCCTGTCCGACGTCGTCGCCAAGCTGCGCGGCGCGGTCGGCGCGCCGGTGACCATGACGGTGCTGCGTCCCTCCCAAGGCGCCGAACTCACCCTGCCGATGAAGCGCGGACGCATCGTTCCGACCACGGTGGTCTATGAACGCCGCGGCGACGTCGCCCTGATCCATCTCACCGGCTTCAACACGGCGACGACCGACAACCTCCGCGCCGCCCTCGACAAGGCCAAGGCCGACATCGGCAAGGATCTCGTCGGCATCATCATCGACATGCGTTCGAACCGCGGCGGCCTGCTCGACCAGGCGCAGTCGGTTTCGGAAGTGTTCATCGCGGACGGCATGATCTTCTCGACCAATGGCCGCCACCCCGACAGCAAGCGCACCTATCGCAGCTCCAACGGCCGCCCCGCCACCGGACAACTCCCGATCGTCGTTCTCATGAACGGCGGCTCGGCCTCGGCGGCCGAGATCGTGGCCGCCGCGCTGCAGGATCGTGGCCGCGCCGTCGTGATCGGCACCACGAGCTACGGCAAAGGCACCGTCCAGACCGTCGTCCGCCTTGCCAACGAAGGCGAGCTGATCCTCACCTGGTCACGTCTGCAGGCACCGTCCGGCTACACCTGGAACGAGCTGGGGGTCCTGCCCAACATCTGCACTTCCAAGGTCGGCGGCGCGAGCAAGCTGGGCGTCGCGTCGGTCGATTCGAACCAGAGCTCGCTGATGCGCTGGCACGCACTGCGCAATCCGACGCCCCAGGAAGTGACCGACCTGCGCAAGATCTGCCCGCCGGGCGAAGCCGCCCCGGAGGCCGATGTCGATCTCGCCGTCCAACTGCTGCGCGACCGGGCTCTTTATGCCCACGCCGTGCAATCCGCGACCTTCCAGGCGGCCGCCCGCCCCTAGCCTTTTCCTGGGCTCGGCGCTTGACACGGCAGCCCTGCTGACTACTTTGCGCCCCTCAGCGAATTCGCCCCCCAGGGCATAAGGACAATTGCCATGGCCAAGCCGACCTCGATCCTGATCAAGATGATTTCCAGCGCCGACACCGGCTTCTTCTACGTGACCAAGAAGAACCCGCGCACCAAGACCGAGAAGCTCGAACTCAAGAAGTACGACCCGGTCGCGCGCAAGCACGTCGTGTTCAAGGAATCGAAGATCAAGTAGCCTGCCGCATCGCACGCTCGACGACCAAGCCGCCCTTCCGGGCGGCTTTTTCGTGGGATAGGCTCCCGCGCAATCGAACATGGAGGAGAGAGAAGATGAGCGCCCAGCTTTCGCGCGACGACTGGAAAGGCCGCATCGGCGGCCTGAGCTACCGCAACCAGGCCTTCATCGGTGGCAAGTTCGTCCCCTCGCTGACCGGCAAGACCTTCGACTGCGTGAATCCGGCGACCGGCCAGGTCCTGACCAAGGTCGCGGCCTGCGAGCAGGCCGACGTCGACGCCGCCGTGAAGGCCGCGCGCGCCGCCTTCGAGAAGGGCACCTGGGCCAACATGGCGCCGGCCCAGCGCAAGCGCATCATGCTGAAGCTCGCCGACCTCATGATGAAGAACCGCGAGGAGCTGGCGCTTCTCGAGACGCTCGACATGGGCAAGCCGATCGCCTTCTCGACCACGGTCGACGTTCCGGGCTCGGCCAACACGGTCCAGTGGTTCGGCGAGGCGATCGACAAGATCTATGACGAGGTCGCCCCGACCCCGGGCAACGTCATCGCCATGATCACGCGCGAGGCCGCCGGCGTCGTGGCCTGCGTCGTGCCGTGGAACTTCCCGCTGCTGATGGCCTGCTGGAAGATCTCGCCGGCGCTGGCCGCAGGCAACTCGGTGATCCTGAAGCCCGCCGAGCAGTCTCCCCTCACCGCGCTTCGCCTCGGCGAACTCGCGGCCGAGGCCGGCATGCCCGAGGGCGTGTTCAACGTGCTGCCGGGCTTCGGCGAGACCGCCGGCCAGGCGCTCGGCCGTCACATGGATGTCGACGTGCTGGCCTTCACCGGCTCGACGGAGGTCGGCAAGTACTTCCTCCGCTACTCCGGCGAATCCAACATGAAGCAGGTCTGGCTCGAGTGCGGCGGCAAGTCGCCGAACATCGTGCTGGCCGACGCACCCAACCTCGACATCGCCGCCCGCCGCACGGCGTTCGGCATCTGGTTCAACCAGGGTGAGGTCTGCACCGCCGGCTCGCGCCTGATCGTCGAGGACAAGATCAAGGACGAGTTCCTCGCCAAGGTCATGGCGATCGGCCAGAAGATGATGCCGGGCGACCCGCTCGACCCGAAGACCCAGATGGGCGCCATGGTCGACGAAACCCAGACCAAGCGGGTCATGGGCTACATCGACGCCGGCCAGAAGGAAGGCGCCAAGCTCGCCATGGGCGGCAAGCAGGTACACATCGACAACGCCGGCTCGTTCATCGAGCCGACCGTGTTCGACAATGTCGACAACAAGATGAAGATCGCCCAGGAGGAGATCTTCGGGCCGGTCCTCTCGGTCATCCCGGTCAAGGATGCCGAACAGGCCCTCACCGTCGCCAACGACACGATCTACGGCCTGGCCTCGGCGATCTTCACCTCCGACATCAACAAGGCGTTCAAGTTCTCCAAGGCCCTGCGCGCCGGCTCGGTGTGGGTGAACACCTATGACGGCGGCGACATCACCACCCCGTTCGGCGGCTACAAGCAGTCGGGCAACGGTCGCGACAAGTCGCTGCACGCCTTCGACAAGTTCACGCAGATGAAGACGACCTGGATCCAGCTCGGCTGATTCGGCTCGACGAAAAGCAAGCCGCGCCGTCAATCACGCCGGCGCGGCTTTTTTCTGCCCCAAATCTCATGCCACTGTCGAACACACGGCTCGCCTGAGGTCGCCCATGAAGAGTGAAGGCTTGCGCCGGCTGAAGGAACGCGGCCTCGACGAGATGCGCCGCTTCCTCCTCATGTTCGTCTATCTCTACGTGGTCTTCGGCCTGTTCGTCCTGAACGAAAGCCTGGTCCTCTCGGAGCGGAACCTGTCCTTCGCACCGCAAGGATTCGCCCTGATCAACGCCGCCGTCATGGCCAAGGTCATGTTGATCGCCGAGCACCTCCGGATCGGCCGCCGGTTCGACCACATGCCTTTGATCTGGCCCGTGGCCTACAAGGCCGGGCTGTTCGCCCTTGTCTTCATGCTTTTCCACGCCGCCGAGCGAATTGGCCTCGGCATGGTGGCGGGCAAGTCCTTCGCCGCCAGCATGCCTCATATCGGCGGCGTCACCTGGGAGGGCAGGCTGACGGTGTGGGCCATCCTGACCATCTCGCTGCTGCCGTTCTTCGCCCTGCGGGAGATCGGGCATATCCTCGGCGAAGGCAAGCTCTGGCGACTCATGTTCCATGCGCGGCCAGCTTCGTCACCGGCCCGGACCACCGCAGACGACTCATGACTCAGCGACGCAGTATCGCGTCGACGGTCGTGACCTCGGCATACTCGCCGTCGAGAAGCGCCAAAGTGAGCTGATGGACGTCTTCCGCCGGCCATAGCCGTCCCGTCAGGTCGCGCTTGTCACACGACCAGCAGGCATCTCCCGGCAGCCTGACCGCAAAACCGAGGTTGGCCGCCACCCGCACCGTGGCTTCGACCGAGTTGGCAAGCAGCACGCCGCAGATCACCAGAGGCGGCTTCACGCCGTCGCCCCCGGCCATCGCCTGCAGCCCGGCCGTGAGGTCGGTGCCGATGAAGGCACTGTGGACCTTCTTCGCCACCACCAGCTCGCCCTCGAGCGGTGCCGTCAACGGCAGGAAGTCGTTGCCCTCCTGCCCCGGCCGGAAGGGCGAGTCGGGGCTGGTACTGTCATGCTTCACATGGACGATCGGCGCGCCGCGGCGGCGCCACTCGGTCAGCAGCCGTGCGATGTTGGCCTCGGCGCCCGGATTGTTGCGGGGTCCCCACTTGGGATGATCCATCGCCTTCTGCTGGTCGATCACGACCAGAACGTCGTTAGCCATGCGTTCCTAGCCTCTTGCGCCGTACGCGCAATGGTAGTGGACTTGTCCTCAACCAGAACAGGAGGAAACGATGCAGTTCGGCTATTTCACCATGCCCTCCCATCCGCCCGAGCGTTCCCTCAAGGACGGACACGAATGGGATCTCCAGGTGATCCGCTGGCTCGACGAACTCGGCTTCTCGGAGGCCTGGATCGGCGAACATCACACTGCGCCATGGGAGCCCCATCCCTCGCCCGACCTGCTGGTGGCGCAGGCGCTGATGCAGACCAAGAACATCCGCCTCGGGCCCGGCGGCTTCCTGCTGCCCTATCACCACCCGGCCGAGCTCGCGAACCGGGTCGCCATGCTCGACCACATTTCCGGCGGGCGCCTGAACTTCGGCATTGCCGCGTCGGGCCTGCCGAGCGACTGGGCGATGTTCAACGTCGACGGCATGTCGGGTGCCAACCGCGACATGACGCGCGAGGCGCTCGACATCATCCTCAAGCTCTGGTCCTCGACCGAACCTTTCGACTACAAGGGCAAGTACTGGCACGTCACCAAGCCCGATACGATGTTCGGGTTCCTGAAGCCGCACATCAAGCCGCTGCAGGCCCCTCATCCGCCAATCGGCGTCGCCGGTCTCTCCAAGGGCTCCGACACGCTGAAGCTCGCGGGCGAGAAGGGCTACATCCCGATGAGCCTCAACCTCAATCCGGCCTACGTGAAGAGCCACTGGGAATCGGTCGAGACCGGCGCCGCCAAGTCGGGCCGCACACCCGACCGCAATGACTGGCGCCTGGTGCGCGAGGTGTTTGTGGCCGACACCGACGAAGAGGCGATGCGCCTGTCGGTCGGCTCGCACATGGGTCGCATGATGCGGGAGTACTTCCTGCCCCTGCTCTCGCAGTTCGGCTTCTTCGAATACCTGAAGCACGATGCCGGCGCGGCGGACTCCGACGTCACGCCGGAATACTGCGCCAAGCACAACTGGATCGTCGGCTCGCCGAAGACGGTCGTCGAGAAGATCGAGAAAATCTATGACGAGGTCGGCGGCTTCGGCCAGCTCCTCGTCTTCGGTTTCGACTATGTCGAAAACCCGCAGGCCTGGCGCCGCTCCCTCAAGCTGCTCTCGAAGGAAGTCATGCCCAAGGTGCAGCACCTCAAGCCCGGGATGGCGAAACTGGCGGCAGAGTAACTCTGCCGCCCGCCGTCTTGCTATACCGCGACCGGCACGCTCTTGCCGGTCGCCGAGGCGACGCTGCCGTGAAGATGCGCCACCAGGGCGTCGTCGAGCTTGAGGCGCGCGGCCAGCATCGCGAGGTAGCCGCGCTCGGCGGCATTGTCTACGTCGATGGCCAGCAGGGAAGCGGTGTAGATTTCGGCCGCCTCTTCCGGCGTCGCCGCCGCGCCCGCGACGGCGTCGACATCGAGCTTGGCGCGAAGCTCGTCCATCACGAACACCTTGTCGTCGGCGCCGAGCGGCAGCTTGTCCATCTCCGCGAAGATTCGCGCCTGCTCCTGGGCATCGACATGGCCGTCGGCCTTCGCGGCGGCGATCATGGCGCGCAACAAGTGGCGCGCCAGCGCCTGCTGGCCGGCTTCGGTCGACGGGTTGAACGGGGTTCCGCTGGGCGCCGGCAACATCGGTACCGGAGCCTGCGGCGCCTGCGGGACCGGGGCTGCCTGCTTGCCGGCCTGCCAGTCGTTGTACGCCTTGTAGGCGAGCGCCCCGACCGCGGCCATGCCGCCGAGCTTGAGAGCCTCGCCGCCGATCTTGCGGCCGGTCTTGCTGCCCATCAGCAGCGCCGCCAGGCCACCGGCGAGCACTCCGCCGCCGGCCCCGCTCAGGAAGCCGCTAGGACCGCCCTGGCTGCCGGTTGGGCCAACGCCCTGGCCGCCACTCTGACCACCGCCCTGGCCACCGCCCTGGCCACCCATGAACTGTTCCAGCAACCGCTTCGCATCGAACATAACGCCTCGCCTCATTGATTTAGTTGCGAGGTCACATGATGTGCAATTGTGGCAAAAGCGGGAGTTTCAGGGTCGTTTCGATAAAAACGCTGCCGCCGCAAATCCCAGGGCCGCGACCAGCATGATGCCGGCCAGCCCCCACAGGACGGGTGCGTAGCCGCCGAACGCTCCCCAGGCGAGGGACGCCAGGACCGGTCCGGCGGCGCGCATGACGTTGGTCGGCATGGTGAGGGCCCCCGAGACGACACCGTAGCCTTCGGGACCGATGAACTCGGGGACGGCCATCCCTCGCAGGATGGTCACGAGGCCGTTGGCAACGCCGTAGACGACGGCGAACAGGATCAATGGATAGACGTCGGTGATGCCGGTCGCCAGGAAGCCCATCGCCAGGGGAAAGGCAAAGTAGATCAGCGCACCCAGCTGGATGGTCGTGATGTGCCGCTGCCCGACCATCAGCAGCACCCGCCCCACCACCTGCATGGGTCCGATCAGGGCGATGATTGCCATGACCACCCCCGTCGATACGCCGCGATCGTCGAGCAGCGGGATGAGATGAAAGCTCATGGCCGAGAAGGCGAGCCCGTAGCCTGCGAAAGCCACGACGAGCCCCCAGAAGGCCGGCACGCGGACCGCCGTGGCCAGCGGACTCCGGTTCACGACGCCCTCGGTGGGCGGCTTGGCTGCGGCGATCGGCACGGGCTTCACCTCGGGCCCCGGCACGATCAGCCAGTGCATCAGCGCGACACCCAGAACGATGACCGCCAGCACATCGAGCGCGGGCCGCCAGCCGATCCATTCGACGAGGAACTGCGTGAATGGAATGCCGAAGGTGCTGGCCAGGCCGCCGAGAAAAGTCATCAGCAGGATCGCCTGCTTGTAGCGCGGACCGTAGACGCGGGTGATTACCGCGAAGGCCGGTTCATAGAGCGTCACCGCCTGGCAGGCGCCGAGACCGATCCACATTGCGTAGAAGACCGGCAGCGATTCGACCCTCGACCACAAGAACAGCAGCGCGGCCGCAAGCAGCGACCCGCCGGTCATCAGCAGGCGCCCGTGGCCGCGATCGATCCAGGAGCCGACGGTGATGGAACAGAGGCCGGCGGTGAGCAGCCCCGCCGAGAGAGCGCCGAACATCGCGCTTCGCGACCAGCCAAGCTCCTCGCTCATCGGCACGACGAACAGCGGAAAGGTGTAGTAGACGATGCCCCAGGTCACGAGCTGGCCCAGCGAGAGCATCCACAAGATGGTCGACGGGCGTTTTCGCCACGCTCCTCCTGCTGCGTCCTTCGCCATAATGCCGCCTGCTCTACCCACTTCCTTACAGAACGATGACCCTAACGCCACACGGGCCGCGAGGATAGACGCATGACCGACAGCAAACGCATCAACCTCGCTCTGCAGGGCGGCGGCAGCCACGGCGCCTACACCTGGGGCGTGCTCGACGCGCTGATCGAGGACGGCCGCCTCGAAATCGAAGCGGTCAGCGGCACCAGCGCCGGCGCGATGAACGCCGCGATCCTGTTGCAGGGTTGGGCCAGGGGTGGCCCGGCCGGCGCGCGCGCCGCATTGGCCGCCTTCTGGGGCGAACTCGGCCAGATGTCGATCGCCAGCCCGATCCGCCGCACGCCGCTCGATCGCCTGCAGGGCAACTGGAACCTCGACGATTCACCCGGCGCCCTGTGGGCCGACCTGATCCAGCGCACATTCACACCCTGGCAGCGCAATCCACTCAAGTTCGATCCGCTGCGCGACCTCCTCACCCGGCACTTCGATCAGGAGTCCGTCCGGGCCTGCCACCAGATCAAGGCGTTCATCGCCGCGACCAACGTGGCGACCGGCAAGGTGCGCATCTTCACGCGCGAGGAGCTGTCGATCGACGCGCTGCTGGCATCGGCCTGCCTGCCCAGCATCCACGAAGCCGTGGTGATCGACGGTGAGCCCTATTGGGATGGTGGCTTCCGCGGCAACCCGCCGATTTGGCCGTTCATCTACAACAGCGCGAGCGCCGACGTGGTCATCGTCGAGGTCGACCCGCCCGGCCGCGAAGGCGTTCCGCGCTCCAATGCCGAGATCGCCGACCGGCTGAACGAGATCACCTTCGGCGGCGCGCTGATGGCGGAGATGCGGGCCATCGCCTTCGTGCAGGAACTGATCGACAACGGCGCTGTCACCGGCGAGTTCAGCGACCGGCTGAAGAAGCTGCTCATCCACTCGATCGGCGATCCCGCAACTCTGGCGCCCCTCGGCGCGGTCAGCAAGTTCAACATCGAGCCGGAATTCCTCGATCATCTGTTCAAGGCCGGCCGCGCCTCTGCAACCGCGTGGCTGGCCGCGACGTTCGACAAGGTCGGCGTCGAGAATAGCATCGACATCCGCGCGCGCTTTATGTGAACAGGCAATGCGATTATACGGACGTCTCAGCCTCGAAAGGAATGCCATGAAGTTGCGCCTGTCCAAGATTTCGACCTTCGCGCTCTCCGTCGCTCTCATTGCCGCCGCCGGCACGGCGCTCGCCTGTACGCGCACGCTCTACGTGGCCCCCGACAACACCGTCTTGACCGGCCGAAACATGGATTGGGCCGAGGACATGGGCTCGAACCTCTGGGCCTTTCCCGCCGGCATGGCACGAAACGGTGCGGCTGGCCCGCAATCCATCACCTGGACCTCCAAGTACGGCAGCGTCATCATCTCGAGCTATGAGGTCGGTACCGCCGACGGCATGAATGAAAAGGGCCTCGTGGCGAACCTGCTCTATCTGGCGGAGTCGGAGTATGCGAAGCCCGTGCCGGGCAAGCCCTATCTCTCGATCTCGGCGTGGGTTCAGTACGTTCTGGATACCTACGCCACCGTGTCTGAAACGGTCGACGCGCTGCAGAAGACGCCGTTCAACCTGCTTGCCCCCGATCTGCCCAACGGCAAGGCCTCCACGTTGCATCTCGCCATCTCCGACGCCACGGGCGATTCGGCGATCTTCGAATATGTCGGCGGCAAGCTTCAGGTGCATCACGGCAAGCAATATACGGTGATGACCAACTCGCCGATCTACGACCAGCAGCTGGCACTGAACGAATACTGGAAGAGCATCGGTGGTCTCGTCTTTCTGCCGGGCACCAATCGCGCGGCCGACCGCTTCGCGCGGGCGTCGTTCCTCCTCGACGCGATCCCGCGGAAGGCCGACCCGTCCTACATCAAGAGTGTCCCCCAGCAGTCGTTCTCCAATCAAGCCGTCGCGAGTGTCATGGGTGTGATGCGCTCGGTCAGCGTGCCCCTCGGCATCACGACCCCGGACCAGCCCAACATCTCGTCGACGATCTGGCGCACCGTGTCCGATCAGAAGAACCTGGTTTATTTCTTCGATTCGGCTACGCGTCCCAACACCTTCTGGGTGTCCTTCTCCAAGCTCGACCTCAAGGCGGGTGCTCCGGTGAAGAAGCTCACCATCCAGGATGGCGAAGTCTTCTCCGGCGAGACGGCGGGCGCGTTCAAGGCGGCCGAACCCTTCAAGTTCCTGCCGGCAACGCCCTGAAGCGATGCGGATAGGCATTGATCTCGGTGGAACGAAGATCGAAGGCCTCGTCCTGGACGATGATGGCTCGGAACGCGCACGCCTGCGCGTCCCGACGCCGCGTGAAAGCTACGAGGCGACGGTTGCGGCCGTCGTTTCCGTGGTGCGTGACCTGGAGCGCGAGGTCGGCGCCCGTTGCCGGATCGGCATAGGGCATCCCGGCGCCATCTCGCCCGCCACGGGTCTCGTAAAGAATGCCAATTCCACCAGGCTGAACGGCCACCCGCTCGACCTCGACCTGAAAAGCGCCCTCGGCCGGGACGAAGTGCGCCTCTCGAACGACGCGAACTGCTTTGCCGTTTCCGAAGCCGCGGATGGCGCCGGGGCCGGCAGTTCCGTCGTTTTCGGCGTCATCCTGGGCACGGGAGTCGGCGGCGGTATCGTTATCAATGGAAAACCACTCATTGGTGCCCATGCCATAGCAGGCGAGTGGGGCCACAACGCCCTGCCCCTGCCGCGCGACGACGAGCGGCCCGGCCCTGGCTGCTACTGCGGCAGGCATGGCTGCATCGAAGCCTGGCTGAGCGGCCCTGCCTTCCAGAAGCAGTTCGCGCTGGCGTCCGGCCGCGACCTGCGGGCGACCGGCATCGCCGAGGCCGCTGCGACAGGCGATGCCCTCGCGTTGGAAGGCCTCGAAATCTACTGTGATCGTCTGGCCCGGGCGCTCGCCAGCGTCGTGAACCTGCTCGATCCGGACGTCATCGTGCTGGGCGGCGGACTTTCCAAGATCCCGCAACTCTACGAGCGCGTTCCCGAACTCTGGAAGGACTACGTCTTCTCCGAGCGAGATAGCATCGCGACGAGATTGGTACCGCCGCGGCATGGCGATTCCAGCGGCGTGCGCGGCGCCGCCTGGCTCTGGCCGCTCTGAATTCCAATTCGTCTCATCGGTCCAGCATTGCAGTCGTCCGCAGGCTATCGGGCATGAAGACTTTGCAAGCCTCAGGATATTGCCACACGAGTGCAACCTTTAAGGCGAAAGTCTACTGATTTACTGCCGCCTTAGTGTTATGGGCCGAACATAGGCTCGTGCCTTTTGTTTTTCGTCGCGTGAGTATTTCAATGTACCTGTTTCGCTCCATTGGATTGGCCTTTGCTGCCCTGATCGCCAGTTGCACCATTGCTGGTGCTCAGACTCCAACGGCGCCTCCGCCGGGAATGACGCAGGAGCAGTTCAAGAGCCTGGTGGACGCGATCAGCGATTCCGTGACGGAGAAGCTGAAGGCAGAAGGCGTGACGAGCCCTCCGGCCGCACCGCCTGCCGCGGCGCCCCCTCCCGCCGCCAGCAAGCCCAAGTCGAGCAAGGGCCCGCCGCCCGGCCCCAAGGTCATCGTGACACCGATCAAGGATCGGCCAGACGAATTCGGCATCTTCCTCGAAAAAGCCAGCCACCTGCCGGCCGCCCTGCCCGTGCTCGGGGCGAAGATCGCGAGTATTCCCACCCTGCTCGATCGCAGCGCTCACGGCGGCCGAGGAGCATCCGTCTTCCTGCTCCTGCTGGGAGCTGTCGCGGTCGCCGCGCTCGCTGCGGAGGCCGTCCTTAGGCTGCTGACGCAAGGGCTTCGGACCAGGTTGTCGAGCGATGCTGGTCCCGAATTCGGGCTGCGTTCGCTGGCGCATGTCTCGGGCCTGGCCCTTATCGACGGGCTCGGTGTCCTCGCCGTCTGGGTGATCTGCCATGGCGCCGTCGGTGCCTGGTTCACCGGTCCGACCGGCCAGGACAAGCTCGCGGCGGCGGTGCTGACGGGAATCTTCTCCTGGCGCCTGTATATGCTGGTGTTCCGCATCATCCTGCAGCCGAACCTGAAGGCGGCGCGGCTCTGTGACGTTCTGGACCAGGACGCACGGGGTATGTACCTGCGGATCGCGGCTGTCATGCTGCTGATCATCCTCGGCCGCATTCTCGGCCAGGTCCTGGTTGCGATCGGCACGCCGCACGAAGCGATGACTGCCTATCAGGTCGTCGGGGCCGCGGCTTATCTTTGCGCGTTCCTCTGGCTGGTCCTGCGATCCCGCGAGGCCGCGCGGCAATGGTTCGTCGGCCTCGGCGCGCTCGCACCGCTGATCGGCGCCATCGGGCGCAAGTGGGTGCCCCTCGCTACGGCGTTCTTCCTGGCGCTCGGCGCCACGCAGATCTATGGCGCCATCGCGGAACGGGCGCACGTTGCCGGCGCGATGCTGCTGACGCTCACCGTCGTGGTCGGCATCCTGATCTTCGAGACATTCATGCAGGCCGTCGTGCGGCGGCTCGATTCGCTCATCGCGAGCCACAAGGCGGGCAGAACGACGACCACCCTGCCCGACATCGTGGCGCGCTGCGTCCGCGTGGCCGTCATCATCGCCGCCGCAGTGGTGATCGCCCAGAGCTGGGTCGTCGAAGTGTTCGCCCTCGTGAGCGAAGACGAGTGGGCCCACATAACGACCTCCTCGCGCACCGCGGGCTTCACCCTTTTCTTCGCCTTCGTGTTGTGGGAACTGCTCAAGTTCGTGACCGACCCCTACATGGGTCTGAAGAACAAGAGCGCGGCCCAAGCCATCACCGACGGAGACGCGGCCGCCTCGCCCGCCTCGCGCATCAGCACGATGATGCCGCTGCTGCGCCGGAGCGCGGCCGTCCTGATCGCCCTGGTGGCGGTCATGATCGCGCTCGACGATTTCGGCGTGAACATCACGCCGCTGATCGCCGGCGCCTCTGTGTTCGGCATCGCCATCTCGTTCGGCAGCCAGACGCTGGTGAAGGACATCGTCTCGGGCATCTTCTACCTGACCGACGATGCCTTCCGGGTCGGCGAGTACATCGACTGCGGCAAAGCCAAGGGCACGGTCGAAGGCTTCACCCTGCGCTCGCTCAAGCTGCGCCACCAGAACGGTCAGGTCCACACCATCCCGTTCGGCCAGCTCGGCCAGATCACCAACTTCAGCCGCGACTGGATCACGGTGAAGTTCAACCTCCGCTTTGCCCGCGACACCGATATCGAGAAGCTGCGCAAGGCGGCGAAGAAGATCGGAACCGACATGATGGAGATGCCGGCGATCAAGTCGGAGGTCCTTGCGCCCTTCAAGATGCAGGGCGTGGCCGACATCACCGGCAGCGCCCTGCTGATTCGCTTCAAGTTCACGGCCAGGCCGGGCAATCCGGCCGCCATACAACGCGAAGCGATCAAGCGCATGTTCAATACCCTGCCGAGCCTGGGGATCGAGTTCGCCACGGACGGCGCTGCGGTGGTCCTCCACACGACGACCGCCACCGTCAACCCGGGCCAGGTCGTCCAGCCGGGTTCCGACGCCCCCGCCGACGCAATGGCCTCGGACACCCCGAAGGTTGCCGCAAGCTGAGGCGGGCGCAGGGGCGATGTCCACGACGCGGCAGGGACTGAGGCGGAGGCCGACCCAGGTAGGCTACTTTCTTCCAGAGAAGGTGTCTCGAATGATCACAGCAACAGAGCGCCGCGCACTGCCGGACCTCCGGCGTTGCGCTGCCATGGCGCTTGCCGGGGTCCTTTTCGGTCTGCTCCCGTCAGGCGGGGCGCAGGCCGACGATGCTGAAGTTGACGGGTGGCAGTTCAATGCCACCGCCTATGGCTGGCTGACGAGCGTAAGCGGAAACGTAACGGCCAAGGGCCAGACCTTCGATATCAATGCCGGCTTCGTCGACGTCATCAACAACAGCAGCTCCGTGGCGGCCTTCAACGGCTACCTGGAGGCCCGCAAGGGACCGGTCGGCGTCTATGGCGATCTCGTCTGGTCGAGTCTCGGCTTCTCCAAGTCCGCGGCGCGCTATCGCAATCCGCTGCCGCAGCTCACCGTCTCCGGCGTCGCCAACGCCCAGGCCAGCTATACGATGACCATCGTCGAGGTGGGCGGGCTCTACGAACTCAAGCGCTGGGCGCCCAGCGAGGGCTCCTTCACGGCCTTGGATGCCCTGCTGGGATTCCGATACTGGAACAACTCCGTCACCGCCAACGTCGGCGCGACGCTCACCGCCGATCTCTACAACATGGGCTTCGAGCGGTCGTTCGGACTGGCCACCGCCCGCTCCGGCACTCTCGACTGGATCGATCCGGTCGTCGGCCTGCGCTTGCGTCACCAGTTTGCACCGGGTCAGAACGCCTTCGTCCGTGGCGACGTCGGCGGGTTCGGCTTGGGCAGCGTCTTCGCCTGGCAGGCCATCGCGGCCTACACCTACTCGTGGCAGCGTCAGGGTTATGCCCTGGGCGCTACCTTGGGCTACCGCGCGCTCTCGACAAGCTATACGACCGGCTCGGGCCTGGAGACCAGGGGCACCGACCTGATCCTGCATGGCCCGCTGATCGGTTTCAGCGTCCGCTTCTAGGGTCCCCGCCTGCCTACTTGCACACGGGCTTGGGGATCGGCTCAAGGCGGGTGATGCGGTATTCGATACCGCCCTCGCCCTGCTCGTGCGTGCCGTAGAGTTCGATGCCGTTGTCCAGCGTGACGCTGCTCATCTCGAAAGCCGGTTCGCCCGCGCCCTTCGCCTCGGTATCGAAGAACCCAGCCCGGTAGTAGATGCGGCTGCGGCCGTCGACCAGTTCCTCGGCTCCCTCCGGAATCTTCACGTCGGCCAGCCGCCTCGGCACCTTGCCGATGATGGCATTGACCTGCTGGGGCGGCTTCACCTTGTCGCCGAAGAAGAACCGCGCATCGATGCCGTTGTCGCCCGCCTTGGCGGCGCGGATGGTCGCGCGCGCGATTGCGACCGGAAACATCGTGCCCTTCGGAAGCGCCACCGTCTGGTTCGGCGGATCGCTGAAACGTGCCTCCCCGGTGCCGTCGTCGGACATGGTCGCCTCGCCCTTCATCAGGCTGGTCTGCTTGCCGCCGGTGACGGACCGATGCTCGAAGGTCAGCTTCCGGCCATCCTTGCTCTCGGTCATCTGCGTCTGCTGCTCGCTCACCACCGCGGAACGCTGGCCGGCAGTCTCCAGGCGCAGGCGCTGGTTGATGACGTAGCCGTCGCACGTGAGCTTCAACTCGTAGGCGTAGGTGCCGGGCGTGCCGCCGGTCGGCTTGCCATTTTCGATCGCGCCGACTTCGTAGACGGCACGATGGGGCACCATCTCCTGCGCCGACGCCTGGGCGGCGAGGACGAGAGGGCCGGCAACGGGCACAAGCAGGCGGCGAATCAGCATCGTGGCCTCGGCAGGGCTTGGAGTTGAACGAGACGGGAATCCACGGCGAAGTCACCGTAGTCCAACAGCATCGAACGGGCGATACCGTTGCCCAGCAAGTCGAGGGCCAATTCGTACTCCGGAGGGGCCCCCTGGTCACCGGTGGCGAAGAAGGCGAACCGCACGCTCCATGCGGGTTGATTGCGCAGGAGCGCCACGTCTCCGCGCACCACAGGCGCTCCGGTCTGCCGCGGCGGCCGGCCGATCACGGCATTCACCTGGAAGGCCCCGTCGAGGCGGGCGCCATCGAACACCAGATAGGAGGCCGACTTGTCGCCGTCGCGGGCATGGCGAAGAACCAGGGTGAGGTGCGTCGTCGGAAACAGCGTTCCGGCCGGAAGCTCGAAACTGCGCGCCTCCGGAAGCGTGAAGCTTGCCCGGCCCTTCGCCCCCGGCGCCTCGAGATCGGCATGGCCGCGCAATTCCTCTTCGACTTCGTCGTCCTGAATGTTGCGGACACTGAACCGCAGGGAGAGGCCGTCCTTGGTCTCGTAGCTGGTGAAGCTCGAATCGGTCGTGAACTCGTCGCCATCGTTGCGCAGGAAGGTGAGCTTGATCCGCTGCTTGACCTCCCAGCCCTCACAGGCCTCGACGGTCTCCAGCACCATGCGGCCCCCGACCTCGACAATCCCGCTGTTGGGGCGCGACACAGCCAGCTTCATGTCGTAGGTCGCCCGATGCGGCGCCAGCGGCTGGTCCTTCTGTTGCGCGTCGGCGTGGTTTATCCACAGACCCAGCAACAGGAGAACGCCGACGGTGGCGAGGACGACCGCTGTTTGGATGCGAGAACGGCGAATACTATACGTGGTCAACTGACGATGGCTTGAAGGGCCAGGCCTTGTAGCCGGGCTGGCAAGCGTAATATCCATGCGCGCGGAATACCAGAATGATCGCCTGCGTCAGGGCTGCACAGGGAGGAAATCGTCAATGAACAAGGGCAAGCCCAGGGTCATCGCCACCCGTCACTTCCCGCCCGACGTCGAGGCCCGTCTGGCGGCCAACTTCGACGCCCAGCTCAACCCGGACGACCGGCTCTATGACGGACCGGCACTGGCCGAGGCTTCGGCTGGTTTCGACGCCATAATGTGCGCCGCCGGCGACGCGCTGAATGCCGCGACGATCGCCACCCTGCCCGCCTCGGTGCGCATGATCGCCACCTTCTCGGTCGGCTACGAGCATGTCGACGTGGCGGCTGCAGCCAGGCGCAACATCGTCGTGAGCAATACGCCCGACGTGCTGACCGACGCCACTGCCGACATCACCATGCTCTGCCTGCTGGGCGCGGCCCGCCGGGCGCACGAGGGCGCGACCATGCTGCGGACCCACAACTGGGTCGGCTGGACGCCCACGCAGCTCATGGGCACCCATGTCACAGGCAAGAGACTGGGCATTCTCGGCATGGGCCGCATCGGCCAGGCCACGGCCGACCGCGCCCGCGCCTTCCGCATGCAGATCCACTACTCCAACCGAAGCCGCCTCGCGCCGGATCTCGAGAAGGGTGCCGTTTTCCACGCCAATCCCGACGACATGCTGCCCCATTGCGACTTCCTGTCGATCAACGCGCCGATGACGCCAGCGACGGCCAAGTGGGTGAACGCCGAACGCATCGCCAAGCTGCCCAAGGGCGCCATCGTGGTGAACACAGCCCGCGGCGGGGTGGTGGACGACGAGGCCCTGATCGCGGCCCTCAAGAGCGGCCACCTCGCCTCTGCGGGCCTCGACGTGTTCGACGGCGAGCCGCGCATCCATCAGGGCTACTACGGTCTCGAGAACGCGTTCCTGCTGCCGCACATGGGCTCGGCCACGGTCGAGACCCGCAATGCGATGGGCTTCAAGGCGCTCGACAATCTCGAGGCCTTCCTGCTCAGGGGGCAGACGCCACCGGACCTCGTGAAGGCTTCTTAGCCGAACGCTGAACCGTCTTCGCCTTCTTGGACTTGGCCGGAGCCGACGAGACGGCCGGCGCGGGCGCGGACCTCTCCGGGACCGGCTCGACGGTCGCCGTCCTGGGGGCTTGCCGTGCGGCAGGCGCGGGCACCGGAGGCGCGGGCGTGTCGTAGGCCGCGGCATTCCAGCTCACGGCCGGGCTGTCGGCCGTGGGCCGGAGCGGCGAGGAATAGGAAACGCCGCTCTCCGACACCGAGCGCTGGGGCTCGGTATAGTCGGTGTCATAGGGGTCCTCGCCGTCCGCACGTTGCGTGCACATCTGGCGGCCGCGGAAGACTCGCCAGATCGCGCAATCCTTCTTGGTCACCACGGAAGCGATATGGTCGGTCGACGTCTTGTTGGAGGTCGCCAGCAGCCCTCCATCGGCGGCGTAGCTCGCCGCCGAAACGGCAACGGGCACACCGCAGGCACTTGTCAGGAGCGCCAGTCCCGCCACCAGCGGCAGCAGGAGCCAGGAAGAGAGCTGAAATGAGCTCATAATCTTCTTTATAAAAAGACTATAACCCATTGAGAGTACTGGACCTTGTAGGTCCAGTCAATTTGCACTCTTCCTGTCTGAGTCAGTCCTTCTTGGGAGGCAGGCGCAGCCCGATGTGGAGTTCGCGAAGCTTCTCCACCGGCACCTCGGCGGGTGCATCCATCATCAGGTCGACCGCGGACTGGTTCATCGGGAAGGTGATGATCTCGCGGATGTTCGGCTCGTCGGCGAGAAGCATGACGATGCGGTCGACGCCCGGGGCCGCACCACCGTGCGGCGGCGCGCCGAACTTGAAGGCATTCAGCATGCCGCCGAAGCGTGCCTCGACCTCTTCCTTGCTGTAGCCCGCAATCCCGAACGCCTTGTACATGATCTCCGGCTTGTGGTTCCGGATCGCGCCGGAGCACAGCTCGATGCCGTTGCAGACGATGTCGTACTGCCACGCCTTGATGGTGAGCGGGTCCTGCGTCTCCAGCGCCTCGAGGCCGCCCTGGGGCATCGAGAACGGATTGTGGCTGAAGTCGATCTTCTTCAGCTTGTCGTCGTACTCGAACATCGGGAAGTCGACGACCCAGCACAGGGCGAACTCGTCCTCGGCGATCACGCCCAGCTCCTGGCCGATCTTGGTCCGCGCCTGGCCCGCGAACTTCCACGCGGTCTCGGCCGCGTCGGCCACGAAGAACAGTGAATCGCCGTCCTCGGCGCCGGTCACCGCCTTCAGCCTGGCCAGCCGCTCGTCGGCCACGAACTTGGCGATCGGCCCCTTCCCCGCGCCGTTCTCCAGCGTGATGTATCCCAGGCCCGGCTTGCCCTCGCCCTGGGCCCAGCTGTTCAACTTGTCGAAGAAGCTGCGCGGCTGGCTGGCCGCCTTGGGCGCCCGGATGGCGCGCACCACGCCGCCCTTGGCGACGATGCCGGCGAACACCTTGAAGTCGGAGCCGGCGAAGACCTCGCCTACCTCGAAGATGCGCAGCGGGTTGCGCAGGTCTGGCTTGTCGGTACCGAAGCTGAGCAGCGCCTCGGCGAAGGGAATCCGCGGAAACGGGAAGGCCGAAACCTTGCGCGGCGTATCGCGGTTGAACGAGGCGAATTCCTGGAACACGCCGCCCAGAACCGGCTCGATCGCCTCGAACACGTCGTCCTGGGTGACGAAGCTCATCTCGAAATCGAGCTGGTAGAACTCGCCGGGCGAACGGTCGGCGCGGGCATCCTCGTCGCGGAAGCAGGGCGCGATCTGGAAATAGCGGTCGAAACCCGACACCATCAGGAGCTGCTTGAACATCTGCGGCGCCTGCGGCAGCGCGTAGAACTTGCCGGGATGCAGGCGGCTCGGCACGAGGTAGGAGCGCGCGCCCTCGGGGCTGTCGGCGGTCAGGATCGGCGTCTGGAACTCCGTGAAGCCCTGGTCGATCATGCGCCGGCGCAGGCTGGCGATCACCTGGCTGCGCAGCATGATGTTCTTGTGCAGCTTGTCCTTGCGCAGGTCGAGGAACCGGTACTTGAGCCGCAGCTCCTCCGGCGTGGTGTCGTTTTCCTGGTAGACCGGGATCGGCAGCGGATCAGCCATCGACTGGACGACCATCTCGGCGGCATCGAGCTCGACAGCGCCGGTCGCCAGCCTGGGGTTGACCGTCGAGGCCTCGCGGGCCACGACCTTGCCCGAAACGGTGATCACGCTCTCGGTCCGCACGGCCTCGGCGGTCTTGAAGACCGGGCTCGAGACGTCCACCACCACCTGGGTCACCCCATAGTGGTCGCGCAGGTCGATGAACAGCAGGTTGCCGTGGTCGCGCTTGCGCTGCACCCAGCCTGAAAGACGGGCCTGCTGGCCGACATGTTCGGGCCGCAGCTGGCCGCACGTATGGGTTCGGTAGACTGAAGACATTACGTATTTTCCGGGTTTGGAGGCCCGGCAAAAGGCACCGAAAGCCGAGGCAAGTCAAGGGAATGGCCGCTTTCCGTTCACGGCAACTTTGCCGGAGCCGCTGCGGGGTCTATAGATCGTCCCCAATGAAGCTCATCACAACGACTGACGAGTTGGCGGCGTTCTGCAAGCCCCTCGCCGATACTGAATTTATTGCAGTCGACACCGAGTTCATGCGTGAGCGGACCTATTGGCCCAAGCTCTGCCTGGCCCAGGTTGCCGGTCCCGAAGACGCGGCCGCGATCGACACGCTGGCCGAGGGCATTGACCTCGCCCCACTCGACGAGCTGATGCTCAATCCCAAGGTCCTCAAGGTCTTCCACGCCGCCCGCCAGGATCTGGAAATCTTCTACTTGCGCCTCCAGAAGGTGCCGGGGCCCCTGTTCGACACCCAGGTCGCCGCCATGGTCTGCGGTCACGGGGAGGCCGCTTCCTACGAATCGCTTGCCACCAAACTGGCCAAGGCAAAGATCGACAAGTCCAGCCGGTTCACCGACTGGAGCCGCCGGCCACTCAGCGAGCGCCAGATCACCTACGCCCTGTCCGACGTCACCCACCTGCGCGTCGTCTACGAGAAGCTGAAGCGCCAGCTCGACAAGACCGGCCGTTTCTCCTGGATTGCGGAGGAAATGTCGGTTCTGAACGATCCCGCGATCTATCGCGCCGATCCCGAGCAGGCCTGGCGCCGGCTGAAGCCGCGGGGGGCCTCCCCGCGGGTGATGGCGATCCTCAAGGAGGCCGCGGCCTGGCGCGAGCGCACGGCGCAGCGCATCGACATTCCCCGTCAGCGCCTGATCCGGGACGAGCAGCTGCTGGAGATCGCGGCCCACGCGCCCAAGTCGATCGAGGAACTCGCCGGGACGCGCGGCCTCGGTCGCGGCTTTGCCGAAGGCTGGCAGGGCCGGGAGCTGATGGAAGCCATCGAGCGGGCGCGGGCCTTGCCGGAAGCGGAGCTGCCGGTCCGCGACAAGACCCCCGAGCAGATCCGGGCGCCCGGCGCGATCGTCGACCTTCTACGCACCCTGCTGCGGCTCAAGGCCGAGCAGGCCGGCGTGGCAGGCCGCCTGGTGGCGAGCGCCGACGAACTCGACCGGCTGGCCGCGGGAAAGCGCGACATCGCAGCCCTGAAGGGCTGGCGTCACGAAGTGTTCGGGGCGGACGCAGTGGACCTGATCGAGGGTCGTCTGGCGCTGGCGCTGAACGGCGATCAACCGAAACTCGTCCAGCTGACGCCGAGCTCATAGTCGCCCCTGGCTAGGCGGATACGATCACCGGCTTGAGTTCGAAGGCCTGCGCAGCGGCCTCGAGCCGCCGTGCGGTGACATCGCCAAGGCTCCTCTTGAGCGCCGTCGGCACCAGCAGCCGAAGTTCCCGCTCGGTCCGGCGAAGCTGCAGCTGTGGCAGGAGGCCCGGAGCGCCACCGCTCAGATTGTAGGCAAGCCGCAGGCAGGCGCCGAGGCATCGGGCAAAACTGCGCCCCTTGGTGTCGGTCAGGCGCAAGGCCGTGTCGATCATCGCCGCCTTGGGCTCGCTCTTGTAGCGATAGGTTAGCGTCATCGCGAGGACGGCGCGCTCGCGGTGATTCATCCCCGGCGCGGGCAGGTGCAACACGCGGAAATACGCCTGGTCGGCACGATAGTCGGGATGGTCGTCCCACGAGATGTCACTGAGATGGCAGGCGGCCCTGCGCAGGATCTGCTCGCTGTCGGTTTCGCCGGCGAACGCAGGCGACAGCCAGTCGAAGATTTCATTCGGCGAGAGGTCGAAACGGTGCCAGCTCTCGCCCTGCTCCTCGGCGAAAGCGATCAGCGGATGACGCGCCCTCTCCTGCTCGCTCAGCCGCGAATAGTAGAAGCCCTCTCGCAGACCGAAGGCCGAGAAGACGATGGTCTTGGGCTTCAGAACCGCCAGCAGCCTGTCGAGGGCAAGGCACGCAAGCGGCAGCGTGTCGACGCGGCGGCGCGACACTCCCGGCATCTTCTCCAGCGACTTGGGGCTCTGAACGGCGATCAGTCGCGCCACCGCGCGTGCCTCGTCGGCCGGGATTTCGTACTGATGGATGATGTGCAGCGGATATCCTGCCTGCTCCATGTGCAGGCGCGCGAAGGCGCGCCACGCGCCGCCGACCGCATAGAAGGTCTTGCCCTGCTCCTCGCGCAACCAGCGCACGCCCTCGATGGCATCGACGACGGTCTTGCGGGGATCGCCTCTGCCCGAAGACATCAGGCGCAGAGGACCGACCGGCAGCGTGCTGGAGGAGCCTAGACGACCCTGGGAGAGCGAAGCGAGTTCGAGACTGCCCCCGCCCAGATCGCCCATCACGCCATCCGCATCGGGCATGCCGCACATCACGCCATAACCCGCGAAGCGCGCCTCGTCCTGGCCACTCACCGTATGGGCCACGATCCCGGGACGGCTGGCCAGCTCGCGCATGAAATCGGCGCCATCGGCGGCGTCGCGCACGGCGGCGGTCGCCAGCAAGTCGAGCGAACTGACCTTCATGTTGTGCGCCAGGGTCGCGAAGCGGTCGATGTTGGCCAGGGCCATCTCGACGCCTTCGGGATTGAGACGCCCGGTGGCATCGAGGCCACGTGCCAACCCGCACAGCACCTTCTCGTTGAAGACCGGCAACGGCGCGCGGCTCGCGCGTTCGTAAACGACGAGGCGGATCGAATTCGAGCCGACGTCGATGATGCCCACGCGGCCCGTCCGAAGAGGGGTGTGCGAGACAGAGGCGCCTGCGGTCGGGTAGCCGTCCATGCGCGCTCCCTCTAGCCGAATCCGGGGCGGATTACAGCGCCATATTGGGCGCGACCCGACGCCGCTGGCGCGTTCAGGAGCTCAGAACCAGTCGCGGGACTGCGCCGCTCAGCTTCAACGCGCTCCCGCGCCCGGAGAGCGACGGGTTCGTCATGAAATAGTGATGGGCGATGAAAGGTTCCTTACCGGTCTGGGGCCGGCGATAGTTACCGTCTTGTGACATCAACCAACTCTGGCCGTCGTCCTTCAGGTTGGCCACCATGATCTGGTCGAGGACCTGCTCGCGCACCGTCTGGTTCTCGACCGGACAAAGCAATTCGACGCGACGGTCGAGGTTGCGCGGCATCCAGTCGGCGGAGGAGAGGAAGACCTTTGCTTCCATCGACGGCAGCGTCCGGCCGTTGCCGAAGCAGATTATGCGCGCATGCTCCAGGAAGCGACCGACCATGCTCTTGACCCGGATATGATCGCTGAGCCCCGGAACGCCGGGCCTGAGACAGCAGATGCCGCGCACGACCAGGTCGATCTGGACACCGGCGTTCGACGCCGCATAGAGGCGATCGATCAATGCGCTATCCACCAGGGAGTTGAGCTTGGCCCAGATCGCCGCCGGCTTGCCGGCCTTGGCGTTGGCGATCTCGGCATCGATCAGGTCGTAGAGCGTCGGCCGCAAGGTCACCGGCGCGAAGGCGATCTTCTCCATCTGCTCGGGGCGCGCATAGCCGGTCATGTAGTTGAACAGGCGCGCGGCGTCGCGGCACATCGCCGGATCGCAGGTGAAGAACGACAGGTCGGTGTAGATGCGCGCCGTGATCGGGTGATAGTTGCCGGTGCCGAAATGCACATAGGTGCGGATCGACTGCGCCTCGCGGCGCACCACCATCGAGACCTTGGCGTGCGTCTTGAGATCGATGAAGCCGTAAACCACCTGCACGCCGGCGCGCTCGAGATCGCGCGCCCAGCGGATGTTGGCCTCCTCGTCGAAGCGGGCCTTGAGCTCGACCAGTGCAGACACGGTCTTGCCCGCCTCGGCCGCCGCGATCAGTTCCTTGACGATGGGTGAATCGGCGCTGGTGCGATAGAGCGTCTGCTTGATCGCGACGACGGCGGGATCGCGCGCCGCCTGGCGCAGGAACTGCACCACCACGTCGAAGCTCTCGTAGGGATGATGAACGACGATGTCCTTGGCGCGGATCGCCGCGAAGCAGTCGCCGCCGAAATCGCGGATACGCTCGGGAAAGCGCGCATTGTAGGGCTCGAACGTGAGGTCGGGCCGATCGTCTATGATCACCGCCTTCACGTCGCCGATGTTCAGCATGCGGTCGAGATGGAAGACATGAACGGTTTGGGTCTGCTCCGGAATCTCGAGCTGGTCGAACAGGAAGTCGCGCAGCTCTGCGGGCATCGCGCTGTTGACGGAGATGGAGATCAGGTCTCCCCGGCGGCGGCGTTTCAGCGCGCTCTCGTACAGCAGGACGAGGTCCTCGGCCTCTTCGTTGATCTCGACGTCGCTGTCGCGGATCACCCGGAAGAAGGCGCGCTCGATCACCTCGTAGCCGGGGAACAGGCGCGGCAGGTAGATGTCGATCAGGTCTTCCAGCGGCAGGAAACGGATGTCCGGGCCCGGCAGGCGCACGAAGCGGTCGACCTGCGGCGGCAGGGGCAGCAGCGCCATCAGCGGCCGGCGGTCGTCGCGGCGCTGCAGCTTCAGGATGGCGGAGAAGCCGCCGTTGGGGATGAACGGAAACGGATGCGCCGGGTCGATCGCCAGCGGCGTCAGGATCGGGAAGACCTGGTCGATGAAGTAGGTGTCGAGCCAGCTGCGCTCGGCCTCCGTGAGTTCGTCCGAATCCAGCACGGCAATGCCGGCCTGGCGCAGATCGTCCTGCAGCGACGCCCAGACATCCTGCTGATGGGCCATCAGGGTCGAGGCGCGGTCGCGGATCGCCACGAGCTGTTCGGCCGGCGTCATGCCGTCGTCGCTGAGCAGGGTCGAGCGCGTCTGCAGCATGTCGACGAGCCCGGCGACACGGACCATGTAGAACTCGTCGAGGTTCGCCGCGGAAATGGACAGAAATCGCACCCGCTCCAGCAACGGATGGCGCTTGTTGGTCGCCTCCTCGAGCACGCGCGTGTTGAAGGCCAGCCACGACAGTTCGCGATTGATGAAGCGTCGGGGACTGTCGGGTGGTATTTCGAGCGAAGCCGGATCGGCCGAGTTGAGCGCGTCCATGTGGACCCCTGCGGGGGCACTCTCCCTGAAATTATGCACAGGAACGGTAGCGTCTCCACATGACCCTGTCATGGCATTTAACTAAACCTTTGTTCTTGTTGGCTTTATTGGAATGACGGATGTGAAGAACATTCTCCTCCTGCGCCATGCAAAATCCGCTTGGAACATCCCGCACCAGAGCGACCACGACCGCGCGCTCAACGATCGCGGTGAACGCGCGGCCAGGACCATGGCCGCGCACATGGTCGGGAAGGCGCCTCGCCCCGATCTGATCCTATGTTCGACGGCCGCCCGGACGCGCCAGACGCTGGCGCCGCTCGTGAAGGCACTGGGCAGTCCCACGCCGCCGATTTCCCTGGAGAAGCAGCTCTACCTCGCCTCGGAGAGCGAGCTTCTGGATCGCCTGCAGACCCTGCCCGAGGGTGTCGAGACCGTCCTGCTGATCGGTCACAACGAAGGCATCGGCGAATTCGCCGTCGCCCTGGCCGGACAGGGCCCTGACGAGGCGCTGCAACGTTTGCGGGAAAAATATCCCACAGGAGCCCTGACAACACTCGTTCTTCGCCAGGGCCCCTGGAGCGCCCTGGCTCCGGGAGCCTGCGAGCTTCTGGCCTTCGTCCGGCCGCGCGATCTGGACCCGCGCTGACGCCTCAGTAGGTGCCGGGGTACTGGCCGCCATCCATCAGGATGTTCTGGCCGGTCATGTAGCCAGCGTGAACGCTGCACAGAAATGCGCACATCATGCCGAACTCCTCGGCCGTGCCGAAGCGGCCGGCAGGATGCGCCTTGGCGGCGGTGGCGTACTCCTCTTCGAAGCTGCGCCCGGCCTTCGCCGCGCGCGCCTTCGTCGTGCCGCGCAGGCGGTCCGTGTCGAAGGGACCCGGCAGCAGGCCGTTGATCGTCACGCCATGACGGATCGTCGTTCGCGCGACGCCGGCCACGAAGCCGGTGAGGCCCGAGCGGGCGCCATTGCTGAGGCCCAGAATGTCGATCGGAGCCTTCACCGAGCTCGAGGTGATGTTCACGATGCGCCCGAAGCCGCGCTTCATCATGCCGTCGACGCTCGCCTTGATGAATTCGATCGGCGTCAGCATGTTGGCGTCGAGCGCCTTGATCCAGTCCTCGCGGTTCCAGTCGCGGAAGTTGCCCGGCGGCGGGCCACCGGCATTGTTGACGATGATGTCGGGCTCGGGACAGGCCGCCAGGACCTGCTTGCGGCCGTCATCGGTCGTGACGTCGACGGCGACCGCCGTGACCTTCACGCCGTACGTCTTGCGGATCTCCTCGGCCGTCGCCTCGAGTTCCGACTTGGTGCGCGCGTTGATCACCAGATCGACGCCCTCGCCCGCCAGCGCTTCGGCGCAGCCGCGCCCCAGTCCCTTGCTCGCCGCGCAGACGATGGCCTTGCGGCCCTTGATGCCCATGTCCATTTGCGTTCCTCTCCTAATTCACACGCGTCCAGAGTTGCGTCTTGCCGAACATCGGCGTGCCGACGAAACCGCGCAGGCGCAGCTTGCCGTCCGGCTGCAGGCTGATGTTGGCGCTGTAGGTCTTGCCGTCCTCGCCGTTATAGACCTCGCCGTCCTCGAAGGTGTTGGGCTGGGCGGCCTGCTTGAACCCCCAGATCAGCGGCATCCCGATCACCTTGCGGGCGCGCAGTGTCGGATTCTCGTTGAGATAATCGGTGGCGGCATCCGGCGCGACGGCGGCGCCGTCCGGCCCCTTGGGGTTGATGAGGCTCACGACGAAACCGCAGATCGGGCCGCTTGTGGCATCCGGACAGGGTCCGATCTTGATCTGGGCGACACCCGACTCCGAGAGCCACGTCCCCATGACCGTACCCTGCTGCGCCGAGGCCGTCGTCGCCACGAGAATGAACGCGCAAACGGCGAGGATCGTCTTCATCGCTTCCTCCCTCTCACGACGCACCGGCGAGATCGGCCAGCACGTCCATTGCAAGGCGACGGTCGATTTCTCGCCGCTCGGTCAACGCTCGCCCGTCCAGCGCGGCCACGACCCGACGCGCCGCATCGGCCGACCGTTCCATGTGCGAGACGAGATACTGCACGACGCCGGCGCCCGCGTGCAATTGGCGGTCCGATAGCTGCTTCAGGATGATCGAGCCCAGCAGTTCGTCGTCAGGCGGCGCGACCGCTGTGGCGGGGGCGGCACGCAACCGCGAGGCGAGATCGGGCAAGGCGATCGACCAGCGTGCGGGCGGTTCGTCCGAGATCAGAAGAATGTGGCCGCCACGCTCGCGCACCAGGTTGTAGAGATGGAAGAGCCCGCGCTCGGGCGCGCGCTCCGCCCCTTCGATCACGATCGCCGGCGATGTCGCCGCGAGGCTCGTGAGATCGGTCACATTCATTCCGTCGAGGTCGGCGCCGGTCATGACGATCGCGCTGCTGCGCGCCGCCCAGATGCGGCCGAGATGAGTCTTGCCGCAACCGGTCGGGCCGTTCAGCGACAGGGCTGGCGCGGGCCAGTCCGGCCACCGGTCGATCCACGCCAGCGCCTCGCGATTCCCCTCGGCCACGACGAAATCCTCCCGCGCATAAGTCGGCGGCGGCAGCGCGAGGTCCAGGGTGAGCTGGTTGGCCATGGTCCGGCTCAACTGGGAGCGCCGCCGCGGTAGAGAGCGCTCTCGCGATAGCGGGCGATGAAGTGGCGGACGACCACACCCAGGATCGCTGCCACTGGCACGGCGATGAGCACGCCGGTGAAGCCGAACAGCGAACCGCCGGCCAGCAGCGCGAACATGATCCAGACCGGGTGCAGGCCGACGCGGTCGCCGACCAGCTTGGGCGAGAGGAAATTCCCCTCCAGCATCTGGCCCACCACGAACACCGCCGCGACCTTGACGACCCCGATCCAGTCCGGCGGGAATTGCGCCAGCGCCATGCCGAGCGCCATCACGCCGCCCACGAAGGTGCCGACGAAGGGAATGAAGGAAATGGCGCCGGCGACAAGTCCGATCACGAGGCCGAACTGCAATCCCACCAGCGTGAGGCCGATCCCGTAGAAGGTGCCCAGGGCCAGGCAGACCAGGGCCTGCCCACGGACGAAGCCGGCAATGGCGGCATTCGATTCTGCGGTGAGCTTGCGGATCGTGTCGGCGTGTTCGAGCGGCAACGAATTGTCGATTGCCGCCACCAGCTTCTCCCAGTCCCGCAGCATGTAGAAGGTCACCACCGGAGTGATGAACAGAAGGCCGAGCAGGTTGATGATCGCCACCCCACGCTCGGCGAGCGCCCCCGCGATGCCTCCCGCGACGGCCAAGCCCTTGCCTGCCCACTGCGTCGCCTCGGATTGCAGGTCGTGCATGCTGATGGGTTCGAGGCCGAGCCGGACCCGCAGCGGCTCGAGCAGCGGCTGGATGCGGCTCATGGCCTTCATCACATATTCGGGCGCATTGGTGATCAACGACTGCACCTGCCCGAACAAGGGCGGCAGGATCGCCATCACGACGCCCACACCCACCAGCGCCGCGACGATCGTCACTACGGTGGTCGCCATCGTGCGCGACAGGCCGGCGCGCTGCAGCCGCACCACGACCGGGTCGAGGAAATAGGCCACCACCATGCCCACGACGAACGGCAGCAGAATGTCGTTCAGCAGCCACATGAGCAGCAGGAAGGCCCCGGCTGCCGCGCCCCAGAAGACCCAGCGCCCCGTAGCGGTTTGACCCATTCGATCAGACTCCCCCGGCGCTCACTAGCGCGGCTGCAATTGCCAGCGCCCCATATCCTGGGACAGGTTCAGACCCGCCTGGGCAAGCGTGCGCTGCAGTTCCTCGGGAGAGCCGAAGAAATCGAGCCGCAGCTCAGCCCGGTCGGATTCGAGCGTCTTCACCGTCACGGACTTCACGGCCGGAATGGCGCCGAGCCGCTGCCGCACCTGCACCCAGTCGCCGAGCGCGCGGATCGGCACGACGACATCCAGCGAATCCTGCGTATCGCGCCGTACCGTGCCGATGCTGCGCCAGTCCTGGTCGGCCTTGGCGTGGATCGACTTCACCGCCGCCGGCAGATCGGCCGCACTCGCGACCGGGATCGGTGGAATCTCGCTGCGGGCACCCGTCTGGGTATCGTACCGCATACCGCGAACCGTGAGGCCGCCGCTGGACTTGTCGCCCTCGACGGTGGCCACGATGATCGTCGGCGCCCGATAGCGCTCGTTGAGCCGGGCCAGCGCGGAAACGTCGCCGACATAGGCCTGCTCCGCCGAGAGCGCGCCCTGATCGGTCGGGTCGCCGCGAATCAGCGTGACCGGAACTGCGCTGCCGGCGCTGTCGAGCTGCTGCCAGGCCTCGCGCCAGGCATTGCGGTCGTTGAGAGGCTCCACCCCGGCGGGGCCCTTCCACAACGGGATCACAAGCGCCGGCCGCGGTACCGTCTCGACCACCCGGGCGCCTGCGCCGCTCAGGTAGGACTTCACGGCATCGGGCACGAAAACGACGTTCAGCGTGGCGCTGTAGCGGCCGGGCACCGGACGCTCACGCACGAATTCTATGCCGCGCACCATGGTCTCGAGCTGCGTGTCGTCGACTTGCGGCAGCCGTGCACGATCCTCCCCCGGCACCAACCGGTTCACGAGGAGACCGAACGCCTTGCGCCGGGCCTCGCGGATTCCCTGCGCCCGCGCCTGCACGGGGTCGGCCCCGCTCACGTCGACGTCGACCCCGGTGACGTCAAACCCGGTGCCTCCCGGGGACTGCGCCAGGGCGACGTTTGCGGCGAGAACGGCCAGGAGCACGGCAGCTATCGTGGAAAAGACGCGGCCTATCGGCATTGCGGGGGTCCGGTTTTTGGCTATGTTCGCGCACCGTAATAGCATGAATGAGCCCGGCTTGAAGCCTGACGCCCCCGGCCACAATCGGCCCCCCCTCACCTACAAGGACGCCGGCGTCGACATCGACGCGGGCGACGACCTGGTCGAGCACATCAAGCCGTTGGCCAGGAGCACCAACCGCCCCGGCGTGATGGGCGGGCTGGGCGGCTTCGGCGGGCTGTTCGACCTCAAGGCGGCCGGCTTCACCGATCCGATCCTGGTTTCCGGCACCGATGGCGTCGGCACCAAGCTCAAGGTCGCGATCGAAGCGGCCGTACCGGACACGGTCGGCATCGACCTCGTGGCGATGTGCGTCAACGACATCGTGGTACAGGGCGCCGAGCCGCTGTTCTTCCTCGACTACTATGCCAGCGGCCGCCTCGACGTCGATGTCGGACGACGCCTCGTCGCCGGCATCGCCGAAGGCTGCCGCCGCGCGGGGTGCGCGCTGGTTGGCGGCGAGACCGCGGAGATGCCCGGCATGTATGCCGACGGCGACTACGATCTCGCGGGCTTCACCGTCGGCGCGGCCGAACGCAACGCCCTGCTGCCCCGCACCGACATTGCGCCCGGCGACGTCATCCTCGGCCTCGCGTCGAGCGGCCCGCACTCCAACGGCTATTCGCTGGTGCGCCGTATCGTCGAGCGCAGCGGCCTGAAATACGCCGACCGCGCCCCCTTCGCCGACGCGACGCTGGGCGAGGCCCTGCTCGAGCCGACGCGCATCTATGTGAAGCAGCTCCTTCAGGTGATCCGGACCACTGGCGCGATCAAGGGCCTCGCCCACATCACCGGCGGCGGTTTGCCCGGCAACGTACCGCGCTGCCTCCCCGACGGGACGCGTGCCCGCCTCGACGCCCGCCAGTGGACACCGCCGCGCGTCTTCCAGTGGCTGCGCGACGTGGGCCAGGTCCCGACCGACGACATGCTGCGGACCTTCAACTGCGGCCTGGGCATGATCGTGGTCGTCGCGAAGGACGATGCCGCGCGCGTCGCCCAGGCGCTGACGGAATCCGGCGAGACGGTGAGCGAGATCGGCGTGATCGAGAAGGCGCCGACCGACGAGGCCGACTGCGTCGTCGACCATGCCGAGAGCCTATGGCGAAGCTGAAGGTCGGAGTTCTCATCTCCGGCCGCGGCACCAACCTGGCCGCGCTGATCGACGCCGCGAAGGCTCCCGACTATCCGGCCGAGATCGGTTGCGTCGTGAGCAACAGGGAAATCGCGCCGGGACTGGCGATCGCCACGGCAGCCGGCATCCCCACGGCCATTGTCTCCCACCGCGACCACCCCGATCGCGAAACCTTCGACCGCGCCGTCGCCGCCGAACTCGAGCGGCACGGTGTCGAACTGGTCGTCCTGGCCGGTTTCATGCGCATTTTCAGCCCGTGGTTCCCTACCCGCTGGAAAGACCGGCTGATAAACATCCACCCGTCCCTGCTGCCGGCTTTCAAGGGCCTGCATGTGCAACGCCAGGCGCTGGAGGCCGGGGTCCGGGTGAGCGGCTGCACCGCCCACCTGGTGACTCCGGATCTCGATTCGGGCCCGATCATCGCCCAGGCCGCGGTCCCGGTCCTGGCCGACGACACCGAGGAAACCCTTGCGGCGCGCATCCTGCGCCAGGAACATCGTCTCTACCCGCTGGTCGTGCGCTGGTTCGGCGAAGGCCGGATCGCGATCGACGGTGACAAGATTGCGGTCACGGGCGTCGCCTGCGACGCCACGCTGCTCTTTTCCCGAGAAACCTAGTCCGATATAAGATCGCCAACGTTTTCAAGCGGGGAAGAGATATGGCTGAAGCAAAGGATGATTACCCGGCTCACGCGGCGACCTATTCCGCGTTCAGCAAGCTGATGACGTTCACGCTCCTCTGGATCATCGTTCTTCTGGTGGCGATGGCCCTCGGCCTGATCGCGCACCTGCCGCTGCTGGGCCTCGTTGTGGGCATCGGCGGCTCGATCGCCCTCCTGATCGGCTTTGCCGTCCTGGGCTGACGCTCCGGGCAGAAACCTTCCAAAAGAAAAGCGGCCCGATTGGGCCGCTTTTTTCGTTCCGGTACGCCTCGCGTCAGCCGACGATCTCGGAGCCCGCGAAGAAGTAGGCAATCTCGATCGCGGCGTTTTCGGGCGAGTCCGAGCCATGCACCGAATTGGCTTCGATCGACTCGGCGAAGTCCTTGCGGATCGTGCCGGCGTCGGCGTTGGCCGGGTTGGTGGCGCCCATGATCTCGCGGTTCTTGGCGACGGCGTTCTCGCCTTCCAGGACCTGAACCACGACCGGACCCGAGGTCATGAAGGTGCACAGGTCGTTGAAGAACGGACGGGCCTTGTGGACGCCGTAGAACTGCTCGGCCTGCTGGCGGCTCATCTGGATGCGCTTCTGGGCGACGATGCGCAGGCCCTTCTCCTCGAACCGGGCGTTGATCTTGCCGGTCAGGTTCCGGCGGGTCGCATCCGGCTTGATGATCGAGAAAGTACGTTCGACGGCCATGAATTCCCTCGTGGAGGCAGTGATTTCAATGCTTGGGCGCGCCTTATAGACGCGGGGTTTGGACCCGGCAAGCGCGGCCATTGAGCTTGGTTTGCGGCCAAATCGCATGGTAAATGCCCGCCGCTCATGCTCCACATCAGTGACATCTCCTTTCGCCACGGCGAGCGGGTGCTCTTCGACCGCGCCTCGGCGGCCTTTTCGGACGGCTGGAAGGTCGGTCTCGTCGGCCGCAACGGCGCCGGCAAGTCGACGCTGCTGCGCCTGATCCAGGGCCAGATCGAGGCCGACAGCGGCGAGATCAACCTGATGGGCCGCACCCGCGTCGGCTCGGTGCCGCAGGACCCGCCCGGCGGCGATATCTCCGTAATCGACGCCGTGCTGGCGGCCGACGTCGAGCGCAGCGCGCTGCTGGCCGAGGATGCGACCTGCCAGGACGGCGTGCGCCTCGCCGAGATTCATGCCCGTCTCGAGGAAATCGGCGCGGCGGCTGCCCCTTCGCGGGCGGCGTCGATCCTGAACGGCCTGGGTTTCGACAACGAGAAGCAGTCCCGCCCCTGCGGCGAGTTCTCCGGCGGCTGGCGCATGCGCGTGGCGCTGGCCGGCACGCTGTTCAGCAGCCCGGACCTCCTCATCCTCGACGAGCCCTCGAACCACCTCGACGTCGAGGCGATGATCTGGCTCACCGAATATCTGAAGCGCTTCCGCAACACCGTCCTGATGGTGAGCCACGACCGCGACCTGCTGAACGACGTGTGCGACCACATCGTGCACATCGACCAGCAGAAGCTCGTCGCCTACACCGGCAACTACGACTTCTTCGAGCGCACCCGCGCCGAACGCCTCGCCAATGACGCCGCCCAACAGGCCAAGGTCGCCGCGCAGCGCAAGCACATGCAGGCCTTCGTCGACCGCTTCAAGGCCAAGGCCAGCAAGGCGCGTCAGGCCCAGTCGCGCATGAAGATGATCGAGAAGCTGGGACCGGTCGCGTCGGTGCCGATCGACGAGCGCATCTCGTTCAACTTCCCCTCGCCCGAGATCCTCGCCTCGCCGATCGAGACGCTGGACGACGTCTCCGTCGGCTACCCCGACGGGCCGCTGGTGCTGCGCAACCTCGACCTGCGCATCGACATGGAGGACCGGATCGCCCTGCTGGGCCAGAACGGTAACGGCAAGTCGACCTTCATCCGCCTGATCTCGCAGCGGCTCGAGCCGCGCGAAGGCCAGATGAAGAAGACGCCAAAGCTGCGCGTCGGATACTTCTCGCAGGATCAGGAGGAGAGCCTCGACTACGAGGGGACGCCGTTCGACCACATGAACCGCGCCCTCGGTCCCGGCGCAGGAGAGGCCAAGGTCCGTGCCCAGCTCGGCCGTTTCGGCTTCTCGCGCGACCGCGCCACGCTCAAGGTCGGGGTCATGTCCGGCGGCGAGAAGACCCGCCTGCTGCTGGCGCTCGCCACGCGCAACGCCCCGCACCTGCTGCTGCTCGACGAGCCGACCAACCATCTCGACATGGATGCGCGCGCCTCGCTGGTCGACGCCATCAACGACTTCGAAGGCGCGGTCGTGCTGGTGAGCCACGACACGCATCTGGTGAAGATGGTCGCCGACGCTTTGTGGGTGGTCCAGAACGGCACGGTGAAGCCGTTCGACGGCGACATCGACGAGTATCAGGCCAAGCTCCTGAAGGAGCGCGGAGCGCGGCCGCCCAAGGCCGAAAAGGCGGCCGATGCCGGCAGCAAGAAGGACCAGCGCAAGGCGGCCGCCGACAACCGCAGCAACAAGGCCCCGCTGAAGAAGGCGGTCGACAGTGCCGAGAAGATGCTGGCCCGCCTCACCGAACAGCTGAACGGAGTGCTCGCGAAACTGGCCGATCCCGCGATCTATGCCGGCCCCGCCAGCGTCGTCACGGAACTCCAGAAGGAAAAGGCCCGCCTCGAACGCGAGGTGGAGAACGCCGAGAGGCGCTGGTTGACCGCCCAGGAAGCGCTGGAAGCGGCCGCCTGACCTCTACTCGGCTACGGCCGGGTAGGCCGGCCTGCGGGCGCTGCTGTTCCGGATCAGCATTACCATGCCGGCATTGAACGTGTAGAGCCCGACGGCGATCCAGAATATCACCGCCGGCAGGCCGCTGTTCATCAGCACGCCGAACAGCGGCGGCGCCACGAACGAGCCGATATCGAGGCCCGAATAGACGAAGCCGAAGACCTTGCCCGAAGCGCCGGGAGGCGTCGCATTGCGCACGATCATGTCGCGCGAAGGATTGGTGATGCCGCCGGCGGCCCCCGCCAACGCCAGCAGGACCGGCAGCAAGGTCGGTGGCACGGTCTGGGTGGCGATCGGGACAGTGAGGCAGGCCGCCGCCAGGAGGCCAAACGCCGCCACCAGATCGTGCCGGCGCACACGGTCGGCGAAATAGCCGCCCACCAGGATACCCGCGGCCGAGCCGGCGATGAACACGATCAGGCAGAAGGCGGCATAGTTCTCCGTGACGCCGAACATGCTGCTCCAGGCCGGCACCGCAAACTGCTGGATGCCGACCGTGTTGGCGGCGATCAGCGCGAAGTAAGCGAGGCAGAGCAGCAGCGCCGGCTGCAGGAACAGCGCCAGCCCCGGCCTGCCGCCGGCCAGCGCGGCGGCCGCACGCACCTTGACCCTGTGATCGACCAACTGCTCACGATGAACGAAGACCAGTCCCGACAGTATGATTCCGGGCAACGCGCCGATCAGTGCCGCCCCCACCCAGCCGAACATGCTGTCGAGGAAATACATCACTGGCGCCGCCGCCCAGCCGAGCGATCCGCCGAGCCCGTGGATGCTGAAGGCGCGGCCCAGCCGGTTGGCGTTCACCGACGAGTTCAGCAGCGCGAAGTCTGCCGGATGAAAGACCGAATTGCCCAGCCCCGCGATGACCGCGATACCGGCGAAGCCCAGGAAGGAATGCGCGACCGAGATGCAGGCCAGGCCAAGCCCGACGACGAGAAGACCGCCGGCGAGGATCGGCCGGGCGCCGAAACGGTCCACCGCGAAGCCGGCTGCCGTCTGCGCCACTCCGGAGACCCCATAGAAGATGCCAGCCAGCAGGCCGACGTCGGCGTAACTCAGACCCGCTTCCTGACGGACGATCAGCAACATGGTCGCAAAGGCGAGTTGGTAGTAGTGGCTCACCCCATGGGCGACGCCGATCAGGCTGATCACCCTGAAATCATGCTGAAGCGGCGGTACGGTGGCAGCAGCCATGGGAACCTCGTCCCGATCATCATAGGCGATCCGCATCGCGGACGTTTGCGGAAATGCGCGGGGGAGCCATGCGCATGTGATGACGTGCTGCGGCGGCCCTTGTAGTGTCCCCGCCGGCAAGAGGGAGAAACGCATCATGAAGCGCTGGAAGCATCGCCCCGAAGGTTCGACCTGGGGAGACTGGGGCGACGACGATCAGCTCGGCCGCCTCAACCTGATCACGCCGAAGAAGGTGCTCGAGGGCATCGCCGAGGTGAAGGAAGGCATATCGTTCTGTCTCAGTCTGCCGCTGGACTTTCCGGGTGGCAACGTCCTGAACCCCCGCCGCCTGCCGCCCGTCCTGTCGCCCACCGGCGACGAGAATGGCTGGCGCTTCAACTTCCTGACCAACAGCCTCAACCCGCAATTCGTCGACGTGGCGAGCGACGACCGGGTGATCCTGACTCTGCAGTACTCGACCCAGTGGGACACGCTGGCCCATGTCGGCGGCATGTTCGACGCCGATGGCGACGGCGTGCCCGAGCCTCTCTACTACAATGGATTCAAGGCCGGTTCCGACGTGGTCGGGCCGCAGCCCGACGCCGGCCGCGACGGCTGCGGTCACCTGTCCTACGCCCACAAGCTCGGCGTGGAGAACATGGCGGCCAAGGCGATCCAGGGCCGCGCCGTGCTGGTCGACCTGGAGAAGCACTATGGCCGCGACCACAAATATGTGAGCTACGACGACTTCAAGCGCGTGCTCGACGCCGACAAGGTGGTGGTCGAACCCGGCGACATGCTGCTGCTGTACACGGGCTTCACCGACGAGATCGTGAAGATGAACAAGAACGTCGACCCGGCGCGCGCGCATGCGATGTGCTGCGTGCTCGACGGTCGCGACAAGCGCCTGCTGCAGTGGATAACCGACAGCCAGATCTCGGCGTTGATCGCCGACAACTATGGCGTCGAGGCCGTGCCGGCGAAGCCCGGCCCCGAGAAGGCCGACCACCCGTCGCTGCCGCTCCACAACCACTGCCTGTTCAAGCTGGGGCTCAATCTCGGCGAGATCTGGTGGCTGAAGGATCTGGCGCTCTGGCTGCGCGACAGCAAGCGCTCGCGCTTCCTGCTGACGGCGCCGCCGCTCCGCCTTCCCGGCGCGGTCGGCTCGCCCGCGACTCCCGTGGCAACGGTCTGAGGCCGGCATCGCGATGTCGTTCCCGGCGTTCGTCGCCCGAGGGCTGAAGGCGGAACGGTTCGCGCTCCTGGATATCGGCTGCTCCGGCGGCCTCGATCCGAAGTGGCGCGCCTTCGGCGACCGGCTGAAGGCGCTGGGCATCGACGCCAGCGACAGCGAATGCCGGCGGCTCGCTGCGGAGGAACGCAATCCCGACGTGTCCTACGTGGCGGCCTTCGTGAGCCCCCGCGCCGACCAGCCGATCGACCTGTCGGCCGGTCCGGCGGCGCCGCTGATCATGATGATGCGCGATCGCATGAGCTTCATGCGCACGCGCGCGATCCGCGACGCGAAGCTCCGGACGGCCTCCACCGAGGAGCAGCTTCGGCACAATGCCTGGGAACTGACCGGGCTCGCGGATCCGGCGAAGCCCGTGGTGGTGCCCGACCTGCTCGCGGCGCGCGGCTGGACCGACCTCGACTACATGAAGATCGACACCGACGGCATCGACTGGCAGATCCTTCAAAGCTTCGAGGGGCGCCTGCCGGCGAACCTGCTGGCCGTGCAGATGGAGGTGAACTTCGTGGGCGACGGTGCTCCCGACGAGCATTCCTTCCACAACACCGACCGCTTCATGCGCCGCCACGGTTTCGATCTGTTCCGACTGGACGTGCGCACCTATTCCTCGCGGGCTCTGCCGGCCCGGTACGTGTGGCCAACCCCGGCCGAGACGCATTCCGGTCGCCCCTTCCAGGGCGAAGCCTACTACGCGCTCGATCTTCTGGGTCCCAACGGTCCGGCAAGGCTTGCGGGCCTCAACGCCGAGAAAGTGGCCAAGCTGGCGGCGATCCTGTCGGCCTGGGACGTGCCCGATGCCGCCGCCGAACTTCTGCTCGGCTGCCGCGACAGGCTGAAGCCCGTCATCGACGTCGATCACGGGCTGGACATCCTCGCGGGCCAGGCCCAGGGCGACCGCGCCCGGCCGCTCGACTATCGAAGCTACATGGCCCGCTTCGAGTCCGATCCGCCGGACTTCTACCGGCCCGAAGGTCCGATCCCCCTGCGCGAGCGTCTCGCCGCGGCCTGGCAGGCCTATCTGAGGCCGCGCGACAGGCGTTAGCTCAAGCCTTCTTCTCCCAGCCGCCCGTATCGGTCTGCTGCCAATAGGCCAGGGTGTGGCCCGCGGTCTTGTAGGTCTTCCACCGATCGCGCGCGTCGGCGACGGCCGTGTCGTCCCGGCCATCAAACAGTTCGAAGCAGCGCTTGTAGTCGCCGACCTTCTCCGACTTCGCCCGGTCGGCGACGAACAGGAAATTCGCGCCGTTCGGGTTCTCGTCGAGATGCGTCAGCCAGACGAGCTGGCGATCGGCCTCGCCATCGCGTGCCGCACCGTGCGGCAGGAACCCGTCCGGATCGTAGACCCAGAGATGGGTATTCAACGCATCCACCCGCTCCGGCGAACCGAGCAACACAACCGCCCGCTCCCCCGCCTGCAACGTCTTGGTCAGCAGGCGCGGCAGCGTGTCTTCCAGGGACGATCGGGTCAGATGGTAGAAGTTGACCTCGGTCGCCATCGGCGGATCAGCGCTCGTAGTTTTCGGCGATCAGCCGGTCGAGCAGGCGCACGCCGAAGGCCGTCGCGCCCTTGGGCCTTGTGGTGTCGCCCTTGCTGGACCACGCGACGCCCGCGATGTCGATATGCGCCCAGGCGACACCCTCCTTAACGAAGCGCTGCAGGAACTGCGCCGCCGTGATCGAGCCGCCGTCGCGCCCGCCGCCGACATTCTTCATGTCGGCGATCTCGGAGTCGATCAGCTTGTCGTACTTCGGCCCGAGCGGCATGCGCCACAGCTTCTCGCCAATCCCCGACCCCGCCGCGCGCAGCCGGTTGGACAGCTCCGTGTCGTTGCAGAACAGACCCGCGCGCTCGTGGCCCAGCGCGACGATGATCGCGCCGGTCAGGGTCGACAGCTCGACCATCGCCTGCGGCTTGAACTTCTCCTGCGCGTACCACATGGCGTCGCACAGGATCAGCCGGCCTTCGGCGTCGGTGTTGATGACCTCGACCGTCTGGCCGGACATCGACTTCACGACGTCGCCAGGACGCTGGGCATTGCCGTCGGGCATGTTCTCGACCAGCGCGCACACCGCCACGACGTTCGCCTTGGCCTTGCGGCCGGCGATCAGCTTCATGGCGCCGGTGACGGCGCCGGCGCCGCCCATGTCCCATTTCATGTCTTCCATGCCGGCGGCCGGCTTCAGCGAGATGCCACCGGTATCGAAGCACACGCCCTTTCCGATCAGGGCGACGGGGGCCTGCCCCTTCGGGCCGTTCATCCACTTCATGACGAGGAGCTGCGAGTCGCGGCCGCTGCCCTGCCCTACCGCCAGCAGCGTCTCCATGCCGAGCTTCTTCATCTCGGCCTCGCCCAGAATCTCGACCTTTACGCCAAGCTTGGTGAGCTCCTTGGCACGGCGCGCGAATTCCACCGGATAGAGAACGTTCGGCGGCTCGCTCACCAGATCGCGCGCCAGGAACACGCCGTCCACCACCGGCTCGAGCTGGGCATAGGCCTTCCGGGCCTCGGCGGGTGCGGCCAGGACGACGGTGAGGCGCTGGAGCGACAGCTTCTGCTCGGGCTTGTCCTTGGTCTTGTACTTGTCGAAACGATAGCTGCGCAGGCGGACGCCCAGCGCGAGATGGGCAGCCAGCTCGGCCGGCGACAGGCGGCTTCCCTTGACCGGGTCGACGACCACGGTCACGGCGGTATGGCCGGCGGCATTGGCCTCGGCCGCGACCACGCCGCCCAGCTCCTCGGCTGCCCGTGCATCGAGGTCCTGCCCCTTGCCGACGCCCAGCAGCAGCAGGCGTGCAACTTCACCGGACTGGCCCAGGACGGTCTGGGTCTGGCCCTTGGCTCCGGTGAACCGCCCTGCCTCCAGGGCGCGGGTCACGGCCCCGTCGGCCGCCGTGTCGACGGCTTCCGCCGTCGCAAGCAGCTGCTTTTCGGCCCCGACGAACACCGCAACATTGCCGGCAAAGGCCTTCGGAAAGGCCAAAAACTCCACTTTCATCCACATCCCCTGCGCCTGGCGCCTGACTTGACCCGATATTTCGCCCCTGCGACGGGACCGCGCAAGCTGTGTTTGGCCGCCGCGCCCCTGCAAAATCGGGGTGGCATCGGGACGCAAGCGCCAGTATCAGTACCGGCCCTCAAAACGGACATGGAAATGACCATAGGAACTCTGCCTCGCGTCTCGGTCGTCGGTCTCGGCAAGCTCGGTGCCCCCCTCGCCGCGGTGCTCGCCAGCCGCGGCTTCACCGTCATCGGCCTGGATGTGAACAAGACGCTGGTCGACTCGATGAACGCCGGCAAGATGCCGATCGTCGAACCGCAGCTCAACGAACTGATCGCCGCGAACAAGGAGCGCCTGTCGGCGACCATGGACGCCAACGAGGCGATCCAGAAGAGCGACGCCAGCTTCGTGATCGTCCCGACCCCGTCGGACAGCACCGGCTTCTTTTCCAACCGTTTCGTGCTCCAGGCCATGGAGACGCTCGGCAAGGCCCTGAAGAACAAGCGGGGCTATCACATGGTCGTCATCACCAGCACGGTGATGCCCGGCACCACCGGCACCGAGATCAAGGACGCCCTGGAGGCCGCCTCCGGCCGCAAGGTCGGCCCCGACCTCGGCCTGTGCTACAATCCGGAGTTCATCGCGCTGGGCAGCGTCGTGCGCGACATGCTGTTCCCCGACTCGATCCTGATCGGCGAGAGCGATGCCAAGGCCGGCGATATGCTGCAGACCATCTACCTGCAGATGTGCGAGACGAAGCCGCCGGTGCAGCGCATGAACTTCGTCAATGCCGAACTCACCAAGATCTCGGTGAACACCTACGTCACCACCAAGATTTCCTACGCCAACATGCTGGCCGACATCTGCGACCGGATTCCGGGCGCCGACGTCGACGCCGTGACCAAGGCTCTGGGCGCCGACACCCGCATCGGCGCGAAGTACCTCAAGGGGGCGATGGGCTATGGCGGCCCCTGCTTCCCGCGCGACAACGTGGCGTTCGCCGCCTTCGCCCGCAAGATCGGCGCGCGCGCCGACGTGGCCGAGGCAACCGACCGCATCAACAACTTCCAGGTCGAGCGCCTTTCCACTCTCGTCTCGAAGTTCGCCAAGGCGGGCACGCGCATCGCCATCCTCGGCCTCTCCTACAAGCCGCACACGCCGGTGGTGGAAGAGAGCCACAGCGTGAAGCTGGCCGCCAAGCTCGCCGATGCGGGCTATGTGGTCACCGTGCACGATCCGCTGGCGCAGGATGCCGCGCTCGCCGTGCTGGGCGACAAGGTGGTCGGCGCCTCCTCGATAGAGGGTGCGGTGCGCGAGTGCGACCTGCTGATCGTCGCGACCGGCTGGCCGCAGTACAAGGACATCTCGCCCGACTGCTGCAAGCGGGAGGGTCAGCGTCTGACCGTTCTCGACCTGTGGCGGACGCTGCCCGCCGACAAGTTCGAAGAGGTCGCCGACCTTCTGTATCTCGGATCGGGCCGGTAGAGCCGGCGTTTCAGCATCACTGAACGTCAAAGCCCGCATCGTGCGGGCTTTTTCATGTGCCCTCGGGTTTGTTGAGTTGCTGGCATTTAAGCCGCACACTCACACTGGAATTTTCTCCTGCGAGCAATGCGAGACAGGCTCATCAAATGACTGTTTTCACCGACCTTACCGGCAGAGCCATCACGGCAATTCGCCGTAGCACGCCTCGGCACAAGTGGGACGAGATCGCGGAAGTGATCGTCCGGGACCGGCAGAAGGTGGAGGCCGAGCTGAAGTCAGCGGCGCCGCAATCCAATTTCCGCGCACTGCTGCCGGAACTGAGGGAGCGTTCGCATGTCAAGATTCCGGGCCTGCTCGAAAATGCCGCCCAGCTTCGCGACTACTTCGGAACACTGCCCGTTCACAAGGGAGCGCATGTCTTCTCTTTCGACGGGGCGATGCGGTCCCTCGCTGACGTGCGCTCGGACTTCCCGATGGCAGGCTACAACTCGGATTTCGTCCTGAAGGCACCGGGCCTGCTGGAAGCCCTCAACGATCCCGCGCTGATCGATCTCATCGAGCAGTATCTCGGCTGTGTTCCAACGCTTTATTCGCTCAATGCCTGGTGGACGTTCCCCGCCCAAAAGCCCGAGATGACGAATGTGCAGTTCTTCCACAGGGATACCGATGACTGGCGGTTCCTGACGCTGTTCCTCTACCTCACGGACGTCGGCCCGGACGGCGGACCACACGAGGTGATCCCCGGATCGCATTCGGTCGACGGGATGAAGAAGTTATTGAAGTCGGTGCCGTGGTGGCGCTCCAAGATGGATGTCGAGCGCAGCTTCGTCGACGACATGGGCGAGGAGTTTTCCAGCGCCTGCGAGCAGCACTTCAGGAACGCCGCCGTACAGCTCACCGGGCCGGCCGGCTCCATGTTCCTCGTGAACACGCTCGCGCTGCATCGCGGCATCGTTCCGACGCGCACCGACAGGCTGATCATCTGGGCCCGATACGGGCTTGGCCCCAACACCAACTCGGCGGACCTCGAAAGGGGTCCCCTGGGAATCCGCCTCGTCCCGACGAAACTTCAGGGCACGCCCCGCGAGAAGTACATCAATCGCCTTCTCGTGCAGTTCGATCGAAAGCCGGAGAACTGAGGCCGGGCAAGCCGATCAACTATATCGCGCGACGTCCCCGGAAGCGCAGAACCTTGCCGCGAAGGCTCGGATCGACGCGCGGCAAACCGGCAAGAACCTGGCTGCAGAACGGGTTGATGTTGGCGCCGACATAGTCCGTGAACAGCGGCCAGAACTTGTTGTAGATCACGTTCACGCCGACGAAGCGACGCGGGGTCCGCCGACCCGGAGGCCGCGTTTCCGCCTCCATCGAAGCCGCCTGTTTGAAGAGCTTCGCGACGACCTTGAGGCGCTTGGTATCCAACGGACCGGCCTGCCGTCCTATGCGGATGGGCTCCTCCGCATCCTGCGTTGCCAGGCCGAACTCGAAGATGAACATCTCCGCCCTCGGAAGCAGATCTTCGAAGGCGCCCCTCTCCTCTCCCTCCAGATCCGACGGAAGGCCTTCGCACTCGTTCGGCACCAGAACCGGACCGGTGAATCCCATGGCCCGCCACGCCGTGAGGAACCGCTCGACGAACTCACCGCGGGCTCCCACGATCATCACCGACGTCGAACGCGGATAGGTCAGCATCTGATCGGCCACGAAGGGCAAGGTGTGGTCGATATCGTAGGTCAGATCGTCGTAGAGGAACCATTCCAGGCTGGTCGACGTGTACGGCACCGTGGCCGGCTTCAAGGCCGCATCGAGTCCTGCCGTGAAGCGCTGGTAGGACGTCTCGCGGTCGAGCCTCACTTCCTCGATCTCGACGTCCGGCCAACCCCAGTTCTCGGCCTGCTCCGGAACGTAAGGCGTCGACACGTTCCAGATGTATTGATCCTGGTCGTTCATCCGGGTCTGCCGGCCCTTGTTGTTGGCGGCGGCAACGCGGGTATGATCGCAGTGATAGCCGAAGACCTTGTCGATCAGCGTGTCGACGCGCCCACGATACAGGGCAAGGCGCGCGGCCAGGTTCGAGTCGCAATGCCAGCCCAGCAGCATCGATTCGTCGAAACCATGGATCGCGAACATGTCCTCGCGAAGCGCTGCCTGGAAGTCGCCCAAGGCATCATACTTCATGGGCATGAAGTTATGGACGACCTGGTTCAGGTGGTAGCGGACCGACCAGTCCCGCAGCTTGGCGAGATTGCCGGCCGGATCCCGGCGGTCGAAGGCAGCTTCCCACAGCATTTCCGGAAGTTCGAAGCGCGGTATCTGGTAGAAACCATCAGGAACGGCGCCCAGGATATCGCTGAGCGATTCGCCCTCGATGCGGGGCACCAGCAGCATGTCGGTGTTGGTGTAGAGGACCCACCGGTTCCGCGGGTTCGACCGGCGCAGTGCCACGTTGCGGGATTGAGCCTCCAGCGCGACCAGATGCGTCTTCGACCTGAGATGCGCATGCTGTTCGGGGCGGATCCTCAGCACCCGCATGACCTTCTTGGCCTTCTCCGTCAGGGTGTCGTGAATCGCCTCGGGAAAGGTCGGGTGATCGTCGGGCGTGTTGTAGTCGACGAAGAGAATCTCATCGTCCGGATCCGACATCACCTCGGCGATCGCATTGAAGCTGATGGCCGCCCGCTTGTGGAGATTGTAGCCGTGGGTGTCGTTGCGGCCATAGAGAATGACGGAAAACATGATACCTCGCGTGAGGGGCAATCACTCAGGGAGCGGAACGCGCCAGCTCGTTGCGGGCTGCTGCGTATTCCACGAGCGTGGGCTGACCGGTGTCCACGACCTGCTGCCAATATGAGCGGGCGGCGGACCGATCCCGGGCATGCGCGGCCACACCGAGCTGAAACAGCGCTTCGGCACGACGGGCAGCGCTGTCGGCTTGAGCCATCACTTCCGACTCGGAAACCTTTCCAGACTGCAACGCCAGCAGCGACGAGACCCAGGGATCGCCGTCGACGAAGCCGTCGGCGGACAAGGGCCGTCCAAGCCGGAGCAATGCGGTGCGCAGATACACCGTCCAGTAGGGATCGCGGCGGTCGTTCCTGACCATCGTTTCGAGATGGGCCAGCGCGAGCTCATGATCAGCGAGACGCATGGCAACATAGGCACTCGCGGCCGGACGACCGCCGAGCAGAGCGAGTTGCTGCCGCCAGTCGCCGTTGGCCTGCTCGACGTGTCCGAGCGCCACATGGGCAATACCCCGGGCGTTCAAGGCTTCCGGGTCCTTCGGGCGCGCGGCGATCACCCTGTCGAGGACCTCGAGAGCGGCAGCGTGCCGGCCCAGGGCGGACAGCGCTTCACCCTTCAGCGCCAGAGCGTCCAGCGAGTTGGGGTGAAGCTTCAGGGTGCGTTCATAGTCGGCCAGCGCCAGGTCGGGCTGCCGGTCGGCGAGATAGGCATTCCCGCGCGCGAGGTGCGGCAAGGCGAATTTCTTGAGCGACTTCAGAACCCTCGTATAGGCGACGATCTCGGCGGTATGCGATCCCTGCTGGCGCAGCACGAAGTGCCGGTCCGGGGCCCCTGGCCGCCCGGCCTGCCGGAGCCTGCGGGCCTGCTCGTATTTCGCGGACGCCGCGGCCATGTCGCCGCCCATGTCGAGGGCCTCGGCTTCGGCCTCGATCGCATCCGAAAAACCAGGAGCGATCTCGATCGCCTGCCGGAGCAGGCGTATGGCTGTCTCGCCGTCACCAGTACGAAAGAGCGCCGTTGCGCGCAGGAAGAGATGTTCCGCTTCACTGCCGTTGCCGCCCGGGACCCACTCGTCTGCCGCTTGCCGCCGCCGCGTACTGAGCGCCTCTCGCAGGCTTCCCGACAGGCGCAACAACATCCCTGAGTTACTCACAAAATTGCTCCCGCACGGTAGGGGACCGAATAAGCCGCGACGCCGGCCGGGGCCTTGTCCTGCCCCGAGATTGCTCGCAGAACTGCCAGAACGCTCCGATAGCCCGCCAAACCGCCATTTCGGCCTGTCCGCTAACTTAGCGTCGCAGGAACGTCAAGGCACCGATCACCCCGCAGGGTGTGCCACGCAGGCACGCAATTGACGGAATTCTACCGCATCGATAACAAACCGCCCCACAAGACGGCACTTAGGCCGTTCGAGCAGGTGTCAACGAATGAATGCCCCGCCCTATCTCAGCATCGTTGGCTGGGCACGGAACGACGGTTACACGCCGAATTACGCAAAGCGCCTTGAACACTCCCTGGGCTTCCTCGTCCGCCAGCTCGACAGCTACAAGATCCCCTCCGAGGTGATCGTCGTGGAGTGGAACCCCCCGCCCGGGAATCCCCTCCTGGCGGACCTGCTGAATGGCTTCCTCGGCAGCACATCCCACGCGAGCGTTCGGTTCATCGTCGTGCCCCCGCAATTCCATCGTGGCCCGCGCGGCTGGGAGAAACGCGGGATGCACGTAAACCACGCGGCCAATGTCGGCCTGCGGCGGGCCAGGGGTCGTTTTGTGACGCCCAAGGCGCTGGATACGTTCTATTCGGAGAAGCTTGTATCGACGATCGGCCAGTTCGACCTCGACGACCGGCGCGTCTATCGCTGCGACAGGCTGGATGCCCGCATGGAGGACGAGTCGTGGCTCGACCTTCCGGATGATGAACTCCTGGCGGCGCTGGCGCGCCATGTCGTCCTCAGGAACGACCGGCTGACTCACAGCATCGACTGGAAGATGCGGGATCTCCACACCAATGCCTGCGGCGACTTCATCCTGATGTCCACGCCGAGGTGGCACGAGATCCGAGGCTACCAGAAGGACCCGACCGTCCTCTGCCTGGATTCCGATTCGATCGCGCTCCATGCCGCGGCCGCGCATGGTGCGTCCGAGGTCCACTGGCAGGAGGAGTGCATCTACAAGGTCGTGCACGGAAACACCCATGCCCAGCGCGTGACCACGATCTGGAAAGACTGGCAACTCAGGCTTGACCACTATCTGATCAGGCGCCACCGGCGGGAACTGGCGATGAATCTGCGGGTATGGCTCGACTATCCCCGGCGCCGCGTCCGCGGCCTGGAAGAGATCCTCGCTCCCTCGATCGAACGCCACTTCGTGGCCAAGGCGGCTCGGTATGCGAAGAACGACACTTCCCTCGTGACGAATGATCCCGACTGGGGCCTGGGCCGCGAGACCCTGACGGAACGGACCGTGGCTCGCGCGGCCTGGGACGTGCCATGACCGTCCGGCAGGTCGTCTGCCTGGTCGGCGGGCTCGGGACGCGCCTCGGTCCGCTCACCCAGAATATGCCCAAGCCCCTTCTGAAGGTCGGAGGCCGGCCCTTTCTCGACTATCTGATAGACGAGGCAAACCGTTTCGGCCTCGAGCGATTGCTGCTGCTGGCGGGGCATAATGCCGGCGAAGTCGTGCGACACTATGCGGGCAAGGTCGTCGGCGGTCTGTCGATCGACGTGGTCGTGGAAACGGCGCCCCTGGGCACGGCAGGCGCCCTCGCCAACGCCGCTCACGCCCTCGATCCGGTCTTTTTCCTGGCCAATGGCGATTCCTTCTTCGGCTTCAACTGGCTGGCCCTCGTGCCGGCTCTCGAGCGCGACGACTGGACGATGCACCTCGCGCTGGCCAGAGGTGTCGCCGGGGGGCGGTACGGCCGCGTCGAAACCCGCGGGAGCCGCATATCGCGGTTCCTGCCCAAGGCGGAAAGCGAGCTCCCCATCAACGCCGGCATCTATCTCGTCCGGCGTCGGATCCTCGAGAGGATCCGCAGCGTCCCCAGCTCGCTCGAGAACGACATTCTCCCTCCGCTCGCCTCGGAGGGCGAACTCCTGGGGCTCGCCGCGGAAGGCACCTTCATCGACATCGGGGTTCCCGACGATTTTGCACGCTCGCAGCAGGTCATGCCGGCCTTCACGCGCAGGCCGGCTGCGTTCCTCGACCGGGACGGTGTGATCAATCACGACGATAACTACGTGCATCGCCCCGAGCAGATACGCTGGATCGACGGGGCAAAGGAGGCGATCCGCTGGCTGAACGATGCCGGCTACTATGTGTTCGCCGTTACGAACCAGGCAGGCGTCGCGCGCGGCTACTATGGCGAGGACGACGTAAGGTCTCTTCATGGCTGGATGCAGAGCGAGCTGCAAAGCGCCGGCGCGCATGTGGATCGTTTCGAGTACTGCCCCTATCACCCCGAGGGGGCGGTCGAGCGATATCGGCGGGTTTCCGAGCTGCGCAAGCCGGCACCGGGGATGATCCTCAAGCTTCGGAAGGAATGGAACGTCGACATGGAAGGGTCTTTCATGATCGGCGACCGTGACATCGACATGCAGGCGGCGGCCGCGGCCGGCATCTCCGGCTATCAGTTTTCCGGCGGCAACCTGCTCGACTTCGTCAGGATGCGCGTGCCGGCGACACGAAGAAGCTCCTCTGCGCGTTGATCGCCAGCACTTTTTCCACGACGTCGGCCGGTAAAGCCCCCTGCCCGCTCGCTTCGGCATTCGTCTCCGCTTCTGCGGGGTGAAGCACCCCGGGGATGACACTCGAAACGCCGTCGAACGAAAGACAGAAGCGCAGGGCGCCCAGAACGGCTTCACGTCCCGGGTTCGCCGAGACCGCCGACAGCAGGTCGCGCGCTCCATCGATCCAGTTGTCGAGCTGGGCGCGCGACCACGCCGCCCGGTGGTCTCCGGCGGCAAAGACGGTCGTCCGGTCGATCGTCCCCGTGAGAAAGCCGAAGCAAAGCGGAGTCCGAGCGATGAACGCCGCACCGCGCCGTAAGACTTCCTCTAGCAGCCCCTCGGTGACGACGCGAACGTCCATCATGTTGAAGTTGGCCTGGACGATCGGGGCTCCCATCACACGCAGCGCCTCGACCGCGCCGGCGGGGTTCTTCGCGGAGACGCCCCAGGACCGGATCTTCCCTTCGGCGAGCAACGCGGCGAGCACCTCCCTGGTCTCACCGGCGGTCAGAACGTCCGAGGGAGGATTGTGGAGCTGCAGGACGTCGAGATAGTCGGTCCCGAGGCGCTTCAGGCTGAGTTCCGCCGAGCGCCTGATGGCAGCAGGCGAGAAATCCGGAGGCTTCGTCCAATCGTCGTAGCCCGCCTTGGTCGCAATCACGGCCTTGTCCCGCCTGCCCGCCACCGCCCTGCCGATCAGGGCTTCGCTATGCCCCGCCCCATAGGCGCTGGACGTGTCGAAGAAGGTGATGCCGAGATCGAGCGCCCGGTGCAGAGCGCTCAGGGACTGGGCGTCGTCCGTATCGCCGTAGGACGTGGCACCGGCCGTTCTTCCGCCGATGCCCCAGGCGCCAAACCCCACCTCCGAGACCATAATTCCGGTCTCGCCCAACTTACGATACTTCATGGCGTCGGCCGCAGGGTCAGTAGTGACCGGCCAGCTCGGGCGTGATCTCGACGGCGCGGGGCGAATAGAGATAAGCGCCCTTCTTGTTGCCCCACCAGACGATCTCGCGGCACCATTTCTGGAAATCGTCGTAGGGCCTGCTGGTGCGGTCGACTTCCACGACGATCGGGACCTTGCGCAGCAGAGCGGGTTCGCCGCCGCGCACCTTGTTCCAGTAGTCCAGAAGGTCGTAGTCGAGCTTCACCTTGATGTCGCCCTTGGCGAAGGGCTGGTGCACCAGCGCGTGGTTCAGCCGGACCGCCTCTTCGACGATCTCGAGCGGAAGGCCGTCGCTCCGCGCCCGCACGGTCTCTGAAAGGAGTTCGCCGGCCTCCTTGTAGAAGGCGTCGAACTTCCCTTCCGCCGTGAGCTTAACGAAGATGTACTCGTCGGCCGGCCAGAAGATGTTGAGATACTCCTTCGAGAAAACGTACTCGGAACCACCCTCCTGGATGGACCGTGCCTCGCTCTCGAAGAAGGCGTTGATCCCTGCGATCGTCGGGAACCGTTTGGCATCGGCCGCCATGAAGGCCTCGATCATATCGCGGTAGGAAATGCCCGAAATGCCATGCGCGAGGATGAGCGGGATCTGGAACAGCTTGTCGAAATGGAGCAGCGCCGTCATCCAGCAGAAGATGCGGGTGCGCCGCCAGTCGTCGAGCGGCGTCGCCGCGGTGGCAATGACCAGATCCTGCACTTCCGGCACGTCGTCATCGAGTTCGATGCGCTCGCCGTGGATGTTGATGATCTTGGATTCCACCGTGACCATGCCGTACTTCGCCTGGTAGGCGGGATCGCCCATCTCGGCGTTCGGCAGGATCGACAGGTTGTTGAACTGGATGCGGTTGTGCTGGCCGTTCTCCATCAACTGGTCGACGCCGCGCACGAAGGACTCGTAGGTCTCGCCGGGCAGGCCCAGGATCAGGTCCGAATAGGTCTCGACCTTGTCGCGCGTGAAGCGGCGCTGCAACTCCATGTAGGTGCCGAGGGAGATGTTGTCGCGCTTGATCGCCTCGAGGGTCGGCATGTCGACGCTCTGCATCGACAGCGCCACGCCCTTGTTGAGGCCGGCGTCGGACAGGATCTTCTGCGTTTCGTAGGCCCGTTCCGTCGCGTTCTTGGTGTTCTGCACCGAGAGCGCCACCGGATAGCCGGTCGTCTTCTTCACGTCGGCGACGTAGTTGGCGATGTCGACGTCGCGCTTCTGGATGCCGAAGTTAGCGTCGCAGCAGAAGATGTACTCGATCTTCTTCTGGGCGAACCAGTCGACCTCGCGATAGAGCCGCTCCTCGCCGAACTTGGTGACCTTGCCGGCGGTTGCCGAGCCCCAGTCGCAGAACGTGCAGCGGAAGGGACAACCCCGGTTGGTCTCCCACAGACCGATCCAGCTCTCCGTCTGGTTCGCCGCCATGATCTCGTCGAAGGCGCCTTCCAGGAACGGCGACGGAATTTCGTCGAGATCGCGAACCCGGTCGAGATTCTTGGTTCGGACGAAGCTGTCGTCGGCCCTGACCATGCTGACGCCCGGGATGGTGTCCCACGTCGACCGATCGTGGAACGTTTCCAGCAGCTTGAGGAACGTCCGCTCGCCCTCGTTGTGGACCGCGAGATCGATCTGGCGATTGGCCCGCATGAACGACTCGGGCTGGTCCGGAACGTGCGGCCCGCCGAAGACGATGACGATGCCCGGCTTCAACGCCTTCAGTCGACGGGCGATCTCGAGCGAAATCCGGCCATTCCAGACATAAGTGCTGAAGCCGACGATGTCGGCATCCTTCAGGGCCTCGACCGCATCGGCGATGCGCACGCGCTTGTAGAGCGACGGCAGGAACCGAAAGAGCTCGGGCCTGGCTGCGAATTTCTGGACGTAGGTCTGCAGCAAGGCGACCGAATAGGGCAGATAGTTCTGGCCGGAGAAGGAATTGTTGATCTGGACCAGCCCGACGACCAACGGCTTCGTCGGCGGCGTCGCTTGCACAGTGGCTTCTTCGGCGTGTGGCGTCGACATTCGCTGCGCCCCGTTGTCCTCGGTCCCTTGGCGGAAACCAGCCAAAGTGGTGGATGATATGTCGGTGGAAGTCGCCCAGAGAGGTAGAGCGGCGCACTTCGCATTGCAATAGGATTGACGGGCATAATCCCCTGCTCCAGCAGGGATTTTTCGGTGTCTCGAGGGTGAAATGCAGTTTGCGGGCAAAAAGGTTCTGATCACCGGCGGAGCCGGCTTCCTGGGAACCAATCTGGCCCTGAAGCTGGGCAACCTGGGGGCCAAGCTGCGCCTGACGGTTCACCGAAAGCCCCTGCAGGTTGCGTTTCCGGACGCCGAGGTCGTCGAGGCGGACCTGCGGCGTCCCGAAGACTGCGCCCGTGTCGTCGAGGGGATGGACGTCGTCCTCATCTGCTCGGCCCAGACCTCCGGAGCGGGCGTCATCCGGACGACTCCTCTCGTGCATGTGACGCCGAATGTGCTGATCAACACTCTTCTCCTCGAGGCCGCCTACCAGGCGCAGGTGAAGAAGGTCTGCTTCATCTCGAGCGGCGCTGCCTACCCGGGCACGGGCGCCCGGCCCGTCACCGAGGCAGAGATGTTCGACGGCGATCCGGAGGAGGTCTACTTCCCGGCGGGCTGGATGAAGCGCTACGCCGAAATCCTCTGCCGGACCTATGCCGAGAAGATCGCGAACCCGATGCCCACCGTGGTCATCCGCCCCTCGAATGTCTACGGCCCCTACGACAAGTTCGACTTTGCCGTAAGCCACGTGACGGCCGCCCTGGTGCGGCGGGTCGCCGAGCGTCAAACCCCGCTCCAGGTCTGGGGGACCGGGGAGGATATCCGGGACCTGATCTATGTGGACGACTTCGTCGACGGCACCCTCGCCGCCGTCTCGACGGACCTTCCCTTCCTCGCCGTCAACATCTGCGCCGGACAAGGCTACGCCGTGCGGCAGGTCCTCGAGACGTTGCTGGAGGTCGATGCCGTCGACGACGCCCACGTGACGTTCGACGCGTCGAAACCCAGCACCGTTCCCGTGCGCCTGATGGACAATGGTCTCGCCCGCTCGCTGCTCGGCTTCGAGGCAAAGCTGTCCCTGGCGGAGGGGCTGCGGCGAACCCTGGCCTGGTACAGGAACGACCCGGCCAGCCCGGCGCTTCGCTAGAACGGTCCCCTGAAGCGCTTGTAGCCTTCCGTCATCGATCGCTCGACCGGAAGCTCGATGCCGTGGCCGCTGCCGCGGACCTGGGTCAGGATGGCTTCGACGGTCTCGTGCTGGCTCGGATAGTAGATGTCTTCGAGGCTCTTCGCCGTCGGACAGGGCGCCGCGGCCATGCCGAGCATCGCCGGCGCCTGCCGCAGCATCGAGGGATCGCGCAGCATGACCTGCCGGCAGACCTCACCGGCCACGCCGTACTCGAGCCACGACGTATCGGCGATGACCAGTCTGCCCGTCTTGCGGATGCTGCCGATGACGAGCTCCCAGTCCGGGTGGCTGATGGAGTTGAGGTCGATGACCTCGGCCTCGATGCCAGCCTTCTCGGCCACATACTGGGCCGCGCGCAACGCCTCCAACACCATCACGGACGTCGCCACGACCGTCACGTCGTTCCCCTCGCGGGCCACGTAGCTGGTGAGCGGGATCGGCTTCGACGGCGTACCGGCGGAGACCGAGAAGTCGAGATTGTAGAGCAGCCGGTGCTCGATGCTTACCACCGGACCGGGATGCCGGGCGATGATCTGCGGATACATGTCGAGGATCGCCTGGCTGGTCGACGGCATGACGACCGTCAGGCCGGGATAGTGGGCGAACGTCGCCTGCGGGCTCTGCGAATGCTGTGCCCCCTGCCCCCAGCTGCGCCCGACGACCAGGCGGATCAGCATGGGGCACGACATGATGCCGCCGAACATGTAGCTGTACTTGGAGGCTAGGTTGACGATCTGGTTCATCGCCAGGAACGAGAAGTCGGCCCGGATATGCGTCGTGATCGGATAATCCCCGACCAGCGCCGCCCCGATGGCGACACCCGTCATGCCTTCTTCCATCAGCGGGACGTCGAACACGCGCTCGACGCCGTACTTCTGTGCGAGGCCCGTGGTCGAACCGAAGATGCCCTTAAAGTCGTCGACGCCTTGGCCCATGATGAAGGCGTTGGGATGGTCTGCCAGCGCGGCGTCCATGGTCTCCAGCAGCGCACCGGCATAGGACAGGACGCGCGTCTGTGTCGACGGACGCTCTTTCGAAGAGACGTTCATGCTTCAAGCCCTGTCTAGATGATGTCGGTCAGCAGTTCGTCGCGGCCCGGGAAAGGGCTGTTCTCGGCGAAGGCGGCGGCGGCCGCGATCTCGCGATCGATCTCCGGCTTGAGCTCGGCAACGAGTTGCTCGTCGAGCAGCAGCGGATCCCGAGCCTTCCACGCATCGATGTCGGCGGCACTCCGGTACCCGAAATGAAAATCGTCGCCGACGCCGACATGCTCCTTGTAGCGCCCGGTCGCGATCTCGAGGACGAAGGGCCGGCCGGCTCGCACCACGGCCAGCGCGTCGAGGGTGGCCTGGCGGATCGCCAGCATGTCCCACCCCTCGTCCACCCGGCGGCATTCGATGCCGAAGGTCCTGGCGTGCTCGAGCAGATTGTAGGACTGCCGGGCATTCTTGAAACTGTGCACGGCGAGGCCGTTGTCCTCGCAGAGGAACAGCACCGGCACCTTCATCAACGCCGCGAAATTCAGGCTCTCGTGATAGACGCCCTCCTCGGTCGCACCGTCCCCGAATACTGCGACGGCCACGCGCGAGCTGCCCCGGCGCTTGAACGAGAGCGCCGCACCGACCGCATGGGGGATCGAGCTGGCGACGACGGCGGAGGAGCCCATCAGCCCGACTTCCGGGGCCGACAGGTGCATCGAGCCGGCCTTGCCCTTGGAGACACCACCGACACGGCCGTAGAGTTCCGCGAACATCTTGGGCAGCGAGCCGCCCTTGGCGATGTAGAAGCCGTGCGAGCGGTAGGTCGCGAACACGAGATCGTCCGGCTTCAAGGCATCGCAGACCCCGACCGCGACAGCTTCCTGGCCGATCGACAGGTGAACGGGGCTTTGAATCCTGTCGGAAGGATACAGCTCGATGATGCGCTCTTCGACCAGCCTGATCGTCAGCGCTGTCCGGAAAAGTCGGCGGTAGCGCTCGTCGCTGTCCATCAAACTACATTCCCCAGCCTGAAAGTCGGCCATTCCGGCCGCCACTGCCGCCTCTCCTAGCGAGACGCCTGCAACTATTCAACATGGCGGTTGGCCCGATACCAGCCGAGCAGCTCGGCCAGGCCGTCCTGAATCGACGTTGCCGGCTGCCAGCCCGTCGCTTCCATGAAGCGGCGCCCCGAAACGCGCAGCATCGCAGGCCCCAAATTCTGGCCTTCCAGTTCGACCAGCGCATCGCCGAAGCCGTCGGCGTCGAGCAGCGCCTGCAGGATCGACCGGACCGAGACCTCGTCCTGTGTGGCCACATTGAAAGCCCGAAAGCCTCGTTGGGGCCGCAGCACCGTCTTTACGGCACCGGCGAGGTCGCGGGCGTGGATCAGGTTTCGTGTCTGGGTGCCGTCGCCGGCCAGCCGTATCGGATGGGCGCGTTCGACGACGCGCCGGACGAGCGACGGCAGGAAATGGCCTGTCCGCGGGTCGAAATCGTCATACGGTCCATAGACGAGGGTCGGCCTCAGGACGACGGCGGACTCCAGCCAGCCCAACGTCCGGACATACCATTCGAGCTGCTTTTCCAGGTATCGGTGCATCCACCCCACCCCGAACCAGTGCCCCGGCGGATTGCCGGTTTCGTATTGTTCTTCCTCCAGCAATTCCGTGGCGGGCGGATAGCCGGTGCAGGAGCTGACGAGCACGACGTGGCGCGTTTCGCCTCGTGCGGCTGCTTCCATGGCGTTGGTGACGATGCGCAGATTGTCGAGCACCGACTCCACCGGCTCGTCCCGCAGGACGGCGCTCGTGGAGACCCGGCCGGCGCACAGGACGACCGTGTCGCAACCGGCGAAGGCTCGCGACGCCTGGGCCCGATCGGTGAGATCGCACTGGACCCACCGGACGCCTTCGACGGCAAAGGGCGCGCGCGACCTGTAGGTCGCGACCACGGGCTCTCCCGTCGGGCCAGCAAGCGCCTCGACGACGTGCCTTCCGATCAGCCCCGTTGCACCCGCCACTGCAATGGTCATCTCTTACTGTTCCTCCGTCACCTGCACGCTGCGCCGACCCTAAATGCCGATCGGCAGATTGTCGCACAGTTCGGTCAACCGAGCCGCCGGACGTGCTAAGGAACGCTCGCAAACCGACGAGTTGACAGGAAAATGGGAATGTCGCCGCATCAGCGCCTGGGTCAGAGAGAATTCGAAGTCGCGGTCGGCATCCCGGCGGGAAGCCTGGACGACCGCACCAAGGCGCTGCTGGAAAAGACCCCGCTCCTGTACTCCCCTCTCGACGAGGCGGCCCAGGCAGATGCCCGCACGAAGGTGGCCGAGGACATCGCTCGCGGATTCACGGTCGTCGGGGAGCATCGCGCTTCCATCTGGCGCGACGCCTGGCAGGATCATTTGGACGATTTCGTCGGGTCAGGACACGCGCTGGAGGCTCTCAATCCGCGGTTCGTGGGAGGCACCGCCCTCCTGCGCTGGCAGGGCGCCTATGTCGAGGGAGTCACCGATCGGTTCGAACTGGCCTTTCTCGAAATCTTCCGCGACTGGCTGTTCCGGACTTACCTTGCGGATGCGTCGCATCTGTACGAATTCGGCAGCGGCAGCGCCTTCAACGTTGCGGCCTATGCTAAACTCTACCCACAGGCTTCGATCACCGCGCTCGACTGGGCGCCTGCCGCGGTCAAGATCGCCGACCTGCTGGGTGAGCAGCACGGAATGAAGATCTCCGGCCAGCGGTTCGACTTCTTCGCTCCCGAGAGCAGCTTCGAATTCGCCCCGAACAGCGCCGTGCTCACCATGTGCGCCCTGGAACAGGTCGGCGACAGGTTCCTTCCCTTCCTGGATTTCGTCCTGGCGAAGCGCCCGAAGCGGGTGGTGCACGTGGAACCCATGTTGGAACTCTACGATCCGGACCTGCCACACGACGCCCTGGCCATCCGGTATCATCAGCAGCGCAAGTACCTCAGCGGTCTCCTGCCTCATCTGCGCGCCCTCGAGAAGGCCGGTTCCATTAGGTTCCTCAAGGTGCAGCGCCTGAAGTTCGGCAGCCGCTTCCACGAGTGCTTCTCCATGGTCGCCTGGGAACCCGTCTGACCCGAGGCCGCAGGCCCGCGGCCGGTGGGGCGACCCGGGGGTAATCCCGGGGTCGCATTCACAGGCGAGACCGGCTATTGAGGCCACCGACCGGACCCGCATGGGCGCCCGGACGGATCCAAAGCCAAGCGAGAGGCACTTCAAGATGTCGGCCAAGCGCGCCCTGATCACGGGCATCACTGGAATGGTCGGGTCGCACCTTGCCGAGTACATCCTGAAGCACACCGACTGGGAGATCATCGGCCTCCTGCGCTGGCGCAGCCCTCTCGACAATCTCAGCGCCATCGTCGGTCCGATCAATTCGGGCTCCCGGGTTCGCCTGGTCTACGGCGACCTGCGAGACACTCTCTCCATCCAGCGCTGCGTCGAATCGGCAAAGCCGGACTATGTGTTCCATCTGGCCGCCCAGAGCTTTCCCCGCACCAGCTTCGACTCCCCGCTCGACACGATGGACACCAACATCCTCGGGACGGTGCGGGTCCTGGACGCCCTGCGCACGACGGCTCCGGATGCCGTCATCCACGTCTGCGCTTCCTCCGAGGTCTTCGGCCGGGTGCCGAAGGAAAAGCTGCCGATCTCCGAGGAATGCAGCTTCCACCCCGCCTCGCCTTACGCCATCTCCAAGGTCGGTACCGATCTCGTCGGCCGCTTCTATGCCGAGGCCTATGGCATGAAGGTCATGACCACGCGCATGTTCACGCATACCGGCCCGCGCCGCGGCGACGTGTTCGCGGAATCGACCTTCGCCAAGCAGATTGCAATGATCGAGCACGGCCTGGTTCCGCCGGTGGTCAAGGTCGGCAACCTGGAATCGCTGCGCACCGTGGCCGACGTGCGCGATGCCGTGCGCGCCTACTATCTTCTCGTGACGAAGGATCCGGTCGCGGGCGCCTACTACAATATCGGCGGCACCCATTCCTGCACCGTCGGAAACATCCTCGAGCATCTCATCGCGCTGTCGCCGAAGCGTGCGGAAATCAAGGTCGAGGTCGACCCGGACCGGCTTCGCCCCATCGATGCCGATCTCCAGGTACCCGATACGTCGAAGTTCGAGCAGCACACCGGCTGGCGACCCGAAATTCCCTTCGAGCAGACGATGCACGATCTGCTCGACTATTGGCGGCAGCGTGTCGCCGTCGAGGGCAACCGTTTCCTGACGCGATAGCCAGAAGAACCGAACAGAGCATCCAAAGATGAAGCGCCCTGCGGCAAGCGACAACATGTCGATGGCAATGTCGAGGACACCCTACCGCGTGTCGTTCTTCGGCGGCGGGACCGACTATCCCGAATGGTACCGGGAACATGGTGGCAGCGTGCTGTCGATGGCCATCAACAGGTACTGCTACATCGTCGGGCGTCATCTGCCCCCCTTCTTCGCGACCCGCCACAGGGTGGTCTGGTCCCACATCGAAACCGTCAACTCCATCTCCGAGATCCTGCATCCGGCGGTTCGGGCGGGACTGCAGTACATGGAGTTCGACAACGAACGGGGCGTCGAAATCCATCACCAGGGCGATCTTCCGGCCCGCTCGGGCATCGGCTCGAGTTCCTCCTTTTCCGTGGGACTGATCAACGTCCTCCACGCGATGCGCGGGCAGACGATCAACAAGCGCGATCTCGCCAACGCCGCGATCCACCTGGAGCGCGACATTCTCCAGGAGACGGTGGGATGCCAGGATCAGGTGGCCAGCGCCTATGGCGGCCTGAACGTCATCAGCTTTGGAACCGATGGCGCGATCGACGTCGTTCCGCTGGACCTGTCGGGCCAGAACCAGCAGAAACTCGAGGACTGGCTTCTTCTCTTCTACACGGGCACCACCAGGCTTTCCTCGGCGATCGCCAAGATGCTGGTCTCCAATCTCGCCACGAAGAGCAACCATCTCCGGCGCATGCACGCGATGGTCGAACCCGCCGCGAAGCAGCTTCGCTCCGGCGACCTCGAATCGTTCGGGAAATTCCTGGACGAAGCCTGGCAGCTCAAGCGCCAGTTGTCGGACGGCGTCACGACGACCAGCATCGACGATGTCTACTCGGCCGCCCTGTCCGCCGGCGCGCTCGGCGGCAAGCTGCTCGGCGCCGGCGGCGCCGGTTTCATGGCGTTCATCGTGCCGCCCGAGAAGCAGCCGCGGGTCCGGGCCGCCCTCTCCCATCTTCTCCACGTGCCGGCGGGGATCGACTTCACCGGATCGACGATCGTCTACCGCCAGCTCGAAACACTGCCGCAATCCTGAAATCGACGGGAATTCACATGGAGACCTTCGCGACACCCCTCGACTCCGTCAGGCTGATCAAGCCGCCGACGATCTTCGAGGATTTCCGCGGTCAGTATGTCGAGACCTACAACGAACGCCTCTACCGCGAGGCCGGGATCGACCAGCACTTCATCCAGGACGACATTTCGGTGTCGCGCCGGCATGTGCTGCGAGGCATCCACGGCGACGACAAGACCTGGAAGCTGATCTCCTGCCTGCAGGGCAGCTTCTACATGGTCGTGATCAACAACGACCCCCAGTCCTCACAGTACCGGAAGTGGACGTCGTTCACCCTGTCCGAGAGCAACCGGCTTCAGGTGCTGGTGCCGCCCAAGTTCGGCAATGGTCATGTCGTCATGAGCGAACAGGCGATCTTCCACTACAAGCAGACCACGGACTACGACCGATCGGGCCAGTTCACGCTGGTCTGGAACGACCCGGCCCTGAACATCTGGTGGCCGGTCAAGGATCCGATCGTCTCGGTACGGGACCAGGGCGGCTGACCGCCTTCCCTCAGCGTCCTGCCTCGCCGGGGAATCCCGAGAGTTCATCGACCGCGCCGGCCAGGTGATAGAGACTTGTCGCCGGCATGAACTCGCCGAGCGGCGTTCCGTCCTGATCGAGGCGATCCACCCATCCACCTTTCGGGGCTGGCTCCAGAAAGCGCCGGTGGAGCGCCTGCGTCGATGCCGCGGCCCTCTCCATGGCGCCCATCCGCCCGCGCAACGCTTCGGCCAGATCGCTCTTGATCGCCTCGGTCATCGGCCACAAGCGACGCGAGGCTTTCGCGAGCCCGCCATCCTGGTGAACCTCATCGACGAGCAGCCCGTCCGCGTCGAAGCCCGCGCGACCGGCGTGTTCGTATAACCTCTCGACGATCGATCCGACGCGACTGTCGCCGCTCGCCCTTTCATAACGACGCAACAGCCAGCACCATTCGAAATGGTGCCCCGGCTCGACGATCGCGCCAGCGCCGGAGAGAGGCCTCAGCGCGGTGTCGAAGTATTCGAGAAGCACGCCCGGCCGATCCTGAAAGAACCTCGAGAGGAACAGGTCGAACAGCTTTCCGCTTCTCTCCAGAAAGTGGCGGTCTCCCGAGCACTCCCATAGGGCGAGCATGGCCTCGAACAGATGCATGTGCGGATTCTGCCGGCGAGGCCCTTCCCGCGCGGGCACGGTCTCGAGATAGCCACCCCCCTGCGGTGCTGTCATTTCACGGTCCAGGAAGGCGATCGTGTCGCGGGCAACGGCCAGTCCCTCCTGTTTGCCGGTTGCCTGCACGTAGGACGCAACCGCCAGAAGGACGAATGCGTGCGCATAAAAGTCGCGCGTGGCATCGACGACGCTTCCATCCCGGGCAATCGAGAACGCCCATCCATCGCGGCCATCGGGCCGGAAATAGTCCCTCTTCATCGCGGCGAACGCGCGTTCGACGAGTTCGTCCGAGCCGGGATGCCATAGCCGGCGCTTCGCAAGCGCATAGACAAAAATCTGGCGGGCCTGGACGAGCAGCCGGATCGGAACCTGCCGACGGGGCTCTCTTCCGAATGTCAGGCCTTCCTCGAAACGTCCGGCTTCCGCATCGAATCCCGACGTCGCCCAAAGAGGCAGGGCCTGCTCGCGCATCCATGACACCATGAACGTCGCAGCTGATCGAACATCCTGGAACATCAGGCTCAACTCCGGACACGCGCTGAGCGCGGGTTCCTATGCTTTGAGCAGAGAGTCGGCACGTTCTTTCGGCACGGCCACGACGTTGGGGGACAGCGGCGCTCCCTCGACGGCGCACTCGGGCCAGCCGCCGGCCTGAGAGAAGGTGAGTATCTGGTAGTTCAGCTCCTGCCGAAGCACCGCGAGCAGGGTTTCCGCGCTCTGGCCCTGCGCGTGCAAAGCCCGCTCGTTCAGTTCCATCAGGAGCACCGGCCTCGTTGTCGCCAGCACCTTGCGCGCACCGGCCACGACACCGGCTTCGCCGCCTTCGACATCGATCTTGACCATGTCGACCTGCGACAATCCCTGCCTCGCCACCACGGCATCGAGTGTGTCCAGCGGGACGCGCTCCGAACTTGCGCGCACGACGTCGTCATGCGCGAAGTCGCCCAGCGTGTTGTGGCCGGCGTGGACGCCATGGGCGAGATGCAGGTCGACGAACCCCGCCTCGGCGCCGAGCGCCGCGGCGACCACCTGGACGTTGTCGAGGCCGTTGCGGCCGAGATTGCGCTGGAGGTGCGCGCGCTCGCGCGAACTCGGCTCCACGGCAATCACCCTGCCCGCGGGGCCGACGCGACGGGCGGCAAACAGCGTGTAATAGCCGTCGTTGGCGCCGACATCGATGAACACCATGCCGGGCTTCAGCACGCGATCGACGAAGGCGAATTCGTTGGGCTCGAAGGAGCCGCAGACATAGAGGCAGAGGCTGTTGTCGTTGCCCAGCGTCACATCCACCGTCGTGCCGCCGTGCCAGCGCACGGTGAGCGGGACCGCCAGATCCTTTTCACGGGCTGCTTCCCAGAGGGCACCGCGCCGGCAGGCCAACCAGCGCCGATGGTCGTAATATTCCTCGGCAAACCGCCAGCCGGGCCGCGGCTCGAGCCGCGGGGTGCCTGGCGCCAGGATGGAGGCATAGGCAGCACCGATCGTGGGGGCCCGCACGATCAGCCAGCGGCCCATATTGTCGAGATGATAGCCAATGCCGGAGCAAACCCGTTCCCAGGCGCCGGCAACGCTGATCGAACGGCGGGCCGCTCTCATGCCTGAACTTTTTGCCCCCAACTATGCGACCGTTCGGCTAACGTACCCACCGCCAAGCGTCAAGCGTGCCTGTGTGTTGCCATTTTCTGTCTTTAGTGGCGTCCATTGCAGCTAACGTGCTGCGGAAATATAATGAATGTCCCTCTCACACGCCGCCGGTGAAATGTTCGCGCCTCTCCCCCGCGCTCTCGTCGTCCTCACGATCCTGCTGCTGCCCGCTGCGGCGTCCGCCCAAAGGCCGACGACTCAAGGAGCGGCAGCGCAGACCGCGCCCGGCCCGGGCTCGCGTGTGTTGGCCCGCGTCAACGATGACGCCATTACCGACTTCGACCTGTCGCAGCGGGTGTTGTTCGCCATCAAGACGTCGGGCCTCCAGGACAGTCCTGACCTGCGCCAGCGCATGGCGCCGCAGATGCTGCGGCAGATGATCGACGAACGCCTTCAGGTACAGGATTCGAAGAAGCTCGGCGTCAAGCCGACGGATGCCGAGATTCAGAACCGTTATTCGGAAATCGAGCGCGCCGCCGGCCTCGGCCGCGGCCAGTTCCGGCAATACCTGCAAAGCGTCGGCATCACCCCCGACATCGCCACGCAGCAGATCGAGGCGCAAATCGCCTGGGCCAAGATCATCCGCCGAAAGGTCCGCTCCCAGGTCGACGTCTCCGACGCGGAGGTCGACGATGCGATGAGTCGCATGCGTTCGAATGTCGGCAAGACCGAAACCCGCGTCGCCGAGATCTTCGTGCCGGTCGACCGGGCCGATTCGGTGGAGGAAGGGAAGCGAAGCGCGGACCGTATCATGGAGCAGTTGCGGCGCGGCGCTCCGTTTGCCGCCGTCGCGCAGCAATTCTCGCAGGGCGCCTCCGCGGCGGCCGGCGGCGACCTTGGCTGGGTTCTGCCGGGCGCGCTCGATCCCTCGCTCGAGGCGGCGATCGAGAGGGTGCAGCCCCGGACCTTCTCCGACCCGGTCCGCTCGGCATCCGGATGGCACATCCTCTATGTCGTCGATCGTCGGCCTTTCGCCGCGGCGCGGCCCGACGACGTGAAGCTCAACCTGGTCCAGATGACTCTGGCCCTGCCCACCAACGCATCACCGGAAGAAACCAGCCGGGCGACCGCCGAGGCCCAGAAGGCGATGTCGGGCGTCCGCCAATGCTCCGACCTTCACGTCCAGGCCCGCCAGGTCAAGGGCAGCACGTCGGGTGACCTGAACGGTCTCAGGGTCGGCGATCTAGCCGCAAACCCACAGATGTACGAGCAGTTGCCGCGCCTCCCCATCGGCGGCACGGCCGGCCCGTTCCGGGTCGCCGAGGGCCTGCAGGTGGTTGCGCTGTGCAGCAAGTCCGGCGGCGACGGCCTGCCGACCCGCGACGCGATCTCCCAGCAGCTCCTCATCCAGAAGCTCGACGCGGCCGGACGCCGGTACATGCGCGATCTCCGCCGCCAGGCCACGATCGACATCAAGTCGTGACGCCGCGGCTGATGAATCGGCCATGACCGCAACAGCGCCGCTCGCCGTGACCATGGGCGAGCCGGCCGGCGTTGGCGGCGAACTCAGCCTGAAGGCCTGGCAGGCGCGACGCACTGGCAGCCGTCCTTTCTTCGTGCTCGACGATCCGGACCGCCTTGCCGCACTTACGCGCAGGCTCGGGATCGACGTGCCCTTGCGCGAGATCTCCGGTCCCGGGGAAGCCGCTTCGGTTTTCTCCGGTGCCTTGCCCGTGCTCGCGGTTCGCCTCGGCGCGCCCTCGACGCCCGGCCGGCCGGACGTCGCGAACGCCGCCGCCACGATCGAGGCGATCGAACGGGCCGTGCGGTTTGCCCAGGAGGGCATCGTCGCCGGGATCGTCACCAATCCGATCCAGAAGAAGACACTGCAGGATGAGGGGTTCCGCCATCCCGGCCATACGGAATTTCTGGCCGAACTCGCCGGGGGAGTCGACGTCGCGATGATGCTGGCATGCCCCCAGCTCAGGGTGGTGCCGGTGACCATCCATCTGTCGCTGGCCGAAGCGGTGCGCGCCCTCCGTGAGGAGGCGATCGTGCGCGCGGGCCGGATCACGGCCCTGGGGTTGCGCACGCTGTTCGGCATCGAGCGTCCGCGGCTGGCCGTGGCCGCCCTCAATCCGCACGCCGGCGAACAGGGCGCCATGGGTGACGAAGAGCGCCGCATCATCATGCCCGCCATCGAGGCTCTGCGGCGCGAGGGGATCGAGGCGAGCGGACCGGCGCCGGCCGACACGCTGTTCCATGCCGCGGCGCGGCCGGCCTATGACGTCGCGCTGTGCATGTATCACGACCAGGCGCTGATCCCGATCAAGACCATCGACTTCGCCGGCGGGGTCAACGTCACGCTCGGACTGCCGTTCGTGCGCACCTCGCCCGATCACGGCACCGCGCTCGATATCGCCGGGACCGGCCGCGCCGATCCGACGAGCCTTCTCGCGGCCATCGACATGGCGGACGAGATGGCGCGCCGGCGCCGGCACTGAACATGGACGGCGTCGCCGCATTGCCGCCCTTGCGGGAGACCATCGCGGCGCACGGCCTCGATGCGAGAAAGCGTTTCGGCCAGCATTTCCTGCTCGACCTCAACCTGACGCGCCGCATCGCCCGCGCCGCGGCACCGCTCGGCGAAGGGACCGTTATCGAGATCGGCCCGGGTCCCGGAGGCCTCACCCGTGCACTGCTCCTGGAAGGCGCCGGCCGTGTCGTCGCGGTCGAGGTCGATGCCCGGGCGTTCGGGCCCCTGCTCGAGTTGCAGGCTGCGGCCGATGGGCGGCTCGATCTGGTCGAAGCCGATGCCCTGAAGATCGAGCCCCGGGACCTCGGCGCCGCGCCCCTCCGGATCGTCGCCAATCTGCCCTACAACGTGTCGACCGCCCTGCTGGTGCGCTGGCTTCATGCCGCGAACGACATCGCCGACATGGTCCTGATGTTCCAGAAGGAAGTCGTCGACCGCCTGGTGGCTGTGCCGCGGACGAAGGATTATGGCCGCCTCTCGGTGCTTGCCCAGCATGTCTGCGAGGTGCGCCGCCTGTTCGATGTCGCGCCGACGGCGTTCGTGCCGCCCCCGAAGGTCACGTCTGCCGTCGCGCGACTGACGCCCCGGCCCCAAACGGCACGCCTGGCCGATCTGAGACCGCTGGAGCGGGTTACGGCCGCCGCCTTCGGCCAGCGCCGCAAGATGCTGCGCGGCTCTCTGGCGAGTGTTTATGCCGATCCGGTGGCCACGCTCGAGCGACTCGGCCTGAAGCCGACAGCCCGGGCCGAGGAACTCTCGGTCGATGACTTTGTCAGGCTGGCAGGCGCTCTTGACAGTGAGTGAGCGCTCACTAATATTGACTTTATGATACGATCCATTGCCTTCAACGCCTATTTCTACGTCGGCACCCTGCTCGTCGCGGTCGTCGGCATCGTCCTGGTGCCCGTTCCCACCCCGGTCCTGCTGCGCGGCCTGCTCTTCCACTGGGCGCGGGCCGTCGTCTGGGGCATGCGCTGGATCGGCGGCATGCAGATCGAGTACAGGGGCCTCGAGCACCTCCCCGCCAGCGGCCCCGCGCTGCTCGCCAACAAGCACCACAGCGAGAGCGATGGTATCCTCCTGGCGGCAAGGATCCGCGGCATTGCCTTCGTGGCCATGCAGGAACTCTTCCGCTACCCGCTGATCGGCGCGATCCTGTATCGCCTGCAGATGATCCGCGTCGATACGTGCGGCGGCGGCCGCGAGCGTGAGAACCTCGCCCAGTTCGCCCAGCGCGCGTACGACAGCGCCCGGCACATCGCGATCTACCCCGAGGGCAATCTGATGGCGCCGGGCGAACGCGAGCGCTACCGGTCGGGCATCTACTATCTCTACCGTGACCTCGGCCTGCCGGTGACGCCGGTCGCCACGTCGGTGGGGCTCGTGTGGAACCGCCGCGACTGGCGCAAGAAGGCCGGCTGCGCCGCCGTCGAATTCCTCCCGGCGATCGAGACGGGCCTCGACAAGGAGAGCTTCATGCGCCGCCTCGAGGAGACGATCGAGACCGCGAGCGACCGGCTGATCGCCGAATTCGCGGGCCGTCCCTATCGGCCGAGCCAGCTCGTCCTGCGCTCGCAGGGACAGGCGGGCATCGGCGCGCCGATCACCGCCCCTCGCGGAGCGCCTTGACGAAGTTCGAGAGGCCGACCTGGCGTTCGCGCTTCAACCGCTCGGCCGTCAGGATCGACTTGAGTTCCATCAGGCTGGTCGCGATGTCGCGGTTGATGATCTGGTAGTCGTACTCGGCCCAGTGGCTCATCTCGTCGGCGGCCTTGGCCATCCGCTTCTGCACGACCTCCATCGAGTCCTGGGCGCGGGTGATGAGCCGCCGCTCCAGATCGCGCGTCGACGGCGGCAGGATGAAGACCGTCACTAGGTCGCTGCCCGCCTTTTCCTTGAGCTGCTGCGTACCCTGCCAATCGATGTCGAACAGCACGTCCCGGCCGGCCATCAGTGCGGCCTCTACCGGCGCGCTCGGCGTGCCGTAGAAATGGTCGAACACCCGCGCATGCTCGAGGAACTCCCCGCGCTCGATCATGCCGCTGAAGGTCGCCGTATCGACGAATTGGTAGTCGACGCCGTCCCGCTCGCCGGTTCGGCGAGCACGCGTGGTCGCCGAGACGCTGAGCTGGATCTGCTTGTCGTTGTCGAGGAGCTGCCGCGACAGGGTCGTCTTGCCGGCGCCGGAAGGCGACGACAGGACGAGCATCAGGCCGCGCCGCTGGATCTGGCCGGCATCCACCTCATTCGACATTCTGGACCTGCTCCCGCATGCGCTCGACGGCGCCCTTGAGATCGATGCCGATGCGCGTCAGCTCGATGTCCGCGGACTTGGAGCAGAGCGTGTTGGCCTCGCGATTGAATTCCTGGCACAGGAAATCGAACTTCCGGCCCACCGGATTGTCGGCGCGCGCATCGGCGAGCAAGGTGCGCGCCTGCGCGATGTGGGCGGACAACCGGTCGAGTTCCTCGCGCACGTCGGCCTTGCCGACCAGCAGTGCCACTTCCTGGGCGAAGCGCTCCTCCGAAAGCGCGGGCACGCGGCCCAGCAGTTCGGCAAGCTGCGCCTCGAAGCGCGCCCGAACGGTGCCGATCTGCGCCAGTGCCCGTTCCGTCGCCCGGCCGCACAGGCCCTCGATCTCCGAGACATGGCCTTCGATGACCCTGGCCAGCGCCTTGCCTTCGGCGGCGCGCGACGCGACGAGCGCCTTCAGCGCCTCATCGAGGGTCGCCTGCAGCTCCTTGTCCAGAAGCCCCAGCGCCTCTTCGCTCGCCTCGCCGGCGTCCTCTTCCTCGATCACGCCACGCACCCGCAGCAACCCGTCCGCCGACGGCGCCGCCGCGCCGGTGCTCCGGCGCACTTCGTCGACCAGCGTTGCCAGCTCCGCCAGCAAGGTGCGATTGATAGTGAGCGGCTTGGCGCTGCGCTCACTCGTGACAGTGAGGGTGAGCGAGACGTTGCCGCGTTTCATCTTTCCGCCGACGGCGACCCGAGCGGGATTTTCCAGCCGGTCGAAGCCCGGCGGCACGCGACACCTGATTTCGAGGTTCCGCCCGTTGACGCTGCGCGCTTCCCAGACCCAGCGCCGCCGATCATCCGATCCTTGCGCCCGGGCGTATCCCGTCATACTTGCGATCAAGTTGCCCCCTGCCCTGTTCGTGGGCACCGTAAACCCTTAAGTGGATCGGCAATTCGATTCAATCGGCTATTGAGGCGACGTTTGTCATGGTGAACAAAACTTCCTCACGGCAAACGGGCCTCAGGGTCGCGGCCCTGGGCGTGGGGCTCGTCATGGCCCTGGTGGGCCTCGAGATTCTCTCGACGGCATGGCTGACAATCCGCGACGGCCACTACACCCCGGCCAAGCAGCTGTTCGCCACGTCACGGAACACCTACATCCAGGACATCACCGGGAGCGGCGGCAGCACCTGCCGGTACATCGACACGATGTTCCCGCACCCCTACCTGGCCTTCGTCCATCATCGCGACGATCCCTGCGGCGTTCCCAGCGCCAACGACATAGGCATGCTGGGCGACAACTATCCGGTTGCCCGAAATCCCGACCGCTTCGTCATCCTCCTCGCCGGCGGATCCGTCGCCTCGCAGATCAGCCAACTCGTCGAACCGGGCCGTCGGAGCTTCATCGAGGAAGAACTCAACCGCCACTATGTCAGCCCGACCGGGAAGCCCTTCCTCGTGCTGAATGGGGGACTTGGCGCCTGGAAACAGCCACAGCAGCTGATCCTGCTGGCGATCTACGGTGACTTCATCGACGCCGTCGTCACACTCGACGGCTACAACGAACAGCACCTGATCCAGCCCGGCCTCAAGGTCCGGTTCGAAATGCCGGCCGCCAACTATCTCGGGGTAAACCCGATCGTCGCCAAGGACGGCTTCGGCAACCTCGCCCTCAGCTGGTTCATGGGCCGCATCGCCGGCTGGCTCGGAACCGGCCTCACCAGCCACTCGCATGCCGCCTATCTGCTCGCTTCCGCCATGGCTTCGAAGCCCGCCGACGACAACGCTGGCTTCGGTGCGAAAACCTATTCGACCATGATGAGCCTCCCCAGCAAGATCACGGACTCTCCCACCACCTACATGGACTGGCAGATCGCGCAGTACGCGAAGTACATCCGGGTCATGGACCTCACGGCCCGCGACTTCGGCATCAGGTCGATGTTCTTCCTGCAGCCTGTCCCCGCCGTGGACAAGATCCTGACACCGGAGGAAAGCCGTGCGACGCCCGACACCAGCTATGGGCAACGCTATGCCCACATCGTCCAGCGCCTTCTCGCCCTCCGCGAACGGAACATCGAGGTCCGCAGCCTGCTCGACGTCTTCAAGGACGAGAAGGTGACGATCTACAGCGACGACATCCATCCCAAGCGGGAGCTGATGGACAGCCGCGGCTATTCGCTGATGGCGGCCCGCATGGCGCATGAAATGGCCAGCACCTGGGGCTGGCGCACGAAATCCCAACAGTAGGGCGCCCGCACATGAAGACCTTCTCCAGCATCGTGCTCACCGGCGCCTCGAGCGGCATCGGCGAGGCTCTGGCCCTCGACTACGCCGCTCCGGGCGTGGCACTGGCCCTGACCGGCCGGGATGCCGAACGCCTCGAAGCCGTCGCCTCCGCCTGCCGGGCAAAAGGTGCCACCGTCGTCGCGGGCACGATCGACGTCACCGATCGCGAGCGCTTCCTGCCCTGGTTGACCGCCTTCGACGCGGCGCATCCCGTCGACCTCGTGATCGCCAATGCCGGCATCTCGATCGACAAGGACAATTCCTCGCTCGATGATTTCTCGATCATCCGCAAGACGCTCGACGTCAACATCAACGGCGTGCTGAACACCGTCGAGCCGCTTCTCCAACCGATGATCGCTCGCAAGCGCGGCCAGATCGGCATCGTCTCCTCGCTGGCGGGGTTCATCGGCCTCCCCTATTCGGCCTCGTACAATGCCAGCAAGGCCGCGGTGCGCGTGTGGGGTGAAAGCATCCGCTACGTGCTGAAGAAGGACGGGATCGGCGTCAGTGTCATCTGCCCCGGGTTCGTCGTCAGCCGCATCACCGCCGAGGCGCCCTTTCCCATGCCCTTCATGATGACCGCATCGCGGGCGTCTTCCATCATCCGACGCGGCCTTGCCGCCAACAAGCCGCGCATCGCCTTCCCGATCGGAACCAAGGCCGGTGTCTGGCTGGGGTCGATCCTGCCGGGCAGCTGGACGGCTCGGCTGCTGGGCGCCGCCTAGCGGCGTTCGAGCCGGCGCAGTTCCTGGAAGACGCGGTTCGCCGCGATCTCGACTCCCTTGTCCGTCCAGTGGGCATCGCTGCGGCGGTAGGCGCCCCGCACACCCTCGAAATCCTTGCGCAGATCGACGTAGCGGATGGAGGTCTTGCTCAATGCCTCGAGCAGCCTGTCCTGCCTGTAGTCGGCAATCACGTTAAAGGCATAGAAGCGCGGCCAGGGCTTCCAATAGTCGACATAGTCTGGATCGACGCTGCCCGGCGGCACGATGAACAGGACCAGCGGCACACCGCGCTCGCGAGCAGCACGATCCATCGCCGTCAGCCACGACAAGGTGGCCTGGATATCGACGTCTTTCACGAGACGTGCCGCCTGCTCCCGGGTCGTGGCCTCGAAATAGGGAGACATCTCGACCTCGGACTTGGTCATCAGGTCCACGAGCCAACCTTGCACCGACTCGTCGTCGGCCTTCCCGGAGGCGAAAGCCTGCCAGAACGCTTCCCTATCCCGGCTGAAGATGGCGACGATCTGCTGCTCGGTCAGGTCGGGGTGATAGTAGCGCTTGATGTGGCGTGCGAGTGCCGATGTGCGCTCCGCGGCCGGCAGGCGGGCGATCTTCGTCAGCGTGTCGAACTCCTGCGGCACCGGCTTGTTGGTTGTCAGCATCTCCGACAGGCGCAGGCGGTTGACCAGCAGCCAGTTGGCGTTCGGCATGACGTTCCCGAGGATCGAACCGCCCGGCGCCTCGCTGACCAGATCGGGCAGGATACCCTGACCATAGCCCTGCCCGTCGAAGACGAAGTCGTTGCCCGAGAAGAAGAACACCGCGAGCGCGTCGGGCGACAGGGCGAAGGCCACGTCACGCAGGCGGTAGTAGTAGCTGCGCGGGCCGGTCGCGGAGATACCGAGATTGATCATCTCGGCCTTCGGCTGGCCGGCCTCGATGAAGCGCCGCTCGACCTCCCCCGGGACGGTGAGGCGCGTGAGCTGGAACTCGAGATAGCTGTCGCCGATGAAGACGCTGCGGAAGCCGCCATCCGCCGGCTTCGCGATGCTGCGTTCCTTGTCGCGCATACCCCATGAATTGTTCGGCTCGAAAACCCAGGGTTTGTCGGCCAATCCGGCAAAGTCGCTCGACTGGACGGTGCCCGGCGGCGTCGAGCGCAGTGCCCGCGCGGGCCACGACGGCGCCGCGAAAGAGGCCAGCACCTCGAGGCCGGCGAGCGTGACCCCAGTCAGGATCAGGCCAAATACGATCGTGTAGAGTCGCTTGCGGCCGTTCTCAGTCATCGCCCGGCGTAATATAGGGCGACTCCGAGACGGTCCAGCGGGCCGGCCGTTCCTGCCGGAAGATCTGCCGGAGATGGACTTCGTCCGGCCCGTCGGCAATGCGCAGCATGCGCGCGACGGCGAAGGCACGATGGATCGGCGCGTCGTCGCTCCCGCCCATCGCACCGAACAGCTGCATCGCCCGATCGGCAATGCGCTGAGCCATCTCCGGCACCGCAACCTTCACCATCGAGACGTCGCGCCAGACAGCCTGATGCCCGTCGCTGTCCAGCCGCTCGGCCGTGCGCAGCACCAGCAGGCGGGCCTGTTCGATGTCGATCCTGGAGCGCGCGATCGCCTGCTGCGTCGAGTCGTAGTCGAGCACCGCCCGACCGAACGTCCGGCGCTCGGCGGCACGCGCCATCATGAGTTCGACGAGAACCTCGCAGGTGCCGATCGCACGCATGCAGTGATGCAGCCGCGCCGGCCCCAGCCGCACCTGGGCCGCGGCAAACCCCTCACCTTCGTCGCCCAGCAGATTCGCCGCCGGCACGCGCACGTCCCTGAAGTCCAGCTCGGCGATGGGCGCGATGCTGTCCTCCCAGCCCAGGAAGCGCAGCTCCCGCACAACCCGCAGCCCGGGCGACGGCATCGGCACGATCACGCAGGAATGCCGGCCGGTGCGCGGAGCGTCGGGCCGCGACACCCCCATCACGATCACAAAGGCACAATCGGGATGGGCGCCGCCCGTGATGTACCACTTGCGACCGTTCACGACCCACTCAGCCCCCTCGCGCCGCAGGCTCGTGGCGATGTTGGTGGCATCTGACGAAGCGACGTCGGGCTCGGTCATGCCGAAGGCCGACCGCACGCGCCCCTCCAGCAGCGGCTCCAGCCAGCGCTTCTTCTGATCGGCGGTCGCCGCATGCTGCAGCATGATCATGTTGGGCACGTCGGGCGCCTGGGCGTTGAACACCTCGGGCGCCCACGGCAGACGCCCCATGATTTCGGCGATCGGCGCAAAAGCGCGGTTGCTCATCCGGTCCGGCAGACCGAGGTTCCAAAGGCCGGCGGCGCGCGCCTTCTCCTTCAGTTCGGCCATGAACGGGGGAGTGCCCTTTCGAGCCGAGACATGAGCCGCCCACTCGCGATGGCGCGGCAGGATCTCCTTGTCGAAGAAGCCTTCGACGGCAGCCAGCAGGTCCGTGGTCATTTCATCTGGTTGGTGAGAAGGGCCGCGACGCCGCCCTGGTCCTTGCCGTACTTCAGCAGCGCGGAGCGTCCCCCGGCGGCATAGGCGGCGACGGCGCCGAGCAGGCGCCTGAGCTGATCCGGGCTCGACCGGTCGAACCTGCAGTAGGCCCCGCGCGTCAGCTTCGCGATCTGGGGAAACAGCCGCGACGCCGTACGGTCCCCGCCCTCCTGGAAGACGAAAACCGGCAGGCCGAGCAACCCGAGCTGGCCCGCCTCGTGGCCAATAGCGTCGACATCCTCTTCGCAGCAGTCGCCCACGAAGACCACGGCATCGAGCCGGCTCTCGCGGCGCTGCTCTCCGGCGTAGCGCAGCAGCCGTGCGATCTGCGTACGGCCGGCCGCACACCGCACCGCAGTCATGAGGCGTGCGAGTTCTCGGCCATCGGACGTCCACTTGCTGACCTTGAACTCCTCGAAACCGCGATAGAAGGCGAGCCGCACGTCGAGCCCGCCCAGCGCATCCGCCGCCACGAACATTTCGCCCTGAATCGCGCAGGCATGATCCCAGGTCGGTTCGCGGCTCGCCGTCGCGTCCATGGCGAACAGCAGCCGGCCACGTCCGCCCGGCGCGCGATCGACCGGCAGCCTGCCGACTTCGCGCACGAACGCATCCACGGCATTCGCACCTGCGGTAGACGGGACGTTGCGATTTCGGTCCTCGGCCATGTCCTTTGACCCTCTGCGATGCGTTCAATATGGTGCAGCCGCGCGTTCGCGCCAACATTGAAGCATGACCGGAAACGCCCCCACCTTCGCCACGCTGCTGCTGCGCGTCTTCGTTCCGTTCGCGCTTGCCTATTTCCTCTCGTACATCTTCCGCGGCGTGAACGCGGTGATCTTCCCGTACCTCGAACGGGATGTCGGCATCAGCGCGGGAGACCTCGGCCTCCTCACCTCGGCCTTCTTCCTGTTCTTCGCCGGCTGCCAGCCGATCCTCGGCGTCATGCTCGACCGCTACGGGCCGCGCCGCGTGCAGGCGGTGCTGCTGGCGATGGCGGCGATCGGCTCTGCTCTGTTCGGGCTGAGCCTGTCGCTCGGCGAGCTGATCGTGGCCCGCGTGCTGATCGGGCTGGGCTTCGCCGGCGGGCTGATGGCCGCCATCAAGGCGATCACGCTGTGGTATCCGCCCGAGCGTTGGGGACTCATCACCGGCTTCCACATGATGGCGGGCGGCCTGGGCGCGATGGCCGCGACCCTGCCGATCCAGTGGTCGCTCTCCGTCATCAGCTGGCAGGGCCTGTTCTTCTGGCTGGCCGGGGTCTGCCTCGTCGTCTCCGCGATCCTGTTCACCGTGGTGCCGGAACGCGGCACTCCGCCAGCCTCGGGGACACTGCGCGACCAGTTCCGCATCACCGGCATCGTGCTGACCAATGGCTTCTTCTGGCGCATCCAGCCGCTGCTGACCTTCCAGCAGATGGCGTTCATCGCCGCGATCACCCTGTGGATCGGCCCCTGGCTGCGCGACGTCGGCGGCTTCGCCAGCACCGAGACCCGGGCCGACATCCAGCTCTACACCACGGCGGTGATGACCGCGGGCTTTGCCCTGAGCGGCGTTTTGGCCGGCGCCTTCCGCCGCGTCGGCATCAGTGATTTCGCCTCGGCCAACTTCATCAGCACCCTGTTCGCCCTGGTCTGCGCCTGGCTCGCCTTCCTGCCGTGGTTCTACCCGGTGGCGGCGTGGCTGCTGTTCGGCTTCCTCGGCGCCTATCCCATCCAGTACATGCCGCTGCTGGCGCGATCGTTCCCGCCGCAATATGCCGGTCGGGTCAGCACCAGCTGCAATCTCGTGGTGTTCACGGTGATCTTCGGCGGCCAGTGGGCGATCGGCAAAGTCGTCGACCTGTGGCCGCGCACCGCGACGGGCTACGCGCCGGACGGCTACGCCTGGTCGTTCGGCCTGCTCTTCATTCTGCAGGTGGCGGGGCTTCTGTGGCTTCTTCTGTCACGGGCGCGTCCACTTCTGCAGGAGCGACCCCCGGCAGGTTGAGCGACGCCACAAGATCCCGGACTTCCTGGCGCGCCGCGACATGGCTCAGGGTCAGGGATGGCCCACCGCCGCCGCCGCGCTTCAGGTCGAGCAGCGTGAGACCACTCAGGAAAAGCTCCTTGTAGATCACGCGCTCGCTCAGGCCCGCGGCGACCCGGAAGCCGATCCGCTTGGCCAGCGCTTCGATCACATTGCCCATGTCGCGCTTGTTGCGCGCCGCCAGCGACGACAGGCGATTGCGCATCACGATCCAGTCGACCGGCCGCCCCCCCTCGACGGCGCGGATCTGGCGCTGCTTCCAGACGGCTTCCGCATAGATCGAAGGCCGCACGATCTTCAGCGTGTCGGGATCGACGCGCGCCAGCAGATCGAGATCGATGAAGCTGTCGTTCAGCGGCGTCAGCAGCGTATCGGCCCAGGTATGGGCCAGCCGGCTGAGATGGGTATCGCTGCCCGGCGTATCGACGATCACGAAATCGGCCGCCCCGACCGCGGGCTCCAGCGCCGCCGCCAGCCGCGCACGCTCGTCGGCCTCGGCCTCGCGGCGATCGTTCAGCGTCGAGATCATCACCGGCGTATGCATCGGCATGGGCAGGTCAATGCCCTTCTTCGCGGCATAGGACGCCCGGTTCTCTATGTAACGGCTGAGCGTGCCTTGCCGGGCATCGAGGTCGAGCGTCGCGACGCGCGCGCCGTCCCTCATCAGCGACACGGCGATGTGCAGCGCCGTCGTCGACTTGCCCGAGCCGCCCTTCTCGTTGCCGATCACGAGGACGTGGCCGCGGCCCTCGATCCGAGCGGCCTGCGTCTGGGCGATGCTCGGATTGGGCGCTGGTTGGAACCCCTCGCTCACTGGGCCTTGCGGATCCAGACGGCGGTGTCGTGGAACACCGCACCACCATTGGGCCAGCCGGGATCGGCCGAGGTCAGCGCATTGATGCCGATGCCGGTCTCGAAGTTGCGGTTGGGCCAGATGCCCTCGACCACGACCACGCCCTTCTGCTGGCCGTCGCGCGGCTTGGCATTGACGATGGTCTTGCCGCGCTCGTTGCCGATTTCCAGCCGCTCGCCCTCGACGATGCCCAGGACGAGGCAGTCGTCGGGATTCAACAGCGCCGTCGGCCGGACCTCGCGCTTCTGCGAGCTGGGCGTCTCCGTGAAGGTCGAGTTGAGGAAGGTGCGCGCCGGCGCCGCCACCAGCCGGAACGGCTTGTCCTCGGTGGCATTGTCGATCACGTCGAAATGGTCGGGCAGCACCGGCATTTCCTTGCCGCGCGGTCCATAGGCCGCCCAGTCGGGCTTGAAGCGGAACTTCTTGTCGGGCCAGGCGAAGCCATCAAGGAAATGGGACGTTTCGAAGCCCAGGTGGAAGTCCTGGCCACCCTTCTGCCAGTTGGTCTCCGCGTCCCACATGCCCGAGACCTTGAGCGTCTCGTCCATGATCTCCCACGGTGTCATGTCGAAGCCGCGATGCTTGGCACCCAGGCGCTTTGCGAGTTCAGAAATCACGAAGTGGTTCTCGCGGCACTCGCCCGGCGCGTCAATCACCGCCTTCGCGACCTGGAAGAAAGTGTGGCCGCTGGCTGTGTAGAAGTCGTCGTGTTCCAGAAACATGGTGGCGGGCAGCACGATGTCGGCGAAGGAAGCCGTCTCGGTCATGAACTGCTCGTGCACGCAAGTGAACAGGTCTTCCCGCTTGAAGCCCTTGTGGACCAGCTCGAGTTCCGGACAGACCATCGCCGGATTGGTGTTCTGGATCAGCAGGCCGGTGACCGGCGGACCGTTCTTCAGCGCCTCGGGATCGTTGGTGAGCACCGGCCCCAGACGCGACTGGTCGAGATCGCGGATAGACGGATCGACCATGTCGAGCCCTTCGATCAGCGTCTTGTTGACGGGATACATACCGGTGTGGCCGTAGAGGGCACCGCCCCCCTTGTACTGCCACGCACCCGTCACCGCCGGCAGGCAGGTCACGGCATGCATGTTGGCCGCGCCGTTGCGGCTGCGGCTGAAGCCGTGATGGCAGCGGATGAACGACGCCTTGCTCTGTCCGTAGAGGCGCGCGAAGGAAACGATCTCCTCGACGGACAGGCCGGTGATCTTCGAGGCCCATTCCGGCGTGCGCGACGCCACATGCGCGGCCAGCTCGTCCGGCGCGTCGGTGTACTTGCGCAGGTAATCCCAGTCGGCATAGCCCTCCTTGAAGAGGACGTGCATCACGCCGACCGCCAGCGCGCCGTCGGTGCCCGGACGCACCGCGAGATGGATGTCGGCCTGGTCGGCGGTGCCGGTGCGATAGGGATCGACGACGACGAGCCTGGCGCCGCGCTTCTTGGCCTTCATCGCGTGAGTCATCACGTTGACCTGGGTGTTCACGGGATTGCCGCCCCAGATCACCACCAGCTCGGCATGCTCGTCGATCTCGCGCACGTCGGCACCGCGCTTTGCGCCGACGCCGGCGATCCAGCCCGTGTCCGACAGGGTCACGCAGATGGTCGAGAAATAGCGCGAGTACTTCATCGCGTTGCGCAGGCGATTAATGCCGTCGCGCTGCACCAGCCCCATCGTGCCGGCATAGTAATAGGGCCAGATCGTCTCGCTGCCGTGCTGGCGCGCCTTGGCGATGAACTGCTCGGCCACGATGTCGAGCGCATCCGTCCACGAGATTTCAGCGAACTGCTTCGAGCCCTTCGGACCGACCCGGCGCAGCGGCTTCATCAGCCGGTCGGGATGATGGATGCGTTCCGCGTAGCGCGCGACCTTCTCGCAGATCACGCCGGCGGTGTAGTCGTTGCGCATCGAGCCGCGGACGCGGCCGATCCTGGAGCTGCTCAGCCGCTCGACGTCGAGCGCGCAGGTACTCGTGCAGTCATGCGGGCAGACCGACGGCACGGTGGTCGTGCCGGCCTCCCCGCTCCTGGCGCGGGCGATCGGCGGGTAGGCATGATCGTCGGGGGACATCTGGACGCTCCACGAGAAGTGCCGCAGCATACAGACCGGTCATCGGCCATGAAAGCCGCCTCAGGGAGTGGAAAGTCAGCGTGTTTTCTCAGGCTCGGGTCTCCGTGGGCGCCGTGCGGCGCGCCGTCGCCGCCGATGCCGAGGGCGTCGCCCGACTTTTCCCCAGCCTCCCGCCCCTCGCCTCGACGAGCGATACGCGGGCGATCTTCCTGATCGACGGCGAGACCGCCCCGCTCGGCGCCGTCCTGCTGGAGCAGAATGCCGGCCATCTGGCCATCGGCGCCCTGGTAACGGCGTCCGGTGGCGAACGTACCGAGGTGGCGCGCGCGCTGATCGCCTTCGCCGAGATGGCCGCGCGCGCGATCGGCCTGCGCGAGGTGCGGCTTGCCGACGGCAGCGTCCCTCCCGACCTCGCCGCCTCGCTCGGCTACCGCGACGGCGTGAAGCGCATCCGCAGCGGCAAGCTCGCCCGGATGATCGACCATCTCGAGGCGCTGGGCGTGCCGCTGTGGCGCGACGGCGCGGCGCCGTTCGATCTCACGCTCTACTACCGTGGCGTCTGGGCGGCGATGGCGTTGCTGGTCGGGTTCGGCAGCATCACGCTCGCCGTGTTCGGTCCCGGCCAGGTGACCCTGCTGCACGTGCTCGGCCCCGCCCTGCTCTGCCTCGGCGCCTCCGCCTTCGCCTTCGTGCAGGTCTGCCTGATTGCGATTGCCGCGCGACGGCGAGCCCCGGTCGCGATCGCCCTCGGCATCTTCGTCGCTGCGGCTCTGTCGATCGCCGGCATCGGCGCCCTGTTCTACGAACGGGCGGTGCCCTCGATCGGCGAACTGTGGGCGATCTATACCGGCGACGAGGCGCTCGACACGCTCGCCGTGACCGTCAGTCCCGACGGCACGGCGCTCAGCGTCGAGGGCGCCTACGGCACCGGCAGCGCCGACGCCGTGCGGCGCGCGCTGGACAAGCATCCCTCGGTGCGTCGCGTGGTCCTCGCCGGCCCGGGCGGGCGCATCGGCACGGCGTTCGAGATCAACCGCATGATCCGCAATCGCCGGCTGGCGACGCGCGTCGAGACCGGATGCGCGTCCGCCTGCACCATCGCCTTCCTCGGCGGCAACGATCGCTCGATCTCACCCGGCGGACGCCTGGGCTTCCACCAGGGCAGCTTCCCCGGCCTGGGGTCCAACGACCTGTACGAAAGCAACCGCGACATGCGGCGCTTCCTGGTCGCGAGCGGCGTCACGCCCGAGTTCGCGCAGCGCGTGATCGATACGCCGCCGAACGAGATCTGGACGCCGACGCCGCAGGAATTGCTGGCCGGCCGCGTCGTGCAACGCGTCACTCGCCAATGAAGGTTCTCCGGGCATGATCCCTCGCGGTCTCGGCTACGACGACGCTATGCGGCAGTTTCGCTGGCCCAAACCTCAGCGCTTCAACATCGGTCGCGCCGTGTGCGAACGCCACGCGCCCGACTCGCTGGCGATGATCGTCGAGAATGGCGACGGCTCGGTGCGCAACTGGACCTTCGGCCAACTCCTGGCCGCAAGTTCGCGGCTGGCCAATGCGCTGGTCGCTCGCGGCATCGGCAAGGGCGACCGCGTGGCGGTGTTCCTCAGCCAGGGCGCCGAACTCACGATCTGCCATCTCGCCGGCTACCGCATGGGCGCCGTGGTCCTGCCGCTCTTCACCCTGTTCGGCGAGGAGGCGATCGAGTACCGGCTGGCCAATGCCGAGGCCTCGGCCGTCATCACCGACATGAGCCAGTTGCCGAAGCTGCTGGCCGTGCGCGACCGCCTGCCCCATCTCAAGACGGTGATCGTGATCGGCGCCGGCGCGCATGGCAGCGCCTTCCTCGACTGGGACCGGCTGCTCGTCGCCGCCTCCGACCGCTTCGCCACGGTCGACACCGCGGCCGAGGATCCGGCGCTGCTGATCTATACCTCCGGCACGACGGGCCAGCCCAAGGGCGCGCTCCATGCCCATCGCATGATGCTGGGCTGTATTCCGGCGGTGGAGCAATGGCTCGGCCACTGGCCGCGCGGCAACGAGGTGATGTGGACGCCGGCCGAATGGGCCTGGATCGCCGGCCTCTACGACGCGCTGTTCCCCGCCTGGTACTACGGCACGCCCGTGCTGGCCCACCGCTTCGCCAAGTTCGACCCGGAACGGGCCTTCGCCATGCTGGCCAAGCACCGCGTCGGTGTGAGCTTCATCCCGCCGACCGCGCTCAAGATGATGCGCCAGGTCCACAGGCCGCGCGACCGCTGGACCTACGACATCCGTGCGGTCTCCACCGGCGGCGAGGCCATGGGCGAGGAGCTGCTGAGCTGGGGCCGCGACACGTTCGGCACGACGATCTCGGAGGGCTACGGCCAGACCGAGATGAACCTGATGCTGCTGAATTCGCCCGAATGGTTCGAGGTCCGCCCCGGCTCCTGCGGCCGCGCCTGCCCGGGTCGAAAGGTGGCGGTCGTCGACGGCGACGGCAATGTCCTGCCGCCCGGCCAGGAAGGCCAGATCGCCGGCTGGCGGCACGATCCCATCGTGATGCTGGAATACTGGCGCAATCCCGAGGCCACGCAGCGCAAGTACGCCGGCGACTGGCTGCTGACCGGCGACCTCGGCACCATCGACGAGGACGGCTACGTCTTCTTCAAGAGCCGCGACGACGACGTCATCACCTCGGGCGGCTATCGCATCGGCCCCGGCGAGATCGAAGAATGCTTGATGAAGCATCCGGCGGTGGCCATGGTGGGAGTCGTGGGCGTCCCCGACCGGCTGCGGACGGAGATCGTGAAAGCCTTCGTCCAGCTCAGGCCCGAGATCGCGCCCACCGACTCGCTCAAGACCGATCTGGCGAACTTCGTGAAGACCCGGCTGGCCGCGCACGAATATCCGCGCGAGGTCGAGTTCGTGCCGGAACTGCCGCTGACGACGACCGGCAAGATCCTGCGCCGCGAACTAAGGCGCCGCGACGCCGAGCGCGGCGACGTTGTGCACCTTCGTTAGACCAGGAGCGTCGGATGTTTTCAGATTATGTTAATAATATATGACAAGCCGTTGAAATAAAATGATCTTATAGGTTTATTTAAACCAGAATCTCAGCTGGCGGCCGTGGACACATTGAACTGCAGCTCAGCCAGTCGGGCGTAGAGGCCGCCGCGTCGCACCAGCTCGGCATGGGTTCCGACGTCGACCACCCGCCCCTGGTCGAGGACGACGATGCGGTTGGCCTTCTGCACCGTGGCCAGGCGATGGGCGATCACCAGGGTCGTACGGTTGCGCATCACCCGGTCCAGGGCCTGCTGGACCGCGAGCTCGCTCTCGGCATCCAGGGCACTCGTCGCCTCGTCCAGCAGCAGCACGGCGGGGTCGCAGAGCAGCGCGCGGGCAATGGCGATGCGCTGGCGCTGCCCGCCCGAGAGCCGCACCCCGCGCGCGCCGAGGTCGGTCGCGAAGCCGTGCGGCAGGGCCTCGATGAACCCCAGCGCGGAGGCGGCGTCGGCGGCGGCCCGCACCTCGGCATCGCTGGCGTCGGGACGCCCGTAGCGGATGTTCTCCGTGACCGAGGTGCTGAACAGGGTCGGATCCTGCGGGACGACGGCCAGCGACCGCCGCAGCTCGCCCAGCGCCAGCTCCCTGATGTCGATGCCGTCGAGGCGGATCGTGCCCTTCTCCGGATCGTAGAAGCGCAGCAGCAGGTTGAAGGCGGTCGTCTTGCCGGCGCCCGAGGGCCCGACGATCGCCACCGTCTCGCCGGGCACGATCGCCAGGTCGAAGCGATCGAGGGCGAGCGCGTCGGTCCGCGTCGGATAGCGGAACGAGACCTCCTCGAAGGACACCGCGCCCTTCACCGGCTTGGGCAGGGGCCTGGGGTGGGCGGGCTCGGCAATCGACGGCGCTTCCGCGCGCAGTTCGGCCAGCCGCTCGGCGGCGCCCGAGGCGCGCTGCAGGTCGCCGATCGTCTCGCTGATCGCGCCGCCCGCACTGGCGACCAGGACCGCGTAGAACACGAAGGCCGAGAGGTCGCCGGCGCTGATGCGGCCGGTCAGCACGTCATGGCCGCCCATCCACAGCAGGAAGCCGACGGCCGAGAAGACGATGAAGATGACCAGGGTGGTCATGATTGCGCGGCGCGACACCCTTCGGGTCGCGGCCACGAAGGCCCGCTCCGTCGCCGCGCCGAAACGCTGCGTGGCGCGATCTTCCTGGGCGAAGGCCTGGACCGTGCGCACGCCGTCCAGGGTTTCGGCCCCCTCAGACACCATCTCGCCCATGCGCGCCTGGGACTCGCGCGACAGCGCCTTCACCTGGCGACCGAACACGATGATCGGCACGACGGTCAGCGGCACGACCGCAAGCGTCCACAAAGCGAGCTTGGGGTTCGTCACCACCAGCATGACCACGCCGCCGATGCACATCAGCGTGTTGCGCAGCGCCACCGAGGCCGAGGAGCCGATCACCTGCTCGATGAGCTGCGCGTCGGCCGATATGCGGCTCATGACGTCGCCCGAGCGTTTGATCTCGAACCAGGCCGGCCCCAGCCGCACGACATGGTCGAACAGATCGCGGCGCAGATCGCCCACCACCCGCTCGCCCAGCCAGGAGACCAGGTAGAAGCGCGCACCCGAGGCGATCGCCAGCACGACGGCTACAGCCAGCAGCGAGGCCAGGGCGTAGTTGAGGATGTCCGGCCGCCCCTGGGCGAAGCCGCGGTCGATCAGGGCGCGCAGGCAGGCGCCGAAGGCCAGCACCGTCCCCGCCGCGACCAGCAGGGACAGGAGGGCGAGGATCGTGCGCCCGCGATAGGGCCTGAGATAGGGCCCCAGCAGGGCCAGGCCGCCGAACCGGTTCATGGGGCCTGCCAGTTCAGTTCGACGCCCAACTCGGCCCCGAGAACGGCCAATAAATCGCCCCCGCCCCGCGTATCCTGCCACTGGCCGACGCCCGCATCGTACGCGTAGTGCCGGGCACCGCTCACGGGCGAACTCAGCCATATTTGCCGGGTGGGCGCATGTTTATTGACAATCCAGGTGCCCGCATCACCGTCGACCGTCAGGATTCCCCCTTGGAGTTCGGCATCGACATGGTCCGCCAGCGCCTCCTCGAGGGTTGCGAGCAGGCTGTCGGCAAGGGTTTCGAAGGCTGAATCGCTCATGGCGGCCGGTCTACAAGCCATGGCAGGGCCGTACAACCAGCTTGTCGCCGCGGCCCGGGGACTGTATATCCCCGCGCCTGTTGCGCCGGCCGGTCGGAATCGGCCCTGAAGCGCTGGAGAGAGATCATGCAAGAGAAGATTCACCCCGACTATCACAAGATCACCGTGGTGATGACCGACGGCACGTCCTTCGAGACGAAGTCGACCTGGGGCAAGGAAGGCGGCAGCCTGCGCCTCGACATCGATCCGAAGACGCATCCGGCCTGGACCGGCGTGCGCCAGAGCATCGATCGCGGCGGCCGCGTGCAGCGCTTCCGCAATCGCTTCGGCATGATCGGCAGCGACAAGACCGATCCGCCCAAGGAAGACGCCAAGCCCGACGCCGAGAAGAAGTAAGCCCGCTTCTTCTTTCGGCGCTTCTGCTACATTACGGCCGCGATACCCTTCGGGAGGCGGCGTAGTGAAATCTGTCAGAGTTGTTTGTGCCCACGATTGTCCCGACATGTGTTCGCTCATCGCACATGTCGACAACGGTAAGGTCGTGCGCATCCAGGGTGACCCCGACCAGCCGTACACGGCCGGTTTTGCCTGCGGCAAGGTCAACCGCGACAGCGACCTGGTGAACTCTCCCGAGCGTATCGCCACCCCGCTGCGCCGCACCGGCCCCAAGGGCTCGGGCCAGTTCGAGCCCATCACCTGGGACGAGGCGCTCGACGAGATCTCGCAGCGCTGGAAGTCGATCATTGCCGAGAGCGGCCCGCTCGCCATCCTGGGCTATGCCTACTCCGCCCATCAGGGCCTGATGAACCGCGGCCTCGTGAACGGCCTGTTCCATGCGCTCGGCACGTCGCGCCTGCAGGCCGGGACGGTCTGCGACACGTGTTGCGAGACCGCGTGGGAAATGACGCTCGGCCCGGTGGGCGGCGCCGATCCCGAATCGGTCATCTATTCCGACCTGATGATCTCCTGGGGCGCCGACCTGGCCGCCACCAACGTGCATTTCTGGGCCCTGGCCGAGAGCCAGCGCAAGAAGACCGGCATGCCGATCGTGGTGATCGACCCGCGCCGCACCCGCAGCGCCCGGGCCGCCGACCTCTACCTGCCCATCCGGATCGGCACCGACGCCGCCCTGGCGCTGGGCGTCATGCACATCCTGGTGCGCGATGGGCTCGCCAACCGCGACTACATCGACGTTCACACGCTGGGCTTCGACAAGGTCGAGCGCGACGTCCTGCCGAAGTTCACGCCGGCACGCACCGCCGAGATCACCGGCCTCCCCGTCTCGGACATCGAGAAGCTTGCGGCGATGTACGGCAAGGCCGAGGCCGCGCTCATCCGCCTGGGCGAGGGCATGACCCGCCTCACCCATGGCGGCCAGGCCTTGCGCACCGTGGCGCTGCTGCCGGGCGTCACCGGCCATTACGGCGTCAAGGGCGGCGGCGCGCTGCTGCTGACGGCCGCCTCCTGCGATCTCAACTACGCCGCCGTGCGCAAGCCCTCCGGGCCGGCGACGGCGCGCATGGTCAATCACCTGCGCCTCGGCGAAGAACTCCTCAACATGCAGGACCCGCCGCTCCGCGCCCTGTTCATCGCCGCGAACAATCCGGTCGTGACCTGCCCCGAAGTGCACAAGGTGCAGAAGGGCCTGATGCGCGAGGATCTGTTCACCGTCGTGCACGACCCGTTCCTGACCGACACGGCGCGCTACGCCGACATCGTGCTGCCGGCCGCGAACTACCTGGAGACCGACGATCTCTACCGGGCCTACGGCGCCTACTGGATGCAGTGGGGCCAGAAGGCGGTCGAGCCGGCGGGCGAAGCGCGCTCCAACTTCCATGTCGCGCAGGCGCTGGCGCAGCGCATGGGCGTCACCGACTCGATCTTCAGCCTGACGCCGCGCGAAGCGGCCGAGGAGTTCTTCAAGGGCTCGACCGGCCCGGCCTCGAAGGTCGACCGAAACGAGCTGTTCACCGGCGTGCCGCTCAACATCAAGCACGACTGGGACGGCCAGCCTTTCAAGACGCCGTCAGGCAAGCTCGAATTCTACTCCGAGCAGCTGGCCAGACAGGGCCTGCCGCCCATGCCGGATTGGGAAGCCGATCCCATCGAGGCCGAGGAGGCCGCGCGCTGGCCGCTGCGGCTGCTGACCGCGCCGGGCTACTTCCAGGCCCACACGGCCTTCTCGGGCGTCGGCTTCCTGCGCGAGCGTGAGGGCAAGCCGTTCTGCATCCTGCACCCCGACGACGCGGCGAAGCGCGGTCTCCAGGACGGCGCCCCGGTGCGCGTGTTCAACGACCGCGGCGAGATCGGCCTGGTGCTCAAGGTCGCCGACGAGGTCCAGCCGGGCGTCCTGCTCGTGCCGGGCCAGCGGCCGCTCGGCGAAGCGGTGTCGGGCACGATCAACATGCTCTGCTCGGACCGCTACACCGACATGGGCGAAGGCGCGACCTACCAGAGCACCTGGCTCGAGGTCGCGGCCTGGAAGGATGCGGCGGCGGCCTGAAGAAGGCCCGACCCCTCACCAAGACGCCTTGGAGTCTTTCCGCTTCAGGTCGACCCGCACCCCCTCATCCTGAGGAGCGGCCGAAGGCCGCGTCTCGAAGGATCGGCACAGACGTGGTGCTCATACCCATGCTTCGAGACGCGCTCCATCGGAGCGCTCCTCAGAGTTTGTGAATCTATTCGACTGCGAAACGTATGCCTGACAACCGCGCAATTTTGATTCTCGCGATCCACGTGTGACGAACGAAATGGAATCGCGAGAAGGCGGCCAAGATTCGAAAGCATCTCAAAAGTTC
>NZ_JAUSBN010000078.1 GCF_030651995.1 Reyranella sp.
ATGCAGGGCTGTCCGGGGAAAATGACGCGCGATTTCGGATAGGGGAAAATTGTCATCCCGAGCGCAGCGAGGGACCTTTAGAGCCACCGACAAAGGTCCCTCGCTGCGCTCGGGCTGACAAAGTGCGTACAAAAAGGGCCGGCTGGACCAGACTCGGGGTCCTGAGTCGGACACTCCCTGGATTGTAACGTGTCGTTGCCGCTGCTGGCGATTTGCCGGACCTCTTCAATCTTTCCCCGGACACTCCTGCATTCAAATGGGGAGGTGGCGGCTCGCGGCTTGTAACCAAGCCGCCAGCCGACAGAGGGGTCATGAGCTGGTCGTTCGCCCTTCGGCGCTCCCGGACATCGCAAGCGATGTCCTGACGCTCAGGAGGCCGAGCTCTGCTCGGCCTTCCACTCCGATACGTGCGCGGCCCGGTCGGGCCGCGCCGGAACCGGGGCGGTCGAGGGGGCTGGCGTGCCGACCGTGAGGAAGCCGACGAGGCGCGACGGCGCTTCGAAGCCCAGCAGCGTGTTCACATTGGGATCGTAGGCGTTGGGGCCGGTCACCCACATGCCGCCATAGCCCAGCATGTGCAGCGCGTTCAGCATGTTCATCGCGGCCGCCCCGGCGGCCAGCAGCTGCTCGATCTCGGGAATGTTGCCCGGCTTCACGACGGCGCCGACGGCGATCAGCATCGGCGTGCGTCGGACCCAGGCGCGATAGCGTTCGGCAAGCGTTGCGGCATTCGCCGGATCGCGCAGGGCGACGGCCTCGACCAGCTTTTCGCCGTACGCGAGGCGCGCCTCGCCGCGGATGACGACGAAGCGCCAGGGCCTCAACCGTCCATGGTCGGGCGCGCGCAGGCCCGCGTCGAGGATCAGGTCGAGGTCGGCGCCCTCGGGCGCCGGCTCCTGGAGGGGACCCACCGAGCGGCGGGACAGCAACTGGTCGAGGGCGAGCAGACGAGGCTCGCGCGCAGGGGTGATGTCAGGCATGACACCGTCTATAGTGTAAATGCAAACGATTGTCATTTGCGTATTGTGCAGCAGCCTGAACATCTCGCCCGGCCCGGGAGCGCAAACGAAACAAACGAAATATACGAAACAGATGAAACGAGACCCCCCCTCCCGCGCCGCGGCGACCTCGGATCGTCGGATTTTCGTTATAGAAGAGAAGAATAGTGACCGCGCCGTCGGCGTGCGACACGCCTCCGGGCGGCCGGCACAACACATCTCATGGGACGGCCCTGAAGGAGGGAATGCCATGGAACTGGGACTTGCCAACAAGCATGCGCTTATCACCGGCTCGACCGCCGGCATCGGCTACGCCATCGCCAAAGGCCTCGCCGCCGAAGGCGCCAGCGTGGTGATCACGGGGCGCGGGCAGGCGAGGGTCGACGACGCGTTGAAGCGGCTGAGGGAAGCCCTGCCGGACGCTAAAGCCATGGGCATCGCGGCGGATTGCGCCTCGGCGGAGGGCGCGAAGCTTGTGTTCGGCAAGGTGCCGCAGGTCGACATCCTGGTGAACAATCTCGGAATCTATGGCCGCAAGCCCGCCTTCGAGATCGACGACGGCGAATGGCAGCGTTTCTTCGAGGTCAACGTCATGAGCGGTGTGCGTTTCACGCGCCACTACGCGCCTGGAATGGCCGGGCGCGGCTGGGGCCGCATCGTCTTCGTCTCGAGCGAATCGGCGCTGAACATTCCCAAGGAGATGATCCACTACGGCATGACCAAGACCGCGCAGCTTTCCCTGTCGCGCGGCTTCGCCATGGAACTCGCGGGCACGGGCGTCACGGTGAACGCCTTGTTGCCCGGTCCGACCCACACCGAGAACACCGACCGGATGCGCGCCGAGCGGGCCCAGGCCACGGGCGTGAGTGTCGCGGAGATCGAGGCGGGCTTCCTGCGCGACTTTCGGCCGACTTCGCTGATCCGGCGCTTCACCTCGTCGGAGGAGGTGGCAGCGCTTGGCGTCTATCTCTGCAGCGAAGCCGCGTCCGGCACGTCGGGCGCCGCCATGCGTGTCGATGGCGGCGTCGTGAACCAGATCATGTGAGTCTCAGTTCACGTCGAGCTTCAGCCCTTCCTTGTCGATGACGCCCTTCCATTGCGCGATCTGCGCGGTGACGAAGGCGTTGAACTGCTCGGGCGTGCCATAGGCGGGGAAGCCCGCCATGGTCTTGATGCGCTCCAGGGTCTTCGGATCGGAGAGCCACGCCTTCATCTGGGCGTTGAGCGAATCGACGATGGGCTTGGGCGTGTTGGCCGGCAGGAAGACGCCGAACCAGGTCGAGACATCGAAGGGCTTCAGTTCCGGCATGGTCTCGCTGATCGGGACCAGGTCGGGGGTCAGCGGGTTGCGCTGCGCCGAGGTGAGGCCGAGCGCTCGCAGCTTGCCCGCGCGCACAAACTCGATGGCGGTCGTCAGATTGTCGAAGAAGAACTGGGTGACGCCCGCCGTCAGGTCGGCCAGCGCCGGCGCGGCGCCGCGATAGGGGATGTGCTCGGCCTTCGTGCCCGTGAGCTGCAGGAACCAGGCGCCGCACAGGTGGGGCGACTGGCCGGTGCCGGACGAGGCGTAGGAGGCCTTGCCGTTCTGGGCCTTCAGCCAGGCCACGAACTCCGGCACCGTCGTCGCCGGGACCGACGGGTGGACCACCAGCACGTTGGGCGCGGTGATGGCGTTGGACACCGGGATCAGGCTGGCCTGTGTGTAGGGCATGTTGCGGTAGAGCGAGTAGGCGATCGACTGCGGCCCGATGTTGCCCATCAGGATCGTGTTGCCGTCGGGCGCCGCCTTGGCGACCTCGGTCGAGCCGATGACGCCGCCGGCGCCCGACTTGTTGTCGACGACGCAGGACTGGCCCCAGGCTTCGGTCAGATAGGCCGCCAGCAGGCGGGCGGCGATGTCGGTGGTGCCGCCGGGCGCGGCCGGGACGACCATGCGGACGTTCTGGGTCGGCTTCCAGGCGGCCTGGGCCTGCAGACCCCGGGGCAGCAGGGCGGCGGCGGGCAGTGCGGCGGCGGCGCCCAAGGCGGCGCGGCGGGATAGATTACGGCTCATGATTCCTCCCTCGATTCGTGATTGTTACCGACGACCTAGCATGGCCGCGCTGGCAAATCCGCCACAATTCCCGTATCTATTCGACGCGCGGTCGCCCCCGAACCGCCGGGCTTTTCCGGCGGTTTGTCCCTCTCTTTCAACGGGTCCGCGCCAAGGAGGAATATCTTGAAGAGGCGCACTTTCGTCTCCGGCTCGGTCGCGCTCGCCGCCGGTGCCCTGGCCGCCCCGGCCATCGCTGCCACGATCAAGCCCTATAGCTGGGATCTCAACCCGCCGATGGACTCGCGCGAGAACTTCATCGCCTGGGGCAAGGCCCGCGGTGAGGATCCCGTTGCCCTCGGCCAGCGCTGGGACCGCTTCCAGGCCCTGATCCGGAACAAGGACATCTGGGGCCAGGCGACGATGCGCGCCTTCCTGCTCACCCCGCGCGAAGAGTTCGCCGCGATCAGCCCGGCGATTGCCAAGCGTGGCTACGAACACGCCTTCCTCGACATCGGCTACGGCGTGACCATGTCCGGCCCGCACGTCCAGGGCCGCATGACCAACGTGATCGACGTCAAGCGCGGCGAGAAGGTGCTCGAGATCGGCACCGGTTCGGGCGTGCAGTCGGCCTACATCGCCAACCTCACCGAGAATGCCTACACGATCGAGATCATCGCGCCGCTCGCCAAGCGGACGCGGGGCCTCTACGACAAGCTGATCGACAAGGGCTATACCGAGTACAAGCACATCAAGACCAAGGCCGCCGACGGCTTCTACGGCTGGGAAGAGGCCGCGCCGTTCGACAAGATCATCGTGACCTGCGGCATCGACCATGTGCCGCCGCCGCTGCTGCAACAGCTCAAGTCCGGTGGCCTGATGGTTATTCCGGTCGGCCCGCCGGGCGCGCAGCGCGTGCTCAAGGTGACCAAGACGCAGGGCGCCGACGGCTCCATCACCACCAGCCGCGAGGACATCTACGGCGGCAAGATCGTGCCGTTCGTGCCCTTCACCAAGCTCGATGGCGAAAAGATCGTCGGTACGCACAACCGCTGAGGTCGTGCGGACGGCGTCTCGGTACCGGTGTCATCCCGAGCGAAGCGAGGGACCTTTCGCGGACAGCAAAGGTCCCTCGGCCTGCGGCCTCGGGATGACAATCAAGATCGGAACGGCTGAAGGTCGTCCCCTCTAGAGATCGCATGAAGCGATCCAACAAGAACAACGGAGATCCCCCTTGTCCGTCACGGTCGATCTCGATCACCGCCCGCCGCTCTCCTTCTATCTGTCCGTAGGCCTGGTCGCCGGCAGCATCATCGCGCTGCAGATCGGCATCATGCGCGTGTTTTCCGTCGGCAGCTGGGCCCATTTCGGCTCGCTGGTGGTCAGCCTCGCCATGTTCGGCTTCGGCCTCACCAGCGCGGTGATGTGCGTCGGCAAGGGCTGGTTCGAGCGCCACTGGATCGGCTCCGTGAAAGGTGCGCTTCTGGCCTTCGGCCCGCTGATGGTGGTGTGCAACCTCGCCGCCCAGCAGGTGCCGTTCAACGCGATCTTCCTGATCTCCGATCCGGTTCAGAAGTGGCGCCTGTTCGCCAACTTCGTGCTTTATTTCCTGCCGTTCCTGGCGGGCGCCCTGTATCTCGGCGTCATCTTCCTGAAGGCCAAGAAGACCTTCAGCCGCGTCTATTTCGCCGATCTCGTCGGCTCGGGCCTGTGCGGCCTCACCGTGCTGCTGGCGATGTATGTCTGGCGGCCCGACGACCTGATCATGGCGCCGCTGCTCCTGTGGCTGGCCGGTGGCATTCTGTGGTTCGTGGCGCTGGGCGACCGCCGCGGCACGATGGCCATTGTCGTCGTCGCCATCCTGTCGGCGGCCGCGCACCATTTTGCGCCGCAGGTGCTGGGCATCCCCAAGCTCGCCGTGTCGGACTACAAGGGCGTTTCCTACGCCCGCAAGTTCCCCGACGCCAAGCGCGTTTACGAGCGCGCCTCGCCGTTCGGCTACATCGAGGTCTATGCCAGCTCGTATCTGCACTTCGCGCCCGGCCAGTCCGACAATGCGGCCTTCAACCTAGAGAAGATGCCGTCGAACGCCTATCTTGGCCTCTACATCGATTCCGAGGGTCCGGCCGGCATCATCAAGGACCTGCCGGCCGAGCAGACGGCGTACTTCAAGTACCTGCCGATGTACTATCCCTACCTGCTGAAGAAGGACCCGAAGACCTTCGTGGTCCAGTTCGGTGGCGGCATCTCGACGGCGGTGGCGCTGAAGTCGGGCTCCAGCCAGGTCACGGTGGCCGAGGGCAACCCGGCGCTGCTCTCCGCCTTCCGCGAGGACAAGTTCCTGCGCGACTTCACCGGCGACGTCCTGAACAACCCGAAGGTCAACGTCATCGACTATGACGGCCGACTCTACGTCGCCCATACCAAGAACCGCTACGACGTGATCGACCTGTCGCTGGCCGATTCGGCCGGCCTGTCGAGCCCCGGCGGCTTCTCGATCGTCGAGAAATATTCCTACAGCCGCGAGGCGATGACCGCCTACATGCGCGCCCTGACGCCGGGCGGCGTCCTGTCGGTGACCTTGTGGAACAAGGAAGAGCCGCCCAAGTCGGTGCTGAAGCTCTATGCGACGATGGCCGCCGCGGCCCGCGACGTCGATGGCGGCAAGGACATCGCCCAGAAGTTCTACGTCGTCTCGTCCTATCTCTCGACCGCCACCGTGCTCTACAAGCGCGACGGCTTCACGCCGGCCGAGATCGAGCTGCTCAACGCCCACACCAAGGCGATGTCGTTCGACGCGATCTACTATCCCGGCCTCAAGGTCGACACGGGCGACCTGAAGCAGATCCTGCAGGACTATCGCGACCAGTTTTTCTTCGCCGGCCAAGCCCATGACCCGACTGCGCCGGCCGAGACGGAGCCCAACGACAAGCCGCCCCCCGGAGCGAATACAATGGGCGCTCCCGGGGCGACCGAAGCCGTAGCCGACGGCCCGCCGCCCGCGCCGGTCGTGCCGGCGACCGTGCTCGGCCGCCTCGCCTGGCACTATCTGATCAACGGTGGCTGGCAGCAGGTTGCGGACGAATACGTCTTCGACACCCGCATCCTGACCAACCACCAGCCGTACTTCGCCGCCTACATCAAGGTGCCCGACCTGCTGAAGTTCACCGACCGGCTCGAGCTGGTGCAGGACGAGTGGGGCTACCTGCTTCTGTGGGCGACGCTCGGCATCGCCACGGTCTTCGCGCTGACCCTGGTGCTGTTCCCGGTCGTGTTCGGCTGGCGTACCATCTTCAGCCACTACCCCGGCAAGGCCGGCACGATGCTGTACTTCCTGTGCCTCGGCCTAGGCTACATCATCGTCGAGGTGGGCATGATCTCCCACTTCATCCTGGCGCTCTCCAACGCCACCGTCTCGGCCTCGGTGCTGATCACCGGCATGCTGGTCTTTTCCGGCATCGGCAGCTTCTTCTCCGAGCGCTATCTCGACCGGGCGCGCTCGTTCATGCCCAAGGTCTTCCTCGCGATCTTCGCGATCCTGGCGGTCTATGCCTTCACCATCGACTACGCGCTCGACTGGATCGGCACGCTGCCCTACGCGCTGCGCATCCTGCTCTGCCTGCTGATCGTCTTCCCGCCGGCCTTCCTCATGGGCTTCCCCATGCCGACCGCGATGACGCTGCTCGGGCGCCTGGGCAAGGATCACATGTTCCTGTGGGCGTGGGGCATCAACGGCTGCTTCTCGGTGATCGGCGCCGCGCTGGTGCCGATCGTGGCGACCAGCTTCGGCCTGCCGGCCGTGGTGCTGGTCGGCGCCTTCGCCTATCTGATCGCGCTGCCCGCCTTCTTCTCGGTCATCATGCCGCTCCAGCCCCAGGCGACGGGGGCAGGGCGGACCGCCGTCGCGTGAAACGGCGGGCGCTGCTGCTGGGGGCTCTCCTGATGCCGACCGCCGCGCACGCCCAGCCCAGGAAACCCAGCAAGCGGCAGGCGCCCAAGCCTGCCGCGAAGCCCGCACCGGTGCATGCCGCAAAGCCGGCCGCGCCCGCGCCGCCGCCCGGCCTGAAGGAGGCGAAGACGCAGCTCGTGGCGTTCGACGCTTCGCCCTTTCCCTATCGCAGCGTCATCCCGGGCACGACGAAGCCCTTTCTCGACGCGCGCGACGGCAAGCGGCGCGGCCATACGACGGGCCGCGGCGACGTCTATTGGGAGGAGACGACCTACAGCGACCGCCGCTCGCTGCTCTACCTGCCGCAGGGCTTCGATCCGTCGCGACCGGTGATGATCCTGCTGTTCCTGCATGGCCAGGGCGCCACGCTGGAGCGAGACGTCGTGCTGCGCCAGGCCGTGCCGCGGCAGGTCGACGAGTCGGGAAAGAACATCGTGCTGGTCGCGCCGCAGCTCGCCGTCGACGCCCTCGATTCGAGCGCCGGCAATTTCTGGCGCGGCGGACATTTCGCCAAGTATCTCGACGAGGCGGCGGAACGGCTGATGCGTCTCTATGGCGATCGCAAGGCCGGCCGCGGCTTCAACCTCGCGCCGGTGACGATCGCCGCCTATAGCGGCGGGTACCTGTCGGCCGCCTATGCGCTGGAGCGTGGCGGTGCCAACCATCGCGTGAACGGACTGATCCTGCTGGATGCGCTCTATGGCGAGGAGCCGAAGTTCGCCGCCTGGTTCGCGGCCCGCCGACGGCAGGCCTTCCTGCTGAGCGCTTTCACCGACTCGACCAAGGAAGAGAACGCCACCCTGCAGGGGCTGCTGACCAAGCGGCGTATTCCCTTCACCCGCACTGACCCGAGGGCCCTGACGCCGGGCACGGCCTGCTTCGTGGGGCCCACCGGCGGACTCGACATGCATGGCGATTTTGTTACGCGCGCGTGGCAGGCGGACCCTTTGAAGCAGGTGCTTTCCCGGATTCCCGGATACGACCCGGTTCATGGTAAAAAGAACGCATGAACGACCCGCTTCGCCAGGAACTCCTCGAAATCTTCGCCGGCCGCGCCACGCGCCGCTACGGCCTCTCCGACATCAACCAGCTGCAGCATGCGCTGCAGGCCGCGGCGCTGGCCGAGGCCGACGGCGCGCCGCCGGCAACCGTGCTGGCCTCGCTGCTGCATGATGTCGGGCACATGATCCACGGGCTGGGCGAAGATCCCGCCTCGCAGGGCGTCGACGACGTTCATGAGGCGCTGGGCGCGCAATGGCTGGCCGAGCGATTCGAGCCCGCGGTCAGCGAGCCGGTCCGCCTGCATGTGACGGCCAAGCGTTATCTCTGCACGGTCGAGCCCGACTATTTCGGCAAGCTGGCGGCCGACTCGGTGCGCAGCCTCGAACTCCAGGGCGGCCTGATGTCGCCCGACGAAGTCGAAGCCTTCCGTGCCAACCCTTATCACGCCGAGGCGGTGCGGCTGCGCCGCTACGACGAGGAAGCCAAGGACCCGCGTGCCAGCACGCCCGACTTCGATCACTACCTGCGACACGTCCCGGCCTGCCGTCGCGCCTGAGGCCGCATGATTTCCCGTTCCGATGTCGAGGCCGCCTGGGGCCTGATCCGTCCGCATGTGCGCCGCACGCCGGTCATCGAACTCGTTGCCGGCTCGCTCGGCGTGACGGCCCCGCTGGCCCTCAAGCTCGAATCGCTGCAGGTCAGCGGGACGTTCAAGGGGCGCGGGGCGTTCCACAAGCTGCTGGCCTCGAAGGTGCCGGCCGCCGGGATCATCGCCGCGTCCGGTGGCAACCATGGTGCCGCCGCGGCCTATGCGGCGCGGGCGCTCGGCCACAAGGCCGAGATCTTCGTGCCCACCATTGCATCGCCCGCCAAGGTGGCCCGGCTGCGCAGCTATGGCGCGGTCGTGAACCAGGTCGGTGCCGTCTACGCCGAAGCGCGCGCCGCTTCGGAGGCGCGCGCCGCCGAAACCGGTGCCCTCATGGTGCCGGCCTATGAGGACGAGGTCGTGTTCGCCGGCGCCGGTAGTGTCGCGCTGGAATTCGCCGAGCAGGCGGAGTTCGACACGCTGCTGATCGCCGTCGGCGGCGGCGGCCTGATCGCGGGCTGCGCTGCCGCGATCGGCGCGGCGAAGAAGATCGTCGCCGTCGAGACCGAGGGCACGCCGACCCTGCACGAGGCGCTGAAGGCCGGAAAGCCGGTCGACGTCGCGATCTCCGGCATCGCCGCCGACGCGCTGGGCGCCAGCCGCATCGGCACCCCGAACTTCGAGCTCGCGCGTGCGCTGGTCCGCTGCTCCGTGCTGGTCACCGACGAGGCCGTGCGCGAGACGCAGCGTGCGCTGTGGGACGAGCTGCGCATCGTCGCCGAACCGGCCGGTGCGACCGGCCTCGCTGCCCTGCGCGCCGGCGCCTATCGTCCCGCGCCGGGCGAACGCGTCGCGACGTTGATCTGCGGCGCCAACACCGATCCGGGATCGGTGGCCTAGCCCTTTCCATTCGCTGGTATCCCGAGGAGTATCGCGATCAGGTAGGGGAGCAGCTCAAATGGCAAAAAACACCAACGGCAAGCCGGTCGCCGTGATCATCGGCGCCACGTCGAAATGGCAGGCCGATGGCCGTAACACCAGGCTAGCCCATGGCAAGGCGGTGGACGACAGCGATCTGCCGGTCGGCGTGCGCTGGGGCATCGGCGGCGCCATTGCCCAGAAGTTCGCGGCCGAGGAGTTCTTCGTCGTGCTGACGACCCGAACGGCCGCCAACGCATCGACGCTCGAGGCGGCGATCCGCACGCAGGGCGGCGACTGCACCATCGTCGAGCTCGATCTCTCGCAGCAAGAGTCGGTCGCCGCGGCCTTCGCCACGATCCGTAACGACGCTGGAGATCCGCACGTCGTGGTCTACAACGCGGGCTATCTCGAAGGCCGCGACCTGCCGCCCGAGAAGGAGCTGCTCGAGCACATCCCAGTGGAGATGTTCGACACCGCCCAGCACATCGCCAGCCGCGGCCCGTTCCTGGTCGCCAAGGAAGTCCTGCCGGCGATGCGCAAGCGCGGCGAGGGCTCCTTCTTCTTTTCCAACAATTCGAGCTCGTTGCGCGGGCGAAAGCGGATGACGGGCCAGTCGCTCTACTATCCGCGGGTGATGATGCGCACACTGGCCCAGGTCCTCACTGAGGAATATTCTGAGCATGGCGTGCACGTCGCCAATGTCGTGATCGACGGCCTCATTGATTCGCCCGGCACTCACGCGTTGCCGCGTGCCCGGCAGAATCCCGAGCAAGTGATGAACCCGGTGAAGATCGCCGAGGCCTTCTACTACCTTCACACGCAGGACCGGTCGGTCTGGACGCACGAGCTACAGCTGACGCCGTTCTCGACCAAGCCGAGCTACTGAGGAGGAAGCGATGTCGTCCGCGATCAGCGCACAGATCAGCTCGCACCTGGCCATACGCAAGGAATGGCTCGATCGTCGCCGGGAGGACCCGCTCGATCCCGCCTTGCCGATCGTCGATCCGCACCATCACCTGATCGACCGGCCGGAGAGCGGCACATACCTGATGTCGGACCTGCTGGAGGATATCGGCAGCGGCCACAGCATCGTCGCCACCGTCTATCTGGAGTGGCTGTCGATGTATCGCGCCGGCGGGCCTGAGGAGATGCGGCCGGTGGGCGAGATCGAGTTCGCGAACGGGGTCGCGGCGATGAGCGCCAGTGGCGGCTACGGCAAGCCACGCCTCTGCGCCGGCATCGTGGGTTATGCCGACCTCATGCTGGGCGCAAGGGTGGCCGAGGTCCTCGAGGCGATGATCGCGGTGGGCGGTGGGCGGTTTCGTGGCATCCGCTATATCGCGTCCAGCGATCCGGACCAGGCGCAGTGGGGCGCCACATTCGTCCGGCCGCAGGGGCTGTTGCTCGACAAGCGCGTGCGCGAGGGCTTCGCGCAACTGGCGCCGCTCGGTCTCAGCTTCGACGCCTGGGCCTTCCATCCCCAACTCGGCGATGTGGTCGACCTGGCGCGCGCCTTTCCGGCGACACCGATCGTGATGAACCATGTCGGCGGCCCGATCGGACTTGGCCGCTACAAGGGCAAGCGCGACGAGGTGTTCGCCGACTGGAGCACCCGTATCCGCGAGCTGGCGGCGTGCCCCAACGTTCACGTGAAGCTCGGCGGTCTCGGCATGAAGATGTTCGGCTTCGACGTCCATGAAGGCGAGCTGCCGCCCAGCTCGGAGCAGCTCGCCGCCGCCTGGCGGCCTTACGTGGAGACCTGCATTGCTGCGTTCGGCCCCAGCCGTGCGATGTTCGAAAGCAACTTCCCTGTCGACAAGGGCTCGTACGGCTACGGCGTATTCTGGAACGCCTGCAAGAGGCTGGCACAGGGCGCGAGTGCGGCGGAGAAGGCCGACCTGTTCCACGACACGGCATCGAGGTTCTATCGGCTCGGTCTTTGACTGTTTCGTCGGAAGCACGACCATGAAGGCGGACTCAACCGACCGCACGAGTCTCCTAGCCTCCTGAGGCTGAAGCGCGGCGTCGTTCCGTGCCTACTTCGTGACTTCCGTCACCACCGCGCGGTTGGCCTTGCCGGCGCCGTCGCTGAAATCGTAGCGGATGGCGAACTTGTCGGCGGGCGAGATCCACCAGCGCGAGATGGTGCGCTGGCCCTTGTCGCCGGTCTCGTTCATCTCGATCAGGAACGCGTCGATCATCTTCTCGCCCGGCCCGGTGCGCCGCTCGTAGCGCGCCACGGCGAGCGTGTAGGTCCAGGTGCCGCCGCCCACCCTGTAGCTCGCCTCGATCTTCTTGCCGACCTCGAGCGGCCACAGGCGCTCGGGCCGCAAGGCGGCGATATAGGCTGAGAGGTCGGCGCCATCCGCGGATGGATTGTCGAACAGCAGCGCGCGCAGCTTGAACGGCTTTCCGCCCACCCGGTCCATGAGGCAGTCCATGCCTTCGCGCCCGCGCGCCACGACCTTGACGCCGCTGTCGTAGGTGAAGGTCGTGCCCGGGTCGGGGCAGGCGAACTCCATGGTCTGGGCGGAAGCGGCGCCGGAGACGGTACCGGCGGCAAGCAGGGCGGCGACGAGGGCGGGCAGTCTCATGGCCCGGATCATAGCCAAATCAGACGAAATGGCACGCTGCCTGAGCACCATTGCCGACCGGTCGCAGCACCGGCTTCTCGACCCGGCAGCGGTCCTGGGCCATCGGGCAGCGTGAATTGAAGGGACAGCCGGGCGGCGGGTTGAGGGGGCTGGGCAGCTCGCCTTGCAGCACCGTGCGCTGACGGGCGCGCGCGAGCTTCGGGTTGGCGATTGGCGCCGCCGCCAGCAGGGCCCTGGTATAGGGGTGCTGCGGGCTCTTCCAGATCTGGTCGCGGCCGCCGACCTCGAACAGCATGCCGAGATACATCACCGCCACCCGGTCGGCGATATGCTCGACCACGCTGAGATCGTGGCTGATGAAGAGGTAGGAGACGCCGAACTGGCTCTTCAGGTCCTCGAGCAGGTTGATCACCTGCGCGCGCACCGAGACGTCGAGCGCCGAGACCGGCTCGTCGCAGATGATCAGCTTGGGGCTCAGCGCCAGGGCGCGGGCGATGCCGATGCGCTGGCGCTGGCCGCCCGAGAATTCGTGCGGGTAGCGCTGCTTGGCGTCGCTCGGCAGGCCGACCCAGCGCAGCAGGGTCTCGACCCGCTCGGCCGTCGCCTCCGGCTTCCAGCCGGCCAGGACCATCGGCTGGGCCACCGAACGGCCCACGGTCGAGCGCGGGTTCAGCGATCCGTAGGGGTCCTGGAAGATCATCTGCACCTTGCGGCGCATGTCGGTGAGCTGCTCGCGATTGAGCGGCGCGATGTCGACACCCTCGACCAGGATCTCGCCGCCGGCGACGGGCACCAGCTTCATGATCGCCTTGCCGAGAGTGGACTTGCCGCACCCGGATTCGCCCACGAGGCCCAGGGTTTCACCCACGGCGAGGTCGAGGCTGACGCCGTTGACGGCGCGGACGACGCCGCCCGCGGTGTTGAACTGGACGCGCACGTCGCGCAGGGACAGCAACGACATGGTCAGCCCCTCTCTGCCGCGAAGCAGGCGACGAGACGGCCCGGGCCGGGAACCGTGAGGGCGGGCTTCTCGGTGAGGCAGCGGTCCATCACCCGCGTGCAGCGCGGCGCGAAGGCGCAGCCCTGCGGCAGGGCGTTGAGCGGCGGCACCATGCCGGGAATGTCGGCCAGCCGCTCGGCGCGCTCGGCGCCCGGCGTCGGCGTCGCGCCGATCAGGCCCACCGTGTAGGGATGCAGCGGGTTCTCGAACAGCTCGTCGACCGAAGCCTCTTCGACCTTGCGGCCGGCATACATGACCACCACCCGGTCGGCCGTCTCGGCCACGACCCCGAGATCGTGGGTGATGAAGATCATCGCCATGCCGGCATCGGCCTGCAGCTTCTTCAGGAGCGCCAGCACCTGCGCCTGCACCGTGACATCGAGCGCCGTGGTCGGCTCGTCGGCGATCAGCACCGACGGGCTGCAGGCGATCGCCATGGCGATGACGACCCGCTGGCACATGCCGCCGGACAGCTGGTGCGGATAGGCGTCGAGCCGCCGTGCCGCGTCCGGCATGCCGACCAGCTCCAGCAGCTCGTGGGCGCGCACGCGCGCCTGGCCGCGGCCGAGCTCGGTGTGGGTCATCAGCACTTCGACGATCTGTTTCTCGACCGTGGTGACCGGGTTCAGCGAACTGATCGGGTCCTGGAAGATCATGCCGATCTCCTTGCCCCGGATGCCGAGCATGGTCTCCTCGGGCAGGGGCACGATGTCCCGTCCGTTGAGCTTCACCTGGCCGCCGACGATGCGGGCCGGCGGATCGGGCAGCAGTCGCATGATCGAGAGCGCCGACAGCGACTTGCCGCAGCCGGACTCCCCGACCAGGGCCACGGTCTCGCCGGCGCCGACGGTGAGGCTCAGCCCATCGACCGCCTTCATTTCGCCGCGGCGCGTGAACAGCGTGGTGCGGAGGTCGACGATCTCCAGAGGAAGGGCCGAGCCGCTCATCACCGGTCCCTCAGCTTCGGATTGAGCGCGTCGTTCAGCCCGTCGCCCACCAGGTTGAGGCAGAGCACGGTAATCATGATGGCGATGCCCGGGATGGCGCAGATGTACCAGGAGCTGCGGATGAGCTGGCGGCCGTCGCCGACAAGCCGCCCCCAGCTCGCGACGTTGGGATCGCCCAGGCCGAGGAAGGAGACGGCCGATTCGAACAGGATGGCGCCGGCCACGACCAGCGAGGAGAGCACGATCACCGGTGGGAGCGCGTTGGGCAGGATCTCCGAGACGATGATCCGGAGGTCGCTCATGCCCATCGAGCGGCAGGCCTGCACGAACTCGCGGTCGCGCAGCGACAGGAATTCCGCCCGGGTCATGCGCGCGATCGGCGTCCAGCTCACGATGCCGATGGCGATCACGATGTTGGTCAGGGTCGAGCCCAGGATGACCACGATGGTCAGCACGAAGATCAGGTTCGGGATGGTCTGGAACAGCTCGGCCACGCGCATGGCGATCTCGTCGACCCAGCCGCCGAAATAGCCGGCGGTGGCACCGACGCCCACCCCGATGATCGTGGCGACCGCCGAGGCGAACAGGCCGATCAGCAGGGTCGCCCGTGCGCCGTGCACGATCATCGAGAGGATGTCGCGGCCCAGCGAATCGGTGCCCAGCGGGAACTCGGGGTCCTCGCCGGGCCACAGTTCGGGCAGGCCGACGATGCGCAACGGGTCGGTCGGGAAGAAGACCGAGGCGAAGACCGCCATCAGGGCGACGAACAGGATCAGGCAGGCGCCGACCAGGGCGCCGCGATTGCGGGCGAAACGGGCGACGAACTCGAAGCGTTGCATCAGCGGATCTCGATGCGTGGATCGAGCCACATGTAGATGAGGTCGACCGCGATGTTGGCGGCGATGACGACCAGTGAGCCCAGCACCATGATGCCGAGCACGACCGGATAGTTGCGCGAACTCACGCTGTCGAACAGCAGCGAGCCCACGCCCGGCCAGCTGAACACGCTCTCGATCACGACGCTGCCGGCCAGCACGGTGCCCATCTGCACGCCGAGGATCGTGACCACGGGCAGCAGCGCGTTGCGCAGCACGTGATGGATCGTGACCTTGTTGCGGCTGAGGCCCTTCGCGCGCGCCGTGCGCACGAAGTCGAGCTGCGCGACCTCGAGCATCGAGGAGCGCATGACGCGCGTATAGATCGCGGCATAGAACAGGCCCAAGGCCAGAGTCGGCAGGATCAGGTGGTGCAGGATATCCAGCACGCCGCCATTGCCGCCGATCTTCATCATGCCGCCGACCGGCAGCCAGCCGAGCTTCACCGAGAACAGCACGATCATCATGATGCCGAGCCAGAAGCTGGGCGCGGCGTAGAAGAACATGGCGGCGATCGAGACCAGGCTGTCCCAGAAGGTGCGGACCTTCATCGAGGCGACGACTCCCGCCGCCACGCCGATCGAGATCGCCAGCGCGATGCTCGACACCATCAGCAGGACGGTCGCCGGCAGGTGGATCCAGATCGCCTGGATGACCGGCATGTTCTGGCGATAGGAGAATCCGAAGTCGAAATGCAGCAGCGCCCAGATGTACTTCAGCAGCTGCATCCACACCGGATCGTCCAGCCCGTAGGTCTTGCGCAGCAGGGCGACCGTCGCCGGGTCGCTCACCTGGTTCTCGGCCGTCATCAGTTCGAGGAAGCTGCCCGGCGCCATCTGGATCAGGCAGAAATTGATGATCACCACGCCCAGCATCAGCGGGACGGCCTGGATCAGCCGTCGCCGCAGGAGCCGGAGCGCCGCCGTGCGCCGGGCGGAGCCGCGAAGGGCGGGCGTCGGCGAGACTAGCTCGCCAGCCATAGGTCTCCCCAGCTTGCCGCGAGGAAGTTCGGGTCGTTCGAGTGGTTCTGCACCTTGGTGCTCGCCAGGGTGATCGACTCCAGCTCGACCAGCGGCAGGAGCGGGGCTTCCTGCGCGATGACCTTCTGGAACTCGACGACCAGAGCCTTGCGCTTTGCCGGATCGGTCTCGATCTTGATGCTGGCGACCAGCTTGTCGACGTCGGGATTGGAATAGCCCGAGGCATTGCGGAAGGGCACGCCCTTCAGGATGCCATCGGTCGTGAAGTACTGCGTGGTCGATGGCACCGGCTCGGACGGATTGGCCTGGTTGGAGATCGCCAGGTCGAAATCGTAGTCAGTGTAGATGCGCTTGATCGAACTCGGACGGTCCGGAACCGTGAGATTGATGCCGACGCCGACATCCTCGAGGGCCTGCTTCACGTAGGCGCCGACCTTGCCGTTCTCCTGGAACCAGCCTGCTGCCAGCAGGTTCAGGGTGAAGCGCTTGCCGTCCGCCTTCTTCGGGAAGCCGGCCGCGTCGAGCAGGGCGGCCGCCTTCTTCGGATCGAAGCCGGTCTTGAACGTGTCGGCGGTGAAGAACTCCTTGTTGGGGGAGTAGATCGGGCTCGTGCCCGGCCGCGCATAGCCGTAGTACACCGTCTTTGCGATGAACTCGCGATTGACGGCGTGGAACATGGCCTGCCTGACCTCGCGCTTGGCGAAGACCGGATTGCGCATGTTGCATTCGAGCGTCGTCGACCAGACCGCTTCCTCGTAGCCCTTGGGGGTGGCGACGAACTTGCCGGTTCCGGTCAGGCGCTTGATGTCCGGCGGCGCGACCGGGTTGAACACGCCGATGTGGATGTCGCCCGCCTCCATCGCCGCGGCGCGGCCGGCCGGATCGCGCACGTAGCGGATGATCAGGCGGTCGAGATAGGGCTCGTCCTTCTTCCAGTAGTTCTCGTTCTTCACATATTCGAAGTGGCTGCCGCGCACCCACTCCTTGAACTTCCACGGACCCGTGGCGATCGGCGCGTTGTTCGCCGGATTGGTGACCGGATCGCTGCCGGCATAGACATGCTTCGGCACGATGTAGGCGACCGGTGAGCACAGGGTCGACGCGAAGAAGAACTCCGGCGTCGGATTGTTGTACTTGAAGACGACCGTATCGGCGTCCGGCGACTCGATGCCCGCGAAGTCGGTGAGCGCCGACGCAACGGCGTACTTCTTCCAGATCTCGCTGACGGAATAGACGACGTCGTCGACCGTCATGTCCTTGCCGTCATGGAACTTCACGCCCTTGCGGATCTTCACCGTGTAGGTCTTGAAGTCGGCCGACGGCTTCCACGATTCGGCCAGCACGCCTTCGAACACGCCGTCCATCCTGCGCCGGGCCAGCCGCTCGAACAGCTTGGACGAGGAGAAGGTCGGGCTCGAGCCACCGCCGGCCGGCACGTAGCAGGCCTGCGGCTCGCCGCCGCCCCAGGTCGCCACCAGGGTGCCGCCCCGTCTGGGCGTGCCCTGTGCGAACGATCCCCGGGACGTGCCGGCCACACCGACGGCCAGCACGCCTGCTCCAAACACGCGTCGTGAAACTTTGATCGTCATGACAGCCTCCGTTCCCAATCCCCAAGTCCCAAGCCAGACGAAGCAAACTTCATACCGTGTGGTCTAGGTCTGCAGCGTCGAATAGGTCGCACGGCCCACCGCGAGGAGAGCCTTCTGTTCGTTGAACACGTCGACGTCGACCACGCCCACGCTCTTGCCGGCACGGCGCACGCGCGCCGTCGTGATGAGCGAGGTCTTGATTGCGGGTCGGAGATAGTCGACGCGGAAGTTGATGGTCGGCAGGGGGCGGCGCAGCGCCATGATCAGCGCATAGTCGCCGACCGTGTCGATGATCGCCGCGAGCGGCCCACCATGCCACTGGCCCGTGCCGGCGCCGCGCTCGAACTCCGGCCGCATGGCGCAGGTCATGGTGACCTCCTCCTTCGCCGGATCGCTCGCGATCACCTTCAGGCCGAGAAAGGCGATGAACGGCGAGCGGTCGAGCTGCGCCTGCATCTCCTCGGACGTCAGCGGCTGGAGCTTGTCGCTCATGGCGCCACCACGATCTTGCCGAACACTTCGCGATCCTCGATCACGCGCAACGCCTCGCGCGCCTCGGCGAGCGGGAAGATCTTGTCGACCAGCACCTTGAGCTTGCCGCTCTGCACCAGCTCCAGGAGCTTCTCGATGTCGGTGCGCATCCAGCCGTTGGAGCCCAGGATCTTGAGCTCGAAGGTCCAGATGAAGCGGATGTCCTCGGTGGGCGCGTAGCCGGCGGTGGCACCGCAGGTCAGCAGGCGGCCGCCCACCTTGAGCGTCTTCAGCGAGTTCACCCAGGTGTCGCCGCCGGTGTAGTTGACGACGACATCGACGCCCTGGTCGGTGCCGTTGCCGCGTCGTGTCGGCTTGCCGTACATCGCGAAGATCTCCTTCATGAAATCCTTCTCGATGTAGTTGATCGTCCTGTCGGCGCCGAACTCGGCCAGGCGCTTGGCCTTGGCATCGGTGCCGGCGCAGGCGATCACTTCGCAGCCGGCCAGCTTGGCGAGCTGCAGGCAGCAGACGCCGACGCCGCCCGAGGCGCCGAGGATCAGGACCTTCTCGCCCTTCGCGACATGGCCGTTGGTGACCATCATGCGCAGCGCCGTGCCGTAGGCCACGGGCAGCGCCGCGGCATCGGCGTAGCTCACGCCGTCGGGGATCTTGATCAGCTGGTGCGCCCGCGCCTTGCAGAGTTCGGCCAGGCCGCCGTGCACCGTCTCGCCCATCAGGCCGCCTTCGACGCGGTTGATCGGATCGACCAGGACGCGGTCGCCCTTCTTCCAGCCGGTGACGCCCGGGCCGACCTCGGCGATCTCGCCGGCAACGTCGAGACCCATGATCGCCGGCATCGGCACCTTGATGCCCGGCATGCCGCGGCGGGTGAAGACGTCGTGGTAGTTCAGCGACGAGGCTTTCACGGCAACGATCACGTCGCCCTCGCCGGGCGTCGGGTCGGGGAAGTTGGTCTCGAAGACGAGGCGGTCCGGTCCGCCGTGTTCACGGACGACAGCAGCTTTCATTGTTATACTTCTCCGGTTGGGATTTGCTTCGCGAGTACGCGCTTGTCGATCTTGTTGGTCCCGGCGAGCGGCATCTCGTCGACGAACAGCACGCGTCGCGGATGCTGGTAGGCCGGCGCATTGGCCAGCGCGTAGGTCTTCACCGCCGGCTCATCGAGCTCGGCGCCGGCCGCCCTGACGACGAAAGCGATCGGCTTGTGGCCCTTGAGTTCGTCGGGAACGGGAATCACCGCGGCCTGGTGGATGCCGGGATGTCGCTCGAGCATCTTCTCGACCTCGCCGGGATAGATGTTCTCGCCGCCGCAGACGAACATGTCGTCGACCCGGCCGACGAAATAGAAGAAGCCGTTCTCGTCGCGCCGGAAGACGTCGCTGGTCCGGTAATAGCCGTCCGGCGTCATGACCTCGGCGGTCTTCGCGGGCAGCTTGTGATAGTGCGTCATCAGTGCGCCGCACTTCATCTGGAGCTCGCCCTCGTCCTGCACTTCCTTTCCGTCACGCACGAGGCGGAGTTGAACCTCGGGATGCGGATAGCCCGTCGAGAGTACCGGCTGCGGCAGGCCCTCGGGATGAGGACCGAACACGACGGGGCCGGCCTCGGTGGTGCCGTAGCCGTTGCTGACCACAGCCTTTGGAAACACCGCGTGCACCTGGTCGATCAACGATTGGGTAACGGGCGCCGAGCCCATGCGGACGGCCTCGACGGCCGAGAGATCGGCGCTGGCCAGCAGTTCGCGCTCGCGCAGCATCATCGCGATCATGGTCGGCACCGAAGTCAGGAAGGCCACGCGATGCCTGGCGGCGGCCTCGACGTAGCCGCGGGTCGTGAACTGCGGCAGCAGCACCACGGTGTCGCCCTGCGAGAAGGTGGTCTGGCACATGGCGAGCCCGTTCATGTGATAGAGCGGCGCTGCCACGAGCGCGCGCTGGCCGAGCGGCCCCGGCCGGCGCACCCGCTGGCTGATCGCCCAGAGGTGCGAATAGTGCGACAGCACCACGCCCTTGGGCCGGCCCGTCGAGCCCGACGTGTAGAGGAACATCGCCGGCTCCTCGGGCTTCATGGGAAACGGCGTGAACGGCCCCTCGTCGAGCAGGTTCTCGAAGTCCCTGTCGAAGGAGAGTTTCGGCACGTCGTCCGGCGCCAGCGGCAGCCGCGCGTCGTCGCCGATCACCAGCCTGGCGTCGCAGTCGCCCACGACATAGGCGACCGTCTCGGCGGGCAGCTTGTAGTTCACCGGCACGGAGACGAGGCCGGCCTGCATCGTGCCGAGGAAGGTCAGCAGGTACTCGGCGCGGTTGGCCGAGAGGATCGCGACACGGTCGCCGCGCTGCAGGCCGCGCTTCAGGAGCCCGCGCGCGACCGCCCCGCTCAGCCGCAGAATGTCGCCATAGGTGTAGCTGCGCTCGTGGCCGTTGCCGCCCGCGTCGATCAGCGCCAGGCTGTCGGCCGGCACGTCGCGCGAGATCGCGTCGCCCTGGTTGTCGTACTTGATCGTCACCATGAAGAGAGTCCCGAGAGTGCCTGGTCGGTGAGCTTCAGCCCGTAGTCGAGCGTGTCCTTGCGCCACTGGCCATCGAACGGGCAGAAGGCATCCATCATGTCGGCCTGCAGGGTGGCGCGCACGTCGGGATCGAGCCCGTGCTGCCGTCGCAGCCACTGGTCCAGCCGCAGCACGCGGCGCATGTTGACGCCACGCGTGCCGAATTCGATCACCGCGCCGCACATGTCGCGATTGCCGAGGAAGCGCTGCACGCCGTGAAAGACCAGGCCGGTGTAGTTCGGCCGTTCCATGCCGTGCGGTCGCACGCCGTCGACATTGTCCTTGCCCCACCAGTCGCAGGCGCGCGCGAACAGCGGGCCCGCGGTATCGTTGAAGCAGAGGAAAAACGGCTTGCCGTACTCGCCGATGCCGGTGTGCCAGTCGATGAAGGCCACGCGCTCGGCATCGGCCAGCGTTTCGGCGACGATGGTCTCAAGCGTCCGGTTGGACCATTCGCGATCCTTGCCGCCGAACATCAGCCCGTCCTGATGTTGGTACTGGCCGCGCGCCAGCGTATCGAACAGCACGTCGCGCCCCTTGCTCTCGGCGAAGCGGTCGAGCACGCCGGCAATCCGTTCATTCTCCGCGTCGGTCCATTCGCGGATCAGCAGGTCGGCATGAAGCGTTTCGTAGTGCGGGTTGGCTGGCGCCGCGCCCGCCTCGCGGTCGATGAAGTTGCGGTTGAGATCGACGTTGTTCTCGGTCGTGCGCGTGAAGTGCGCGAAACCATAGGGATTGAGCCCATGGACCAGCACCACGCCGACATCGGCGGGCAGCCGCGCCGCGCCGCCCGAATTGAGCCAGCCGATCTGGACGGCCGATCCGGAGAAGCCTTCCTGGCCGTGCGTGCCGCTCAGGAACAGCGCCTGCCGCGCCGCCTTCCGGTCGCCGAAGCAGGCGACGTCGATCGCCAGAGGGCCGCCGTCGGGCGCCTTCTTCGCGGGGTGCAGGAAAGAGCGCACCTCGCCCCGGGCGGCGGTCGCCGCCTTCAGGAATTTCGCTCGCGCGTTGGCATAGCTCGCGGCGAAGCAATCGTAATATTCCATGGCGTCCCTTCTCGGCCGCTCCCCAGCAGCCCTGACGATTGCTCTTCAGACTATTCGATGAACTCCAACACCGCATTCAACGCCTGTTTGGCCGGCACGACGACCCGGCCCGCGGTCACAGCCACTCCACTGATGCCGCCGTCCTGCAAGGCACGTGCCGCCTTCGCCGCCGACAGCGTGCGGAAAGTGAGGCCGGCCATATAGGCCTTGCGGCCCTCGGCATCTGGCACGGCATCGCCGAACTGCGCCTTCAGCTCGTCCTCGGTCACGATGTCGACCCGCGAGTTGCCGACCACGACCGACTTGCCGCCCTTGATGTCGCGCACCGCCTCCGGTCCGAACATGTCGGCATAGAGCTTCGAGGCCGCCGCGGGATCCGGCTCGACGATCAGGAAGCGCACGATGGCGACCGTGCCGTTGGCGTGGTGACGCCACTCGTCGCGCCATACCACGTCGCGGGTGAAGTGGTGACAGTAGTAGACGCGCCCATATGGCACGACGCCGGCCTTCATGCGGACGGTGCGGAAACGCGCATCGCGCATCTCGTCGCCGACCTTCACGGGCCGCGTGAACTCGACGGGCGGGTCGACCGGCACGCCCGCCTTGCTCAGCGCCTCGTAGGTGACGGCGGAATCTTCCGCACCGAAGACGAGACCGTTGAGGCCAAACGGGAAGGTGAGCAGGTCGAGGCGCCCGGACGACGCGTCCTTCGGAATGGCGATCAGCTCGAGATAGTCGGTGCCGAACATGGCGAGGTGGTTCATCGAACCGAGCGAATGATAGCCGCGTTCGGTGAGCGAAAAGCCCAGACGCGTATAGACATCGGCCGCATGGTCCATGTCGTCACGGGCATTGATGACCACATGATCGAGCGTCGCTACGGGCAGCTTCATTTCTTTTCCCCTCTCGCCGTTCACAGCGTCGCCCATCTTGGCACAGCGGGCACGTCAGGAATTCTTATATTAGGGGGCGATACTTTCATGCGCGAAAACTGTTTCCAAATTTCGCACGCTAGGCAGAAATGAAATCCTATTTCGGGCCGCGCCGGTGAACATCGTTTTGTGGCCTGCGATTTGCCACTGTTCTCATGCCAGTCCATTGCGCGAAATGACTTCGCGATAGAAGGCGGCGCTGAGCTTGGGGGTTCGTTTCTGCGTCGCGTAGTCGACATGGACGAGACCGAACCGCATCTCGTAACCGTCGGCCCATTCGAAATTGTCGAGCAGGCTCCACAGGAAATAACCGCGGACCGGAACGCCTTCCGCCGTCGCGCGCTGCAGGTGCATCAGACAGTTGCGCAGGTACATCACGCGGTCGACGTCGTGAACCATGCCGTCCGGCGTCGGTTCGTCGGCCGCCGACGCGCCGTTCTCGGTGATGAAGATGTCCTTCACCTGCCAGAGCCGGGCGGCGTGGCGTGGTGCCCAGTACAGCGCCTCCGGCCCCAGCAGGAGCCAGGAGGATGCCATGCGCGGATGCGACGACGGGAAGGGCACCGGGGTGAAGCCCGGCGCCGCCTCGCTCGCCAGCACATACTGGCTGGGCGCATAGACGTTCAGGCCGACGAAATCGACCTTGCTGGAGATGATTTTCAGCTCTTCGTCGGTGAAGCGGGGCGCGTCGCGGCCCGTCTTCGCGAGATAGGCGTCGGTGTAGCGGCCCTCCATCATCACCGTGAGATAGGGCGCGTTCAGCTCCCGCGTCGCCTGCTCGGCGGCCCTGATGTTCTCGGCCGTCTCGATGGCGGGCAGCGCCGTGGCGATGTTTTCAGCGGGCCCGACCATCGTGCCGCGGCGTCCGCTGGCCCGCACGGCCTGCACGGCGAGGCCATGCGCCAGCACCGCATGGTGACGGACCTGGTTCAGCCGGCCGGGCGGCAGCTTGTGGCCCGGGGCGAAGTTCCCGGTGTCGTGGCCCTGCTCGACGAAGGTCTGCATCTCGTTGATGGTGAACACCTGACGTACGCGGTCGGTGAGCCGGCCGGCGACATAGGCCGCGTAGTCGCCGAACGCCCGGGCGGTGTCGCGCGATTCCCAGCCGCCGCCGTCCTGCAGCGCCTGCGGCAGGTCCCAGTGATAGAGCGTTGCGTAGGGCTCGATGCCGGCGGCGAGCAGCTCGTCGACCAGCCGGTCGTAGAAATCGAGCCCCTTTGGATTGGCGGCGCCTGTTCCCTCGGGGAACACACGCGGCCAGGCGATCGAGAAGCGATAGGCTCGGGCGCCCATCGACTTCATCAGCGCCACGTCTTCCTTGTAGCGATTGTAATGGTCGACGCTGACATCGCCCGTCGAGCCGTCGCGGATCCGGCCCGGCTCCCGGGTAAAGGTGTCCCAGATCGAGGGGCCGCGACCGTCCTCGCGGGCCGCGCCCTCGACCTGATAGGCCGAGGTCGCAGTGCCCCACCGAAAGCCTTCGGGAAATCCCCCTGGGCGGCCCGGGTTCTGGACGGTTCTGGAAGCCGTGTGGGCCGATCCGTAGGCCGCGGCCGCCAGGGCGGAGGTGCCCGCCGCGGCGAGAAGAGTGCGGCGGCGGGTCAGTTTGAAGGGCATCGGCTGGCGCGGCTCCGGTCGGTCAGCAACCGTACGAAGCATCCACCATGCCAGTCCACCGCGAAATGCCGGCGGTGGGGGCCCGTAGCCGGCTAGGTGCTTTCGTTGCTCAGCACGTCGCCGAACAGCTTCCACGTCTCGCCGTCGAAGGCGGAGAGGCGCACGGACTGAATGGGATAGAAATCCGTGGCGCTTGTGTTGATTTTGATGCCCGGCAGCAGCAGCGGCACCATGACGTCCTTCATGCTGGCGGCCTGCTTCATCAGATTCTCGCGCGTCAGGTTGTCGCCGCAGGCATTGAGACAGTGCCGCATCGTAGAGGACACGGCGTAGGCGTAGGTGTTGCCGGAATCGGCCGGGTTGGCGTCGGGCAGGTACTTCTTCATCCACGCGTCCCATTCCTTGTAGTCCGCGTCGTTGACCCATTGCTTGTCGGTGGCGTCCTTGAGATAGGCAGCCGTGATGATGCCCTTGCTGTTCTCGAAGCCGGCGGGCTTCAGCACCGCGGCCACTGAGGCCGAGACGTTGGCGAGATAATGGTCGGGCTTCCAGCCGAGGTCGGCCACCTTGCGGATGGCCTGTGCCGCCGCTTTCGGCGCGCAGTCGTTGAAGAAGACGTTGGCGCCGGAGCTCTTGATCTGGATGATCTGGCTGTCGACCGTCGGGTCGGTGACTTCATAGCTGACCTTGGCGGTGACGTACTTTTCGTTCTCCTTGCCGAGGCCCGCCAGGAAGCCGCCGACATAGTCCTTACCGGAATCGTCGTTCTGGTAGATCATGCCGATGCGCAGGTCCTTGAGATTGTCCTTGTGCCTGGCAAGGATGTGCTTTGCGTAGATCGCGCCTTCGGTGTGGTAGTCGGGCTGCCAGCCCATGGTCCACGGGAAGTTCTTGGGGTCGCCCCACTTGGAGGCGCCCGTCGCCACGAACAGCTGCGGCACCTTCTTCTGGTTCAGGTACTTGTGCACGACCGTATTGGTCGGCGTACCGAGCAGCTGGAAGATCGCAAAGACCTTGTCGTCCTCGACGAGTTTGCGCACCATCTCGACGGTCTTGGGCGGCGAGAAGCCGTCGTCGTAGGTGATGAAGTTCACCTTGCGGCCGTTGATGCCGCCCTTGTCGTTGACCATCGTCCAGTAGGCCGCGATCGCCTTGCCGATCGTGCCGTAGGCCGAGAGCGGCCCGCTATAGGGGTTGGTGTGACCGAGCTTGATCTCCTTGTCGGTCACTCCCGGATCGTACTTCTTCTGGGCACCGACGATGGACGGGGCGAACGCGAACGCAGCACTGCCAGCCGCGAAAACGCGGCGCCGCATCTTGGTCATTGTTTCCTCCGGTCGTCGTTATTAGAGCAGGTGGCCTGCTCGCTCTGCCTTGGTACGCAGGTAATTCTCGTTGTGCCCGTTGGACGGGAAGGAGTGCGGAACGCGCGCTGCGACCTCGATGCCGTAGCGCTCGAGCTGGGCGATCTTCTCGGGATTGTTGGTCATCAGCCGCACGCGCTGGATGCCCATGCGCGACAGCATGGTGGCGGCTGGCGCGTAGATCCGCTCGTCGGCGTCGAAACCGAGCTGCTCGTTGGCGTCGATCGTATCGAACCCGTCATCCTGCAGCTCGTAGGCGCGCAGCTTGTTGACCAGGCCGATGCCGCGGCCTTCCTGCGCCAGATAGAGCAGCACGCCGGATCCCTGCTTGGCGATCTCGGCGATGGCGCTGCGCAACTGCACGCCGCAATCGCAGCGCAGCGAGCCCAGCAGGTCGCCGGTGAAGCATTCCGAATGGAGGCGGATCAGGACCGGCTCGGTCGGGTCGATCTCGCCGACGACGATGGCGAGATGCTCCTTGCCGCCGTCGCTGGGACGCCAGGCGAGGATGCGGGCATTCTCGGCCCCCTCGAGCGGCACATGCGCCTGCGCGACCTGCTGCAGCGTCCGCGATGCGGTCTCTTCGTAGGCCGACACGTCGGCGGCGTCGGCATAGACGAGATCCTGCTCGCGCGCCCAGTCGCGCCGCTTGTTGCCGGGATCGCGGGTCAGTGGCCCGAGGACGACCGCTGGCAGCAGGCGCGCCAGCTTGGCGAGTTCGATTGCCGCCTGCGCGATGCCGGGGGCATGGCTGGCCACCGGCCGGGACAGGTGGCGGAGAGCGACGTGACGGCCGGTCCGGTCGCTCTCGTGCGGCCGCAGGATCACGTCGACCGGGACCCCCTCCGGCAGGTCGAGGGTGATCGGCTTGTTGGTCTCGCCCATGCCGCCCGCGATATGCGGGGGAATGTCCATGCCGATCGCCTCGGCTCGGCGGCGCGTGGTGACCAGCACCGGCGGGTTCTGGGCAAGGCCCTGCAGCCGCTGCAGGGCGCGCGGGCCGCAGGATTCGGCAGCGATGACGAGGCCGCCGGCCCCGTTTTCGTCGCGCAGCACGACGATTCCGCCGCGGCGAAGCTCCGCCATGGCGCGTTCGACGGCGGCGACTGCAGCCGCGCTGCGGGAGTGGGCCGGGTTGGAATTCATGACTCTTACGGTATCACGCCACGGGATTTCGCCGAAGTGAACCACTTTTGTGCCCAGATCGTACCGGATAGAGTAAATTTCGAGATGGCTGACAGGTAACAAACGCATGTCCGTGAACAATCGTGGCAAGAAAATCCTGTTGGTCGACGACGATCAGGCGTTGCGCACGGTCCTCGCCGAGCAGCTCGATCTCTATGACGGGTTCACCACCATCCAGGTCAGCACCGCGGCCGAAGGGCTGGAGAAAGCCAAGCTCGCCCATTACGACGCCATCCTGCTCGACATCGGCCTTCCCGACATGGACGGCCGCGAGCTCTGCAAGCTGATGCGCCGCGAGGGCGTGCGGGCGCCGATCATCATGCTGACCGCGGCCGACAGCGATGCCGACACGATCCTGGGCCTGGAATCCGGCGCCAATGACTATGTGACCAAGCCGTTCCGCATCAACGTCCTGCTCGCACGCCTGCGGGCCCATCTGCGCCAGCACGAGCGCAGCGAGGATGCCGTCATGTCGATCGGCCCCTACGAATTCCACCCTGCGGGCAAGTTGCTGCTGGAGAAGGGCGGGAAGAAGAAGGTCCGCCTGACCGACAAGGAAGCCTCGATCCTGAAATACCTGTTCCGCGCCGGCGACCGGCCGGTGGCCCGGGATATCCTGCTGAACGAGGTCTGGGGCTACAATGCCGGCGTGACGACCCACACGCTGGAAACCCATATCTACCGCCTGCGCCAGAAGATCGAGAGGGACCCGGCCAGCGCCGCGATCCTCGTGACCGACCGTGGGGGCTACCGGCTCCAGCCCTGACGGTTGAGGGGGCTTGCCAGTATATGAACGAGGCGTCATCTTTCGCGTAAGCCAAAGCCAGAACCACCCTGGGAGGGTGATGCCATGACCACGCAACGGATCTACGCCCTGCCCGTCGACGTGACGCAGTGGACGTTCGACGGCGCGACCGACCTCCTGTTCAACTGGGAATATGACGACGGGTCCGCGCCGCTGCTCGAGCTCTACGAGAAGGGCAAGCAGCAGCAGTGGGATGCGAGCACGCGGTTGGACTGGTCGCTCGAGCTCAATCCCGACAATCCGATGGAGCTGAAGGACGAGGCGATCTCGATCTACGGCACCGATCACTGGAACAAGATGACGGAGAAGGAGCGGAGCTGGCTCAGGCTCCATCTCCAGGCCAATTCGATCTCGCAGTTCATGCATGGCGAGCAGGGTGCCCTGATCGCCACCGCCAAGATCGTCGGCACCGTTCCCGACATGAACGCCAAGTTCTACGCCGCCACCCAGGTGATGGACGAGGCGCGTCACGTCGAGGCCTACAAGCGGCTGCTGCACGAGAAGTTCAAGGTTGCCTATCCGATCAACAAGGCGTTGCAGACCCTGCTCGAGCAGACGCTGACCGACCGCCGCTGGGACATGACCTATCTCGGCATGCAGGTGCTGATCGAGGGCCTGGCGCTGGCCGCCTTCCAGTCGATCCGCGACAAGGCCGGCAACACGCTGGCCGGCGCGGTCAACGCCTATGTCATGCAGGACGAGGCGCGCCACGTCTCGTTCGGGCGGTTGGCGCTGCGCGAATACTATCCGCATCTGTCGGATGCCGAGCGCGACGAGCGCGAGGAATTCCTGGTCGAGGCGCTCTATTTCATGCGCGACCGCTTCAACCAGTCCGAGGTCTGGGAGCGGCTCGGCCTGCCGGCCAAGGTGCTCGACGACATCCACTACAATTCCAAGCAGATGCAGTCCTTCCGCGGCCGCCTGTTCAGCCGCGTCGTGCCGACCGTGAAGGATATCGGCCTGTGGGGCCCGCGGGTGCAGAAGGCCTTCACCGAGATGGGCGTGATGGACTACGCCAAGATCGATGTCGCCGAGGTTCTCGCCAACGACGGCAAGGTGGCCGAGGAGTTCGACAGGAAGATGTTCGTCGAGAAGGCGATCGCGACGGCGTAGGTGGACCCGCCCGCCTCCCCAAACAAGATGGGGAGGTGTCGGCGTCTTACGCCGACGGAGGGGTCAGAGATGTGGCGTCAACGCGCATGACCCCATCGCCCCGTATGACGGGGCACTTCCCCATCTGAATGCAGGAGTGTCCGGGGAAAGATTGAAGAGGTCCGGCAAATCGCCAGCAGCGGCAACGACACGTTACAATCCAGGGAGTGTCCGATTCAGGACCCCGAGTCTGGTCCAGCCGGCCCTATTTGTACGCACTTTGTCATCCCGAGCGCAGCGAGGGACCTTTGTCGGTGGCTCTAAAGGTCCCTCGCTGCGCTCGGGATGACAATTTTCTCCTATCCGAAGTCGCGCGTCATTTTCCCCGGACAGCCCTGCATTCAGATGGGGAAGTGCCCCGTCATACGGGGCGATGGGGTCATGGGCGTCACGAGCTTATGACCCCTCCGGCCCTACGGGCCACCTCCCCATTTGAATGGGGAGGAAGTTGATTTCACCGCGCCGCCAACGCCTCGAACGCCTTGCGGACTTAAGGCCGACCACGAAAGACCCGTCGTCTCGACCGGAGCCTCGCGCAGCGAGGCGTAGCGGAGAGACCTTCTCTCTGCGAATAGCCGGCTATTGGTGGAGAGAAGGTCTCTCCACACCGCGCTGCGCGCTCCGGTCGAGACGACGGGAGTGCTTTGATTCTTTCACCGCGCCGCCAGCGCTTCGAACGCCTTGCGCGTCGCCTCCAGCGCGAAGTCGATGTCGGCTTCGGTGTGGGCGGTCGACAGGAACATGTTGTGGCGCGGGTGCAGGTAGGCGCCGTGCTTCAGCGCCTCCAGGGTGAAGAAGTTGCCCTTCTCGCAGTCGGGATCGTTGTCGAACAGCACAGTCGGCATCTGCGGCGGACCGCTCTGGCGCACGCCGATGCCGAACTCGGCCGACTGGGCCGCGATGCCGTCGCGCAGCCGCTGGCCCATCTCGCGCATCCGCGTCGGCCCGTCGACGCTCTCCAGCACGTCGAGGGTCGCCAGCGCGGCGGCCATCGACACCGCGCTGCACCAGAACGATCCGGTGACGTAGAGCCTGGACGCGGCCTCGCGATAGCGGTCGTTGCCGGTGACGGCGGCCAGCGCATGGCCGTTGGCGATCGCCTTGCTCCAGGCGCTGAGGTCGGGCTGCACGCCCACCAGGTCCCAGCTGCCGCGCATCGTCAGCCGGAAGCCGGCGCGCACGTCGTCGACGATCAGCGCCGCGTCGCTGGCGTCGCACAGTTCGCGCGCGCGGCGAGCGAAGGCCGCGTCGGGCATCTCCTGGTCCTTGCCGAAATCGTGCTTGAAGGCCGAGACGACGATGCCCGCCAGGTCGTCGCCGGCGCGCTGCACCGCGCTCTCGAGGCTGCCGGTGTCGTTGTATTTGTAGGTGAGCATGTGGGCGCGGTCCTCGGGCGTCACGCCGTATTGGTTCGGCGTGCACCACGGGATGGCGCCATGATAGGCGCCCTCGGCCACCAGGATCTTGCGCTTGCCCGAGGCGGCGCGCGCGAGCGTCACGCAGGTCGTGGTCGCATCGGTGCCGTTCTTGCCGAACAGCGCCCAGTCGGCATGCGGGATCAGCCCGACCAGCCGCTCGGCCAGCTCGACCAGCCGCTCCGACGGGCCGTTCAGGCAATCGCCCGCCGCGGTCTGACGCGCGACCGCCTCGGCGACCACCGGATTGCCGTGGCCGACCACGATCGGGCCCCAGCTGCACATGAAGTCGACATAGCGCTTGCCGTTGACGTCCCACAGGTGACAGCCCTCGCCGCGTGCGAAGAACTGCGGATAGCCCTCGGGCAGCCGGTCGCTGCGCAGGTGCCCGTACATGCCGCCGGGAATGACCTGCTGGGCGCGCTGCCTGAGTTTCTGGTCGGCTGTGAGAGACATTGGAGAGGCTCCGCTACGCTGTGAACTGGCCTATATATACCGCGCACAAGGGTTTGGGGGGACAATGGATCTCAAGGGGAAGGTGGCCGTCGTCACCGGCGGCAATGGCGGGCTGGGCCAGCGCATCTGTCACGCGCTGGCGGCAGAGGGCTGCCACATCGCCGTCGTCTACGCCAAAAGCAAGGACCAGGCCGAGGGCGTCGCGCGCGATCTCGAACGCCATCAGGTTACGGCCGTCCCCTTCGCCTGCGACGTGACCCAGCGCGACCAGGTCGACCGGCTGGTCGACGACGTGGTCAAGCGCTTCGGCCGGCTCGACATCCTCGTGAACGACGCGGCCTACAACAAGTCGATCCCCTTCACCGATCTCGACGGCCTCACCTACGAGGAATGGACCAAGATCATCGACATCAACCTGACCGGCCCGATGCTGCTCACCAAGGCCGTCGGCCCGGTCATGAAGCGCCAGGGCGAAGGCCGCATCGTCAACATCGCCTCGGTGGCGGGGCTGGGCCCCACCGGCTCCTCGATCGCCTACGCGGTCTCGAAGGCGGGCCTGATCCATCTCACCAAGTGCATGGCCGTCGCGCTGGCGCCCGAGGTGCTGGTGAACTGCGTGGCCCCCGGCCTGCTCGAAGGCACCCGCGCGACGGCGAACCTGCGGCCGGAGGTGGTCGCCAAGAACGCCAGCGCCTCGCTTCTGGGCAAGCCCGCCGACAAGGACGACTGCGCCGACCAGGTCGTCACGATGTGCCGGACCAACACCACGACCGGGCAGACGCTGGTGATCGATTCGGGGCGGGTGTTTCACTGAGGGGAGACGACCACACGACCTCATCCTGAGGAGGCCCGAAGGGCCGTCTCGAAGGATGGGCAATAGGCGCGGTGCTCGTGCCCTTGCTTCGAGACGCGCTCCTGCGGAGCGCTCCTCAGAGTTTGTGAATCTATTCGACTGCGAAACGCATGCCTGACAACCGCGCAATTTTGATTCTCGCGATCCACGTGTGACGAACGAAATGGAATCGCGAGAAGGCGGCCAAGATTCGAAAGCATCTCAAAAGTTCAGCATCCCCATGCCCTGCTCAAAGATTCACAAGCTCTCAG
>NZ_JAUSBN010000085.1 GCF_030651995.1 Reyranella sp.
CCGGCCCTTCACGTCGGCATAGAAGGCGCGGGCGTCGGCGATCGGGCCGCCGGCGGCGAACACCATCTCGGCGGTCTCGGCGGCGAGCTGGCGGCCGGCATCCGAGGCGCCGGCCTGCACGATGACGGGCCAGCCCTGCACCGGCCGGGCGATGTTCAGCGGCCCGCGGACCTTCAGATACTTGCCCTTGTGATCGAGCACATGCAGCCGCGCCGGATCGAAGTAGATGCCGTTTTCGAGGTCGCGCACGAAGGCGTCGTCGGCCCACGAGTCCCACAGGCCCGTCACCACGTCGAAGAACTCCCGGGCGCGGGCGTAGCGCTCGGCATGGGGCATCTGGTCGTCCAGGCCGAAGTTCAGCGCGGCATCGGGGTTGGAGGTCGTCACCAGGTTCCAGCCGGCACGGCCTTCGCTGATATGGTCGAGCGAGGCGAAGCGGCGGGCGATCGTGTAGGCCGGCTCGAAGGTGCTCGAGGCGGTGGCGATCAGGCCGAGGTGCTTCGTGGCCATCGCCAGCGCCGGCAGAAGGGTCAGCGGATCGAACGAGGTCACCGTGGCGCTGCGCTTGAGCGCGTCCATCGGCATGTTCAGCACGGCCAGGTGATCGGCCATGAAGAAGGCGTCGAACTTGCCGCGCTCCAAGGTCTGGGCATATCGCACCAGCGCCTTCAGATTGAAGTTGGCGTCCGGCGTGCCGCCGGGATAGCGCCACGCGGCGGTGTGGATGCTGACAGGGCGCATGAAGGCGCCGAGGCGAAGCTTCTTCTGGGTCATGGGCGATATGTTGCGCCCGCCGGGCGGACCGGCAAGGCCCGCTCGGACGACAAGAACTAATTCGACGAAAAGTTTCCCCGATCAGATGATCGGGGGGTGCTTTTTGTCCGTCCCGGCTACGCGTTCCCAGGCGCGCGCGACCTGGAACACAGTCGCCTCGTCGAAGTAGCGGCCGACGAACTGCACCGACAACGGCAGGCCGCCGACCGACAGGCCCGCCATCATGGCGAGCGCCGGATGGCCGGTCACGTTGAACGGCGTGCGGGCCTGGCGCGGATAGGTGCGCTCGACCTCGGCGGGATCCTCGATGCGACACGCAGGGTCCATCGAGCTGGCGCAGAGCAGCACGTCGACCTCGCGCAAGGCGGCCTCGACTTCGGCGATCATCTGCAGGCGGCGGCGGCTCGCCAGCATGTAGTCGCCCGCGCTCATGAAGGCGCCGGCCATCAGGCGCTGACGGCCCAGCTTCCCGTAGTCGCCGGGTCGCTCGCTGAGCCACGGTCCATGGATCGACCAGGCCTCGCTTTGCAGGATCACGCGGTTCACGGCGCCGAACTCGCCGAGCGTCGGCAAGGTGATGGTGCGCACCTCGGCGCCCTCGACCTGCAAGCTGCGCGCGACATGTTCCAGCGCCGCCGTGACCTCGGGATCGGCCGGCGTGTCGATCTCGTGGAAATGCCGCACGAAGCCCACGCGCAGTCCGCGGATGCCGCGGTCGAGCGCCTGGCCATAGTGGCCTTGCGCTGCCGCGGCGCTGCCGGGATCGCGCGGATCATGGCCGGCGATGGCTTCCAGCATCAGGGCATTGTCGGCGACGGTGCGGGTCATCGGCCCGACATGGTCGAGCGTGAAGGAGAGCGGGAAGACGCCGCGGCGAGAGACCAGGCCATAGGTCGGCTTCAGGCCGACGATGCCGCAGCAGCTCGCCGGGTTGCGCACGCTGCCGCCGGTATCCGTGCCCAGCGCCATCGGGAACAGGCCGGCCGCCACGCCGGAGCCGGAGCCGGACGAGGAGCCGCCGGGATGATGATCGGTGTTCCAGGGATTGCGCGCCGGCGGCCAGGGAAGATCGAAGCTCGGCCCGCCGATGGCGAATTCGTGCGTGGAGAGCTTGCCCAGCACGATGGCGCCGGCACCGCGCAGCTTCTCGACGCAGACCGCGTCGGCGGTCGCCATGTTGTCCTGCCGGACCTTCGAATGGCAGGTCGTCGGCAGGCCCGCGACATCGATGATGTCCTTGATGCCGACCGGCACGCCGTGCAGCGGCCCGCGCAGCCGGCCCGATTGCGCCTCCGTTTCGGCGGCGAGAGCGGCGGCCATCGCGGCCTCGCCATCGACGCGGATGAAGGCGTTGAGCTTGGGATCGAGTTGCTCGATACGATCGAGCAGCGCCTTGGTCAGATCGACGGGCGAGAGTTCCTTCGCGGCGATCGCGCGGGCGGCCGCTCCCACCGTCATCCAGTGCAGGTCGCTCATAGCGTCGTCCCCGCCTTCATGGGGGGCCAGGGCTCGGCCGCCGGATCGGCGGGGCGCTTGATCTTCTGCGCCACGTCGGCTGCCTGTCTGGCCGAGATCGCCACGTCGTCCGGAAACTCTGCCAGCGCCTTGGCGAGGCCGGCCCGGTGCGCCAGCACCTCAATCGTGTTCTTGTCCACGGGATCTCTCCATCATTCCGAGGGATGCAGGCACGAGTCGTGCCAGCCACCCGCAGAGTTTAACGCGTCGGAACGCTGGTCGACGAGCCCAGTCCGGGCGGCGCCTTGTGCCAGGCGCGGCCCTCCACGATCTCCCGCACGCCGTATTCGTAGAGCGCGTTCATGTAGGCCTGGTCGAATTCGCCCTTCTTGGGGAAATTGAAGTCCCGCCCGATGTAGGTGAGGTTGTAGTCGACCTTGTCGCGTTGCGAGACGAAGTAGGTCCGGAGCACGTCGTTGACGCCGCTGGCCGCCAGCATCGTCGCGATCGCGCGACCGGCGATGGTGATGGTCCGCCGCTCGGCCATCGCATAGTCCGGGTCGAGGCGGGCATTGCGGATGATATAGGCCCGGCGCTCGCGCTTGATGTTGCTGGCGGACATGTCGATGGACGGCGGATAGAGGAAGAGCTGGGCGATGGCGCCGCCGTCGACATGCAGCTCCTGGTATTTCTTGCCGTCGAGCTCGACGTCGATCAACACCGGCTGGAAGGCGCCGGGAATGGCCGCCGAGGCCCGCAGGATCTTGCGGAAGAGGTCGAGTGCGCCGGGGTGGCCGCTGGCGGCGATGGCACCGATGTTCCAGATCACCGGCCGCTGGGCATCGAGGTCGGTCGTGCCGATCATCAGCAGCCGGCCCTTGTTGTATTCAGCGGCGATCGCGTCGAACATCTTCTGGTCGGCATACGTCGCGATGATCTGGGCGAGCGGCCCCGTATCGGCCATGGCGTCGTCGAACAGGGCCGCCGTGAGGCCGCGCATGCGGAACACCTTGTCCGGCGTCATGGTCGTGTAGACTTCGCGCAACTGCGCATCGTAGTCCGAACCCAGGAAGGCGAAGGGCGCGATGAGTGCGCCGGTGCTGACGCCGGTGACCATCTTGAACGTCGGGCGCGTCCCGACGGCCGTCCAGCCGTTCATGATTCCGGCGCCGAAAGCCCCGTTGTCACCGCCCCCGGACACGGCGAGGAAATAGGCCGGCGGCGGTCGCGTCGGCATCTTCCCCTCGGCGCGCAGGGCGGCCGCTTCGCGCACGCCCGATTGCATCCCCTCCTCGACCATCAGCCTGGGATCGCCATCGGCGTAGAAGCGCGCATTGGGAATGCCGAGCGGCATCGCGCGCACTGTGTCGACGCGCGGCACCGCCTCTCCGCGTTCCGGAATGGAACAGCCCGTTCCGGCGAGACAGACCGTTGCAGCGACAAGCAGGAGCCAACGGCGGCCCTTTGTGATTCTCGACATTCCCCTCTCCCCCCAACTCACATGGTCAGTCCAGTTGCAGCAGCATGGCTTTCAGATAGGCCGTCTCCGGCAGGTTCGGATGAACCGGATGATCCAGCGCCGCGCCGCTGCTCAGCAGGATGCGGCCGCTGCGCTCGGCATCGCGCAGGCCGCGCCGGACCTGCTCGGCAAACAGCGGCTGATCGACGAGGTGGGAGCACGATGCCACGAAGAAGAAGCCGCCCTTGGTGACCAGCGGCGCCGCCAGACGCACCAGCTTGCGATAGCCCTGCGCGCCGGTCTTGAGGTCCTTGCGGCTCTTCACGAAGGCCGGCGGATCGCAGATCACGACCTCGTAGCTGCGCGGCTTCTCCTTCTCCAGGGTTTCGAACACTTCGCCCTTGCGGAAGGACACGATCTGTTCGACGCCGTTCAGGGCCGCCGCCTTCTGGGCCGCATTGAGGGCGGGCTGCGAACGATCGAGGCAGACCACGGACGTCGCCCCGCGCGTCGCCGCCAGGACACCGAAGCCGCCGCTATAGCAATAGGCGTCGAGGACTCGGGCGTCCTTCGCGAGGCCCGCCATGAAACGCCGGTTGTCGCGCTGGTCGTAGAACCAGCCGGTCTTCTGGCCCTCGGACAGATCGGCCACGAAGCGCGCATCGTTCTCGATCAGCTCGATGCTGCCGGCCTGGCCCTTGGCCACGACCACCTCGCGCGTCAGCCCTTCGAGCTCGCGCACCGGCGAATCGTTCTTGAGGATGATGGTCGTCGGCGAGAATTCGGCTTCCAGCGCCTCCAGCAGGATCGGCGTCAGCGCATCCATGCCGGCGGTATTGACCTGCACCACGAAGGCATCGCCGAAGCGGTCGATGATCACCCCCGGCAGGCCGTCGGCCTCGGCATGGATCAACCGGTAATAGGGTACGCCGACCAGCCGGTCGCGCAGCGCCGCCGCCTGGGTCAGGCGACGGCCGATGAACAGGGCATCGACGTGCGCTTCAGGGTTCGTGCTGAGAACGCGCGCCGCGATCAGCGAATGCGGATTGAAGGTGACCAGCGCCAGCGCCTCGCCGCCCGGCGCGCGCAGGGTCGCGAGGCTGCCGACCGGAATCGCCTTGGCGTCGGCGTCCATCAGGATCTCGTTGGAGAAGGCCCAGGGATGGCCGGCACGGACACGGCGATCCTCGCCGGCGCGCAGGATGACGGTGGGGAGCTTCTTCAGGGCCACTTCTATTCTCCTCGGGCGACGCCATCGCGCCGCGGATCGGCGCCGCCCTCCCATCCGTCGCCACTGCGCCGGAGGGCGGTCAGGCCGCCTTCATGCCGGCGGACTTGTACTTCATGGCCCAGCGCGCGCAAGGCGGCCGCGTGGTCGGCGATCGGCGTCCCCTCCTCCAGCTCGGTCGCGCCGTTCAGATTGGTCACCCGCGGCAGGTCGACCGCAGCCTGCGCGGACAGGTCCCAGTCCAGCAGGCCGATCAGCGTCTGCAGCGTGTCGCCGATGATCCTGGCCCCGCCCGCCGAGCCCAACGCCGCGACGAGCCTGCCGTTCCGGTCGAGCACGAAGGTCGGCGACATGGACGAGCGCGGTCGCTTGCCGGGCTGCACGCGGTTGGCCACGGGCTTGCCGTCGAGTTCGGGACGGGGCGCGAAGTCGGTGAGCTCGTTGTTCAGGAGGAAGCCGCGCACCATCATGTGGGCGCCGAACGGCGCCTCGATCGTGGTGGTGAAGCTGACGGCATTACCCCAGCGATCGACGATGCTCACATGGCTGGTGCCGCGCTCGACATAGCCGGGGGGCACGCCGGGACCGACCCGGCCCATGCTGCGATCCGGCGACATCAGCTTGCGACGCTCCGCGAGATAATCAGGCGACAGCAACCCTGCCACCGGCACGTCCACGAAGGCGGGATCGGCGACGTAACGGTCGCGATCGGCGAAGGCGAGCCGGCTCGCCTCGGCGATCAGGTGGACGGCGCGAAGGTCGTTGGGAGGATCGCGCTGGAGGTCGAACGGCTGGATCAGGCCCAGCACCTGCAGGATCGCGATTCCGCCGGAGGAGGGAGGCGGCATCCCGCAAACGACCCAGACGCGATAGGCCCCGCACACGGGCTCGCGCTTGATCGGTCGGTAGTCGGCGAGATCGGCGGCGGAGAGCGTGCCGGGCCGGGGATGGCTGCGCACGCGCTCGATCATCTCCGCCGCGACCGGACCTTCGTACATCACGCGCGCGCCCTGCCGCGCGATCAGACCCATCGTCTCGGCAAGCGCCGGATTGGAGATGCGCTCGCCCGGCTTGCGCGGCGACCCGTCAACGTTGAAGTAGGTCTCGCGGATCGCCTGCTCCTCACGCAGCGCCGGAATCCTCTGCAGCCACGCGGCGAGACGCGACGAGACCGGGAAGCCGTCGCGGGCGGTGGCGATCGCCGGGCCGAACAACTCGCTCCAGGCAAGCTTGCCCTTCTCCCTGTGCGCGAGTTCCAGCATGGCCAGGAGGCCGGGAACGCCGACCGAGATGCCCGAGGCCACGGCTTCGCGGTACCCGAGGGGCTTGCCGTCGGCCGAAAGGAACATGGTCGGACTTGCGCCGGCCGGCGCCGTCTCGCGCCCGTCGTAGACGGTGATGGCGTGACCGGTGCCGTCATAGTGCAGCAGGAAGCCGCCACCGCCGATGCCCGACGCATGCGGCTCGACGACACCCAGCATCATCTGCACGGCAATCGCCGCATCGACGGCGGTGCCGCCGCGTCGAAGCATCTCCAGCCCGGCCTCGACGGCCATCGGATGCGCCGCCGCCACCATCGACGGCGGTGCCGCCTGCACGGAAGACACGCGACAGGCCGCGACCAGCAGCAGCGCGACCCCGAGCAGGCGACGCACGATCATGCGCGGCGCGCCACGATGAAGAGGCGGCGGAAGGGAAACAGCGTGATGCCGTCGGGACGCGTCGGATAGGCCTTGGCGACCAGCGCGGCATAGGTCTCGTAGAACGCCGTCCGCTCCGGCTCCTGCAGCAGTTCCAGATAGGGCCGCAGCCCGGTCGACGAGGTGAACTGCGCCACCGGATCCTTGCCGGTGAGCGGCTGCTGGTAGATCGTCTCCCAGACCTCGAGGTCCGAACAGAGCGGCTTCAGCACATCGTAGTAGCGCCCGGGCTCCTCGACGCGGGCGATCGGGCGCACCTTGGTGAGCCTGTCGCGCCACGGACCGGCCTGTGCGGCTTCATGCATAGAGGCATGCGAGGGCGCCTCGTGGTTGCGCGGCATCTGGATCGCGAGCTGACCGCCCGATGGCAGCAGCTTCAGCAACCCGGGAAACATGTCGATGTGTCCCTCGAGCCAGTGATAGGCGGCGTTGCTGTAGAGAATGCCGGGCGGCAGGGTCGGCTCGAACTGCGCGAGGTCGCCCCTGGCGAAGGTGATGCGCGCATCGACCGTCTGGCTGCGCGCCTTGGCAAGCATCTCCTCCGACGAATCGATGCCGATGACGGGCGCCTCGGGAAACCGCTCGGCAAGGATGCGCGAGATGTTGCCCGCGCCGCAGCCCAGATCGTAGACCGCATGTCCCGGCCGCGCGCCGTTCGCCGGATCGAGACGCCCCATCAGGTCGAGCGCCGGCCGCGTGCGATGATCGGCGAACTTCAGGTAGAGGTTGGCATCCCACACGGTGGACTTGGCGTCGCTCACGTCACTTCTCCTCGAAGGCCTCGTCGATCGGCACACGATAGCCCGTCGCGATCTTGTTGCCCTTCTGCGCGGCCAGCACGACCGCCATGAACTCGTCGAACATCTCCTCGGTCATGCCCTTCTGGCGCGCCAGGTAGCCATGCGAGTTGATGCAGTAGTCGCACTGGTTGGCGACCGACACGGCAAGATAGATCAGCTCCTTGGTGAGTCCGTCGAGTGCGCCCGGCGCCATCACCGCCTTCATCTCGGCGGCGAAGCGTTCCATCGTGTCGGGATGACGGGCCAACGCCTTCCACACGTTGTTGATGCCCGCCGGATCGATGCCCCGCGCCTTGGCGATGCCCTCGACGACGGCCTTGGCCCGCGGGTTCATGTCCTCGTACTCGGTCAGCTTGGCCATGCGTGATTGCTCCCGGAATGAAAAGGGCCGGCAATGTGCCGGCCCCCATCTTGGCTTTTTCAGGCTAATTGGTCAGTACATATGCTGGCCGCCGTTGATCGACAGGGTCGAGCCGGTGATGAAGCCGGCATCGTCGGCGATCAGGAACATCACGCCGCGGCCGATCTCCTCGGCCTTGCCCAGCCGGCCGACCGGAATCTTGGCCACGATCTTCTCCAGCACGTTGGCCGGCACCGCCGACACCATGTCGGTATCGGTGTAGCCCGGCGCGATGGCATTCACGGTGATGCCCTTCGGCGCGCCTTCCTGGGCCAGCGCCTTGGTGAAGCCGTGGATGCCCGACTTCGCGGCCGCATAGTTCACCTGGCCGTACTGGCCGCCCTGGCCGTTGATCGAGCCGATGTTGACGATGCGGCCGAAGCCGCGGGCGTTCATGCCGTCCCACACCGCCTTGCTCATGTTGAAACAGGAGCCGAGGTTGGTGTCGATGACGGCCTCCCACATGTCGCGCGTGAGGCGGCGCATCGTGGAATCGCGGGTGATGCCGGCATTGTTGACCAGGATCTCGACGGGCCCGAGATCCTTCTCGATCTCGGCGACGGCCTTCTGGCAGGCATCGAAATTGCCGACGTCGAACTTGTAGACACTGATGCCATGCTCGGCCTTGAACTTGTTGGCGGCCTCGTCGTTGCCGGCGTAGGTCGCGGCGACCTTGTAGCCCTTGTCCTTCAACATCCGGGAGATGGCGGCACCGATGCCACGCGTTCCGCCCGTCACGACTGCTACCCGTCCGGCCATTTTTCCCTCCCCTGGAGATTCGCCCCTGCAGTCTAGCCGGTTCTCCCCCATCGCAGGCAAGCGTCAGATTGATGTCGCCTCCCGGATCGAATTGAGCGACGCCACCGGATAGAGGCTGTCGGCGTCGCCGCTCTAGAAGCGGCACCATGAAGCCCTTCACCGCATTGCTCGGCGCCGCCGCCGGCACCCACGCCGCCGACCAGATGGCGCTCGCCACCCTGCCCCTGACCGCAACCCTCGTCCTGGGTGCCGGTCCGGACCTGCTCGGCCTGCTCGTCGCCGCGCAGAGCGCCGCCTGGCTGCTGGTCTCCCTGCCGGCAGGCACCTGGATCGACCGCATGCCGCGCCGCCGCATGCTGATCGTCGCGCTGGCGCTCGGTCTCACCGCCTCGATCGTCGCGGTTGCGGCAGCGGCCACCGGTCAGGTTCTCCTGCTGGGCCTCGCCGCCATCGCCGGCGCGTCGGGCACCGTCGTCTACGTTCTGACGTCGGTCTCGCTGCTGCCGAGCCTCGTGGCGCCCGGCGACCTGTCCCGCTCCAACGCGCGTCTCGAACTGGCGCGTGCCGTCGTCAGTCTCGCCGCTCCGTTCGTGGCCGGCCTGCTCGCCCAGCATCTGTCGCCGACCTGGGGCTATGCGCTCGCAGCCTTGGGGGCAGCCCTGGCGCTGGTCTGCGTGCGCGCGTTGCCGGAAGGCACCGCCCCGACGACGGGGGCCGCGCGTCCAACCCTCGCCAGTGCCATCCGGATCGGCGCCGTCTTCGTCGTCCGCAACGAGCTGCTGCGCGGCATCAGCCTCTGCGCGATCTTCTGGAACTTCGCCTTCTTCGCGCTGCTTGCCATCTGGGCGCCACTGGCGCTGGGGCCGCTCGGGCTCGACCCGGCGCATATGGGCCTCGCGCAATCGACCTATGGCGCCGGGCTGATCCTGGGCGCGCTGGTGGCGCCGCTCTGCGCCCGCCGACTGCCGCCGTTCGTGACCCTGATCTTCGGACCGGCCGTGTCGGTCCTCGCCGCCGTCCTGTTCCTGGCGGCCCCCTCGGGCAACGGCTTCGCCCTTGCGGCCGCCGGCTACTTCCTGGTGGGCTTCGGGCCGATGCTGTGGCTGATCTGCCAGACGACGGTCCGGCAGCTCGTGACGCCCTCAGCCCTGATGGGCCGGGTCAACGCCACGGTCCAGACCGCGATCTACGGCGTCCGTCCCCTGGGCGCCCTGGCCGGCGGTCTGGTGGCGGCACAGGCCGGCCTGGGCGCCGCGCTCCTGATGATCGCCGCGGCGTTCGCGCTGTCGACCCTCGTCATCGTCCTGTCACCGCTGGCGCGCCTGCGCGTCCTGCCGGCCCCAGCGACAGGCTGAGGCTTGACCCGCAGGCCGGTCCGTCGGACTTTGCCGCCGGAGGTCGTTGCATGATGAAGTTTCTAGGCGCCGCGTTGCTGGCGCTTTTCCTGTCCGCTTGCCAGAACTCGTCTTCGCCCTGGTACCAGGCCTATGGCACGAACTCTTTCCCCGTTGCGAAGGACGGCATGGCCGCGCTCTACATCGTGCGCGACACCGCCCCGCCGGATGCGCCGAGCATCCTCATCTCCATGAGCCGCCATCCCGTCGGCGGGCTGACGGGCTCGACCTGGATGCGCCTGGACCTGCCGCCCAATCCCTACGACCTGCGCGCCTTCGGCAGCAGCGAGAGCACCGAGGTGATCATCACCGTCGTGCCGGGCGAGACTCGATTCCTGCTGGCGCAGCCCAAGGGAACCAACGACGCCGAGCTCACCTGGCTTTCGCAGGAGGACGGGCGACGCCTCGTCCGCGCCGGCACGCAGGTCGGCACCTATTACAACCCCTAGGATTCCCGCCGCCTCAGGTTCACTGCACGACCTCATCCTGAGGAGCGCGCAGTGGGCGCGCGTCTCGAAGGATGGGCAACAGGCGTGGCATGTGTAGCCCATGCTTCGAGACGGCCCTTCGGGCCTCCTCAGCATGAGGTTGTCGCAATGAAAACGCCCGAAGGAGCGATCCTTCGGGCGTCTTGAATTCTGAAGCGTCGACTGGAAAATCAGTCGCGCTGGACGCACATGGCGATGCCCATGCCGCCGCCGATGCACAGGGTGGCGAGGCCCTTCTTGGCGTCGCGCTTCTGCATTTCATAGAGCAGCGTCGTCAGCACGCGGGCGCCCGAGGCGCCGATCGGATGGCCGAGCGCGATCGCGCCGCCATTGACGTTGAGCTTGGTCTCGTCGAGGCCGAGCTGCTTGCCGACGGCCACCGCCTGGGCGGCGAACGCCTCGTTGGCTTCGACAAGGTCGAGATCCTTGACCGTCCAGCCGGCCTTCTTGAGCGCGGCCTGCGAGGCGGTGACCGGACCGATGCCCATGATCGACGGATCGACGCCCGTGGTCGCCCAGGACACGATCTTCGCCAGCGGGGTGATGCCGCGCTTCTTGGCTTCGTCGGCGCTCATCAGCACCAGTGCCGCGGCACCGTCGTTGATGCCCGAGGCGTTGCCGGCGGTGACCGAGCCGCCTTCCTTGGTGAAGGCCGGACGCAGCTTGCCCAGCGCCTCGATCGTCGTGCCATGACGCGGGAACTCGTCGGTATCGACGACGACCTCACCCTTGCGCGTCTTCACCGTCACCGGGACGATCTCATCCTTGAAGCGGCCGGACTTCTGCGCCGCCTCGGCCTTGTTCTGCGACGACACGGCGAACGCGTCCTGCTCGGCGCGCGTAATCTGGAACTTCTGCGCGACGTTCTCGGCGGTGTTGCCCATGTGATAGCCGTGGAAGGCGTCCCACAGCCCGTCCTTCAGCATGGTGTCGAGCATCTTGAACTCGCCCATCTTGGTGCCGTCGCGCATATGGGCGGCATGCGGCGCCTGGCTCATGCTCTCCTGGCCGCCGACCACCATGATGCTGGCGTCGCCGTTGCGGATCGCCTGCCAGCCGAAGGCGACGGCGCGCAGGCCGGAGCCGCAGAGCTGGTTGATGCCGAGCGCGGTCTTCTCGACCGGGATGCCGGAATTGACGGCCGCCTGGCGCGCCGGGTTCTGGCCCTGACCGCCGGTCAGGATCTGACCCATGATGACTTCGTCGACTTCCTCGGGCTTCACGTTGGCGCGCTCGAGCGCACCCTTGATGGCGACCTTGCCGAGATCGTGCGCCGGCACGGCGCCGAACGCACCGTTGAACGAGCCGATTGGCGTGCGCGCTGCGCTCGCAATAACGATATCCGTCATGAAATCCTCCTTGGCAGGCCGCCCTTGGAATCATTTTTACGGCCCGTCGCCCACCGGGGCAAGGACCGCGGCCTACCTGCGCGGCGGGGCCTGCTTCGCACGCTCGTCACCGTCCAGGGCGAACCGGATCTTGAGCAGGGCGTGAGGAATGGCGGCGCCGAGGACGCTGTCCTCGAGATCGAGGGTCTGCAGGGCGTGCGACTGCAGAATGCCGGCCAGGCCATGCATCGATGCCCAGACGAAGAGGGCGTCGAGCTCCGAGAGCGTGTCCGCCGGCCGGCCATGCAGGCGCGCAACGCCGTCGAGGAGGATCGCGAAGGCGTGCCTCGCCTGCTTCATCATTTCGGGATGCCGCCCGGGATCGGGGAGCGGCGTGCCGAACATCAGCCGGTAGTGCAGCGGATGGGTGCGCGCAAAGCCGAGATAGGCGAGTCCCAGCTGCGCAAGATCCTCCATCGGGTCCGCACTGCGCGGTCTGGCATCGAGATGTCGGGCGAAGCCGGCAAAGGCCCGACCCACGACCTCGGCCAGAATATGGTCGCGGCTGGCGAAATGCTTGTAGGGCGCCTGATGGGAGACGTGCAGCCGGCGGGCGACTTCCCTCAGGCTGAGCGCTTCGAGGCCTGATTCGCCAACGATGGCCAAGGCTTCCTCGACACAGGCCTCACGCAAGTCCGCCGGACGTTTCCGCGGTCTCGCCCTTGCGTCCGTCTTTTTGGCCATCCCGGTGACTCGTCACTCCACGCACGACATGGCCCAATATCCGGGCTCGTCCCCGGCGTGGCAACCCGACAGGCGCCAGCTCGGCGGATGCGCACGTAGCCGCGCGTCACTTGGCCAGCCTGACGTCGATCGTCACGGATTGTCCGCCGACGACCTTGAACGCCGCTTCATCGAAGCGCGGGGCGCGCATCGTCGGTCGCGCGTTGTTGGAAACGCCCCAGGCTTCCGTGGGGATGCCCAGGAAATTGGTGTCGGTCCGACGGTTGCCGTTGAGATCGTGCGAGACCGAAACGGCGTAGGTGCCGTCGGGCAGGTTGGCATATCGGCAGCTCACGCCCTTCGGATCGGCAGGAAGCCAGAGAGCCGTGGCGCCCGAATTGTCCATGGGAAAGCCGCGACCGTCGGGAAACAGCGCGCACCCGATCGAGCCGCGGGCTTCGCTGATGCCCGAGACATTGATCACGATATCGGCCGCGCGCGCATCGCTGGGCGTGCCCACGAACAATGCCACGGCAATCAGGGAAAACTGGGAAAGGTTGCGGGAGAGCATGAACCACCTCGTCGCGTGAAAGGAAACGGCCCGGCCTTGGAAGACGGTTAGTTGACGCCGTCTACTCTTCCTAATCCCACATGGTAGACATCGTCAACCCCTCCTGGGCGCGGCTCCGGTTTCAATCGCCCGGGCCGACGTTGCTCCCGCGCCTCTCATGCCGAACAACGGCCGCAGGAACCCGACCGGCCTGACAAGGCCGACGTAGAGCAGCGCGTTTCCAAGGAAGGTGAGCAGGACCGCCGCGAAGAATCCCGCGAGCGGCGGCACGTCGAGTTTCAGCAGCCAGTAGACTGCGATCACGGTGACGGTCTGGTGCAGCAGGTAGAAGGGATAAACGGCCTCGGTCGCCTCGGCCAGGAAGGCCGGCCGCCGGGTCAGGTGGCGGTGCGCGAAGCCGATGATGGCGAACAGCCACGCCATGACGTTGACCGCCGACAACAGCGCGAAGACCGGCCGTATCTCCGGCGGAATGGTCGCCCGGACGGTGCCCGCGAAGAATCCGACATGGAGGAACGCATAGGCGATGAGTCCGACGGCCAGCGAGAAGAAGCGCTGGCGCTGCAACGCCTTCAGAAGGTCGGACGATCCGAAGACGAAGGCGCCGTAGAGCAGCAGCGCGCCATAGGAGACGAGGCCGTTCCAGTCCCCGACCAGCCCGTTGATGTTCCAGGAGATCGGCGTCAGCCACAGGGTCGAGGCGGCGAGCGGCAGGGCCATCAGCCACTGCAGGCCGAAGTGGGCCGCGATCCAGCCGGCCCTTGCGACGGTGGCACGGCCCGATGCCGACCGCGCCCACAGGAAGACCGGCAGCAGCGCCAGGGTCAGTGCGAGGACGTAGGCCACGAACCAGAGGTGATGCCAGCTCAGGTTCCCCTGCGGGTAGATGCCGTCGAAGGCGTGCGGCAGCCATTGCAGGAACGAGCCGGTGAACTGGCCACTGTACAGCCGCTCCAGATAGACCTGCGGCGGCACGATCACGACCATGCCGAAGGCCAGCGGCAACGCCAGGCGCTTCAGCCGGTCGCGGACGAAGGCTTGAGGCGTCCGATCCCCCAGCGCCAGCATGATCGCCGCACCCGAGACCACGAAGATCAGCGGCATGCGCCAGCGGTTCAGGAACCGCATGGCCTCCCGCAGCCCCTCCAGGCTGTCGGGACTGGTGACGTGCCAGCTCCAGCCCGACCAGGCCATGCCGGCGTGGTAGAAGATCAGAAGGCCGAAGGCGAGGACGCGGAGCCAGTCGAGATCGGCGCGGCGGGAGGCAAAGGCTGCAGGGTGCATGGCGAGGTTCCGTGGGATGGATGCCCTCGACCTACTCTGCAAGCCGTTGAGTCCGGGTCGTTTTGTGACGACCGGCGCGTCCGGTGGGACGACCGGCAGGCGCTCGGGGACATCCGGGGACGTCCGGTCAGGCCCGGACGGGCGCCAGGGCCTCGAAACGCTGGCGATAGCGCCGGCTCAGGTTCACTTCGGCGCCGCCCTGCAGGCGGATGCGCCAGTCGCCGCTCACCCAGGGGGTCACCTCGACGACCCGGGCGATGTTGACCAGATGTGATTTGTGCACGCGCACGAACCGTTTCGGATCGAGCTCGCCTTCCAGCTTCGTGAGCGAGGAACGGATCTCGAAGGTCTCGTCGCCGACATGCAGCACGGCGTAATTGCCCGAGGCCTCGATCCAGTCGATGTCGGCGACCTCGACCATGATCTCCCGGCCCTTGCGGCGCACGGCGAAGCGCTCGGGCAACGGTTCGGCCGGCGGCTCCGACACCACGGCTGGCTCGGCGGCCACCGCTGGAGCCGGCCGCGCCAGGTAATGGCGCAGCGCCACCGCGCCGGCGCTCAACAGGGCGTAGGCGATGATGTCCTTGGCAAACTCGTAGACCAGCCGGTCGAGCGTGAGCGGAAAGCTGTGCGGTTCGCCGACGATGCCGCCGAACCACAGGAACCTGAGCGCCGCCATGCCCAGCGTATGGGCGATGCTGAACGGCACCACCGCCGCGACGTGGATCAGGAGATTGCGCCGATGGTCGGGGATCGGCCAGCGCCGGTGCAGCCAGTAGATCGCGGGCAGCAGGGCCGCGACGACCAGGTGGCTGGAAACCTGGATCGCCAGGGCGGTGCCGTAGGTCATCGGAATGCCGCGCGCGGCCTCGTTCGCCATCTCGACATGGGCGTGGGCGAAGACGGAGACCGTCAGCAGCGCCAACCAGATCGCCGGCACGCGTCCGTCGAAGGACCTAGCCGGTGACGACACGGGACCGCCGGACAGGAAGAGCGGAGATCCAATCGATCAGCGGCGTCCAGCACAGCTCACGGGCACGGCCGCTCACCACCATGCCGATATGGCCGAGCGGCACGTCGATCCGCCTGGCCTTCTTCAGGCCCTTCTTCGGGTCAGCCAGCGCAGCCGCCGACAGCGGCGGCACGATGCGGTCGCCCGAAGGGATCATGACCAGCGACGGCACCTTGATCTTCGAGGGGACGATGCGCCGTCCGCCGACGACCCACTTGTTGCGGCCCGGCGTATTGTCGCCGTACCAGTCGACGAGGCATTCGCGCGCCGTCGGACCGGCGAGCGGTGCGCCGCCGTTCAGCCAGTCCTCGAGCAGCACGAACTCCTTCGCATGCTCCCCCTGCTGGTCCATCCCGAGGAAGCGGCCAAACTTCTTCACCGAGAGCCATGGATCGAGCGACCAGAACAGGGTCTGCAGGATGTCGACCGGCAGCTCGCCGACGCGATCGGCGAGCTGCGCCAGCAGCGGCCCTGTCGACAGCAGGAAAGCATGACCGGTGCGGTCGGCATGGAAATCCCACGGCGCCGCCATCAGGGCGAGACCGGCGACACGGCGCGGCTTGCGCGCAGCCAGCGCAACCGTGAGCGTGCCGCCCATGCAATAGCCCAGGACCGCCGGCGCCCGCCGAGCCCGCTTGGCCACGAAGCCCAGCGCCCGCTCCAGTCGCGCCACATAGGCGGTCGTATCGAAGCGGCGTTCCTCGTCGTCGGGCGTCCCCCAATCGACGAGATAGGGTCGCAACCCCTGCGCCGCCATGGCGCGCAACAGGCTCTTCTCTTCCGTGAGGTCGAGCACTTCCCAGCGGTTTATGAGCGAGGGCACGACGAGCACGGCGCGCGTTCCGCGCTTGCGTGCCCCGCGATTTGTGGCGCCATAGTCGAGCAGGCGCGTGTTGCCCTCGCGCCAGACGGCGGGCGGATCGGCGAGCGTGCGGTGGACGTCGTGACGTTGATAGGCGAGGACGCCATCGGCCAGTCGCGCCATGCGCCGGCGTATCTCGCGCTGCAGCGCCTGCTCGAACTGCCCTGCGCCCGACCGTTCTTCGAGAGCACCGATCTCCGGCAGAAGTGCTGCCAGCGTCTCAGGTGGTTCGCGTGCGGGACTCGAGTTCTGCGAGCCGGGCTTCAAGAGCTTCCACGCGCTTTCGGAGCTCGCCCAGGTCATCAGGGCCGTTCCCAGATGGAGCGGCAGCGGACGGGGACCTAGTCGTGTCTGCATGGGACGCTCCCTGGGCAACCTGCAAGGCCGAAGCGACTTGGGCATTCGCGGCCGCGAACAGGCGGGCGATCTGCTCGGTCACCGCCTGATCCGACGCGAGCCCGGCCAGCTGGGCCTGCCATAGATCGAGATAGCGCCGGGCCAGCCTGTCGAATTCGGCGCCGGACTCGGTTGTACCGGCCGTCTTGTCGTCGTTTCCGGAGACCATGTCGCCAGTATAACGCATCGTCGCGCCAACGCTGCTTCCATCGGCGAAGGTTGCCTTGTCGCACTGCGGCATCGGCGCTAAGGTGGCCGCCCCTGAGTAAACGAGCGTTCACCGCGCGCGGGAACTAGAGGAGCGAAGCGTAATGGCCGACCAGGCAGTACCCGAAGGCGGACCGAAAGCGGCGCCGGTGGTGATCAAGAAGTACGCGAACAGACGGCTCTACAATACCGCGACCTCGGCCTATGTGACGCTGGATCATCTGTCCCAGATGGTGAAGGACAAGACCGACTTCGTGGTCTACGACGCCAAGACCGGCGACGAGATCACGCGTTCGGTGCTGACGCAGATCATCTTCGAGGAAGAGAGCAAGGGCGGCCAGACGCTGCTGCCGATCCCGTTCCTGCGCCAGCTGATCTCCTTCTACGGCGACAGCCTGCAGGGCGTGGTGCCGCAATATCTCGAAATGTCGATGACGCAGTTCGCCCGCAACCAGGATCAGATGCGGCGCTACATGCAGAACGCCTTCGGCTTCAATCCGTTCCAGCAGTTCGAGTCGATGGGCAAGCAGAACATGGCGATGTTCGAGAACGCCATGCGGATGTTCAACCCGTTCGGCACCGCCCCCGGCAGCACGCCCCCCGGTGAGCAGGCCTCCCCGCCGGCGGCCGCCAACGGCCACGAACCGGCCAAGCCTGCCGAGACTTTGGCGCCCTCAGGCGACGCGGCCATCGACGACCTGAAGCGCAAGCTCGACGAGTTGCAGAGCCAGCTCGCGGAACTCGGCAAGAAACCCTGACGGCACCATGACGTCGTCGCCAACATCCGCGGTCCGTCGCGTGATGTCGCCCTGCATCGGCATCTGCAAGCTCGACCAGAAGAGCGGCTTGTGCCTCGGCTGCCGGCGCACGATCGACGAGATCGGCCGCTGGGCCATGCTCGACGACCCGGCGCGTCAGGCCATCGTCGATCAGTTGCCGACGCGAAAGCTCTGACGTCTTCCGAATCCTTGTCATCGCGGGCGGGGTAATCCCCGCCCTGGAGCGCAGCGAAGGATCTAACGCCAGCCACGCAGTACTTTGGTCGTGAGGTTAGGTCCTTCGCTGCGCTCAGGACGACAAGAAATGGCTAGCGCCCCTTGAACGACGGCTTGCGCTTCTCGCGGAACGCCGCGGTGCCTTCCTTGTAGTCCTCGGTAAGACCCGTCAGCACGTTCTGGTCGGCATCCATGTGGCTGCCGAGATCGTCGAGCGCATGGGCGAGTCTGTTGACCGTGGTCTTGGTCATGCGCACCGGAATGGGCGGCTGGCGGGCGATGCGCTCGGCGAATGCCATCGACGCAGCGAGCGCTTGGCCGTCCTCCACGACGGTCTCGACGAGGCCCCAGTCCAGCGCGTCCGCCGCGCCGATGCGGTCCGACGCCAGGATCACCGCCTGCTTGGTGCGCGCCGGGCCCATCAGCGCCAGCATGCGCGGGATCGAGCCCCAGCTCATGTTCATGCCGAGTTCGATCTCGGGAATGCGGAAATGCGCCGAGCGGCCGCAGGTGCGGAAGTCGAGCGACACGACGAGCGCCGCGCCGCCGCCGATGCAATGGCCCTCGATCGCGGCAATCGTCACCTGGTCCATGTCCTGCCACGCCTTGCACATCTTCGGCCCCAGCCGCTGGCGATGGATGCGCTCGCCGATCGGCAGCCCGTCGCGGGCCCGACCGTCGCCGTCCTTGAGGTCGAAGCCGGCCGAGAACGCTTTCGCCGAACCGGTCAGGATCACGACCGAGGTTTCGAGATCGTCCTCGAATTCGCGCGGCACGTCGCGCAGCTCGCGCATAGCCTGCTGGCTCAGCGCATTGATGTTGTCGCCGCGGTCGAATCGCACGACGGCGATACGCCCCTGCGGCCCCAGCCCCTTCTCGATCTTCACGAACTGACGGTCCATCGTGCGCGTTCCCTCCGCATTTCGCGCGAGCCTAACGGCTCGCCTTTACAAGGGCGAGCCGCTTCGATTGACTGGCCTGCATGTCGAAAGCCATCGAGTCCACCGTCTTCGAGCGGCGCGTCAACGCGTTGTTTGCCCCTTACACCAAGCCCGGTTCGCCGGGCGCCGTCGTCGGCGTGATGCGCGATGGCGAGATCGAGTTCTGCAAGGGCTTCGGCCTGGCCAGCATCGAACTCGGCGTCCCGATCCGTGCCGACACGCGCTTTCGCATAGCCTCCGTGAGCAAGCAGTTCACGGTGACCGCCGCCCTGATGCTGGCGGCCGAGGGCAAACTCAAGCTTTCCGATCCGCCGCACAAGTATCTGCCCGAGCTGCCGCCGCTGCCGGTGACGATCGACCAGATGATGCGCAATTCGAGCGGCCTGCCCGACTTCCTCGAGCTGCTGCGGCTGGGCGGCCATGGACTGGACAAGCCGGCGCGGCCCGAGGATCTGTTCGACGCCTGCACGCGCAACCGGCACCTCAACTTCGCGCCGGGCAGCCGCTTCCTCTACAGCAACACCAACTTCCTGCTGCTGGGCCTGATCGTCGAGAAGCTGACCAAGAAGAAGCTGGGCGAGGTGCTGGCCGAACGCATCTTCAAGCCGCTCGGCATGGCGCACACCTCACTGGTCGCCGAGATCGACGCGGTGATTCCGCACCTCGCCACCGGCTATCTCGGCGACCGCGAGCAGGGCTTCCGCCGCGCCGCGCACGCCTATCCGCAGGGCGGCGAAGGCGGGCTCACCTCGACCGTCGAGGACCTGCTGATCTGGAGCCAGCACTTCGACAAGCCCTTCCTGGGCAAGACGATCCCGGCGCAGCTCACCGCCATCGCCGGCCTCACCGGCGGCCACGCCAACAACTACCGGCGCGGCGTCGCCGTCGAGGAGTTGCGCGGCCTGCAGACGGTCGGCCATGGCGGCCTGTGGCCGGGCTTCCGCACGGAATTCCTGCGCGTGCCCAAGGCCGGTCTCACGGTCGTGGTGATCGCGAACCTGGGCAGCATCGATCCGTGGCGACGCGCCCGCACGATCGCTGCGCTCGCCCTCGAGGGCGACAGGCGGATGAAACCGGCGCTGGCCCCGATCACGGCGGCCGAGATCAAGCCGCTCGCCGGGACCTGGTTCAATGCCGGTGAGCCATCCCTCTTCGATCTGGCGTGGCACAACGGTGAAGCCACCGTGACGCAGAACGGCCTGCCCTTCGCGCTGGGCCGCCGCGCCGGCAGCTGGCTGGCGGCCGAGCGCGGCTCCTATGAGTTCGCCCTGAAGCCCGGTCCCAAGGGCACGCTGAAGGTCGATCTCGGCGCGGGACGTGTCCTGACGTTCAACAAAGTGGGCAAGCGCGCGGCCGTGCCGGCCGACCTCGCCGGCACCTACGTCTCGTCCGACTGCGCCGCCGTGTGGCGCATCGCCCGCGACGGCAAGGACTGGCAGATGGAAGTCGGCGGACCGTTGATCTCGGGCGGTGCGCCGTGGATCGTGCGCGGCCTCGATGCCGACACATTGGAGGTGGAATCGCCGGGCAGCTGGATCAAGGCCACCCAGCTCGCCCATCTGGTCCGCGACAGCGACGGCCGGATCGTCGCACTCGAGGTCTCGACCGGCCGCATCAAGAAGATGCGGTTCGATCTCACGCCGTAGAGTTCTCGACTCCTCCTCATCCTGAGGAGCCGTGCGCAGCACGGCGTCTCGAAGGATGGGCAACAGACGTGGTGCTCGTGCCCACCCTTCGAGACGCGCTCCGATGGAGCGCTCCTCAGGGTGAGGTAATTGTTGGAAAGCTTGGGTGTGTCTTTCCTATCGAGAGAATCTCAGCGGAACGGAATCGCGTACATCAGGCCGCCGTTGGTCCACAGCGCGTTCTGGCCGCGTTCGAGCTTGAGCGGCGTGGCCGGGCCGACGTGGCGGTCGTAGCTCTCGCCGTAGTTCCCGACCTGCTTGATGACGTTGTACATCCACTTCTCGTCGACGCCGGTGGCCTTGCCGTAGCCCGGCGTGACTCCCAGGAAGCGCTTCACTGCGGGATCGTCGCTCTTCAGCATCTCGTCGACGTTCTTGGACGTGATACCCATCTCTTCGGCCTCGATCATGCCCATCAGCGTCCACTTCACCAGGTCGAACCACTGGTCGTCGCCGTGGCGGACGATCGGGCCGAGCGGCTCCTTGGAAATGCGCTCGGGCAGGATGACATGCTCGCCCTTGCCGGCGAGCTGGCCGGCACGCACCGCGGCGAGGCCCGAGGCGTCGGTCGTGTAGGTGTCGCAACGGCCGGAAGCATAGGCCTGCAGCAGCTCGTCGAGCTTCTCGATCAGCACCGGCTTGAAGGTCATCTTGTTCTTGCGGAAGTAATCCGCGAGGTTGAGCTCGGTGGTGGTGCCCGGCTGCACGCAGATCGTGGCGCCGTTCAGCTCCCTGGAGCTCTTGATGTTGCTCTTGGCCGGAACGATGAAGCCCTGGCCATCATAGAAATTGACGCCCGCGATGTTGAAGCCGAGCGAGGTGTCGCGCAGCAGCGTCTGCGTCGCGTTGCGGGTGATGACGTCGACCTCGCCCGACTGCAGGGCGACGAAGCGCTGCTGGGCGGTGGTCGGCGTGAACTTGACCTTCTCGGCGTCCCCGAACATCGCCGCGGCGATGGCCTTGCAGAGATCGACGTCGAGGCCGGTCCACTTGCCCTGGCTGTCGGCGAAGGAGAAGCCCGCCAGTCCGGTGTTCACCGCGCACTGGACGAAGCCCTTGGCCTTGATGGCGTCGAAGGTCTGGCCGGCCGACGCCGGTCCTGCGACAAGCGCCGCCGCGCCGGCGAGCGCGGCCATTGCCGTGATGGATTTGAATGACATTGCTGAAGCCCCCTGTTTGTCCCGGTGGCTCCAGCGTAGCAAAAGACGCGCCGCCTAGATCGTGCGTTCGACCATCAGCTTCTTGATTTCGGCGATCGCCTTGGCCGGATTGAGGCTCTTGGGGCAGGTCTTGGTGCAGTTCATGATCGTGTGGCAGCGATAGAGCCGGAACGGGTCCTCGAGATTGTCGAGGCGCTCGCCCTTGGCTTCGTCGCGGCTGTCGGCAATCCAGCGATAGGCCTGCAGCAGGATGGCCGGGCCGAGATAGCGATCGCCGTTCCACCAGTAGCTGGGGCACGAGGTCGAGCAGCAGAAGCACAGGATGCATTCCCACAGCCCGTCGAGCTTGGCGCGCTCCTCCGGCGACTGCAGGCGCTCGCGCGTCGGCGGCTGGGTGGTCGACTTCAGCCACGGCTCGATCGAGGTCAGCTGGGCGTAGGGCACGTTGAGGTCGGGCACCAGGTCGCGCACCACCGGCATGTGCGGCAGCGGGTAGATCTTGATGTCGCCCTTCACCTCGTCGATGAACTTGGTGCAGGCGAGCGTATTGGTGCCGTCGATGTTCATCGCGCAGGAGCCGCACACGCCCTCGCGGCAGGAGCGCCGGAAGGTGAGCGAGCTGTCCATCTCGTTCTTGATCTTGATCAGCGCGTCGAGAACCATCGGCCCGCAGGTGTCCATGTCGACTTCATAGGTGTCGACCGACGGGTTCTTCCCGTCTTCCGGAGTCCAGCGATAGACCTTGAACTTCCGGATGTTCTTGGCGCCCGCCGGAGCGGCGTAGGTCTGGCCGACGCCGACCTTGGAATTGGCGGGAAGAGTGAACTCGGCCATGTCGTCCTCTCGAACTCAGTACACGCGGGCGGTTAGTACACGCGGGCTTTTGGCGGGAACGACTGAACGTCGTTGCTCATCGGCTGCAGGTTGACCGGACGGTAGTCGATGCGGGTCTTGCCGGTCTTCTCGTCAACCCAGACGACCGTGTGCTTCAGCCAGTCCTTGTCGTTGCGGTCCGGGAAGTCCTCGTGCGCATGGGCACCACGGCTTTCCTTGCGGTTGGCGGCCGAGCGGATCGTGCCCTGCGCCTGGAGGATCAGGTTCTCGAACTCCAGGGTCTCCATGAGATCGGAATTCCAGATCATCGAGCGGTCCTTGACGCGGACGTCGTCCTTGCCGGCGAACACCTTGTCCATGTTCACGCAGCCCTCGTCGAGGGTCTTGGTCGTGCGGAACACCGCGCAGTCGTTCTGCATGGTCTTCTGCATCTGGGCGCGCAGCTGGGAAGTCGGCGTGCCGCCGTTCGAGTGCCGGGCCTTGTCGAGGCGGGCGATCGCCTCCTCGCCGGCGCGCGGCATGTCCTTGTGCGGCTGGCCCGGCGTCAGCAGCTCTGCCACGCGGTTGGCGGCGGAGCGGCCGAACACGACCAGTTCGAGCAGCGAGTTGGAGCCCAGGCGGTTGGCGCCATGGACGCCGACCGACGCCGCCTCGCCCAGCGCCATCAGGCCGGGAACGACGGTGTTGGGATTGCCGTCCTTCACGGTCATCACTTCGCAGTGATAGTTCGCCGGGATTCCGCCCATGTTGTAGTGGCAGGTCGGCAGGATCGGGATCGGCTGGCGGGTCACGTCGACGCCTGCGAAGATGCGCGCGGTCTCGGCGATGCCCGGCAGGCGCTCGTGGATGATCTTCGGATCGAGATGCTCGACGTGCAGTTCGATGTAATCCTTGTTGGGACCGCAGCCGCGGCCTTCGCGGATCTCGACGGTCATCGAACGGCTGACGACGTCGCGCGAGGCGAGGTCCTTGGCCGACGGCGCGTAGCGCTCCATGAAGCGCTCGCCGCTCGAGTTGGTGACGTAGCCGCCTTCGCCGCGAACGCCCTCGGTGATCAGGCAGCCCGCGCCGAACACGCCGGTCGGATGGAACTGAACGAACTCGAGATCCTGCAGCGGCAGGCCGGCGCGCAGCGCCATGGCGCCGCCGTCACCGGTGCAGGTGTGGGCCGAGGTCGCCGTCTGGTAGACGCGGCCGTAGCCGCCGGTCGCCAGCACCACCTTGTGGGCGCGGAAGCGATGGATCGTGCCGTCGTCGAGGTTCCAGGCCATGACGCCGCGGCAGACGCCCTCGTCCATGATCAGGTCGAGGGCGAAATACTCGATGAAGAACTCGGCGTGGTTACGCAGCGACTGCTGGTAGAGCGTGTGCAGGATCGCGTGACCGGTACGGTCGGCCGCGGCGCAGGTGCGCTGGGCGATACCCTTGCCGTATTCGGTCGTCATGCCGCCGAACGGGCGCTGGTAGATCTTGCCCTCGGGCGTGCGGCTGAACGGCACGCCATAGTGTTCAAGCTCGATGATCGCGCCGATGCCGTCGCGGCACATGTATTCGATCGCGTCCTGGTCGCCGAGCCAGTCGGAGCCCTTGACCGTGTCGTACATGTGCCAGCGCCAGTCGTCCGGGCCCATGTTGCCCAGCGCCGCCGAGATGCCGCCCTGCGCCGCCACGGTGTGGCTGCGGGTCGGGAACACCTTGGTGATGCAGGCCGTCTTGAAGCCCTTGTTGGCCATGCCGAAGGTCGCGCGAAGACCCGCACCGCCGGCACCGACGATGACCACGTCATACTCGTGATCGATCACCTTGTAGGCGGTGTTGCCGATGTTGACGATTCCCGCGACGGGTGGGTTGCTCTTGCCGCTGCTCGCCTCGGCCATGACTTAGCCTCCGAATCCGATACGCATGCTGGCCACGGTGGCGGCCAGCCCGAAGAATACCGCGATGAACTTGATCGCCACGATCAGCGCCAGCTTCACGCCCTCATTGTGTACGTAATCCTCGATCACGACCTGCATGCCGAGTTGGCCGTGATACAGGCCGATGCAGATGGTGAGGATCAGCAGCACCATGACGAACGGCGAACTGAGCCATGAGCGGGCCATTCCATAGTCGGCACCGCTCAGCATTACGAGCGAGACGGCGAACCAGATCACGAGCGGGATCAGGGCGACCGCCGTGAGGCGCTGCATCCAGAAATGATGCACGCCGCTCTTGGCCGAGCCGAGACCGCGCGCACGGTTGAGAGGGCTTCTAAGATCGCTGTTCATGGGAGGCTCCTCAGATCAGCCGCAGGCCGACGATCCACGAGATCGCCGTCGCCACGAGGGAAACCGCCACCACGATCCAGCCGCTGCGGTAGGCGTCCTTGATCTCGAAGCCGTATCCCATGTCCCAGAAGAGATGCCGGATGCCGTTGAACAGGTGGTAGAACATGCAGAACAGCCAGCCGCCGAGCACCAGGCGGCCGACGATCGAACTGTTGAAGGCCTGGAACCTCGCATAGGTCTCGTAGCTCCCGGCAGCGCACACGACCCAGACCGTGAGGTAGAGCACGCCCAGCGACAGGGCGATGCCCGTCGCGCGATGCAGGATCGAGAGTGTGGAGGTGAGCTGCGGGCGATAGACCTGCAGATGCGGGGAAAGCGGCCGATGCACCGGCCGGTTGGCGACGCTCATCCGAGATGACCTCTAGTGCCGAATATCGGCTGGCGCTGTTTTTAGCGCGCAGCCGCATCAAGTCAACGAATGTCGGCGTCGCACGCTTGTTAAGCCCCGGATTTGCAAGCGAAAATCCGCCTGCCGAGCGGCGATTCTAGGCAACGCGTCTCGGCATGAGCAGCCAGTAGTCGAGATCGAGCACGACGGCGGGATGGTACTTGCCGGCCGTATCTTTCCCCGGCCACGAACCGCAGGGGCAATCCTTTGCAGCAATGCTTCTCACTCGCAACGCACCGACATCGTTCCGACCCGGCAGCGCCGCCGTCTCGAGCACCTCGGACCAGGCATAGATGGTGTCGCCGCCAAAGGTCGGGCCGACGTGGCTGCCCGCGTTGAAGGCGGCGACCCGGACGCCGTTGGCCAGCCCGTTGAACGACAGCGCCCGCATCAGCGAGATCACGTGGCCGCCATAGGCGAGACGGCGGCCGAAGCGCGTGTCCTTGCCGGCGAAGGCGTCGAAATGCACACGCGCGGTGTTCTGGTAGAGGCGCGTCGAGAACATGTGGTCGGAATCCTCGAGCGTGATGCCGCTCACATGGTCGATGCGCTCGCCCGGCACGTAATCCTCCCAACGATGGGAGGAACCGGCGGCGCCATCGTCGTAGCCGGCGAGCGACAGGCCCTCCGGCACGATGAGATCCTCGGGCTTCACCGACGGCGCCGTCTTCGGCACGGTGGGGGCCTGCACCGGCGCCTGCGGGTCGCGCTTGTGCACCATCACCCAGCGCACATAGTCGAGGACCATCTCGCCTTTCTGGTTCAGGCCAGTCGAGCGCACCCAGACGACGCCGCTCGCCTTGTTGGAATTCTCGCGCAGGCCCAGCACGGTCGACTTCGCCGACAGCGTGTCGCCCGGATAGACCGGCACGCCCCAGCGGAATTCGGCGTAGCCGAGATTGGCCACGGCGTTCAGCGAGATGTCCGGCACCGTCTTGCCGATCACGACATGGAAGACCAGCAGATCGTCGAGCGGCGCGCGCGGCAGGCCGATCGCCCGGGCGAACACGTCCGACGAATTGATGGCGAAGCGCGAGCCGTACAGCGCGATGTTCAGCGCCGCATCGGCCTCGGTCAGCGTCCGCGGCGTGGCATGGTGGAACTCCTGCCCGACCCGGAAATCCTCGAAGAAATTGCCGTTGCTGGTCTTGCTCATGCTCCTGGGGCTCATGCGGCGGCCTGCAGCTCCTTGATCGCGGTGGCGAGCGCCAGCGCGCGCTCGGCCTGCTCGACGTGAAGGTTCTCGATCATGCGTCCATCGACGGTGACGACGCCCTTGCCTTCGGCCTGGGCCGCCTTGAAGGCCGACACGATCTTGCCCGCCATCTCCAGCTCGGCAGCCGACGGTGCGAAGACCTCGTTGCACGGCTCGACCTGGCTCGGATGGATCAGCGTCTTGCCGTCGAAGCCCATCTCCAGCCCCTGCTGGCAGACGGCGCGGAAGCCTTCGGCATCCTGGATGTCGTTATAGACGCCATCGAGGATGGTGAGGCCGTGGGCGCGGGCGGCGAGCATGCCGAGCCCCAGCGCCGTGATCATCGGCAGGCGCATCGGCGTGTGGCGCGCGCGCATGTCCTTCACCAGATCGTTGGTGCCCATGACGAAGAGCGTGAGCCGCGGATGCGAGCCCGCCACCTCCTCGGCGCGCAGGATGCCCTTGGGCGTCTCCATCATCGCCCATACCGCCATCGACGGAGGCGCACCGGCGGCGTCGAGCAGGCCGATGACGCTGGCCACCTCGGCCGCGCTCTCGACCTTCGGCACCAGAACCGCGTCGGCGCCGGACCTGGCGATCGCGGTGATGTCGGCCGCGCCCCAGGGCGTCCCGAGCCCGTTGCAGCGGATCGCGATCTCGCGCTTGCCATAGCCCTTGCTCTGCGCCGCGGCGACCACATTGGCCCTCGCCGCCTCCTTGGCATCGGGCGCCACGGCGTCCTCGAGGTCGAAGATCAGCGCATCGGCCGGCAGGGTGCGTGCCTTTTCCAGCGCTCGCGTATTGGCGCCGGGCATATAGAGCACACTGCGGCGCGGACGGACGGACTTCGACATCACTGGGCCTCCCCGAAAACGCGGCGGACTATAATGACGGCCTTCCTTGTGGCAAGGTGGCGCCGGCCATGCGCTTCCTGTCCCTCCAGAGCCATGTCGCCTACGGCTACGTCGGCAATCGTGCGGCAACCTTTCCTCTGCAACGATTGGGCCACGAAGTCTGGGCGGTGAACACGGTCGAGTTCTCGAATCACACGGGCTATGGCGCCTGGCGTGGCCGTGCGGCCTCGGCGGAGCAGGTCGCCGAGATCGTGCAGGGCATCGAGGCGCTGGGCCAGTTCTCGCGCTGCGATGGGCTGCTGACCGGCTATGTGGGCGACGCGGCGCTGGCCGATGTCGTTCTGGATACCGCACGCCGCGTGCGGGCGGCCAACCCGCGCGCCGTCTGGTGCTGCGATCCGGTGCTGGGCGACATCGACACCGGAATCTACGTCAAGCCGGGTATCGACGCCTTCTTCCGCGACCGCGCGATCCCGGCCGCCGATCTGGTGACGCCCAACCATTTCGAGCTCGAACACCTGACCGGCCGGACCGTCTCGACCATGAGCGAGGCGCTGTCGGCCGCACGCACCCTGCTCCGGGGAGAGCCACGGGGGCCGCGACTCGCGCTCATCACCAGCCTGCGCCGCGCCGATGCCTCGGCCGACACGATCGAGATGGTGGCGGTGACGCCCGACGCGGCCTGGCGGGTCGCGACGCCGATGATCGGCTTCGAGATCGCGCCGAACGGCACCGGCGATGCGGTCGCCGCCCTCTTCACCGCCCACTGGATCGGCGGCGACGATGTCGCCGACGCGCTGGGAAAGGCCGCCTCGTCGATCTTCGCGGTCCTGGAGGCCACGCAGGCGATGGGCGAGCGCGAATTGCAGCTGGTGGCGGCGCAGGACCGGCTGGTCGCGCCGCCGCGCGCCTTCAAGGCCGAGAAGCTGTAGGCGCGCGATGACCGTGCCGGGCTTCGTCTTCAGTCCGCTCTCGCTCGCCATCGAAGGCGCGGCGATCGGCTTCCTCATCGCCGTGCCGGTCGGGCCGGCGGCCGTCCTCTGCATGCGACGCTCGATCACCGTCGGCGCCATGGCGGGCTACATGACCGGCATCGGCGCGGCGCTGGGCGATGCGGTTTTCGGTGCCGTCGCGGCGTTCGGCCTGTCCTTCGTGCAGCAGTTCGTGATCGAGCGCGAAGCCTGGCTGCTGGGCATCGGCGGTCTCGTGCTGGTGATCATGGGCTGGACCACGATGCGTCACCGGCCGCGCAACGTCGGCGATCCGGTCGCCGACGACCGCGAGCACAAGTTCTCGACGCATTTCCACTATGCCAGTTCGAGCTTCTTCATCACCGTGTTCAATCCTCTTACCGTGATGGCCTTCGGCGCCGCCTTCGCCGGCCGCAACCTGGCCGGCGTCGGCGCGAGCCTCCCCGACGCCACCCTGCTGGTCGCCGCCGTCTTCTGCGGTGCCCTGGCCTGGTGGACGATCATCTGCACGGCGGCCGTGGCGCTCCGGGGCCGCTTCACCGGCGCCGGCCTGCTGTGGCTCAACCGCGGCTCCGGCGCCGTCATCCTGGGCTTCGGGCTGGCGGCGCTGATCTCGCTGCTGCCGCTGCCCTGGAAGCAGATGGGACGCGCCCTCGGTCTCTAGCTCAGGCGAGCGTGCAGACCTCGTCGAACGCGAAGCGCGGGCTGCGGGCAAACACCTTGGAGTGATCGCCGTAGCCGATGTTGCACAGGAAGTTCGTCCTGAACTTGCCATCGGGGAAGAAGGCCGCATCGACCTTGGCGTTGTCGAAGCCGCTCATGGCGCCGCAATCGAGGCCGAGCGCGCGGGCCGCGACGATCAGGTAGGCGCCCTGCAGGGTGCCGTTGCGGAACGCGGTCGGTTCGGCCGACGGCTTGCCCTTGAACCAGTGGATGGCGGTCTGGTCGTGCGGAAACATCCGCGGCAGGTGCTCGAAGAACTCCGGGTCGTACGCGAGGATGGCCGTCACCGGCGCGGTCATCGTCTTCTCGGTATTGCCCGCGCTCAGCGCCGGCTTGAGCCTCTCCTTGCCCTCCTTCGTGCGCACGAAGACGATGCGTGCGGGCTGGCAGTTGGCCGAGGTCGGGCCCCATTTCATGAGGTCGTAGATCTCGTGGAGTTTTTCGTCGGTCACCGGCTTGTCGAGCCAGCCATTGTGCGTGCGGGCGTCGCGGAAGATCGTGGCAAGCGCCTTGTCGTCGAGCATTCAATTCCCCTTGAAAGTTGGTGGACCGTAACGAAGCTTCATCGAACGGTCGAGACGCGCACATGTGATCGAGTTACCGACCCGAACCCGGCATTCCATTGCACGAATTGTGCTAGCGTCGGTCCGCCAACGTCTGCGCAGGGTTCATGGATGCTGCCCGTTCTGCTTGATCCCGCGAAATTCAAGGATGCCTCGATCACCGCCCGGGGCGAGACACGCGCGCATGTCGGCCTTAAGGCGCTCGAGACGCTGTGGGTCAACACCGGCACCCTGTGCAACCTCACCTGCCGGAACTGCTACATCGAGTCCTCGCCCCGCAACGACCGGCTCGTCTACCTCACGGCCGCCGAGGTCGCCTCCTACCTCGACGAGATCGAACGCGACGGTCACGGCACGAAGCTGATCGGCTTCACGGGCGGCGAGCCCTTCATGAATCCCGACCTGCCCGCGATGCTGGACGATGTGCTGTCACGCGGCCTGAAGGCCATCGTGCTGACCAACGCGATGAGGCCGATGCACAAGATGAAGCCGGCGCTGCTCGACCTGCTGGCCCGGCATGGCCGCGGCAACCTCGCGATCCGCGTTTCGGTCGATCACTACGAGAGAGAGCTGCACGAGGAGGAGCGCGGCCCTCGCAGCTGGAAGCCGACCATCGACGGGCTGGTCTGGCTGGCCGAGGCGGGGTTCGACGTGCATGTGGCGGGCCGCCATTTCTCGAACGAGACCGACGACGAGGTCCGCGCCGGCTACGCTCGCCTGTTCGCCCGGCTGGGCGTGCCGATCGACGCCGGAAATCCCGCGACCCTGGTCCTGTTCCCCGAGATGGATCCGACCGTCGACGTGCCGGAGATCACGACGGCCTGCTGGGGCATCCTGAGGAAGTCGCCGGACAGCGTGATGTGTGCGTCGGCCCGCATGGTGGTGAAGCGCAAGGGCGCGCCGCGACCTGCCGTCGTGGCCTGCACCCTGCTGCCCTACGATCCGCAGTTCGAACTGGGCGAGACCCTGGCCGAAAGCGTCGGCGAGGTCCGGCTCAACCATCCGCACTGCGCCAGGTTCTGCGTCCTGGGCGGGGCCGCCTGCAGCGCGTGACGACGGCGGTCGACATCGTCATTCCGACGTTGAACGCGGGCGCGTCGCTCGGCTCTGCCTTGGCGGCACGCCCCGCCCATCCCAATCTCGCTTTCCCGACGACGATCTGCGACGGCGGCTCGCGCGACGACACGGTTGCGATTGCGCGACGGGCGGGCGTGGCGGTGGTGACGGCAGCGGCGGGCCGGGGCGGCCCGCTCGCTACCGGAGCCGCAGCCGGTCGCGCGCCCTGGATCCTGTTCCTGCACGCCGACACGCGACTGCAGAGTGGCGCCGGCAACGTCATCGCCCGCTTCGTCCGGTCGACCGCCGGCAAGGCCGGCTACTTCCGGCTGCGCTTCGATTCGGAGGAAGCCGGCGCCCGACGAGTGGAACGCCTCGCGGCCTGGCGCTGCCGCAGCTTCGGCCTTCCCTATGGCGATCAGGGCCTCCTGATGTCTCGTCCACACTATGAACGCCTCGGCGGCTTCCGACCGCTGCCGCTCATGGAAGACGTCGACCTGGTGCGCCGCATCGGCCGGGACAATCTCGTTCCTCTCGACGCCGACGCGCTCACCTCGGCGGCCCGCTATCGGCGGGACGGCTGGCTGCTGCGTCCGTTGCGAAACCTGACCTGCCTCACGCTCTACTTCGCCGGCGTTCCGCCGCAGACCCTGCGACGTCTCTACGGCCGATGAAGCGCCATCTCGTCATCTTCGCCCGCGCGCCTCAGGCCGGCCGCGTGAAACGCCGTCTGGCCACGGAGATCGGCACGATGGAAGCCGCCCGCTTCTATCGCCGCATCCTCGGCGAGCAGATCCGGCGGATGACGCGCGATCCGCGTTGGACGGTCTGGCTGTCGGTGACGCCCGACACCGCACTCCGCCATCCCGCCTGGCATCTGGTGCCCGTCACGCGGCGAAAGCCCCAACGGCAGGGCGATCTCGGGCGGCGCATGAAGCTGCCCTTCGCAACGCTGCCCCCTGGGCCGGTGGTCCTCGTCGGCAGCGACATCCCGGCCCTGCGCGCGTCTCACATCGCGCGGGCGTTCGCCTTGCTGGGTCGGCACGATCTCGTCTTCGGCCCGGCACGCGATGGGGGCTTCTGGCTGGTCGGGGCGCGGCGCGTGCGGCCGCTGCCTCGTTCACTGTTCGCCGACGTGCGCTGGTCGACGCCGTCGGTGCTCGCCGACACGCTGGCAGGCCTCCCACGACACATCGCCACCGCACTGGCCGATACGCTCGATGACGTCGACGATGCCGAGGCGCTGCGCAACGTAACCGCCCAAAACCTCCCGTCGTTCTGAGCGGAGTGAGCGAAGCGAACGCAGTCGAAGAACCTCTTTTCCGGCGCACAGCGTGTTGGTGCGAAAACAGGTCCTTCGACTAAGCCGCCCTTCGGGCAGCTTCGCTCAGGACGACGATGGAGTGATGGTGCACTTCTTCAGCACGTCGAGTTCGCGCCGCAGGTCCGTGAAGACGTCGTGCCAGGTGCCGGGGACGATCTGCCGGAAGTGACGCGCCGAGGGATACCAGGGCGCGGCGGTGCCGCCGAGCTGCCAGCGCCAATCCGCGGTGGAAGGCAGCAGCACCCAGGTCTTCACGCCCATCGCCGCGGCGAGATGCGCCACCGGCGCGTCGATCGAGATGAGAAGGTCGAGCTGTGACAGGGCGGTTGCCGCCTCGGCGAAATCGAAGATGCCGCGGCCGACATCGTGCACCAGGCCGCCGGCGCCGAACGCCTGGATGTCCTTCTGGTGGACGCCGCCCTGCAGGCTGAAGAACAGCAGCTCCGGATCGCCCGAGAGCGCCAGGAAGTGCTCGAACGGCACCGACCGCTGGTGATCCTGGGCCTGGCCCGGCATGGCCGCCCAGTAGATGCCGATGCGCAACTTCGCCCGCTCCAGCCGGCCGAGCTTGATGCGGCTTTCCTCGGGCGCTCTGAGATAGGGTGGCTCGGCGGCAAGCGCCACGAAATCGGCGCGGCAGAGATGCGGCAACGAGACCAGGGAAGCATGGAGGTCGAACTCGGGGACCTTCTCGCCCTCGGCCACGACCTCGTCGATGTAGTCGGCCGAGCGCAGAAGATCCTTCAGCAGGGCCTGACACAGCACGACGACGGTGGCGCCGCGCCGCTTCAGCTCGCGGGCGAAGCGCACGAACAGCAGCACGTCGCTCAAACCCTGTTCGGGATAGAGCAGGATGCGCTTGCCCTGCACCGGCTCACCCGCCCAGGCCGGCTGGACGAAGTCCGGCGTCGGCGTTTCGGGCAGGCGCTTGCGGATCTCGTAGGCGTCGAAACCCACCGCGAGCTCGCCGCGCATCAGGAGCGTGATCGCGAACTCGACGCGCGCCCGCCGATTGTCGGGATGGATCGTCAGGGCCCGGCTGAAGCAACCGATCGCTTCGTCGAGCCGGCCGAGATCGCGCAGGCAGAGCGCCAGGTTGAAGAAGCCCTCGGCGTAATCGCGGCTGAGCGCAATCGACCGGTAGTGATGCTTCACCGCCTCGTCGAGGCGATGCACGGCGCGCAGCGCGTTGCCGAGATTGGAATGCAGGGCCGGATTCCCGGGATCGGCCGCCAGCGACAGGCGATGATGCGACACCGAGGCTTCGAGCTTGCCGGCGAGGCGCAGGGCGACGCCGAGGTTGTTGTGCAGCTCGGCGTGATCGGGACGAACCGCCAGCAGCCGCAGGTAGGAGGAGATCGCCTCGTCGAGGCGCCCCGCACGATGCGCCTGCGACGCCAGGCGCAGTTGCTGGACGAAGCTGTCGGCTGCCTTGCCGAACAACGGCGTCGGCGCGCCGGAAGCCGCGGATTCCCGCTTCGTCGGATGGATGTGGGGCGCGTCGTTCACGCTCGCAGTCTACCTCAGCACCCCCTCACAAGCATCCGCCCTCAAACGAAAATGGCGCGGACCGGGAGGTCTGCGCCATTCGATATCTGGATCACCACCAACAACCTCATGCTGAGGAGGCTGCCCCTCGAGTACCTCGGGGTAAACTCCGCAGCCGTCTCGAAGCATGGGCCGCACGCACCGCGTCTGTTGCCCATCCTTCGAGACGCGCTTCGCGCTCCTCAGGATGAGGGCGTGCGGGTTACCTGGTACCGCGCCACCTAGATGTAGCCCTTGATCAGTTCTTCGGCGATCTGGACAGCGTTCAGCGCCGCGCCCTTGCGCAGATTGTCGCTGACGACCCACATCGCCAGGCCGTTCTCGACCGTGGGATCGGAGCGGATGCGGCTCACGAATACGCCGTCCTGGCCGGTGACTTCCTTCGGCGTGACATAGCCGCCGGGCTCGCGCTGGTCGACCACCAGGACGCCGGGCGCCGCCGCGAGGATGCGTCGCGCCTCGTGATCGTCGAGCGGCCGCTCGAGCTCGAGGTTCACCGCCTCGGCATGGCCGACGAAGGTCGGCACGCGCACGCAGGTCGCGTGGACCCTGATCTTCGGATCGAGGATCTTCTTGGTCTCGACCACCATCTTCCATTCTTCCTTGGTCGAGCCGTCATCCATGAAGACGTCGATCTGGGGAATGACGTTGAAGGCGATGTTCTTGGTGAACTTCACCGGGTCGAGCGTCTGGTTGACGAAGAAGCTCTTGGTCTGGCTGACCAGCTCGTCCATCGCTTCCTTGCCGGCGCCGGAGGTCGACTGGTAGGTCGACACGACGACGCGCTTGATGCCGGCCGCGTCGTGGATCGGCTTCAGCGCGACGACCATCTGGATGGTCGAGCAGTTCGGGTTGGCGATGATGCCTCGGCCCTTGTAGCCGGCGATCGCCTGCGGATTGACCTCGGGCACGACCAGCGGCACGTCCGGATCCATGCGCCAGTAGGAGGTGTTGTCGATCACGATGGCGCCGGCCTTGGCGGCGCGCGGGCTGTGCTCGGCCGACACCTTGGCGCCCGGCGAGCTCAGCACGATGTCGATGCCCTTGAAGTCGAACTTGGCGAGGTCCTGGACCTTCAGGACCGATCTGTCGCCGAACGACGCCTTCAGGCCGACCGACCGGGACGAGGCCAGCGCGACGACATCATCGGCCGGAAAGTTCCGCTCGGCCAGGATCTGCAACATTTCGCGACCGACATTGCCGGTCGCGCCGACGACGGCGACTCTGTAGCCCATGACTATATGCGCCTAGCGTGCGCGCACCCCTGATTGAAGGACAGGGGGAGATACGCGCAAGGCCCTGCTTTGGCAAGGATACGGCCCGCGCGGCCTGCTACTCGGCCGTCGCGCCCGAGGCCTTGATGATGGGCAGCCACAGCGCGAGGTCGTCGCGGACCAGCTTCTGCGCAGCCGCCGGCGAGCCCGGCGGCAGCATCCCGATGCCCTGTCCCATCATCTTCTCGCGCACCTGCGGCAACTGGCCGATGCGGTTGATCTCTGTATTGAGACGCGTGATCACCGGCTCGGGCACGCCGGCCGGGACGGCGAAGCCCATCCAGGTGTTCACGACGTATTCCTTGACCCCGGCCTCGATCATCGTCGGCGCGTCGGGCAGGAGGGTGGAGCGCGACTCGCTGGTCACGGCCAGTGCCTTGAGCTTGCCGCCCTTGATCAAGCCGATGACCGTCGGCGTGTTGAACAAGCCCATCGCCACCTCGCCGTTGGCGACGGCCTGGATGCCAGCCGGCGTCGCGCGATAGGGCACGTGCTGCAGCTTCACGCCAGTCCGCAACTCCAGCAGCACGCCGGACATGTGGTGGCTGGTGCCGACGCCACCCGACGAGTAGGTGAGCTCGCCCGGCTTGGCGCGGGCCTGCGCCAGCAGGTCGGCCACGGTTCTGGCCGGATTGTCGGGTGAAACGATCAGGACGTTGGAGACCCCGCCGGTCACCGCGACCATCGCGAGGTCCTTCAGCGGATCGTAGCCCGGAGTCTTGTAGAGGCCGATGTTGAACACCATCGTGCCCTGCGAGACCAGGCCCATCGTGTAGCCGTCGGCCGGGGCGCGGGCCAGCTCGGCGGTGGCGATCGTCCCGCCTGCGCCAGTCTTGTTGTCGACCACGACGGTCTGTCCCAGAGACTTGCCCAGTTCCTCGGCGAAGACGCGCGCGACGATGTCGGCCGTGGCGCCGGGCGCCAGCGGCACGATCATGCGGATCGGCTTGGCGGGCCAGGCCTGCGCCATGCTCCTCGTCGAGACGACGGCCAATCCGGCCGCCAGGAGGCTTCTCTTCGTCAGGACCATGGCTTTCAGTCTCCTAGAGGCCGACCGACTTCGCGACCAGGGCAGAGAGCTGCTTGCGCAGGCGCGCGACCAGCCCCTTCTCCGATCGCTTGCCGATCAGGTTTTTCATTTCGTAGGGATCGCTCTTGAGATCGTAGAGTTCGTCGCACGCGACGCCGTCGAGCGATTTCTGCGTCCAGTGGATGTACTTGTGACGCTTGGTGCGGATCGCCTTGTAGCTCATGCCCACGAGCCACGGCATGGCGTTCTCGCTGAAGTATTCGCACATGAACGAGGTGCGCCATCCCTTTGGCTTGGCGCCCTTTGCCAGAGGCTTCAGCGACTGGCCCTGCATCGTCTTGAAGTCGGCCGCCTTGCCGCCGGCGAGGTCGACCAGGGTCGGCGCGATGTCGAGCGCGAGGACCAGCTCGTCGTTCACCGTGCCCGGCTTGAACCAGGCGGGGTAGCGGATCAGGAACGGCGACTTGATGCCTTCTTCGTAGGCAAAGCGCCGCTCGGGCCCAAGTCCGTGCTCGCCGAAGAAGTAGCCGTTGTCGCCCAGGAACAGGATGAAGGTGTTGTCGAGTTCGCCGTTCTCCTCGAGCAGCTTGAGGATGTCGCCCATGCCCTCGTCGACCGAGGCCATCATGGCGGCGCGCAGGCGGATTTCCTCGTCGGTGCCGGCCAGGATTCCATCCAGCACCTTGCGCGAGGCGTCGTTGACCCGGAGCGCATGGGCTTCCGTCCAGGCCGGCTTGTCCTTGACGACATCGGCCGCCGGGAGCGCATTGGGCCGGCGCGGAAAGTGCTCGCCCTTGTAGAGGTCGGCATGGCGCGGCGCGGGACGGTAGCCGCCGTCGGTGAAGTCGATCGTGCCGTCGGCCGCCTGGAAGGCGTCGGGATGCACGGCCTTGTGCGCGAAGAACAGCGCGAAGGGCTTGTCGCGCTTCTTCTTCAGGAAGTCGACGGCGTGACCGTTCAGCAGGTCGGTGATGTAGCCTTCGTACTTCTTCTCCTTGCCGTCGATGTTCAGCACCGGATCGATGATCGACCCATGGCCCGGAAAGCTCACCCACTTGTCGTAGCCCGGCCGCGGACCGCCGGAATTGCCCATGTGCCACTTGCCGATATGGGCGGTTTCGTAGCCCAGGCGCTGCAGGATCACGTGGTAGTTCGGCAGGCGATGGCTGTGGGCGTCGCGCGCCACGTTGTCGATGATGCCGTGGCGGCTGGCATACTGGCCGGTCAGGATCGATGCGCGGTTGGGCGAGCAGAGTGGCGTGGTGTGGAACGCCGAGGTGAACATCGCGCCTTCATGGCCGACTCGGTCGATGTGCGGCGTCTTCATGTAGGGATGGCCGCAGATCCCCAGCTCGTCGAAGCGGAGGTCGTCGATCAGAACGATCAGAAAATTCGGTTTGCGCTTCTTGGCCACGATCACGTCCCCGCTCTTGATTTCCGGCAAGCACACCGCGTGCCGAAATCAAATTAGCGAGCGGTGTTGACGGCGGCCAGAGCGTCGCGCCCATATCGGCCGCGAAAGGGAGAATCCATGACCGAGACTGCCCTGCCGCTGGCGGGATTGCGCGTACTGGACATCAGCTCGTTCATCGCCGCACCGGCCGCGGCCGTCGTGCTGGGCGACTGGGGCGCCGACGTCATCAAGGTCGAAGGACCGGAGGGCGATCCCAACCGCCGGATCATGCACGATTCGTCGAACTATCCGAAAAGCGAGGTCAACTATCCCTGGCAGATGGATTCGCGCAACAAGCGCTCCATCGTGCTCGACCTCAAGCAGGCGGACGCCCGCGCGGCGCTGGACCGGCTGATCGCGGTCTCCGACATCCTGATCTGCAACTTCCCGCCGCCGGTGCGCGACAAGCTGAAGCTCGCCTACGACGACGTGAAGCCGGTCAACCCGAAACTGATCTACGCATCCCTCACCGGCTACGGCGAAAGCGGCCCCGATCGCGACCGGCCGGGCTTCGACGCCACGGCCTACTTCGCCCGATCGGGCCTGCTCGATGCCCAGCGCTACGAAGGCGGGCCGCCGGGCGTGCCCGGCCCCGCGCAGGGCGATCGCGCCACGGCGATGGCGCTCGTCTCGTCCATCCTCATGGCGCTGATCCACCGCATGAAGACCGGCGAAGGGTCGTGGGTCGGCACGTCGCTGCTCGGAAACGGCCTCTGGTCGTGCGGCGTGATCGCCCAGGCAGCCCTCGTCGGCGCCTTCCTGCCGCACCGGCCGCCGCCCGACCGGCCACGCTCCGCGCTGGGCAACATCTACCGCACGGCCGACGACCGCTGGCTGCAGCTCACCATCGTGCGCGCCGACAAGCTGTGGGCGCCGCTCTGCCGCGCGATGGGACTGGACTCGCTGATCGACGATCCGCGATTCGCCAGCGAGCCCGAGCGTCGCCTCAGAGCCGGCGAACTTGCCGGCATCCTCAGCGACACCTTCGCCACGCAGCCCTACGAGCACTGGCGCGAGGCGCTGGCGGCGCACAGCGTCACCTTCGGCGTCATCAGCCGCCCGCAGGACGTGCCCGACGATCCGCAGGCGGTGGCCTGCGGCGCCGTGGTCGACACGGCGATTCCCGACATGCCGCGCACCCTGGCCGATCCGATCCGCCTCGGCTTCGCCAGCCAGCGCATCGCGCATCCCGCGCCGGAACTCGGCGAGCACGGCGATCAGGTGCTGCGCGAGGCCGGCGTCAGCGCGCAGGAAGTAGCGGCCCTCAAGGCCAGCGGAGCGCTTCGATGACGCCGGACGAACCACTGCCGCTGGCCGGACTCACCGTCCTCGACATCAGCTCCTTCATCGCCGCCCCCGCCGCTGCCGCCGCGCTGGGCGACTTCGGCGCCGACGTCATCAAGATCGAGCCGCCGGTCGACGGCGACCCGCACCGCAACAGCTTCCGCAACGCCGGCTATCCGCAGAGCGACCGGAATTTCCCGTGGCAGCTCGACGGCCGCCACAAGCGCTCGCTGGCGCTAGACCTAAAGACCGACGGCGCCCGCACGATCCTCGAACGGCTGCTGAAGCGCGCCGACGTGATGATCGTCAACTTCCCGCCGCCCGCCCGCGAGCGGTTGCGCCTGCGCTGGGAAGACATCGAGCCGATCAACCCGCGCCTCGTCTACTGCTCGCTCACCGGCTATGGCGAGACCGGCCCCGACCGCGACCGGCCGGGCTTCGACATCACCGCCTATTTCGGCCGCTCCGGCATCCTTGATGCGGCACGCTACGACGGCGGCCCGCCGGGCGTTTCGCTGCCGGCGCAGGGAGACCGCGCCACCGCCATGACCCTGGTGGCCGCGATCCTGATGGGCCTGCGGCGACGCGACCAGACCGGCAAGGGCGGCTGGGTCGGCACTTCGCTCTACGCCAACGGCGTCTGGGCCAACGGCACCACCGCCGCCGGCGCGCTGGTCGGCGCGCAGCTGCCGGTGCGCCCGCCGCCCGACAGGCCGCGCAACGCGCTGACCAACCTCTACCGCACCCTCGACGATCGCTGGCTACAGCTCCTGATGGTCCGCGACGACCGGCTCTGGGCCACGTTCTGCGACATCATCGAACGGCCCGAGCTGACGGCCGACCCGAGATTCGCCGGACGGCCGGAGCGGCGCGAACATGCCCAGGAACTGCACGACCTGCTGGCGCCGGTGTTCGCCGCACGTCTCTATGCCGACTGGGAAAAGCGCCTGTCGGGCACCGGCATTCCCTTCGGGGTGATCGGGCGGCTGGCCGACGTGATCGACGACGAGCAGGCTGAACACGCCGGAATCTTCGCCGCCACGACCAATCCCGCGATCCCGCGCACCGTCAACACGCCGATCCGCCTAGGCTTCGCCGCACCGCGCACCGCCGGCCCACCCCCCGAGGTCGGGCAGCACAATGACGAGGTGCTGCGCGAGACCGGCTTCAGCGAAGCCGAGATCGACGCCCTCAAAAAGTCCGGCGCTTTGGGGTAGTCTCTCCGGATGGCCTCCCGCTTCCGGACCTATGCCGAGTTCTGGCCCTTCTATCTGCGCGAGCACGCGAAGCCGTCGACGCGCGCGGTCCACTATGTCGGCACCCTCGCGTCCGCAGCCCTTCTGATCTGGGCGATCGCGTCGCAGAACTGGTGGTGGCTGCTGGGAGTCCCCGTGTTCGGCTACGGACCGGCCTGGTTCGGCCATTTCTTCATTGAGAAGAACCGGCCCGCCACCTTCGAAGCACCGTTCTGGTCGCTGATCAGCGATTACAAGATGTGCGGCCTCTTCCTCACCGGCCGGCTCGGTGACGAGTTGATGAAACACCAGGTCCGCGCGCCCTAGAACGGATCGGTGTGGCCCCTTGCTTCCCGGGGGGCCCGACGCCACATTGCAGGCGAACATCCCAATTCCGTTCGAGGACCCATGGAAACGATGCTGCAGGGCGCCGCGCCGCAGGCTGCCCCCGCCGACCTGATCAAGGACAGCGACCAGACGAAGTTCGCCAAGGACGTGCTCGAAGCCTCGCGCACGGTACCGGTGATCGTCGATTTCTGGGCGCCGTGGTGCGGGCCGTGCAAGACACTCCAGCCGATGATCGAAAAGGTCGTCAAGGAGGCCAAGGGCGCGGTCAAGCTGGTCAAGATCGACATCGACAAGAACCAGATGCTGGCCCAGCAGCTGCGCATCCAGTCGATTCCGGCCGTCTACGCCTTCTTCGGCGGCCGCCCGGTCGACGGCTTCATGGGCGCCGTCCCCGAGAGCCAGCTGAAGGAATTCGTCGCTCGCCTGATCCAGGCCTCCGGCGGCGCCACCGGTGACCCGGCCGCCGCGGAGCTGGCCGAACTGCTCGAGCAGGCCAAGGCCGCGGTCGCGCAGAACGACATGGATACCGCCGCGCAGATCTACAGCGAGATCCTGGGCCTCGAGCCGACCAACGTCGTGGCCCTGGCCGGCCTCGCGCGCTACCAGGTCGCGCTCGGCGACGTCGAGCAGGCCAAGGAACTGCTCGAGCAGATCCCGGCCAAGGAGCGCACCGGCGCCGACGTCGTGGCCGCCCAGGCCGCGATCGACCTTGCCGAGAAGGCCAAGGACGCCGGCCCGATCACCGACCTCAAGGCGAAGGCCGAGGCGGACCCGAAGGACTTCCAGACCCGTCTCGACCTCGCCATGGCCTACTGGGCCGGCAACCAGAAGCAGGAAGCCGTCGACGAGCTGCTCGCCATGATCAAGGCCGACCGCGCCTGGAACGAGGCCGCCGCGCGCCAGCAGCTCCTGAAGTTCTTCGAGGCGCTGGGCTTCACCGATCCCATTTCGGTCGACGGCCGCAAGCGGCTTTCGACCATCTTGTTTTCGTGAGCCCCGACTCGTGAGCGAAGAGTCGCGCTCCTCGCAGAGGCCGGCGCGCAATCCGTTCGAGCCGACCTTCGAGCAGCTTCCCGAGACGCTGCCGATCTTCCCGCTGTCGGGCGTGCTGCTGCTGCCCGGCGGCAAGCTGCCGCTCAACATCTTCGAGCCGCGCTACCTCGCCATGATCTCCGACGCGCTGGCCGGCTCGCGCATGATCGGCATGGTGCAGCCGGTTCAGCCGGGCGGCTTCGCCGGCGACGGCATGCCGTCGGACGACGGTCGTCCCAAGGTTCACCGGGTCGGCTGCGCCGGACGCATCACCAACTTCAACGAAACCGAGGACGGGCGGCTGATGCTGGTGCTGAGCGGCGTCTGCCGCTTCGACATCGTGCGCGAACTCGACCCCGCCCAGGGCGGCTATCGCCGCGTCTCCTCGGTCTTCTCGCCCTATCGCGCCGATCTCGACCATGCCGACGACGTCGTCGAACTCGACCGCGACCGGCTGATGGCGGCGCTGGCCGCCTTCTTCCGCGGCCGGCAGCTCTCGACCGACTGGGATGCCGTGAACAAGGCGGCCGACGCCAACCTCGTCAGCTCGCTGTCGATGGTGCTGCCGTTCGGTCCGGCCGAGAAGCAGGCGCTGCTGGAAGCCGCCGACTCCACGGCCCGCGCCAAGCTGCTCATCGCCTTCCTCGAAATGAGCGCCTTCGGCGACAACTCGGACACGCCGCCCGGCCGCACGAACTGATCGTCAGTCGCCGTAGGGCACGGGAGTCGACAGCGCCAGCTCCTCGTGCCGTGCCCAATAGAGTTCCTCGATGCGTCGCGTCAGCGCGCCGGGCCGGCCGTCGCCGACGGGACGCCCTTCGTAGTTCACGACCGGCATGATGCCGCCGGCCGTGCTGCTGATGAAGATCTCGTCCGCCTCGGCGACCTCGCGCGCTTCTACGGATCGCACCTCGACCCGCAATTGGAGCGCCTCGGCAATCTCCATCACCGTGCGGCGCGTCATGCCCTCGAACAGGCCGCGCGCCGGCGTGGCGAGCGCGCCGTTGCGGACGACGAAGACATTGAAGCCTGGCCCCTCCGTCACCGTGCCGTCGGCGGCCGGCATCAGCGCGATGGTGGCATCACGGTCATAGGCCTCGAACACTCCCATCGTCAGGTCGAGCCAGTGGAAGTTCTTGATCCTCTGGTCGAGCGATTCAGGCGGGATGCGCTGGGTGTGCGACAGGATCATGCGCAGGCCCTCTTGCCGCTGGGTCTCGTCGGCAATCCAGACGAAAGGCTGCGCGAACGCATAGAGGCGATTGCGGCACAGGCGCGGGTCGCGGGTGCCCACCGGTGGCAGTCCGCGGGTACAGGTCACCTGCACGTAAGCATCGCGCAGGCCCGACCGGCTGGCACACTCGATCATGATGTCGGCGATCTGCTGCGCCGTCAGCGGCAGCGACATGCGGAGGCCGGCCATCGACGCCTGGAAGCGCTCGACATGGTCCATGAGCCGGAAGAAGCGTCCCTTCCAGACATGGGCCACATCGTAGGTCGCATCCGAGCGGACGAAGCCGCGGTCCAGGATCGGAACCGCAGCCTCCGACAGCTGCATCCAGCGTCCGTCCATGTAGGCCACACCCTTGATGGCGGCGGTCTCGCTGTCACGGTCCATTGCCAGCTCCTCGATCAGTTCGGCTTTCCGGACTCGACCATGACTCATCGGGTTTCGATCGTCACATGCGCGAGTTCGTGGACCGGCACGAGGCGTTCGCGAATGGCCTCGCGGTCCGCAGTGCCGGCGACGCTGACGATCGCGGCATGGGCGCCGGGACCGATCCGCCAGATGTGCAGATCCGTGATGCGCGCGTCGCCGGGCCCTTCGACCTGTTCCCGCACCTCGGCTTCCAGATGCGGGTCGCTCGTGTCGAGCAGCACGGCGGCCGTGTCGCGCAGCAGGTTCCACGCCCAGACGGCGATCACGGCGCCGCCGACGATCCCCATGACGGGATCGAGCCAGACCCAGCCGAGATAGCGGCCGGCCACCAGGGCCACGATCGCCAGGACGGAGGTCAGCGCATCGGCCACGACGTGGGCGAACGCCGAGCGGAGATTGTTGTCGTGATGGCCGTGCTGGTGCTCATGCCCATGGTCATGATGAGGGTCGTGGGCGTGTCCATGGCCGTGCCCGCCCGACAGCAGGAATACGCTGGCCACGTTGACGACCAGACCCAGGATCGCGACGAGAGTCGCCTCGCCGAAGGCCACGGGCGAGGGATCGAAGAGGCGCCCGATCGACTCGACGGCGATCCCCAGCGCGACCAGCGCCAGGACCAGCGCCGACGCGAAGCCCGAGAGATCGCCGACCTTGCCGGTCCCGAAGCTGAACCGCCGATCGGCGGCATGCCGCCGCGCGAAGGCGTAGGCGCCGGCCGCCACGGCGAGCGCGCCGGCATGGGTCGCCATGTGGAAGCCGTCGGCCAGCAGGGCCATCGAATTGAAGGCGATGCCGGCGGCGATCTCGCCCACCATCATCAGGGAGGTCAGCACGACGACCCAGAGCGTGCGCCGTGCATTTTCATCGTGCCGCTCGCCGAGGAACACGTGATCGTGGGAAGGCGGCTCGATGTCCCGCAGCGTGGTCATGGTATTCCCGTCACTTCGCATAGCGGCGAACGACGGCAATGAGCTCCTCGGCCCCGGCCGCGCGCGCCACGGCATCGAGCCCCGGCCGGGCAACGTGCTCACGCACATGATCCTCGATCAGCTCGCCCATCAGCCCGTTGAGCGCGCCCCGCGCACCCGCAACCTGTTGCAGGACCAAGGAACAATCCGCCTCCTGCTCGATCGCCTTCTCGATCGCCGCCATCTGACCGGCGATCCGGCGGACCCGCGCCATCAGCTGCGCCTTCTTCCGGGGGAGATGTGCCATAGTATACCCCTCTATACTATATTCCACAGACAGGAAACCCCGCGCGTGGCCCTAGGGCGCGGGCTAGGGCGGGCATCGGGCTCCATGCTATAAGAGCCGTACAAGAATCAGGGAAACCCCGCACGATGAACTCTCCATCGGACGACTCCGCAGCCCCCCGCCGCGCCGGCGTGGATCCCAAGCTGCTCGAGATCCTCGTCTGCCCTGCCACGCACGGCCTGCTGGAATACGACGCGGCGGCCGGCGAACTGATCAGCCGCAAGGCCGGTCTCGCCTATCCGATCCGCGACGGCATCCCCATCATGCTGGTGAGCGAGGCACGCCAGATCCGCGACGTGCCATGACCGCCGAATTTCCCAAGGCCGTGCCCGACGGCGGCAGCTACGAATCGGACGCAGCGCCCTGGCCCGTCGAGTTGCGGGTCTTCAAGGAGGAGGGACGGCTGGAGATCGACTTCTCCGACGGCCATGCCTGCGCACTCCCCGCCGAGTACCTGCGGGTCGAGAGTCCGTCGGCCGAAGTGCAGGGGCATGGGCCGAACCAGAAGAAGATCGTCGGCGGCCGCCGCCATGTGAAGATCGCATCGGTCGAGCCGGTCGGCCACTACGCGATCCGCATCGTGTTCGACGACCGCCACGACACCGGCATCTACAGCTGGGCCTATCTGCGCGAGCTCAGCGAAACGCGGGCCGAGCGCTGGGCCACCTACGAAGCAGCCCTCGCCCAGCGCGGCCTGAGCCGGGACACCTGACGAAACCTGACGAGCCACCCATGAAGATCATCATTGCCGGCGCCGGAATCGGCGGATTGACCGCAGCCATGTGCCTGCATCGCGCAGGGCACGACGTACAGGTGTACGAGGCCGTGTCGGAGATGCGACCACTGGGGGTCGGAATCAACATCCAGGCCGGCGCGGTGCGCATCCTGTGCAGCCTGGGCCTCGAGCCCGCCCTCGCGGCCACCGCCATCGAGACCCGCGAGCTGCGCTACGCCAACCGCCACGGCCAGACGATCTGGGCCGACCCGCGCGGCCGCCATGCCGGCCTTCCGTGGCCGCAATTCTCGATCCATCGCGGCGAGTTGCAGATGATCCTGGTCCATGCGGCGCGGGAAATGCTGGGCGCGGATCGCATCCGGATGGGACGACGCATCGCCGATTTCGCGCAGCACGGCGCCACGGTGACCGCGCGCTTCGCCGACCGCGACGGAGCGATCGTCGAGGAAGCCACGGCCGATCTCCTGATCGCCGCCGACGGCATCCACTCGGCGGTCCGTGCCCGCTACTATCCGAACGAGGGACCGCCCAAGTGGCAGGGCATCCTGATGTGGCGCGGCGTCACCGTGGGCAAGCCCTATCTCGGCGGCAACACGATGGTGCAGGCCGGCCATCACAACCAGAAATTCGTCTGCTATCCGATCAGCCGCGCCCACGCCGAACGCGGCGAAGCACTGATCAACTGGATCTGCGACCTCCACATGGGCGACGACGCGCTGCCCTCGCGCGAGGACTGGAACAAGCCGGGCCGGCTGGAGGATTTCCTGCCGCGCTTCGCCGACTGGAACTTCGGCTGGCTCGACGTGCCGGACGTCATCCGCAACGCGCATACGATCCTGGAATTCCCCATGGTCGATCGCGATCCGCTGCCGCGCTGGAGCCACGGCCGCATCACGCTGCTGGGCGATGCGGCCCATCCCATGTATCCGATCGGCTCGAACGGCGCCTCGCAGGCGATCCTCGACGGCGAGGCGATCACGCAGGAGCTGGCCGTCGGCGACGATCCCGAGGCCGCGCTCAAGCGCTACGAGGAGCGGCGCCTGCCGCCCACGGCGCGCATCGTCGAGAGTAACCGGCGCAAGGGGATCGACGTGATGCTCGACATCGTCGAGCAGCGCGCGCCGCAGGGATTCACCGATCTCGAAAGCGTGCTGCCGTCGGACGAACTCGAGAAGATCGTCGGCGACTACAAGAAGCTCGTCACCCAGGACCGCGAGACGCTGCTGAAGCTCGCCGCCGCCTCGAAGTGATCCGCCCAAACGAAAACCGGCCCCTCTCGGGACCGGCCGTGGTGGCGTTTTAGTCCGGCCATCACATCGCCGGCACCACCGAGGAACTTTATGCCAGAGGGCGATGACAGAATTATGGCCATGACACAGGCAATTCCTGCCGTTTCCGGCGGGACTATCGCGTATGAGTCAAGGGTCCCTCACTGCGTTCGGGATGACACTGTCTTCAGCATCAGCGCACTGCGCCAACCTCAGCAACATTGTCATCCCGAACGCAGTGAGGGACCTTTCACTTTCCCCGAAGCTCCAGCTGCCAGGGCCATTGAGGCTACGTGCGATAGCCCCGCCGTTTCCCGGAGGCCGCGCGCATGAGTCTCGTCCGGGCCATCGCGACGGTCGGCGGCTTCACGCTGCTCAGCCGGATCGTGGGATTCGTGCGCGACATCGTGCTGTCGGCGGTGCTGGGCTCCGGCGCCGTGGCGGACGCCTTCTTCGTCGCCTTCAAGCTTCCCAATTTCTTCCGCCGCCTGTTCGCCGAGGGCGCCTTCTCGGCCGCCTTCGTGCCGCTGTTCGCCCGCGAATTGACGGGCGGCGGCCGCGAGGAGGCGATGGCCTTCGCACGGCAGGCCCAGGCCGCGCTGCTTCTGGTGCTGGTTCCGTTCACCGCGCTGCTGATCCTCGCGATGCCCTGGGTGATGGCCCTGCTCGCCCCCGGCATGCGCGACGATCCACCGACATTTGCCATGGCGGTCGAGTTCGGGCGCATCGCCTTTCCCTACCTGCTGTTCATCTCGCTGACCTCGCTCTACGGCGGCGTGCTGAACAGCATCGACCGCTTCGCCCATGTCGCCGCGACGCCGGTGCTCCTCAACCTCACGCTGATCGCCGCCGTGCTGGGGCTGACGCCGCTGCTTCCCAACGCGGGTTACGCCGCCTCGATCGGCGTGGCGATCGCGGGCGTGCTGCAGTGGGTCTGGCTGCTGGTCGCCTGCGGACGCGAGGAGGTCGGCATGGCGCTGGTGCGGCCGCGGCTCACGCCGCGGGTGACACGGCTGGTGAAGCTCGCGACGCCAGTCGCGATCGGCGGCGGAGCGCAGCAGATCAGCGTCGTGCTCGACGTCGTCTGGGCCTCGCTGCTGCCCGTGGGCACGATCTCCGCGCTCTACTATGCCGACCGCGTCGCCCAGCTGCCGCTCGGGGTCGTCGGCATCGCCATCGGCACGGCGCTGCTGCCGCTGCTCGCGCGCGAGCTGCGCGCCGGCAACACGCAGTCGGCCATGACCAACCAGAATCGCGCCCTGGAATTCGGCCTGCTGTTCAGCCTGCCGGCCGCCGTGGCCCTCTGGCTGCTGGCCGATCCGATCATCCGCGTCCTGTTCGAGCGCGGCCGGTTCCTGCCCGAGGATACGCTGCGCTCCGCGAGCGCCCTGGCCGCCTTCGCCGTCGGCCTGCCGGCCTTCGTGCTGGTCAAGGCGCTGGCACCCGGCTTCTTCGCCCGCGAGGATACGCGCACGCCGCTCTACATCGCCCTGGCGGCGATCACCGCCAACGTCCTGTTGAACGTCTATTTCCTGTTCGCCACGTCGCTGGAGCTGGTCGGCATCGCGCTTGCCTCCTCCCTGTCGGGCTGGCTGAACGCGGCGCTGCTGGCCGCCGTCCTGCGCCGGCGCCGCCAATGGATTCCTGACGGCCGATTGATCTCGCGCGGCGTCCGGATCGTCGGCGCCAGCGCCGGCATGGGGGCGGCCCTTTGGTTCGGTCTGCAATGGCTGGCGAGGCCCCTGTCGCGCGCCGACATCGAGGGCGGCCTGGCGCTGGCCGGTCTCTGCATGATCGGGATCGCGGCCTATGCGCTGCTGGGCGCCGCGCTCGGCGTCGTGAGAATTTCCGAGCTGCGCTACGTGATGCGCCGCCAGCCCGGGCTCACGTCAGCCGACCCAGGCGAACAACCGTGACGCCGGGCCGCAGCGGCCGGCTCGACGAGGGCATGACCAGTACGCAATCGTCATAAGGCGTCGTCACCGGCTCGTCGTCGTCATGGCCCAGCACGGTGCCCGCCTTGGCGATCACGTCCTGGCCCTCGAAGCGCTGCGCCGGCGTGAAGTTGCCGCGCTTGGTGGCGACTGCATGCGTCACCTCGACGACGCGCTGGCTGGCAGGCGTCGGCTGGCGCCAGCCGGCGGGAAGATCGGCCTCTTCGAGCGCTCCTGCCTCGACGAGGAAACGGGCCGTCACGTCCTTGGCGACCACGACCGAGGAGGCGCGCCAGTGCTGGCCGGTCTCGATCAGCAGGGCGTTCTTGGGGCTCTTCGGATCGCCGAACCCGCCATAGTCGCGCATGCGCATGCCGGCGGCGTGGCCGGCGTCGCGCACGATGTCGACCGGCGTGCCGATCCGCTTCGCGAAGGCCACGCCCTTGTCGAGCGGGCCGGACAGCATCAGCGGCACGCAATCGTCGTGCATGGAATGGAGGTCGAGCAGCAGGTCGGCCCGCTCGACGAAGGGCTTCAGCACCTGCGCCCGCCGCGTCTCGACGGTGGTCGCGGGCTCGTCAAGCCGACCCCACACCCGGTTGAAATCCTCATCGACCAGGCGCGACTTGAACGGCGTGCGCGGATCGAACGAGTGATACGCCTCGATGTTGTTGAAGGACAGGATCAGCGTGCCCTTGCGCGGCATCACCTTCATGTCCAGCAACGCGTCGACCACGATGGCCCCCGAGACCTCGTTGCCGTGCGTCAGCGACGCCACCATCACCGTCGGCCCGGGCGTGCCGCTTTCCAGGACATGGATGTAAGGCGCGGCGCCCGTCTCCCATCGGCGCAGGTCGGGGAAAGTGAATTCGATCGGCGGATTATCGGACATGTTTCGGGACCATCGGCAGGTTGTACCGCTCCTTCGCATGCTAGTTTGCCAGGGACAAGGAGAAGCCAATGGCGCGCAGCCGGTATCGCTGGTTCATCGTCTTCCTGCTGTTCGCGATCACCGTCGTGAACTACATCGACCGGGCGGCCCTCTCCTACGCCATCCCCATGATCCAGCGCGATCTCGGACTGTCGCCGGCCGAGACCGGTGCCATCCTGGGCGCGTTCGGCCTGGGCTATGCCGTCACGACCCTGCTTGGCGGCTTCGCCGTCGACCGCTATGGCGCCCGGATGATCCTCACGCTTGCAGCCGTGCTGTGGAGCCTGTCGATCGGCGCCACGGCGCTCGCGACCAGCGTGACCATCCTCTATGCAGCCCGCGTGATGCTGGGCGTCGCGGAAGGGCCCAACTTCCCCGCCCTCACCGGCGCGGTCAGACACTGGCTGTCGCCGCATGAACGGGCGACGGCACTGGCGAATGCGCTGCTGGCGGTGCCTCTGGCGCTCGCCATCGGCGGGCCGCTGGTGACGGTGCTTCTCGGCTGGCTCGACTGGCGCCTCACCTTTGCGGCGCTGTTCGCGCTCTCCGCCGCCTGGATTCCGCTCTGGTATTTTTTCTTCCGGGACGATCCGTCGCAATCGCGGTTCGTGAATGCGGCCGAACTGGCCCATATCCGCAAGGTCGATCGCGGCGTCACCGCGGCCCCGCACGCGGTGCTGAAATCCTGGCCTGAGCCAGGCGTGCTGAAGGAACTGCTGACCAACCGCACGCTTCTCGCGAACTATTGGGCCTTCTTCGTCTTCGGCTACTTCCTGTTCTTCTTCATGACCTGGCTGCCGAGCTACCTGGAGCGCAAGTACGGTCTGGACCTCGGTGCCGTCGGCCTGTTCTCGGTCCTCCCCTGGCTGTCGGCCGCTGTCCTGCTGTGGGCCATGGGCCGCTGGTCGGACCACCTGCTCAAGACCACGGGCAGCCTGCGCATCTCACGTTCCTGGCTGATCGCCGGCAGCCAGCTGGTCGCGGCCCTCGCGGTCGTGCCGGTGGCCCTCACCGACAATCTCACCGTCGCGGTCGCCGGCATCACCGTGGCCGTCGCGGCGTCGATGGGGGCCAACGCCGCCTACTTCGCAGTGAACGTCGACATCGTGCCGCAGCGTGCCGCGACAGCGCTCGGCCTCATGGATCTGGCCTTCGCCATCGCAGGCTTCCTGGCGCCGGTCATCACCGGCTGGGTGCTGAACCTGCGCGGCTCGTTCGCGGACGGCTTCCTGCTGATGACGGCGCTCGCCCTCTCTTCAGTGATGGTGGTCCTGCTGTTCCATCACCCCGACAGGGATCGCGAGAAGACCTGAGATGGAATCATCAGCACAAACCTCATGCTGAGGAGGCTGCCCCTCGAATACCTCGGGGTAAACTCCGCAGCCGTCTCGAAGCATGGGCACGAGCACCGCGTTTGTTGCCCACCCTTCGAGACGCGGTCCTGCGGACCGCTCCTCAGGGTGAGGTCGTGAGTCGAGGCAGTCCGAAAGGCCTCTAGCCCTCGCGATACCAGTTCGCGAGATCCCACGTGTTGTTGTCCCAGCCGCTGATCTCGACCACGAGATTGGAGGCGGCAGCGGCGGCGTTCGGCCGCATGACCAGCGGGATCACCACGTGGTTCTCGATCACCAGCTCGTTGCACCTGATCAGCAGGGCGGCACGCTTCACCGGATCGAGTTCGACCTGGGCCGCGCTGTGCGTCTCGTCATACTCCTTGTTCTGCCAGCGCGTGACGTTGCGACCCTGCCACTTGTTGTCCTTCGTGGCGGCTTCCCAGGAGCAGAACTGGCGCAGGAAGACCTCGGGATCGGGCGCATTCATGCCGTTGCTGTATTCCTGAAGGTCGGCATAGAACTTGGTGTAGGTGTCGGGATTGGCGACGTCGGAGGAGAAGAACACCGAGGCCGTCACCGACTTCAGCTCTATCTCGATGCCGGCCCGCTGGGCGGCCTGCTTGATGATCTGCTGCGTCTTCTGGCGCGGCTGGTTGATCGAGGTCTGGTAGACGAACTTCAGTCTCTTGCCGTCCCTGGTTCGCACGCCGTCGGCGCCGCGCACCCAGCCGGCTCTGTCGAGCAGGGCATTGGCCTTGTCGACGTTGAACTCGTAGGACGTCCTGGTCGAGCGGAAGCGCTCGGGGTTGTTGATGTAGTTGGCCGTCGCGATGCCGATACGGCCGTAGATGTGGTCCTGGATCGACTTCTTGTCGATCACCAGCGAGAGCGCCTCGCGCACGGCACGGTCCGACAGGATCGGGTGCTTCGTCTTGAGGCTGGACCGCTCGCCATCGACCTCGGTCCACGGATCGGTGTTGTTCAGCTGCATGTGCTCGATGCCACCGCCCAAGGTGACGATGACCCGTCCCTTGCCGCCCTTCTCCATGCGCACGAGGATCTCGTCCTCAACCTGCAGGTTCCAGGCGAAGTGGTATTCGCCGGTCTGCAGCACGGCGCGCGCCGCCGACACCGCATCGCCGCCGCCCTTCATCTCGATCGCGTCGAAATGCGGCCGGTTGGGCTCGTGGTAGTCGGTGTTGATCTCGCCGGTGACCAGGTCGCCCGGCTTGAAGTCCTTGAATTTGTAAGGGCCGGTTCCCACAGGCTTGAGGTTGGTGGGCGCCTCGCGCGACTTCGCGCCCGTATAGTCGCCGAACAGATGCTTCGGGATGATGCAGCCGGCCCAGCCCACGAACGTGTCGGCCCAGAACGGGGTCGGCTGCTTGAAGTTCACGCGCACGGCGTGGTCGTCGACCTTTTCGACCGTGACGTCCCGGTAGGAGCCGTTCGACACCGTCGCCGTGGCCGGATCGCTCGAATACTGCCAAGTAAAGACCACGTCGTCCGCGGTGAAGGGCCTGCCATCGTGCCAGCGCACGTCCCGCTTCAGCTTCCAGACCACCGAGAGCCCATCGGCCGACAGCGTGCCGTCGGCCCGGTTGGGGATCGAGGCCGCGAGCTTGGGCTTCAGGTTGCCGTCGCGGTCCCACGCCGCCAGCGGCTCGTAAAAGATCCGCGAAGCGTCCTGGTCCTTGGTGCCGACAGCGAAGTGCGGATTGAGGAGCGTCGGCCCCTGCCACCACATCACCTTGAGCAGGCCACCGCCCCCGCGCCGGGTGGGCTTGTAGACCGGTCGGGACTGCGCCATCGCCACGCCGGAGAGCGCCAGGAGCTGGGTCGCCATGGGAGCGGTCAGCCCCGCCGCCGCCAGGCGTCGGATGAAGCCGCGGCGCGACAGGCGACCGGCTTTCACCTTGTCGACGAGACTCCGCAAGCCACGCTCGTTCATCGATGCCTCCATCGCGGTCGTCGAAGCTACCCTGGCGCTCCTGCTATGCTGCAAGATGCGTGAAATCGATGGGAACAGCCGGAACCTGCGCCGTCAACCGCTCTGCCTTGATTAACGGCGCGACCTGCGCGATACCCGCGCGCCCCTGCCTTCCACCGGCGAGGTGCGCGGAGGTCCAAACCCCGCGCCATCGACCTCCAGCGGAGTCCACATCCATGCCTGACACGATCCCCGCCGCCACCGGCGCGCCCAACACGCATCTCGCCCCCTACGAAGCGCGCGGCCTCAAGGGCCGCATCCTTTCGGGGGTGCAGCCCACCGGCAATCTCCATCTCGGCAACTATCTCGGCGCGATCCGCAACTTCGCGCGCCTGCAGGACGACTACGAGTGCCTGTACTGCGTCGTCGACCAGCACGCGATCACCGTGCCGCAGGATCCCAAGATGCTGGCGGCGCAGACGCGCGAGATCGCCTCGGCCTTCCTCGCGGCCGGCGTCGACGGCGCCAAGCAGATCGTCTTCAACCAATCGATGGTGCCCGAGCACGCGCAGCTCGCCTGGATCTTCAACTGCGTGGCGCGCATGGGCTGGATGAGCCGCATGACGCAGTTCAAGGAAAAGGCCGGCAAGGACCGCGAGAACGTCTCGCTGGGCCTGTTCGCCTATCCGGCGCTGATGGCGGCCGACATCCTGATCTACAAGGCCACGCACGTGCCGGTCGGCGAGGACCAGAAGCAGCATCTCGAGCTGACGCGCGACATCGCCATCAAGTTCAACAACGATTTCGGCCAGCCCGACTTCTTCCCGATCACCGAGCCGCTGATCTTCGGCGCGGCGACCCGCGTCATGAGCCTGCGCGACGGCACCAAGAAGATGAGCAAGTCCGATCCGTCGGATTACTCGCGCATCAACCTCACCGACGATGCCGACTCGATCGCCCAGAAGATCCGGCGCGCCAAGACCGATCCGCTGCCGATGCCCGACACGCTGGCCGACGCCGAGAAGCGGCCGGACGCCGATAACCTGCTGGGCATCTATGCTGCCCTCGCCGACCAGGAGAAGGACGCCGTCGTCGCGCAGTTCGCGGGCAGGCAGTTTTCGGACTTCAAGACGGCCCTGACCGAGCTGGCGGTCGCCAAGCTCGGCCCGATCGGCGCGGAGATGCAGCGGCTGATGAAGGACCCCGGCCATGTCGACGGCGTGCTGCGCAACGGCGCCCAGCGCGCCCGCGCCGTCGCCGCGCCGATCCTCGACGAGGTCTACCGGGCGGTGGGCTTCCTCAAGCCGTAGCCGTCAGCCTTCCATGCGCGTGAGGGCCCACTTCACGGTGGTGCCCTCCGCCGGGACCTGGCCGACCAGCACGATCTGCTCGGTGCGGCGCACGCGCCCCGTCTCGCCGAGATAGATGCTCTCGGCCAGGCCGATGCCGGCACCGGTCGCGCGCAGCCGCCAGCCGCGGCCGCTCGGCAGCCGCATCAGCACGGCCTGTCCACTCTGGGCCAGGGTCGCCTTCACCGTCGGATGCAGATGGAAGCGCACGATGTAGCGCCGGTCCGGCACGGTGACCGGCCTGCCCTCGTAGCCGAGGAACGAATCCTCGCCGCGCAGATCGCCGCCATCGGGTGACAACCACAGACGCCTGCGGTGGATGATGCCATAGAGCGAGCGGTAGCCGTCATGGCACATGTCGAGCCACTGGGCGCCGGCATCGTCGGCCCGATCGATCAGCACGTTGCCGGCGCGATACTCCAGCGCGCCATGGTTGGTGATCTCGGTCGAGTTCACGTCGTCGACCACCGCCGTCGAATGCGCGGCCGTGAAGCGCATGAAATGCTGCCAGTCGCGCGGCGCGCCGGGATAGGTGCCGCAGTTCACGACCAGCCGCTCGTGCGCGGCGCTCATCTCGAAGCTCAGTGTGCCGGCATGGGCGATGCCGTCCATGCCGCGGCCGGGCGGGCTGCCGGCATCGGCGATCACCAGCGAGGTTCCGGCGGCCAGCCGCTGGAAGCCGCTGGCCAGCGCCATCGCCGGGGCGACCTCGCCCGAGCCGGTGCGTGCCAGCACGAGGTCGATCAGGCGGCGGTCGCCTTCCCATGTGCCGTTGAACAGCGCCAACCCGCCGTCACCATGGCGGAAGAAGCGCAGCATCGGCGCCATGCGGTCGATCGCGGCGACCAGCTCGGCCGGTGCGCGGCGCTCGGCGGACGCCAGGGCGGCCCGCACGTCGATCAGGTGGCGCAGAACGGTGAGCTGCAGGTGCGGCGCGCGCTCCGACACGATGCCGTCGTGCAGCACGTAGCGCTTCAGGAACTTCGAGAGCCGCGCCAGCGACTGATCGAGGCTCTTCTCGAAGTACTTGCCGTCGCGGATGAACGCGAGGTCGGCGAAGATCAGCGCCTTGTAGACGGAAACGGCCTCGTGTCCGACCATGCCACGGCGCGCGACGCGGCGCAGATGCACCCGCTGGCGCCCGAGCGAGAACACGAAGCGGGCCGAGAAGCCGGAATCAGCCGCCGCGGCCATCCATTCATAGTGCCGGATCCAGGCGACCATGCGCGCCGCCAGCACGTCGCGCTTCCACGTCACCGGCGACCAGCGCCATTCGCGGTTGGTCCAGTCGTCGACCAGCTTCGCGGCGAGCAGCGCGCCGTGCGGATCGCCGTTGTCGCGCAGGTCGCGCAGCCAGGTGAACCCGTTCAGCGCATCGAGCCAGAGCGGCGCGGCGCCGGCGCGCTGCCACGGCGGATCGTCCGAATCGGGCAGCACCACGCCGGTGCTCCCGCCGGCGGCGAATTCGCCGGCCAGCAGCAGCCGCTGCCCGAGCACCGGATCGCCCGGCCAGGAATCGGCCGCCACCGCGAAGAAACTGCGCGGCGTGGCCTGGCTCAGGGTCAGGGAATAGAGCGACGAGCCCAGGAACCAGCGGCCGAACGCGCGGCGCTCTCCCTTTGCCGCGGCAGACGGGCGCGTCGGAACGGAACGTATGGGCCGGGCGCCGGAAACCAAGGGTTCCCCGGGCCGTCTTGTGTCAGCGACCAACGTCATCTTTTCGTTCTTTGGCCCGGGAGGCTCGAGCGGCCGGGCGGTGGAGGGGTTTTGGACAGCTTACCCCACCCGGAGCCCTCTGGCGATGGGTTGGCAGGCCGGGAGGGCCTTGAACGGCGACCGCTGCACCCCAGATCCATTCCAAGGGAATGCCCGCACGGGGTTCCCCGCCACTCGCTCCACGGAGGGGGGTTCAGAATGAGTCGTGTTTCTGTGTTTAGTTCACCGTTGCTGCTGGGTTTCGACCAGTTCGAGCGGACGCTCGACCGGCTGGCCAAGAACGCCGAAGGTTACCCGCCTTACAATATCGAGCGGATCGGCGAGAACGGGCTGCGCATCACCTTGGCGGTCGCCGGCTTCACGAGCAGCGAACTGGCGATTGAACTCGTCGAAAACCAGCTCACCGTCCGCGGCAAACAGACCGACGACGGCGATCGGGTCTACCTCCATCGCGGCATCGCCGCGCGCCAGTTCCAGCGGGCCTTCATGCTGGCCGACGGAATCGAGGTGACGGGAGCCCGTCTCGACAATGGCCTGTTGTCGATCGACCTGGTGCGGCCGGTCCTGGAGCCGCGCATTCGAACCATCCGCATCGACGCCGGCAACGCCGCCGGCAACGCGGACCATACGATCGATATCACCGCACGTCGCAGCCGTTGAGGCGGGGCGCGTTGATGCTGCCAAGGAGGTAGCCATGGAAAACGAAAACAACGTCGTGATGTTCACCCCCCTCGCCGAAGAAGCGTTTCTCAGCCTCGGCGCCGAGCACATCGCCTATGTGAAGGAAGTCAGCCTTCCCGACGGGGCGCATGCCATCGGCATCTTCTCGGCCGACGGCAAGCCGATGGCTTCGGTCCCGTCGATCGAGATCGCGCAGGCGCTGATCCGCCAGCACGAGCTGGAGCCTGCGCTGGTGCACTGAGGAAGTGTGGCCGAAGAGTCTCTTGGATAAGACGGTTCAGGCGGCGCTCTGCGCCTGCACCGTTTCGACGAGCAGCGCGTAGAGCGCCTCGGCATTCTCGGTCGCCCGCAGCTTCTCCACGAGGCTGCGGTCGCGCAGCAGACGCGACACGCGCGCCAATGCCTTGAGATGGTCGGCACCGGCCCCCTCGGGCGTGACCAGCAGGAACACGATGTCCACGGGACGCTCGTCGATCGCATCGAAATCGACGGGGTGGGCCATGCGGGCAAAGACGCCCATGGGCTTGGTCATGCTCGACAGCCGGCCGTGCGGGATGGCGATGCCGCCGCCGATTCCGGTCGAGCCCAAGCGCTCCCGCTCGAGCAGGCGATCGAACAGCTTGCGCTCGTCGACGTCGAAAAGACCGGAGGCGCGGTTGGCGAGTTCCGCCAGCAGCGCCTTCTTCCCGGTCGCCTTGGCGCTGGCCAGAACGGCATCCGGGCCGGTCAGCAAATCGGCGATTTCCACAATGTCACCAATGGGTTAGCGAGCGCGAACTTTGGTCCCCCCTGCGAAGGGTGCGCCCCTATAGGCGCGTCCCCCGGTCGGGTCAAGCCGTGGTTCGTCCGCACGCCGCGCCCCGCCGCGCGGCCCGTCTCAGTCGGCCGAGCCGCTCATCGCCTGGGCGACGGCGGCGGCGTGCGGCAGACCCGAGGGCATCTGACGGCTCATGCCCAACCGGCCCAGACGACGACGTTCCGCCGAAGACGGTATGCGCATGGCCTCGCGATACTTGGCGACGGTGCGGCGCGCGATCTCGATTCCCTCGCCCTTCAGCAGGTCGACGATGCGGTCGTCGCTGAGCGGCTGGTGCGCATTCTCGCCGCCCACGAGCAGTCGGATACGGGAGCGCACCGATTCGGAGGAGACGACGACACCCGGCGTTCGCGCCGGCAGCGACGACGTGAAGAAGTACTTCAGCTCGAAGATGCCGCGCGGCGTATTGATGTACTTGTTCGAGGTGACGCGGCTCACCGTGCTCTCGTGCAGCTCCGTGGCGATGGCGATGTCGCGCAGCACCAGCGGCTTCAGCGCGCTGACGCCGTGGCGGAAGAAACCGTCCTGCTGGCGCACGATCTCGCGCGCGACCTTGAGGATCGTGGTGGCGCGCTGCTCCAGCGTCTTGACCAGCCAGTTGGCCGACTGGAATCGCTCGGCGACGAAGTCGCGATCGGGCTTGGCGCGCGCGCCCTTCATCAGCGTCGCGTGATAGTTGCGGTCGACCAGGACCTTGGGCAGCGCATCGGTATTGAGCTCGATGTGCCAGCCATCCTCGCCGGTGTCGGGATCCTTAGCCGGCGTCAGGTAGAGATCGGGCTGCACCGCCTGGATCGGCTCGAACTCGAAGCCCTGGCCGGGACGCGGGTCGAGCGTGCGCAACTCGGCCAGCATCTCGCGCAGATCCTCGTCGTCGACACCGCAGCGACGGCGGAGCTGGCCGAGCTCACCGGCAGCCACGAGCTCGAGGTTGTCGAGCAGCGCCTTCATCGCCGGATCGAGGCGGTTGCGTTCGGCCAGCTGCGCGGCGAGGCACTCGGCGACGGTGCGGGAAAAAAGACCGGCCGGCTCCATCTGGCGCAGCCGCGCCCAGATCTTTTCGACGACCACGATGTCGGCGGCGACGCCTTCGGCGACGGCCGCCGCTTCGAGGCGGCAGTAGCCGGCCTCGTCGAGACCTTCGGCGATCTTCACGGCGATGCGGCGTTCGGCCGGATCCTTGAACATCAGCTCGATCTGTTCGAGCACATGGACGGCCAGCGACCGCGGACGTTCGGCCACGAAATCGAGCGCCTCGGGCGCATCTTCGCGCTGGCCGACACGGCTCGCGGCGGCGTCGCCGCCACGGTCGGCATGTTCGCGGGTCCAGCGATCGTCGGCTTCGGCAAGGGCCGGCGCGGCTGCCGAAAGGGCCTCGGCCGTATCGCGCGGCGCCTCAATGGCGGGGACTTCGTACTCGGCCGACGGGCCGTCTTCCGGGGAACCCTCGCTCAGCAGCGGATTCTTTTCCAGTTCCTGTTGAATGAAGGCGGCGAGTTCGAGGTGGGAGAACTGCAGCAGCTTGATGGCCTGCTGGAGCTGCGGCGTCATCGCCAACGTCTGACGTGACGCGAGGATTAGACTCGGACCGATACGCATGTCACCCCACCCCTGAAGGTCTGTTGACCTCCCCGTAGGGAAACTAACGCAAAAACCGTGCCAATGCTAGGCCGACTGAAATCTCAGTGAGCAAAAATATCCGTTTCCGGCCAGCCCGCGATGTCGAGCCGCGCGCGGGTGGGGAGAAAGCCGAAGGCGGCATCTGCCAGTTCACGGCGGCCTTCGCGCTCCAGAAGCACGTCCAGCTTGGCCTTCAGGGCGTGCAGATGCAGCACGTCGGAAGCGGCATAGGCAAGCTGCTCGTCCGTAAGGCTGTCGGCACCCCAGTCCGAGGTCTGCTGGTGCTTGGAAAGATCGACACCCAGCAGCTCGCGGCACAGGTCCTTCAACCCAAAGCGGTCGGTGAAGGTGCGCACCAGCTTGGCCGCGATCTTGGTGCAATAGACCGGCTCACAGCGCACGCCGAGCGAGTGCTCGAGCACGGCGATGTCGAAGCGACCGAAGTGGAAGAGCTTCAGCACCTTGGGATCGGCGATCAGGGCGGCCAGCCGCGGCGCCTTGGCCGCGCCCTTCGGCGCGCCCCGAGGGATCTGAACCAGATGGGCGTTGCCGTCGCCTCCCGAAAGCTGAACCAGGCAGAGCCGGTCGCGATGCGGGTTGAGGCCCATGGTCTCGGTGTCGATGGCGACGACGGAGCCGAACGAAATATCCGCGGGAAGGTCGCCACGGTGAAGGCGGATCGCCATCTAGAAATGCTCCGGCTGGCCAGCACGTCGCCCGGAGGCAGAATGCTCAGGCAACGTCTAAACTGTTGATATTCCACACTAAGGTGTGGACATGCGAAGAAGTATGTACGCCAGTCGCCCAGCGCCGTCCATATTGGGGCGATGGCGACGTGCGGTGCGCACCCACGTCGAGAGCGATCTCACGATCGTCCGCGCGCACGGTGTCTCTCGAATTCCACGACAACCTTCGTGCTCGCGCGACAACGGCGCTTGCCGCGGCACGACAATTGCGCGTCCATGCCCGGACGACGGTAACAGTGATTACATAACGGGTCGTCATCCTTTGGGTGTTGCGGAGACCGTCATCGATCCATGCGAGAAGAAACTGCTACAATGAACCGTCTGCATCGAACCGAGGCCTAGAGTACAGATGCGATGAACTACATAGTTTTGGCTGTCGTCGTGTTGTTTGCCGCCGCGGGCGCGATCGTCGGGTGGCGGCGTGCGACGGAGAGAATCGAGAACCCTCCCGGCAAGTACGATTTCCCGGGGGGCATGAGCCGGCGCGACCATCTGCGCAGTCTCGCCCACAAGCACCGCCAGTGGCGGATTCCAATTACCTTGGCTTATGCAGCCGCGGGCGGCGCGGCAGGCTTCGCCCTGTTGATGGTCTATGCCGTTTTCATAAGGCGATGATCCGGGAATCGGGCCGGATCCGCCGCAAGCCGGTTGGGTCGGTTCAGGTTTTTTGCGGGCGGGGAGAAACCAGCCGCATGGTGCCCAGGAGAAGACTCGAACTTCCACGCCTCGCGGCGCTAGTACCTGAAACTAGTGCGTCTACCAATTCCGCCACCTGGGCACGGCATGCGGTCTAGTGCGGGCGCTGAGTTAGGGCCGGGCCGCGCCGATGTCAACCGCGCTGGACGTTCGCGCCTCGCGGCGCGGGCGCGCTTCGCCCCTTGAACCTTCACGGCATTGGGCTATAGGCAGCATCCATGAGCATCAAGCAGGTCACGGTCTTTGGCGGCAGCGGCTTCGTCGGCCGCGCCATCGTGCGGGCGCTGGCGCAGGAGGGCTACCAGGTCCGCGTGGCCTGCCGGCGCATCGAGCTCGCGGAGCGGATCAAGACCGCAGGCGATGTCGGCCAGATCACCATTCTGCGAACCAATTTGCGCATTCCCGCTTCGGTCGCGGCCGCCGTCTCCGGCAGTCAGGCCGTGATCAACGCCTCCGGCGTCGCCTTCCAGCGCGGACGGCAGCGCTACGAGACCGTTCATGTCGAGGGCGCGAGGGCGATCGCGGAGGCGGCCAAGGCCGCCGGCGTGCAGCGCCTGGTGCACATTTCAGGCATCGGCGCGGACCAGCGCAATTCGACGAACAGGTTCATCCGCTCCAAGGTCGACGCCGAGGATGCGATCGTCTCGGGCTTCGCGAACGCCACCATGCTGCGTCCGAGCGTGGTCTTCGGGCCCGAGGACGCGATGTTCAACCGCATGGCCCAGATCGCCCGCCAGGCGCCTTTCCTGCCCGTGGTCGGCGACGGCTCGGCCAAGGTCCAGCCGGTCTATGTCGGCGATGTCGGCGCGGCCGTGGTGGCCGTCCTGGAGCGGCCCGACACCGCGAAGTCCGTGTTCGAGCTGGGCGGCCCGCGCGTCTACACCTATCGCGAGATCGCCGCCCTCGTTCTGCGCGAGATCGACCGCCACAAGCGCATCGTCGGCGTTCCGGCCGGCCTGATGAAGATCATGGGCTTCTTCGCAGAATTCCTTCCCGTCCCGCCGCTGACCCACGACCAGGTCGACCTGCTGGTGACCGACAACGTCGCCCGCCCGGGCGCCCCCGGACTCGCCGAGCTCGGCATCACGCCGACCGCCGCCGAGGCCATCCTGCCGATGTATCTCGACCGCTACAGGGTCGGCGGCCGCTACAACCAGCACGCCCCCGCCTAAAGAGGCCAATAGAGGCGTCATCGAATACGTCTATGCTCGCCCGATGATATTAATCCTGTTTCGGTATCAATTTCTCCGATCTGGAATCTTCAAAAGAGCCAAGTGATTTCAAATCTCTGACTTAGACCTAAAGTAGGTCAGTACTCTTGACTATTGGCCAGGCGCATGGTTTAAGGCACACAACAACGCTGCAAATGCGCGAACGGCGCGCTTTTTGCGTAATAATATTTCACACTTTGTCCGAGGAGGCCGGGGATGGCCGAGAGGATGCTGAAGTTCGTCGGAACGCCGCAAGCCATGCCCGACAAGCGGCCGGCAGCCGAACGCCGTCGCGACTTCGACGAGATCTACGAGGGCTTCGCAAAAGAAAAGGCGGCGGAACAGGCCGCCCGCTGCTCGCAATGCGGCGTGCCCTTCTGTCAGATCCATTGTCCGCTCCACAACAACATCCCCGACTGGCTGAAGCTCACCGCCGAGGGCCGGCTCGAAGAGGCCTACGAACTCTCCTCCGCGACCAACAACTTCCCGGAGATCTGCGGGCGGATCTGCCCGCAGGACCGGCTCTGCGAAGGCAACTGCGTCATCGAGAAGGGGTTCGAAGCCGTCACGATCGGCTCGGTCGAAAAGTACATCACCGACACCGCCTGGCAGCGCGGCTGGGTGAAGCCGATCCAGCCGCGGCGCGAGCGGCCCGAGAGCGTCGGCATCGTCGGCGCCGGCCCGGCCGGCCTCGCCGCGGCCGAGCAGCTGCGCCGCAAGGGCTACCAGGTCGCGGTCTACGATCGCTACGACCGGGTCGGCGGGCTGCTGATCTACGGCATCCCCAACTTCAAGCTGGAGAAGGAGATCGTGCAGCGTCGCGAGACGCTGCTGCGCGATTCGAAGGTCACCTTCCACCTGAACTGCGAGGTCGGCCGCGATGTTTCGCTCGAGGAGCTGCGCGCGCGTCACGGCGCCGTGCTGATCGCCACCGGCGTCTACAAGGCGCGCGACATCGCCGCCCCCGGCGTCGGCCTCGCGGGCATCGCCCCGGCGCTCGACTATCTCACCGCCTCGAACCGCCAGGGCCTGGGCGACACGGTGCCGGCGTTCGACTCGGGAATGCTGAATGCCGCGGGCAAGAACGTCGTGGTGATCGGCGGCGGCGACACGGCGATGGATTGCGTGCGCACGGCCGTGCGCCAGGGCGCCCGGTCGGTGAAGTGTCTCTATCGCCGCGACCGCGCCAACATGCCGGGCTCGCAGCGCGAGGTGAAGCACGCCGAGGAGGAAGGCGTCGAGTTCGTGTGGCTCGCCGCACCGCAGGCCTTCCTCGGCAAGGAGACGGTGAGCCATGTCCGCACCGTGCGCATCCATCTCGGCATGCCCGATGCGTCGGGCCGCCAGACGCCGCAGGAGATTGCCAACAGCCATGTGAACATCGAGGCCGACCTCGTGCTGATGGCGCTGGGCTTCGATCCCGAGGACCTGCCGGCGGCGATGAGCGCGCCAGAGCTCGGCGTCACCGGCTGGAACACGCTCAAGATCGACTGGAAGAGCATGATGACCAGCCTCGACGGCGTGTTCGCCGCCGGCGACATCGTGCGGGGCGCCTCGCTGGTCGTGTGGGCGGTGCGCGACGGCCGCGATGCCGCCGAGCGCATCCACTCCCACCTGACCGCCAAGGCGCTGGCCGCCCAGCGCATCGCGGCGGAGTAGACCATGCTGAAGGTTTACGACTTCACCGGGTCGGGCAACGGCTACAAGGTCTGGCTGCTGATGTCGCAGCTCGGCGTGCCGTTCGAGCGCATCGAGTGCGACATCCTGAAGGGCGAGACGCGCACGCCCGAGTTCCTGCAGAAGAACCCGAACGGTCGCATTCCCACGCTCGAACTGGAGGACGGGTCCTTCCTCTTCGAGTCGGGCGCGATCCTCTGGTATCTCGCCGAGGGCACGCCGTTTGGGCCTTCGGACCGGCTGTCGCGTGCGAAGACGCTGCAGTGGATGTTCTTCGAGCAGTACAGCCACGAGCCCTACATCGCCGTCGCGCGCTTCTGGAAGCACTTCCTCGACAGGCTCTCGCCGCAGCAGGAAGCCAACCTGCCCGACATCATGAAGAAGGGGCATGCCGCGCTCGACGTGATGGAGAAGCATCTCGCGACCCGTACCTTCTTCGTCGACGACCGCTACGGCCTCGCCGACATCGCGCTCTATGCCTACACGCATGTCGCCGACGAGGGCGGGTTCGACCTGTCGACCTATCCCAACGTCACTGCCTGGCTGGCCCGCGTGAAGGCAGAGCCCGGCCATGTCGCGATCGATCACACGTTCTGACCAAGGGAGAAGAAGATGCCGATGATCAACGTCCAGATGTTCGAGGGCCGCACGATCGAACAGCGTCGCGCGCTGGCCAAGGAACTGACCGAAGGCACCTGCCGCGCGCTGGGCTGCACGCCCGACGCCGTGCAGATCATCCTGACCGACATCAAGAAGGAGAACTGGGCCGAGGCCGGCAAGCTGTTCTCGGATACGTAATACCTGTCATCCCGAGCGCAGCGAGGGACCCTTGTCGGGCGCCGCCCAAAGGTCCCTCGCTGCGCTCGGGATGACACCGATCTCCTGAACTGGAGTTTTTCGTCATGTCCGCCACACGTCCCTTCGATGCCGAGCAGTTCGTCCGCGACTACAAGAGCGGCACCGCCAAGCTCACCGCCGCCTATGGCTACAACCCCGCCGAGGGACTCGATTCCTGCGGCGTCGGTCTTGTCGTGGCGCTGGACGGCAAGCGACGCCGCGACGTGGTCGCGGCCGGCATCGATGCGCTGAAGGCCGTGTGGCACCGCGGCGCTGTGGACGCCGACGGCAAGACAGGTGACGGCGCGGGCCTCCACGTCGAGATCCCGCAGGACTTCTTCAAGGAATATGTCCGCGACTCGAGCGGCGAGGTCCCGCAGGCCGGGCGGCTGGCGGTCGGCATGGTGTTCCTGCCGCGCACCGATCTCGGTGCGCAGGAGCGCTGCCGCACCATCGTCGAGACCGAGATCCTGCGCTTCGGCCACACGATCCTCGGCTGGCGGCAGGTGCCGGTCGACATCTCGGTCATCGGCGCCAAGGCCAACGAGACGCGGCCCGAGATCGAGCAGATCCTGATCGGCCGCGGCGACGCCAAGCTCGACAATCGCGAGTTCGAGAAGCAGCTCTACATCCTGCGCCGGCGCATGGAGAAGGCAGCGCTCGCCGAGAACATCGCCGAGTTCTACGTCTGCTCGCTCTCCTGCCGGTCGGTCGTCTACAAGGGCATGTTCCTCGCCGAGCATCTCGGCGCCTTCTATCCCGATTTGCTCGACGAGCGCTTCGTTTCGCGCTTCGCGATCTTCCACCAGCGCTATTCGACCAACACCTTCCCGCAGTGGAAGCTGGCGCAGCCCTTCCGCGTGCTCGCCCACAACGGCGAGATCAACACCATCCTGGGCAACGTCAACTGGATGAAGAGCCACGAGGCGCGCCTCGAACACGAGCACTTCGGCCGCTTCATCGAGGACCTGAAGCCGATCGTGCAGCCCGGCGCCTCCGATTCGTCGGCGCTCGACAACGTGTTCGAGCTGCTGGTGCGCGGCCATCGCAACCTGCCGATGGTCAAGACGATGATGATTCCCGAGGCCTCGGCCACGAACCCCAACGTGCCCCCCGAGCATCGCGCCATGTACAACTACGTGAACGGCGTCATGGAGCCGTGGGACGGGCCGGCCGCCATCGCCGCCGTCGCCGGCAAGTGGGCGCTGGTCGGGCTCGACCGCAACGGGCTGCGGCCCATGCGCTACGTCATGACGTCCGACGACCTGCTGATCGCCGGTTCCGAAGCCGGCATGGTGCCGCAGGACGAGGCCAAGATCGTCGAGAAGGGCCGCCTCGGCCCCGGCGAGATGCTGGCCGTCGATATGGACCAGCCCAAGGTCTACAAGGACCGCGAGCTGAAGGACATGCTGGCCGCGACTCACGACTATGCGAGCTGGACCCAGCGCACGGTCGAGCTCGATTCGTTGATCCGGCAGGACGCGCCGGCGACCGAGCACTTCCCCGCCGACGAGCTGCGCCGCCGCCAGTTCGCGGCCGGCTGGTCGATCGAGGACCTCGAGGCGATCCTTCATCCCATGGTGGAGGACGGCAAGGAGGCCGTCGGCTCGATGGGCGACGACGCGCCGCTCGCGGTGCTGAGCGACACCTATCGCGGCATGCACCATTACTTCCGGCAGAACTTCAGCCAGGTCACGAACCCGCCGATCGACAGCTTGCGCGAGCGCAACGTGATGACGATCCGCACCCGGCTGGGCAATCTCGGCAACATCCTCGACGAGACGCCCGACCAGAGCGAGATGCTGTCGCTGCAGTCGCCGATCGTGCTCAACGCCGAGTTCGAGGCGATGCGCAAATACATGGGCGACACCGTCGCCCGCATCGACTGCACCTTCGATCCGAAGGGTGGACTCGACGCGATGCGCCAGTCCTTCGAGCGCATCTGCAAGGAGGCCGAGGACGCGGTGCGCAGCGGCTGCCTGCACATCGTGCTGACCGACGCCAACGTCGACGGGGACCGCGCCGCGCTGCCGATGATCCTGGCGGCCGGCGCCGTCCACTCCTACCTGGTACGCCAGTCGCTGCGCACCTTCACCTCGTTGAACGTGCGCTCGGGCGAATGCCTCGACGTGCACTATGTCGCCGTCATCATCGGCGTCGGCGCGACGACGGTGAACCCCTATCTCGCCGAGGAGACGATCGCGGCCCGCCATGCGCGCGGCCTGTTCGGCAAGCAGTCGCTCGGCCAGTGCCTCGCCAACTTCAAGAAGGCGCTCGACGAGGGCCTGCTCAAGGTGATGTCCAAGATGGGCATCTCGGTCCTGTCGTCGTATCGCGGCGGCTGCAACTTCGAGGCGGTCGGCCTCTCCCGCTCGCTGGTCGCGGAGTTCTTCCCCGGCATGCCCTCGCGCATCTCGGGCATCGGCCTGCGCGGCATCCAGGAGGAGATCGCCGAGCAGCATACCCGCGCCTTCGACGAGGACGTGATCGCGCTGCCGATCGGCGGCTTCTACAAGGCCCGCCGCGGCGGCGACCGCCACAATTTCGAGGGCGCCCTGATCCACATGCTGCAGGACGCGGTAAACACCGAGTCCTATGCGAAGTACCGCAAGTACAGCGAGGCCGTGCGCCGCCAGCCGCCGATCAATCTGCGCGACCTGCTCGACTTCAAGACCGACCGCACGCCCATCCCGCTCGACGACGTCGAGTCGATCACCGAGCTGCGCAAGCGGCTGGTGGCACCCGGAATCTCGCTTGGCGCGCTGGGTCCGGAGGCCCACGAGACGCTGTCGATCGCCATGAACCGCATCGGCGCCAAGTCCGATTCCGGCGAGGGCGGCGAGGATGCCGCGCGCTACCGGCCGCGGCCGAACGGCGACAACGCCTCGTCTGCCATCAAGCAGGTCGCGTCGGGCCGGTTCGGCGTCACCGCCGAGTACCTGAACAACTGCCGCGAGCTCGAGATCAAGGTGGCCCAGGGCGCCAAGCCCGGCGAGGGCGGCCAGCTTCCCGGCCTCAAGGTCACCGAGATGATCGCCAAGCTGCGTCACTCGACACCGGGCGTTACGCTGATCAGCCCGCCGCCGCATCACGACATCTACTCGATCGAGGATCTGGCGCAGCTGATCTACGACCTGAAGCAGATCAACCCCGAGGCGCGCGTGACCGTGAAGCTGGTCGCGCGCTCCGGCATCGGCACGATCGCGGCGGGCGTGGCCAAGGCCAAGGCCGACGTGATCCTGGTGTCCGGCCACAATGGCGGCACCGGCGCCTCGCCGCAGACCAGCATCAAGTATGCCGGCATCCCGTGGGAGATGGGCCTGTCGGAGACGCACCAGGTGCTGACCTTGAACCGCCTGCGCGACAAGGTGCTGCTGCGCACCGACGGCGGGATCAAGACCGGCCGCGACGTGGTCATCGCCGCCATGCTGGGCGCCGAGGAATACGGGCTGGGCACGGCGTCGCTGATCGCGATGGGCTGCATCATGGTCCGGCAGTGCCACTCCAACACCTGCCCGGTCGGCGTCTGCACGCAGGACCCCAAGCTGCGCGAGAAGTTCGAAGGTTCCCCCGAGAAGGTGGTCAACCTGTTCAGCTTCGTCGCCGAGGAGGTGCGCGAGATCCTGGCGCAACTCGGCTACAGGTCGCTGCTCGAGATCGTCGGCCGCTCCGACCTGTTGAAGCAGGTCGGCCGCGGTGCGCGCCATCTCGACGACCTCGACCTCAACCCGCTGCTGACGCGGGCCGATGGCGGCCGCGAGGCCGTGCACTGCACGGTCGAGGGCCGCAACGAGGTGCCCGACACGCTCGACGCCCAGATGCTGCGCGACGTGCAGCCGCTGTTCACGCACCGCGAGAAGATGCAGCTGCAGTACAGCGTGCGGAACACCCATCGCGCCGTCGGCACGCGGCTGTCGGCGATGATCACGCGCAAGTACGGCATGACGGGCCTGCCGCCCGACACCGTGACCGTGCGCCTGCGCGGCACCGCCGGCCAGTCGCTCGGCGCCTTCGCCGTCCAGGGCATGAAGCTCGAAGTATTCGGCGACGCCAACGACTATGTCGGCAAGGGCTTGAGCGGCGGCACCATCGTGGTGAAGCCGACCATCTCCAGCCCGCTGGTGCCCGAAGCCAACGCCATCATCGGCAACACGGTCCTGTACGGCGCGACCGCCGGCAAGCTGTTCGCCTCGGGCCGCGCCGGCGAACGCTTCGCCGTCCGTAACTCCGGCGCCGATACCGTGGTCGAAGGGCTGGGCTCGAACGGCTGCGAGTACATGACCGGCGGCACCGCGGTCATCCTGGGACCGGTCGGCGTCAATTTCGGCGCCGGCATGACCGGCGGCATGGCGTTCCTCTACGACCCGGAGGATGCGTTCAAGCTCAAGGTCAATCCCGAGACGGTGACGTGGCAGCGCATCGACCATCCGCATTGGGAGGCGGTGCTGAAGGCGCTGGTGGCCGAACATGTCGCCGAGACCAAGTCGCCGCTGGGCGCGCGCCTGCTCAACGACTGGGATCGCGAGGTCGGTCATTTCTGGCAGGTCGTGCCGAAGGAGATGCTGACGCGTCTCCCGCAGCCGCTGAGCCTCGCGCAGGAAAAGCGCGCTTAAGTGAGAGTCGAGTGCGATACATAGTCCCCCGTCGTCTCGACCGGAGCCGAGCGTAGCGAGGCGGAGTGGAGAGACCTTTTTTCCACGATTGGCCAGCTTTTGGTGGAACGAAGGTCTCTCCACTCCGCGCTGCGCGCTTCGGTCGAGACGACGGGCTCTACTGAGCTACCTCAACTCATCCGGCTCTAAGCACGCCAAGAAAAGCAATGGAGGAAACGTCGATGAGCGAAGCGCGGCCCTCGCGCGTGTCCTGGCTGTGCGTTGCGGCTTTTCGCTGGCCGAGCCGAGGTTCTCCAGGACGTCCCTGCACCGATCCTCGCGATATCCAAGCCACCACAACAGCGGGAATAGCGCCCGGGGCGGGGGAGGGCCTTTTCCTTTCAGTTGTTTCGTTTATGTCGTTTATTTCGTTTAAGCGACAGATTGCCATCGGGGTCGCGGCCTACGACAATCCGGTATGCCCCTGATCAAAATCGAACGGCGTGACGCCGTTGCCATCGTCCGTTTCAACAATCCGCCCAAGGGCTACATGAACGCCGCGATGGTCGGCGAGCTTGAGGTGGCGGTCGACGGGCTGCTGGCCGACGCCGCGGTGCGGGTGCTGGTCTTCACCGGCGCGCTGAAGGGCGTGTTCATCGAGCACTACGACGTGTCCGAACTGCTGGCGATGTCGGCGAAGCTGCGCGCCAAGGGCGCAAGCTTCTCGCTCGACCGGCCCTCGCCCGAAAGCGCCTACCACAGGATCCTCACCCGGCTCGAAGCCGCGCCCAAGCCGGTGATCGCCGCGATCAACGGCACGGCCATGGGCGGCGGCTTCGAGTTCTGCATGGCCTGCGACATCCGCCTCGCCGAGCGCGGCCCCTACTGGCTCGGCCAGCCCGAGATCAACATCGGCATCCTGGCCGGAGCCGGCGGCACGCAGCGCCTCGTGCGCCTGGTCGGCGAGGCGCGGGCGCTCGAACTGTCGCTGCTGGGCCGCACCGTGTCGCCCGACGAGGCCGCGTCGCTGGGCATGGTCCATGCCGCGGTCGACGGGCCGGTGCTGGACCACGCGCTGACGATGGCGGTCCGGCTGGCGGCGCAGTCGCCACGGGCCATGGCGCACATCAAGCGGCTGGTCCGGTCGGCGACTGAAACACCCCTGTCACAAGGCCTCGCCAATGAGCGAACCCTGTTCATGGACCTCGCCGTGAGCGACGATGGACACCGGCTGATGGGGGAATTCGTCGCGGGCAGCCGCAGCATTCGCGACTGATTGACAGGCAAGTCCGGGCCCTTCCATATGCCGAAGAACCCGGCGAGGACGGAACACAGCGATGGCGAACAAGGTCTACAAGGATGCGAAGTCGGCGCTCGAGGGCCTGCTGCGCGACGATCTGATGCTGATGTGCGGCGGCTTCGGCCTGGTCGGCATTCCCGAGAAGCTGATCGGCGCGGTGCGCGAGTCCGGCGTGAAGGGCCTCACCTGCGTCTCGAACAATGCCGGCATCGACGGCGCGGGCCTCGGCCTGCTGCTCGAGACCGGGCAGGTCAAGAAGATGATCAGCTCCTACGTGGGCGAGAACAAGACCTTCGCCAAGCTCTACCTTGAGGGCAAGCTCGAGCTCGAATTCAACCCGCAGGGCACGCTGGCCGAACGCTGCCGCGCCGGCGGCGCCGGCATCCCCGCCTTCTATACCAAGACCGGCGTCGGCACCCTGGTGGCCGAGGGCAAGGAGACCAAGGTCTTCGACGGCGAGGAATATGTGATGGAGCGCGGCCTGTTCGGCGACATCGCGCTGATCAAGGCCTGGAAGGGCGACACGTCGGGAAACCTGATCTACCGGAAGGCCGCGCGGAACTTCAATCCGATGATGGCGACCGCGGCGAAGGTCTGCGTCGCCGAGGTCGAGGAGCTGGTGCCGGTCGGCGAGCTCGATCCCGACCACATCCACACGCCCGCCGTCTTCGTGCAGCGCATCTTCTGCGGTGCGCCCTACGACAAGCAGATCGAACAGCGCACCATTCGCAAGGCTTGAGGAGAGAACGATGGCCTGGACCCGCGATCAGATGGCGGCACGCGCCGCCAAGGAACTGAAGGACGGCTTCTACGTGAACCTCGGCATCGGCATCCCGACGCTGGTGTCGAACTACGTGCCCGAGGATGTCGACATCACGCTGCAGAGCGAGAACGGCATGCTGGGCGTCGGCCCCTTCCCCTATGATAACGAAGTCGACGCCGACATCATCAATGCCGGCAAGCAGACCGTGACCGAGGTGAAGGGCACGTCCTACTTCAGCTCGGCCGACAGCTTCGCGATGATCCGCGGCGGCCATATCGACCTGTCGATCCTGGGCGCCATGGAAGTGGCGGAAAACGGCGATCTCGCCAACTGGATGATCCCGGGCAAGATGGTGAAGGGCATGGGCGGCGCCATGGACCTGGTGGCCGGCGTGAAGCGCGTGATCGTCACCATGGAGCATGTCTCCAAGGACGGCGCCTCGAAGCTGCTCCCCGAATGCACCCTGCCGCTGACCGGGCGGCGCGTGGTCGACATGGTGATCTCCGAACTCGGCGTCTTCGCCGTCGACAAGAAGGGCGATGGCGGCGTCACGCTGATCGAACTCGCCGACGGCGTCACCGTCGACGAGGTCAAGGCCAAGACGAAAGCCAAGCTCTCGATCGGCGCCGGCCTGAAAGTCGCCTAGAGCCGGCGAGGCGTCCCGACTTGGGCACGCTGACGAGAAGGACTTTCCTGCCGTTGGCTGCGGCCCTCGGCCTGTCCCGCGATGCCCTTGCGCAGCCGCGCGCGTGGTTGCCCGGATTGCAGCTCTACACCGTCCGCGACGCGCTCGCGGCCGATCCGGACGGCACGCTGCGGCGGGTCGCGCAGCTCGGCTATCTCGAGGTCGAGCCCGGCGGGATGGCGGGCATGACGGCGAGCGAATTCCAGGCGAGGCTGAAGCGTCACGGACTCGCCGTGCCGTCAGTTCATGCCGGCTACGACGGCCTGCGCGACGATCTCGACGGGGTTCTCCGGGAGGCTCGCACCTTCGGCGCGAGATTCGTCTCCTGCCCGTCGGTCGACGCTGGGGAGCGCCGCACCGCCGATGACTGGAAGAGGGTCTGCGGGACCCTGGCACGCGCCGGCCGGACGCTCCGCGGCCACGGCCTCGCACTCGCCTATCACAACCACGACTACGAGTTCGTGCCCTACGCGGGTGGCGCCACGCCATTCGACCTGCTGCTGCGGGAAACCGATCCCGAAGACGTCAGGCTGGAGCTCGATGTCTATTGGGCTGCGAAAGGCGGCCTCGACCCCGTGCGCTGTCTGCGGGACAACGCCAGCCGGGTCGCGCTCCTGCACCTGAAGGATCTCGGGCGCGACGGCGCGACCGTCGAACTTGGCGCCGGCGTGCTGGCAATGGAGCAGATCGTTCGCACCGCGCTGGCGATCGGCGCGAAGCATTTGTTCGTCGAGCAGGACGATTCAGCCGATCCGCTGCGCAGCATCGAAATCAGCCTGCGATTCCTCGAAGCACTGCCCGCCGATGTGAGGCCGCAGCGAGGCTAGAGTCTTTCCGAGTACGATCGAATCACCAACACCTACCTCATGCTGAGGAGCGCTCCCAAGGAGCGCGTCTCGAAGCATGGGCACGAGCACCACGCCTGTTGCCGATCCTTCGAGACGCGGCCTGCGGCCGCTCCTCAGGATGAGGTCGTGCGGGTCGACTTGAAGCGGAAGGACGTCAGCCGGGCTGCGTCGTGCCTACCACCGGGCGAGGAAATTGCGCAGCGGTTCGGCGCCCGGATTGGTGAAGCGCCGGTCGAGGATGACGCCCTTCGCCGTGGCGCCGCTGCCGTAATAGAGCGCGTTCCAGTCGTTGTCGGCGTCGACGTAGGAGCCCTCGATCGAGGCGCCAGCGAACAGGCCCTGCGAATTGGCGAAGGCCACGATGTCGGCGCCGCCGGCCGCGGTCGAGGCGCCCTCGAGGCCGATGCCGACCGCGACCATGGTAACGCCGGCTTCCGCCCCGAACTTGAACTTGTGATCGATGATCGCCTGCAGGCCCTTCTCGGTCCGGATGATGAACACGATCTCGGAGACCTTGCCGCCGACCTGCAGGCCGACGCTGCCCGAACCCATGAGGTAGAAGGCCGGGAAGCTCCAGTTGTTGGGCGAACTGCGGCCCAGCAGGACGCCGCGACCGCCGGCGGCGCCGAAGATGAACCCGCCCTGGACGAGTTCGGGAATGATCAGGACGCCGCGCGCATTGACCATCTGTCCGGCGGCATCGGGAAAGTCGGGACCGCCCAGGATCTTCCGGGCGGTGGCGAGGCAGGAATCGACCAGTGACTGGCGCTTGGCATCGGCGCGGGCCGGCATTGAGGTCAGGAACGGCGCGGCGAACGCGGCCGCGGTCCCGGTGAGGACGGTTCGGCGATCGAGCTTCATTTTTGCTCCGTGTGGCTGGCGACCGACGCCGAGGGAGCGCCTGGATGGTCACGAGAGCCGAACCATACCACGTTTTGCCGCCGGGTTGAGGCGCCTCAGCGCGGCCGGGCCGGCCGGTCCTTCATCACCAGCGGGAGGCCCGCCGCCATCAGGATCACCCGGTCGGCGCGCTCGGCAATACGCATATTCAGCCGGCCCATCGCGTCCCGGAAGCTTCGGCCGAGCGGCGTCTCGGGCACGATTCCGAGGCCCACTTCGTTGCTGACGAAGACCACCGGCTGGTTGTGATCATCCAGTGACTGCACCAGCTCGTCGGTCGCCTGGTCGATATCCTCGCCGGCATGCATGAGGTTGGAGAGCCAGAGGGTAAGGCAGTCGACCAGCATCGGCTGGCCCCGCGCGGCCTCCTGCTCCAGCACGTCGGCGAGCTTCAGCGGCTCCTCGATCGTGGTCCAGCCGACCCCGCGGCGGGCGCGATGGGCCATGATCCGGGTCGCCATCTCGACGTCGCCCGCCTCGGCGGTGGCGATGTAGACCGCCGGTCGTGGCGCCCCGCCGTGCAGGGTGCCCGTCACCAGGCGCTCGGCATGGGTGCTCTTGCCCGAGCGCGCGCCGCCCAGCACCAGCGTCACCGGCGGCAGCGGGAAGGTCGAGATATGTTCCATCAGCCGGGCCGGGCGCTGACCAGCCAGCAGGCGCCGGGCAGCGACACGCCTTCCGTCGTCGCGTGAGGCGCCAGCGCTTCGCCGATGGCGGCCTTCGCCCTGGCGACGGACTCGGGATCGGCGTCGGCAAAAGACCGGGCCAGCGGCCCGAAACGGCCGGCATTGGCCACCACATCGGCCACGTCCTTGCCCATCCAGATCTGAACGTCGAGCGGCTCGATCGCCAGACCGGCAAAGCCCGCACCCGTCAGGATGCGTTCGACCCTCGCGCGATCTCCGAAGGCGAACTGGCCGGGCTCTTCCGGACCGGGCCGCGGCAGCGGCGGCAGGAACGGCGCGGCCGCCTTCACCGGTGCGAGACTCCAGGGATTGTCCTGCGGCGGCCGCCAGCAGACGAAGGTGAGCCGGCCCGCCGGCTTGAGCGCACGCCGCAGGTTGGCGAAGGAAGCGACCGGATCGGCGAAGAACATGACGCCGAAGCGCGAGAAGATCAGGTCGACGGACGCCGCCTCGAACGGATGGGTGCCGGCGTCGGCCACGACGAAGGTCGCGTTGGACAGCCGTCGCGTCGCCGCCGCCTCGATCAGCACCCGGGAGATGTCGACGCCCAGCACGTGACCCTCCGGCCCGACCGAGGCCGCGAGCGCCGCCGTCGTGGTGCCGGGGCCGCAGCCGACGTCGATCGCCTTTTCACCGGGCTGCGCGTTCGCCAAGGCGAGGACGCGGCGGCCGATCTCGACCAACGAATGGTCGAGCCGGGCCTGCGCCCGGAGCCACCCCTGCCCGCCCGGCCCGTTCCAATGAGCGGCCTGTTCGGCCGCCAGCGCTACGGTCGACTTGGCGGCCGCCGTCACGCAGGCCCGCCGGCATGGGCGAGGACGATCTCGCGCGGCATGTAGTTCACGAACGCCACGCGCCAGGCATGAGCCGGATCGGCCTGCTCGAAATGCTCGATCAGCGTGATCGAGACATTGTCGATCTCGAAGCGGACCGCCGCCTCGGGATGCAGGTCGAAGGCGTGCGCCAGCGCCGCGCGGATCGTGCCGCCATGAGCCGTCGCCACGATGTTGCGGCCCTTATGCTCGGCGGTCAGCCGGTCGATGCTGCGCACCGTGCGCTCGCGCAGGTCGACGAAGCTCTCGCCGCCGTCGGGCCGGAATTCCGGCGGTCCCAGCCAGAACAGATGATTGTTGGCGTGGTTCTCGGCGATCTCGACATAGGTGAGCCCCTGCCACGAGCCGAAATGCTGCTCGGCGAGGTCGGGATCGACGTTGAGCGTGTCCATCTCCGCCCCGGCCCTGGCCAGCTGCTCGGCCGTCTTGCGCGCCCGCAGCAGGTTGGAGGCGTACCAGACCGCGCCCCTGGGCAGCAGCTTCGCCTGGTGACGGAACAGCGCCTCGTTGCTCACGTCGCAATCCATGTCCGACTGGCCGTAGCAGCGGCGTTCCGGATTGGGCACCGGCGCATGCCGCACCCACCACCACCGCGTGACCGCTCCCGTGATCTTGGCGCCTGTCGCCATGCCGTTCCTCCACTGGACCCTTTAAGCGGCCGCCTTCTTAGCTGCCGATGAAGAGGGCCGCCACCACGAGGAAGACGACCTCCGCCTTCTGCTGCACCGCGCCCAGCGTGTCGCCGGTGTAGCCGCCGAGCCGCCGGGCAACCCAGTGCGAGGTGAACCAGACCGAGGCCAGCACGGCGAGCGGCGCCAGGATGGCCACGAACAGGCCCTTGCCCAGCATCAGCAGGAAGGCCAGCCCCGCGCCGATGCCGATGGTGATCCACACGTCGTTGTCGGTCGGCTTGCCCACCGTCGCGCCCAGCCCGTCGGCATGGACCGGCGAGAAGGCCAGCAACGGATAGGCCAGCACGGCGCGCGACAGCGCGTGGGCCGAGATCAGCACGACGAGCCCGGTGGCGGCGCCGAACTGCGCCAGGCACGCGACCTTGATCAGCACCGTGAGCGCCAGCGCCAGCACGCCGAAGGTGCCGTTGCGGCTGTCGCGCATGATCTCGAGCCGGCGCGCCGGCTCCAGCCCATGCGGCCCCAGCCCGTCGGCGGTATCGGCCAGCCCGTCTTCATGCAGGGCGCGCGTCAGGATAATCGCCGCACCGACCGCCAGCACGGCCGCCAGCCAGCCCGGCCCGGCGATGCCGCGCACGATGGCGAAGACCAGCCCGGAGGCCAGCCCGATCGCCGCGCCCACGAGGGGCAGGACCGGCAGCACGTCGGCCAGCTGCCAGCGCGGCAGGCCGACATCGAGCTTCAGGCCGGTAAAGAACGTCATCTGTTCCTTGAAGGCCTGCAGCCATTCGTCGAACGACGCGGGGCGGTGTGCGCTGCCGCCGCCCCCGTAGGAAGAGGAGGAGGGCTCGTGGGGACTGGTCATGATCCCCTGAATATAGGATGGTCCGGCCCCTTCCTGAATGCCCCCGGACAAACAATGTCGGCTGCCTCCTTCGATGAAATGCGCCGGATCCTGCGCGACCTGCCGGGACCCGATCTCACCGCCCAGACCGAGGTGGTCCGCCGCCAGGCCGAACTGACCAAGCCGCCGGGCTCGCTCGGCCGGCTGGAGGAGATCGCGGAGTGGCTGGCCTGCTGGCAGGGCCGCGCCCAGCCGCGGGTCGAACGGCCGCGCATCGCGGTGTTCGCCGGCACCCATGGCGTCGCCGCGCGCGGCGTCTCGGCCTATCCGTCCGAAGTCACCCAGCAGATGGTGAAGAACTTCCAGGGCGGCGGCGGCGCCATCAACCAGCTCGCCACCATCATCGACGCCGACCTGCGCATCTACGAACTCGACCTCGACCATCCGACCGCCGACTTCACGCAAGGGCCGGCGATGGACGAGACGCGCGCCGCCAACGCCATGGCCTACGGCATGATGGCGGCCGAGCCCGGCATCGACGTTCT
>NZ_JAUSBN010000008.1 GCF_030651995.1 Reyranella sp.
AGAGCCACCGACAAAGGTCCCTCGCTGCGCTCGGGATGACAAAGTGCGTACAAATAGGGCCGGCTGGACCAGACTCGGGGTCCTGAGTCGGACACTCCCTGGATTGTAACGTGTCGTTGCCGCTGCTGGCGATTTGCCGGACCTCTTCAATCTTTCCCCGGACACTCCTGCATTTGAATGGGGAGGGACGCAATCCTGCTTCGTCCGGAAGGACGCTCAGGCGGCGACTTTGACCAGGCGGTCCCTGCGGCACTTCATGAGCGGCTGGATGTGCTGGCCGAACTGGTCCATGCCGGCCAGGAAGTCGTCGAAGGTCAGCATGATGCCCTTGGTCCCGGGCACGGTGGCGCATTCGTCGAGCATCTTCGCCACGCTGGCATAGGAGCCGACCAGCGTTCCCATGTTGAAGTTGATGGCCCCCTCGGGCGCGGAGATCGCCTTGGCGGTGCCGCCCTCGACCGCATTGGGATCGGCATCGGCCTGGCCCGACATCCAGGCCATCGCGCCGATGTCGGCCCCCTCGTTGTAGAGCTTCCACTTGGCCATCGCCTTCTCGTCGGTCTCGTCGGCGATCACCATCATGAGCACGTAGTTGCCGACGTCGCGGCCGGTCTTCGCGGCCGCCTCGACCATCAGCTGGTTGGTCGGCGCATGCGCCGTCGGCGTGTTCACGCCCTTGCCCAGGGTGAAGTTGTAGTTGCAGTAGGTCGCGCCGAACTCCATGCCGCGCGGGCTCTGGCCGGCGCTGACGATCTTGATCGGCGTCTTCGGCTGCGGGGAGAGCTTGCAGTCCGACATCTGGAAGTACCTGCCCTTGAAGTCGGACGTGCCGGTCTCCCAGAGCTCCTTCATCACCGTCACGAACTCGGTGGAATAGTCGTAGCGGTAGCCGAAATAGGCCTCGCCGGGCCACAGGCCCATCTGCTCGTATTCGTCCTTGGCCCAGCCCGACACGATGTTGACGCCGAACCGGCCGCTCGAGATCGAATCGATGGTCGAGGCCATGCGGGCGATGATGGCGGGCGGAATGGTCAACACCGCGACCGAGGCATAGAGCCTGATGCGCTCGGTCACCGCGGCCAGTCCCGCCATCAGGGTGAAGGATTCGAGATTGTGGTCCCAGAACTCGCTCTCACCGCCGAATCCGCGCAGCTTGATCATCGACAGGGCAAAATCGAGCCCGTAGCCCTCGGCCTTCTGCACGATCTGCCGGTTGAGATCGAAGCTCGGCATATATTGCGGCGACGTGGTGGAGATCAGCCAGCCATTGTTTCCGATCGGAATGAACACACCGATGTCCATGGAGCCCTCCTCGACTATGGGCTCCCGGCAGCAAGCGGCATGCCAGCCGGCCTGCCGGGCCCGGGCTACCCTTCCGACCGCCGCTCGGTCATCATGCGCAGAACGCGCTGAAGAAGGGGGAACGAGCGAATGGCGAAATCGCCGAACAGGCTGTCGGCCAGCGAGGCCGTGCGACGGATGGGCGAGAAGCGGCTGAAGGCCCGCGACCTCGTCGAGGCTTGCCTGGAGCGCATCGACCAGCGCGAGGGCCAGGTCCATGCCTGGGAGGCGCTTGATCCCGAAGGTGCCCGCAAACGTGCGGACCTGCTCGACAAGCGTGCCAAACCGATCGGCCCGCTGCACGGCGTGCCGCTCGCCGTGAAGGACATCATCTCGACCAGGACCATGCCCACGACCTGTGGCTCGCCGATCTATCGCGATCACGTGGCGGGCGTCGACGCCGCCTGCGTCACCCAACTCGTGAAGGCCGGCGCCCTCGTGCTCGGCAAGGCGGTCACCACCGAGTTCGCCGGCGCCCATGCCGGCAAGACTCACAACCCGCACAATCTCCGCCACACTCCGGCCGGCTCCTCCTCCGGGTCGGCGGCCGCCGTCGCCGACTTCATGGCGCCGGTCGGATACGGCACGCAGACGGCGGGCTCGGTCATCCGGCCCGGCGCCTTCAATGGCGTGGTGGCCTACAAGGGCACCTATGGCTGGGCCGACATGACGGGCGTGAAGACCTACGCCACGTCGCTCGACACGCTGGGCTTCTTCGCGCGCGAAGCCAACGACCTCGCGCTGATCCGCGCCGCCTACGGCCACGAAGCGGCCGATCCGGTCCGCGAAGGCCCGCGCATCGGCCTGATCCGCACCCCGTGGTGGGACCTGGCCGAGCCGTACAATCAGAAGAACATTCTCGAAGCGATTCGCACGTTGCGCGCCGCGGGCGCGAAAGTGCGCGAATGGCAGGCGCCGGCGGACTGGGCCGGACTGATGGAGGCGCAGCACCGCATCATGACCAAGGAGGCGACGCAGTCCTACGCGCCGGAACGCAGGCGCTTCCCGCACCTTCTCTCGCCGGTGATGCAGCAGGGCCTGGCCGACGGCGATGCGGTGACGGCCCGGCAGTATGCCGACGCGAAGAAGCGCAAGAAGACGTCGGTGGCCCAGCTCGACGACGCCTGGGAAAAATTCGACATCCTGCTGGCGCCATCTGCCAAGGGTGAGGCGCCGGCCGGCCTCGGTAGCACCGGCGACGCGATCTTCAATCGCTTCTGGACCCTGCTGGGCACGCCCTGCATTGCGCTGCCCTTCAACACCGGGCCGTTCGGCCTGCCGCTCTCCGTACAGCTCATCGGCAAGCATGGCAGCGACGACCAGCTCATCTCCTGGGCGCGCTGGGTCGAAAGCAGGCTGTCTTGACGGCGAGGCCCGCCGTCCGGCTGGGCATGATCGGCTACGGCGCCATCGGCAAGCATGTCGAGGCGGCGCTTAAGGCTGGCAGCATCGAGAACCTCAAACTGGTCGCGGCGCTGGTGAAGCGTCCGCGTTCCGAAGGGGACCTGCTGACGCACGAACCCGACCGGTTCTTCGCCCACACCTTCGACGCCGTCGCCGAATGCGCCGGGCACGAAGCCGTCCGCACGCACGGGCAGCGCGTTCTGGAAAGCGGCGCTGATTTCCTCGTGACGTCGGTTGGCGCCTTCACCAACACGACCCTGTTCGAGCGTCTGCTGGCCGTCGCCAAGGCCAATGGCGTGCGCCTCATCCTGCCGTCGGCCGGCATCGGCGCACTCGATATCCTGAGCAGCGCCGCGGTCGGCGGGCTGGAGAGCGTCACCGTCACGGTGCGCAAGGACCCGTCGGCCTGGAAAGGCACGGTAGCCGAAACGCTGGTCGATCTCGACGCGTTGAAAGCCCCGCACACCGTCTTCGACGGGCCGGTACGCGAGGGCGCCCGGCTCTATCCGCAGAACGTCAACATCTCGGCCGCCGCTGCAATCGCCGGCCTCGGCCTCGACCGGACCCGTGTCGTCATCGTGGCCGACCCCACCATCACCACTCACATCGTCGAGCTGGAAGCCAGGGGCGCCTTCGGCCGCTTCACCTTCATGGAAGACGTGGCCGTCAGCGACGAGAACCGCAAGACCGGCAAGCTGGTCGCCATGGCGATGGTCAAGTCGGTGCGCCAACTCGCGTCGACCCTGGTGGTCGCCGCCTAGCCCAACCTCATGCTGAGGAGGCTGCGCAGCAGCCGTCTCGAAGCATGGGCCACAGATCGCGACCGTGGCCCATCCTTCGAGACGGTCGCTCCGCGACCTCCTCAGGATGAGGTCAATGAATGAAGGGGAGATCAAAAATGGAAGAGTTCGACTATGTCATCGTCGGCGCCGGCGCCGCGGGCTGCGTGCTGGCCAATCGCCTGTCCGCTTCGGGCAAGAACACGGTCGCCGTCATCGAGGCCGGCGGCAAGGACAACCATATCTGGATCAAGGTGCCGGCCGGCTTCAACAAGACGGTCTACAACGATAATCTCAACTGGGGTTACGAGACGGCGCCCGGCCCGCACATCGACGGCCGCAAGATCAGGTTTCCGCGTGGAAAGGTGCTGGGCGGCTCGGGCTCGATCAACGGCCATCTCTATGTGCGCGGCCAGTCGGCCGACTACGACACCTGGGCGCAGCTCGGCTGCCGCGGCTGGTCGTGGGACGACCTGTTGCCCTTCTTCAAGCGTGCCGAGAGCCGGGTCGGCGGCAGCGATGAGGTGCGCGGCCGCTCGGGCCCGCTCAGCATCGAGGACCAGGGCGATCCGCACGACCTGTCCGATGCCTTCATGGCGGCCAACGAGGCGCTCGGGCTGAAGCGTTCCCCTGACTACAATGGCGGCAACCAGGAAGGCACGATGCTTTATCAGCAGATGATGAAGCGCGGCCGGCGCTGGAGCCCCGTCGACGCCTATCTGCGCCCCGCCCTGGGCCGGCAGAACCTGAAGGTCATCACCCGCGCGCTGGTGGAGCGGATCGACCTCGAGGGCAGGAAGGCCGTCGGCGTCACCTATCGACAGGACGGACAGACGAAGACGATCCGCGCGCGCCGCGACGTGATCCTGAGCGGCGGCGCCATCAACACGCCGCAGCTCCTGCAGATCTCCGGCATCGGCAACCCCGAGGACCTGAACGCCATGGGCGTCGCGGTGAAGCACGTTTTGCCCGGCGTCGGCCGCAACCTGCGCGACCACTATGCCGTGCGCGTCTCGGCGCTGGTGAAGGGCGCGGGCTCGCTGAACGAGCGCAGCCACGGGCTGCGGCTGGTCGGCGAGGTGATCCGCTATGCCTTCACGCGCAAGGGCCTGCTGGCGGCCAGTCCCAGCCACGCCGGCGGCTATTTCAAGACGCGGCCGGGCCTCGAGACACCCGACATGCAGCTCTATTTCGCGCCGGCCAGCTACGCGCCCGGCAGCTACGGCACCTCGGTGCTGGATTCGGTGCCCGGCATGACCTTGGGCTGCTCGCAACTGCGGCCCGAGAGCACCGGCCACGTGAAGGCACTGAGTGCCGATCCCGCGGCCAAGCCCGAGATCCAGCCCAACTATCTCGCGGTCCAGCACGATCGCGACGCGCTGCTGGCGGCGATGAAGTATCTGCGCCGCCTGATCAACACCTCACCGCTCAAGGAGCATGTGGTCGAGGAAAACCTGCCCGGCCCCGGCGTGCAGACGGACGAGCAGTGGATGGCCCATGCCCGCGCCACCGGCTCGACGACCTATCACCCAGTGGGCACCGCCAAGCTCGGCACCGACCCGATGGCCGTCGTCGATCCGCTCAGCATGCGCGTGATCGGCCTCGAGGGGTTGAGGATCGCCGACGCCTCCTGCATGCCGACCATGGTCTCGGGCAACACCTACGCCGCGACCAACGCCATCGCCGAGAAGGCGAGCGATCTGATCCCGGCGACGTAAGGGGGTTGAGGCAAGGCTCGAATCAAAGCGAACCTCCAACCACCCCTCACCCTGAGGAGCGGTCCGCAGGACCGCGTCTCGAAGGGTGGGTGCGAGCACCGCGTTTGTTACCCATCCTTCGAGACGCCGCACTGCGTGCGGCTCCTCAGGATGAGGGTGTGGGTTGGACTCGCGCTGACAAAGACTCTCCAGCTCAAACGTAGCCTGGCCCCTCGATGACCGGGTGGGCGATCAGGAACTCTTCGTCGATCTCGACGCCGATGCCGGGCTTGTCGAGCGGGCGGACGTTTCCGTCCTTGCCGATCTCCCAGGGCGCGCTGCCCAGTTCGTCGCGGAACTTGTTGGCCACCGAGAGGTCGGCCTCGAAGTAGCCGCCATTGTCGATCGACGCCAGGAAGTGGATCGACACGGCGTGATTGAGGCCGGTCATCGAACTGTGCGGATGGATCGGCAGCTTCCACATCGAGGCGGCGGCCGCGATGCGCTGCACCTCGGTGATGCCGCCGCTCTTGGAAAGATCCGGCTGCAGGATGGTGATGTTGCCGTCCTCGATGATCCGGTGGAACTCGAAGCGCGTGTAGTGGTTCTCGCCGGCCGCCAGCGGCGTCACGCCCCAGCCCTTGGCCATCGCATAGGAGCGATGGTCGTGCGCGGGGAACGGCTCTTCCAGCCAGGCGATGCCCAGCTCGTCCATCGCCGGCATCACGCGGCGCACATCCTCGACCGTGTAGCCGGTGTTGGCGTCGGTCAGCAGCACCATGTCGTCGCCGAAGCGCTTGCGCACCGCGGTCATGCGGGCGATGTCGTTCTTCACGCTGTCGCCGACCCGCAGCTTCAACGCCTTGTAGCCCGCTTCGACCATGGGTCCGGCTTCGTCGGCCAGCGATTCCGGCGCCTGGTAACCGAGCGAGATGCCGCCGGCATAGGCCGGCACCGGCTTGTTGGAGCCGCCCAGCAGCTTGTAGAGCGGCCAGCCCACGGCCTTGCCCTTGATGTCCCACAACGCCTGGTCGAGGCCGCTCATCGCCATGGCGGTGGCGGCGCCCATGCCGTGGCTGCCGAGCTGGAACTTGTAGATCCTGGCCCAGATGCCGACCGTGTCGGTGGCGTCCATGCCGACCACGAAGCCCTTCAAGGTCGTGTTGATCAGGTGCCCGATGCTGCCGGGCGAGCGCGCATGGTGGCTTTCGCCCCAGCCCACGATCCCGTCCTCGGTCGTCACCTTGACCATCACGCAGTCGCGCTTGGTCATGGTGCCGATGCCCAGCGACACCTGCAGTTCCTTGGGCACGCGATAGCTGGTCGGATAGGCCTTTACGTCGACGATTTTCATATCGGCTCCATTGTCATCCTGAGCGCAGCGAAGGATCTCACCGAACGATCAGGCAAGTCCTGTGCGGCTGGCGCAAGGTCCTTCGCTGCGCTCAGGACGACAGAGATCACGCCACCTTGTATTTCTTCAGAACCTCGCGATCGATCTCGATACCGAGGCCGGGTCCCGTCGGAACCTTCACGATACCCTTCTTCTGCTCGATCGGCTCCTGCGCCAGGTGATCGCGCAGCGGGTTGGGCGTCTGCTCGAATTCGAGCATCGGCGGCATTGGGCGGAAGGCCGGCGGCTGGTCTGGCAGCGCCGCCAGAAACTGAACCGTGGCAGCGAGGCCGATGGCCGAGCCCCAGGCGTGCGGCACGCACTCGACGCCGAAGGCTGAGGCCAGCGTCGCGATCTTGCGGCATTCCGAGAAGCCGCCGGCCGCGCAGAGATCGGGCTGCACGATGTCCATCGCCTTGCGCGCGATGACGTCGCGGAAGCCCCAGCGCGTGAAATCGTTCTCGCCGCCGGCCACCGCCATGTCGAGCGCACGCGTCACCTCGACATAGCCGTCATGATCCTCGGGGCTGATCGGCTCCTCGAACCACAATATGTCCTGTTCCTCCAGCATGCGGCCGAGCTTGATGGCGTTGGGCACCGAGAAACAGTGGTTGGCGTCGACCGCCAGCTTCACATCCGGACCGATCGCCTCGCGCACCGCGGTGACCCGCTTCGCATCGAGCTTCAGGTCGCCCAGCCCGATCTTCATCTTGATCGCCTGGAAGCCGGCGTGCTTGAACTCCAGCGCCTCCTCCACCGCCTCGTCGATCAGGCGATTCATGTCGATGAAGTAGAGACCGGTCGCGTAGGGAATCACCTCGGTGCGATAGGCGCCGCCGATCAGCTTGTGCACCGGCTTGTTCACGGCGCGGCCCATGATGTCCCACAGCGCG
>NZ_JAUSBN010000021.1 GCF_030651995.1 Reyranella sp.
GACTTGGCGGATCGAATGGCCGGCCTGGTGTAGCTCGGCAACCTTGCCGCGCTCTTCAAGACTGAGCTGGTCGTATTGTTCGCCCATTGCAACACCCTAAGCTGGTGTTGCACTTCGTTTGTGAATTCAGGGGGACCTTTCGCTTTCTTATCTAATCTGCGCTCGCCAATGTTTAACGCGATGACGCGTTAAACATTGAACCTGAAGTGAAACACATCGCCGTCCTTGACGGCGTATTCCTTGCCCTCGAGCCGGAGCTTGCCGGCATCGCGGGCGCCGGCCTCGCCGTTCAGCGTGACATAGTCGTCGTAGGCGATGGTTTCGGCGCGGATGAAGCCCTTCTCGAAATCGGTATGGATGACGCCGGCGGCCTGCGGCGCCGTGGCCTCGCGGCGCACCGTCCAGGCGCGGGCCTCCTTCGGGCCGACCGTAAAGAAGGTCACCAGGTCGAGCAGGGCGTAGCCCGCACGCACGACGCGCGCGAGGCCGGTTTCCTCCAGGCCGAGCGACGACAGATAGTCGCTCTGGTCCTCGGCCGGGAGCTGCGCCACCTCGGCCTCGATGGCGGCCGAGATCACGACCGACGGCATGCCGCGTGATTTCGCGAAGGCCTCGGCCTTGGCGCTGTGCACGTTGCCGGTCGCGGCCGAGCTTTCCTCGACGTTCAGCACATACATCATCGGCTTGGCGGTGATGAGCTGGAGCCGGTCAATCACCGCGCGCTCGTCGTCGGTGAGCTTGGCTTCACGGGCCGGCTTGCCGTCGCGCAGCGCCTCGAGCGCCTTCTTCACGACGGGCACTTCGGCCGCGGACTCCTTGTCGCCCCCCTTGGCCTTTTTCTCCAGGTTGGGCAGGCGCTTTTCCAGACTGTCCATGTCGGCCAGCATCAACTCGGTCTCGACGACCTCGGCGTCGCTCACCGGATCGACTTTGCCGCTCACATGCGTGACGTCGCCATCCTCGAAGCAGCGCAGCACGTGGACGATCGCATCGACCTCGCGGATGTTGCCGAGGAACTGGTTGCCCAGGCCCTCGCCGCGCGAGGCGCCCTTCACCAGGCCGGCGATGTCGACGAATTCGAGCTGGGTGTTGATGATCTTGGCCGAACCCGCGATGGCGGCGAGCTTGTCGAGCCGCGGATCGGGCACGGCGACGCGGCCGACATTGGGCTCGATGGTGCAGAACGGATAGTTGGCCGCCTGCGCCGCCTGGGTGGCGGTCAGCGCGTTGAACAGGGTCGACTTGCCGACATTGGGCAGGCCGACGATTCCGCAATTGAAACCCATGATCTACTCTTTGCTGCCCAGGCCCTTGATGTCGAGGCGGGCCGGAAGGTCGGGAGGTGGCGCGAGATGCGCCACCCGGCTCATGTATTTCTCGTCGGCCTTGGCGCCGCCTTCGATCAGCAGCGCGGCTTCCTCAGCCAGCGCGCTCAGCACCTTCGGGACCCAGCCGTCCTTCGGATCGCGCTCGTCGCGCTCGAAGTCGCGCAGCACCCAGTGCAGCACCAGGTCCTTGTGGCCGGGATGGCCAATGCCGATGCGGACGCGGCGATAGTCCTTGCCGACATGGGCGTCGATGTCGCGCAGGCCGTTGTGTCCGCCGGCCCCGCCGCCCTTCTTCATCCGCACCCGTCCGGGCGCGATGTCGAGTTCGTCGTGGAAGACGACCAGCCGGTCGAGCGGAACCTTGAGGAAGCGCACCGCCTCGCCCACGGCCTTGCTCGATTCGTTCATGAACGTCATGGGTTTCAGGACGATGACGCGCTCGCCGCCGAGATGGCCCTCGGCCACCTCGCCGTTGAAACGCGCACGCCACGGGGAGAAGACACGGCGGCGGACGATCTCGTCCACCGCCATGAATCCAACGTTGTGCCGGTGCCCCGCGTAGCGCGGCCCGGGATTGCCGAGCCCGACCAGCAGAAGCATCGACGGAGCGGAGCCTTCGCCCGCTCGTTACTTCTTCGCCGGCGCGGGGGCCTTGCCGCCCGCCGCGGGGGCCTTGCCGCCCGCGGCCGCAGCAGCACCCGCCGCCGGAGCCGCACCTGCCGCCGGCGCAGCGCCGTCGGCCGCAGCCCCTTCCGTCGCGGCCGCTTCGCGCGCCACGGTCGGCGCGGCGATCGAGGCCACGGTGGCGTTCTTGTCACGGGTCACCACGCGCGCGCTCTCGGGAATGTTGAGCGTCGACATGTGGATCGAGTGGCCGATCTCGAGACCGGTCAGGTCGACCTCGAAGAGTTCCGGAATCGAATCGGCCCGGGTGCGGATCGTGATTTCGTGCAGCACGACGTTGAGCACGCCGCCACGCTTGATGCCCGGCGAGGCCAGTTCGTTGCGGAAGCGCACGGGCACCTGCACGGTGATGATCGAGTCGGGCCCGATGCGCAGGAAGTCGAGATGCAGGGGCTTGTCCGTCACCGGATCGACCTGCACGTCGCGCGGCAGGACATCGTAGTCCGTGCCATCGACGGCGATCTTCATGCGGTGATTGAAGTAGCCCGCCTTGTGAATCTCGCGCTCGATCGTCTTCGGCTCGACGGCGATCATGACGGGAGGCTGCTTGTCGCCGTAGATCACGGCGGGAATCAGTCCTTCGCGACGGCTGGAACGGGCGCCCCCTTTGCCGGCCCGGTCCCGCATCTTCGCGACGACTTTGGTCGTCTCTGCCATTTTAACTCTCCTTGGGTTGCTCTCTCATCGCGGCGTGGCCTCCAGGGGTGCCCATCGCCGGATCTCTTGAAATTTCTAGTCGAACAGGCTCGAAACGGATGCCTCGTCGGTGATGCGCCGCATTGCCTCGGCCATCAGCGTCGCGATGCTGAGCGGCTTGATGTTGGGCGACACGCGCACCGCCTCGGTGGGCATGATCGAATCCGTGATCACCATCTTCTCGATCGGCGAGGCCGCGATGCGAGCGACCGCACCGCCCGACAGCACGCCATGGGTGATGTAGGCCGAGACCGACGTGGCGCCCTGCTCCATCAATGCGACTGCGGCATTGCAGAGCGTGCCGCCCGAATCGACGATGTCGTCGATCAGGATGCAGTCGCGGCTCTTCACGTCGCCGATCACGTTCATGACTTCGCTGATACCGGCGGCCTCGCGGCGCTTGTCGATGATGGCGAGGTCGGCATCGATGCGCTTGGCGATGGCGCGGGCACGGGCCACGCCGCCGGTGTCGGGCGACACGACGGTGAGGTTGCGGTTGCTCAGCGTCTCCTTGATGTCCTTGGAGAAGACCGGGCCGGCATAGAGATTGTCGAGCGGGATGTCGAAGAAGCCCTGGATCTGGCCGGCATGCAGGTCGAGCGTCAGAACGCGATGGGCGCCGGCATGGGTGATCAGGTTGGCGACCAGCTTGGCCGAGATCGGCGTACGCGAGCCAACCCTGCGGTCCTGGCGGGCATAGCCGTAATAGGGGATCACCGCGGTGATGCGGCGGGCGGAGCTGCGGCGCAGCGCATCGATGGTGATCAGCAGTTCCATCAGATGGTCGTTGGCCGGGAAGCTCGTCGACTGGATGACGAAAACGTCCTCGCCGCGGACGTTCTCAAGGATCTCGACGAAGATCTCATTATCGGAGAAACGGCGTATGTTCGCCTTGACCAGCGGCAAGGCTAGTTTGGCGGAAATGGCTTCGGCCAGCGGTTTATTGCTGTTGCCGGTGAGAATCTTCATGGATCGCTGCCCTCGCGCCGGGGCGGGATACCGTTAAGTCGTTGATCTAAAACGACAAAATGGCCATCCCCGGCCGCGACGGGGCGGAACATACCAATGAGTCGGAGCGCTGTAAACGCCCTGAAATATGGGTTTTCCGCCGTTCCCGACCGGCCTGCCCCTGAGCCCCGGCTGCGTCAGGCGTGCGGATTGGCGACGAACGGCCACTGCGTCTTGTCGGCCTTGGTATAGGGCAGCAGCGACCAGTCCGGCACCAGCGCGCCGGGGGCGGCGACATAGACCACTTCGCTGGCGATCGGCGCATAGGCGGCGTGGAAGTGCTGCATCGACTTCACGACCACGACCTTCTTGGTCGAGGGATCGACACCGAGCTTGGTGAAGCAGTCGAGGCTGTGGCACTGCGAGCGCGTGGAGTTGACGATCACCGTCACGCCCTCGATCTGCAGGGCCGCCGCGTCGCCGATCGGGCTGGTACCCTTGCGGGTGCCGCCGAACTGGATGAACACGTTCTTCTCGAGCTTCAGTACCCGCGCGCGCGCATCGACCGGCGTGCCGGACTGCGGCCCGAGCTTGCCGCCGAGGCGGATGTCCAGCTCGGCGCCTTCGCCCACCTCGAAGGCGAGCTTCACCGCGCCGGGATCCCAGAACATGGCGATCGCCGCGTCCTTCACCTTGCCGTCGAGCAGCGCCTTCAGCACGAAGGTCGAATCCGAGGCCGCGCCGCCGCCGGCATTGTCCGACACATCGGCCAGCACCATGGGCTTGGGCAGGTTGTGCGAGCTGACCCGTGCCATGGCGGCCTCCAGTGTCACGTAGGGCGGCTGGGTGGCCTCGCGCATGGCGAAGAACTCCTGGCCCAGCTCCCTGGCGATCTTTTCCGCCTTGGCCTTGTCGCCGTCGGTGACGGCGATGATCCGGCTGCTCATCTCCTTGATGTCCGACCACGGGAAGCCGTGGGCGACCGAGAGCGAGAGCACGCCGTCCTTGCCTTCCATCGACATCAGCTTGTCGACGAAGCCGCGCATCGGCTGGCGCGTGGTGTGGAACACGCCGATCATGCGGCAGTCCCAGGTGGCCATCACCGGCCTGGTGCGGCCCTCGATCGCGCCTTCCATGACGTTGAACAGGTCGTCGGCGCGATCCGACACGTCGACATGCGGGTATTCCTTGAACAGGACCAGCGCCGTGGCGTCGCGCATCGTGCCTTCGCCGATGTTGCAGTGGAGGTCGAGCTCGACGCCGACCGGCACGTCCGGCCCGACGACCTTGCGCACATGGGCAAGCAGGTCGCTTTCGCAGTCGTCATAGCCCTCGGCCACCATGGCGCCGTGCATCGAGAGGAACACGGCGTCGACCGGCATCGCCGCCTTCAGGTCCGCGATGATCTCGTCGCGGAACGCCTCGTAGACCTTCTTCACCGTCTTGCCGGCCGGCTGCGCGAAGGCGCAGAGGCTCTCGACCACCTGCCAGCCCTTGGCCTCGGAGCGCTTGCGCCAGACGTCGAGCGGCGCGCCGAACATCGGCACCTTGTCGCCGTAGCTGCCCTTGCGGAACAGGCAGGTCTCCTCGAACAGGCCGAGCCCCGTCGGGATCGAGGCAAAGGTATTGGTCTCCGTGCCGAGGCACGCCGTGAAGATCTTTTTCATCTGGAAATCCGGATACTCTTTGAGGGGGTGAAACGACAGGAGGGCAAGTCTACCGGCCTGCCCGAGCACGGCCAAGCGTGGGGGAGGTCACGCCGCCAGCGCGCGGTCCATCAGCACCGTTTCGCTGCCGCCGAGATCGGCGCTGCCGAACTGTGCGAAGGGCGAGCCGCCCAGCCGCGTTTCGGCGTAGAGCGCGGCGAACGGCGAACCGGCTTCGACCAGGGCCGCTACGGCGGCGATCTTGGCCAGGCTCTCGCAGACGAAGCGCGCGCGGCGCTCGGCGGCGCCGGACTTCAACGTCTGCTCCAGCGCCTGCGCCAGCGGGCCGGCCTTGAAGGCCTGGTCGGCGGTGCGCACGAGGCGCGAGAGCGTGTCGGTCGCGGCCTCGGGGTGACGACCGGCGGCGCGCAGCACGTCGAGGGCCATCACGTTGCCCGAGCCCTCCCAGATGGCGTTGAGCGGCGATTCGCGGAAGTAGCGCGCCATCGGCAGGTCCTCGGTGTAGCCGTTGCCGCCCAGGCACTCGAGCGATTCGTAGACGAGCTGCGGCGTGCTCTTGCAGACCAGGAACTTCACGGCGGGCGTGAGCAGCCTTGCGTAGGCCGCCTCGCGCGGATCGTCGGCGGCATGCTCAGCGGCGCGGATCAGGCGGAACACCAGCGCGACCTGCGCCTCGAGCTCCAGCGCCATGTCGGAGGCAACAGCGCGCATGGCCGGCTGGTCGGCCAGCCTTCGCTGGAACACCGAGCGGTTGCGGATGTGGTGGATCGCCTGGCTGAGCGCAATGCGCGACTGGCCGGCCGAGGCGATGGCGCAATCGAGGCGCGTCAGGTTCACCATCTCGATGATGGTGCGCACGCCCGCGCCCTCGGCCCCGACCCGCTCGGCCCAGGCGCCGTGGAACTCGACCTCGGAGGAGGCATTCGACTTGTTGCCGAGCTTGTCCTTCAGCCGCTGGAAGCGGATCGCGTTCTGCGAGCCGTCGGGCCGGTAACGCGGCATCAGGTAACAGGTGAGGCCGGTTTCAGCCTGGGCCAGCACGAGGAAGGCGTCGCACATCGGCGCCGACATGAACCATTTGTGGCCGCTGATCTCGGCATGGTCGCCGTGCTGGGTGGCGCTCGTGATGTTGGCGCGCACGTCGGTGCCGCCCTGGCGCTCGGTCATGCCCATGCCCAGGGTGACGCCGTTCTTCTCCCACCACGGCAGCGGGCGCGGATCGTAGGTCCGGGTCTGGATCTTGGGCAGCCACTTCGCCAGCAGTGCCGGCTCGGAGCGCAGCGCGCCGATGCAGGCATGCGTCATGGTGATCGGGCACATGTGCCCGCTCTCGGCCTGGGTCGCGAGATAGAGCCGGACGGCGCGCGCCGACATCGGCGCCGGCCGGTCGCTGCCGTCATGCGCCGAGGCGTGGATGCCGTGGCCGATGCTCTTCTTCATCAGCGCGTGATAGGCGGGATGGAATTCCACCAGGTCGAGGCGGTTGCCCTTGCCGTCCATGGTGCGCAGCCGGGGCGGGTTCTCGTTGGCCAGCCGGCCGAGGTCGAGCGTGTCGGCCGCGCCATAGCCCCGGCCGCAGGCCGACAGCGCGGCGAGGTCGAGCCCCGCCCGTGCTGCCGCCTCGGCGAGCGGCCGGTCGGCCGAGAACAGGTCGACGTCGCCGAAGGCGGGCGACTGGTTGAACGAAGCGTCTTCGAGGAAGCCGGAAGCCATGAGGCCAGTCTGAACCTGCTATCCCGTGGACGGCAAGCTGCGGCCCGCGGCCTGTGCTATGTGACCGGCATGCAGCTCGATACCCTTACCGCCGTCAGCTCCGTCGACGGCCGCTATCGCTCGACCTCCGAGGCGCTGGCCGGCCATTTCAGCGAATACGCCCTCATGAAGAGGCGCGTCCTCGTGGAGTGCGAATATCTCGCCGCCCTTTCGGAGACACCGGGCGTCGGCATTCGCCCGCTCACGGCGGCCGAGAAGGCGCTGCTGGCGGCCCTGCCGGACATCTCGGTGGAGGATGCGCGGATCATCCGCAAGTTCGAGCGCGAGGGCCATGCCGGCATCCCCGCGACCAACCACGACGTGAAGGCGGTCGAATACTTCATCAAGCTGAAGCTTAAGGATTCGAGCCTCACCGACGTGCTGGAGTGGGTGCATTTCGCGCTGACCTCGGAGGACGTGAACAGCACGGCGCACGCCCTCTGCCTGCGCGGTGCGGTGGAGGCCGTCATGCTGCCGTCGCTCGCGAAGGTCGCGACGGAGATCGAGGGGCTTGCCCGCCGGCACGCCGACACCGCCATGCTGGCGCGCACGCACGGCCAGAGCGCCACGCCCACGACCTTCGGCAAGGAGATGAACGTCTTCGCGACACGGCTCGCCCGCCAGGTCGCGACGCTCGCTCGCAACCCCATCCTGGTGAAGTGGGGCGGGCCGACGGCCAACTACAACGCCCAGACGGTGGCGCTGCCGCAGGTCGACTGGCTGGCGTTCGCGCACGCCTTCGTCGAGCGGCTGAACCTGCCGGGCGCGGCCGGCCCGCATCCGGTGCGCCTCGTGCTCAACGAGGTGACGACCCAGATCGAGCCGCACGACACGTTCGCGGAGATGTTCGATACGCTCCGCCGCATCAACACCATCCTGATCGACCTGTCGCAGGACATGTGGCGCTACATCTCCGACGGTTGGGTGACGCAGAAGCCGAAGGAGGGCGAGATCGGCTCGTCGGCGATGCCGCACAAGGTGAACCCGATCGACTTCGAGAATGCCGAGGGGAATTTCGGCGTCGCCAACGCGCTGTTCGAACATCTCTCGCGCAAGCTGCCGATCTCGCGCCTGCAACGCGACCTTTCGGACTCGACGGTCGCCCGTACCTTCGGCACCGCCTTCGCCCATGCGCTGATCGGCTACGGCGCGCTGCTGCGCGGCTTCGGCAAGGTGAGCGTGAACGAGGCGGCGCTCACGGAGGCGCTGCAGGCGCATCCCGAGGTGCTGGCCGAGGCGATCCAGACCGTGCTGCGCGTCGCCGGGGTCGAGATGCCCTACGAGAAGCTGAAGGCGCTGACGCGCGGCCGGCAGGTGACGCTGGCCGATTTCGCCACTTTCATCGATGGGCTCGAGGTTGCGCCCGAGCTGAAGGCGCAGCTGCGGACGCTGCGGCCCGAAACCTATACCGGCCTCGCCGGACTGCTGGCGAAGAAGTAGATCGCTTCAAGCTCCTCGCCCCCGTCAGGAGGCGAGGACCTGGAGTGAAATCAGGCGGCGAACTTCCCGAATTCCCAGTGGCGACCGGGAGCGGCGGCGAACAGGGCCTTGGTGTAGTCGGCCTTGGGCGAGCCGAAGACCTGCTCGGCCGAGCCGTATTCGACGACGTGTCCCTTGCTCATAACGGCGACGTAGTCGCAGATCTGCGCAGCGACGCGCAGATCGTGGGTGATGAAGAGCACGGCGAGGTTCAGACGGACGCGGATCTCGTCCAGCAGTTCCAGCACCTGCTTCTGCACCGACACGTCGAGCGCCGACACGGCCTCGTCGGCGATCAGCAGCTCGGGCTCCATGGCGAGCGCGCGGGCGATGCAGATGCGCTGGCGCTGGCCACCGGAGAACTGGTGGGGATAGCGGTCGAGCGAGTTGGGATCGAGCCGCACCGTCTCCATCAGCTTGCGCGCGCGGGCCATCGCCTCCTGGCGCCCGAGGCCGAAGTTCATCGGCCCCTCGATGATGAACTCGCCCACGGTGATGCGCGGGTTCATCGAGCGGTAGGGATCCTGGAAGACGATCTGCACGCGGCGGCGATGCGGGCGCAGCTTGCGCGCCGACATGGTCGCGATTTCGGTATCGCCGATATAGATCTTGCCCTCGGTCGGGTCGATCAGCCGGGCGATGCAGCGCGCCACGGTCGACTTGCCCGAACCGGATTCGCCCACGATGCCCAAGGTCTCGCCCCTGCGGATGTCGAGGTCGACGTCCACGGCGGCTTTCACGACACGCGCCTTCTGGAAGAAGGCGTTGCCCGTATAGATCTTGCCGAGCTTTTCGGTGCGCAGGATGGTGATGCCGTCGCGCCGCACGCCGCGATGGACGGGCGTGATCGATGGCACCGAGGAGATCAGCATCTTGGTGTAGCCCTGCACGGGCCGCGACAGGATCTGCTCGGTCGGCCCCATCTCCACCAGCTGGCCCCAGCGCAGAACGGCCACGCGATGGGCGATCTCGGCCACGACGCCGAAATCGTGGGTGATGAACAGCACGCCGGTGCCCTGGCCCTCCTGCAGCTCGGCTATGAGCTTCAGGATTTCGGCCTGGGTGGTAACGTCGAGGGCGGTGGTCGGTTCGTCGGCGATCAGCAGGACGGGATCGAGGACCAGTGCCATGGCGATCATGATGCGCTGGCGCTGGCCGCCGGAGAGCTGGTGCGGGAACGAACCATAGATGCGTTCCGGCTCGGGCAGCTTCACGCGGCCCAGGATGGCGATGATCTTGGCCTTGCGCGCCGCGGCATCGAGCTGGGTGTGCGTGCTCAGCACCTCGTCGATCTGGTCGCCGCAGGTCATGACGGGATTGAGCGCCGTCATCGGCTCCTGGAAGATCATCGACATCCGGGTGCAGCGCAGTTCGCGCAGCCTCTCCTCGCCGGCGGTCAGGATGTTCTCGCCCTCGAGCAGAATCTCGCCCGAGGTCGGCTTCAGCGCCTTGGCCAGCAGGCCCATCACCGTGAAGGCGATGACCGACTTGCCGGATCCCGACTCGCCCACGAGGCAGACGATCTCGCCGGGGTTGACGGTGAAGTTCACCTTCTCGACGGCATGGACGCGGTCGCCGCCCTTGGGCAGCGAGACGCTCAGGTTGCGGACTTCGAGGACGGGCCGTTTTACTTCGGTAGACATTACGACTTCAACTCCGTCATCCCGACCGAGGCGCGAAGCGCCGAGTGGAGGGATCTCGTTTCAACGGCAAAGGCTTCGGGCATGGGAACAAGACCCTTCGACTTCGCTGCGCTTCGCTCAGGGTGTGACCTGTCGGTCACACCTTCTTGCTCATTTTCGGGTCGAGCGTGTCGCGCAGACCGTCGCCCATGATGTTGATGGCCAGCACCGTCAAGGCAAGGAAGATGCCGGGATACAGGATGTTGTGCGGGAACACGCGGAACAGCGTGCGGCCCTCGGCCATGATGTTGCCCCAGCTCGGGATTTCCGGCGGGATGCCGATGCCCAGGAAGGACAGCGCGGCTTCCGTGAGGATCGCGGCGGCGGCGAGGAAGGTGCCCTGCACGATCAGCGGCGCCACCGTGTTGGGCAGGATGTGGCGGAACATCAGGATCCAGGTCGGCGTGCCGACCGAGATCGCGCCTTCGACGTAGGGCTCCTCGCGCACCGTCAGCACGATCGAACGCACCAGACGCACGACTCTTGGGACGTCGGGCACGACGATGGCGAAGACCACGGTTATCAGGCCGGCGCGCCAGATCGAGACGAGAGCGATCGCGAGCAATATGCCCGGAATCGCCATCAACCCATCCATGATGCGCATGATGATCCCGTCGGCCCATCGGACGTAGCCGGACACCAGGCCGATGACCATGCCGATGGCGACCGAGATGATCGACACGGCGACGCCGACGGCCAGCGAGACGCGCGCGCCGTAGAGGACGCGGCTGTAGACGTCGCGGCCCAGGCTGTCGGTGCCCATGATGGCGACCCGCTTGACCGTCGTCCCGTCGTCGAGACGGTAAGTGATCTCGGTACCCGGTTTCTTGTTGCGCGACGCCGGGTCGATGCGGGTCGGGTCCACGGTGCCGAGGAACGGCGCCAGGATGGCGATCACCAGCATCGTGAGCAGGATGACGCCGCCGAAGATCACGTTCGGGTTGCGGATAGCAACGAGCCAGAGGCTCTTGCGCTTGGTCGACGCCGCCGCAATGGAGGCGGAGTCGACGACTTCTTCGGTGATCGAGCTCAATACCGGATCCTCGGGTCGAACAGGGTGTAGCTGATGTCGATGAGCAGGTTGATCACGACATAGACGACGGAGAAGAGAAGAATGACGGTCTGGATGGTCGGGAAGTCGCGGCTCAGCACCGCTTCGACCGTGAGTCGGCCGAGACCGGGCAGACCGAAGACGCTTTCCGTGACCACCGCGCCGCCGATCAGGATGGCGATGCCGAGGCCGATGACGGTGAGGATCGGCACGGCAGCGTTACGCAGCGCATGGCGCATCAGCACCACGCGGTTGGACAGGCCCTTGGCGCGGGCGGTGCGGATGTAATCCTCGTTCAGCACCTCGAGCACCGAGGCGCGCGTGATGCGCGAGATCAGCGCCACGAAGCCGACCGACAGCGTGAGCGACGGCAGGACCATGCGTTCGGCGAACTGCCAGAAGTTGACGCCGATGCGGACATAGCCCTGCACCGGCAGCCAGCCCAGCTCGATGGCGAAGACGTAGATCAGGCAGTAGCCGATCACGAAACCCGGCACCGAGAAGCCCAGCACCGAGAAGCCCATCACCGCCTTGTCGATCAGGGAGCCCTGGCGGTAGGCGGCCATGACGCCGATCGGCACCGAAATGCTGACGGCGAAGACCAGGGTGCAGATCGCCAGCGCAAGCGTCGGCTCGACGCGCTGGGCGATCAGCTCGGCGACCGTCTTCTTGAAGAAGAAGCTCTCGCCGAAATTGCCCTGCAGGACATTGCCGATCCAGATGGCGAACTGCGTCCAGATCGGCTCGTCGAGGCCGAGCTTGGTGCGGATGTCCGCAATCTGGTCCGAAGTGGCGTTGTCGCCGGCGATGACCGCGGCGGGATCGCCCGGCGTCAGTCGCAGCATGAGGAAGACGAAGACAGCCACCACCCCCAATACGGGGACGATGGCTATGAGACGACGGGCGATAAAGTCGAGCATTTTCCCTCTACGTGTCACCCGGGCAGAGCGAGAGATCCTTCACTCTGCCCAGGATGACAACGCGACCGCCGGATGGCGGCCCCGCTGTCACTTCTTCTCGATGTTCCACATCACCGGCACCGGCGCCTTCAGCCAGCCCGAGATATTGGAGCGCATGGCGCCGGGTCCGTACCATTGGCCGACCCAGCCATACTGCGCCGTTTGCAAGGCCCGGGCCTGAACGGCGGCCGCGAGCTCCTTGTTCTTCACCGGATCGGTTTCCTTGGCGTAGGCGTCGCGCAGCTTTTCCATCTCCGGATCGTTCGGCCAGCCGAACCACGCCTTGTCGCCGTTCGCGACCATGTAGGAGGTCGAAATCGGGTTCAGGATGTCCGCCGCCACCGAGAATGTGTGGAAGAGATTCCAGCCGCCCTGACTCACGGGACCCTTGTTGGTTCGACGCGTGACGACGGTTTGCCAGTCCATCGACTGCATGTCGACCTTGAAGCCACCCTGTTCGAGCAGCGCCTTTGTCACAGGGGCCATGTTGGTGAGAACCGGCAGGGTGGTCGACTGCAGCAGCACGATCGGCGTGCCGTCGTAGCCCGCTTCCTTCAGCAGCGCCTTCGACTTCTCGAAGTTCGGCTTCACGAACAGGTCGCCCGGCGCATTGACGGCGTTGGGCGTGCCGCAGATGAACGCGGCCGTGCAGACCTTGTAGAACTCCGGCTCGCCGACGGTCGCCTTGAGATAGTCCTCCTGGCGGATGCTGAGCAGAGCGGCTTCGCGGATCTTCGCATTGTTGAACGGCGGCTGGAGCCAGTTCATGCGGAAGATGAACTGGTGACCGAGCGGGTTCCAGTTGTAGAGCGTGACACCCTTTTCCTTCCTGAGGAGCGGGATCAGGTCGTGCGGCGGCTGCTCGATGACGTCGATCTCGCCCGCGGCGATGGCGTTCACCTGCTGCTGCGGATCGGGCATCTCGATGATCTCGACGCGATCGACCTTGACCACCTTGCCGCCGGCGAGGCCCGAGGCCGGCTCGGCGCGCGGCTTGTACTTGGTGTTCTTGACGTAGACGACCTTCTCGCCGGGCTTCCACTCGTCCTTCTTGAAGATGAACGGGCCGGAGCCGGTGTAGTCGTCGATCTGCTTGAACGGGTCGGTCTCGGCGACGCGCTTGGGCATCATGAAGGGCACGGTGGAAGACGGCTTGCCCAGCGCGTCGAGGACGAGGCCGAACGGCTCCTTGAAGACGATCTGGAAGGTCTTGGCGTCGATTGCCTTCATCGTGCCGACCGAGGCCATCATCTGCTGACCCAGCGAGTCGCGTGCGCCCCAGCGCTTGATCGAGGCGACGCAGTCCTCGGCGGTGACGGGCTGGCCGTCATGCCATTCGAGGCCGTCGCGCAACGTGAAGGTCCAGCTCAGCTTGTCGGCCGAGGCCTCGTACTTGTCGACCATCTGCGGCTGGATGCGAGAATCGGCATCCTGGGCGAACAGGGTGTCGTAGATCATGTAGCCGTGGTTTCGGGTGATGAAGGCGGTCGTCCAGATCGGGTCCAGGACCTTCAGATCGGAATGGGCGACCATCTTCAGGGTCTGCGCCGACGCCGGGGCAGCAACCGCCGCCACTGCCGTCGACAGGGCCAGACAGGCCGCAGCCTGTCGCAATCTCCGCATAACGTGCATGATTTAATACTTCCCTTTTCCAACACCCAACTTCAGACAAGCTGCCACGAGCCGGACGAGGAATAAAGCAATGTCGATGCCGACCATCTTCGTGTCCCACGGAGCGCCGACGCTGATTCTCGGCGACGCGCCCGCGCGGAGCTTCCTGGCCGGGCTCGGCCGGCAGCTTCCGCGCCCGGCCGGCATCGTCGCGGTGTCGGCGCACTGGGACACAGACGTGCCGGCTGTATCGATAGTCCGCCGGCCGGACACGATCCACGACTTCTACGGCTTCCCCGACGCGCTCTACAAGCTGCGCTATGACGCGCCCGGCGCGCCGGCTCTTGCCGAGAAGGTGGCCAAGCTCACGGGCGCCGCGCACGACCATCACCGAGGCCTCGATCATGGCGCCTGGGTGCCGGCGATGCTGGGGTGGCCCGAGGCCGACATCCCGATCTTCCAGCTTTCGGTGCAACCGGCCCTCGGTCCGGCGCATCACATCGCGCTCGGACGCAAGCTCGTCGCGCTGCGTGAAGAGGGTGTCCTGGTGATGGGCAGCGGCAGCGCCATCCACAATCTGCGCGCGCTGATCCGCAGCGGGGACCCGTCGGAGCCCGAGCCCTGGGCGCAGGCCTTCGACGACTGGCTGGCCGATACGCTGGAGAAGGGCGACGAGGCGTCGCTTGCCGACTATCGCGCGCGCGCGCCCTATGCCCGGGAAGCCCACCCGACCGACGAGCACCTCCTGCCGCTGCACGTCGCCTACGGTGCCGCTGGCGAGGGCGCCCGCGGGCGGGCACTGCATCGCAGCTTCACCCTGGGCAATCTCTCGATGGCCGCTTACGCGTTCGGGTAGGGGCGTCCAGCGCCCGGCGGCACGTTCCTTCAGCCTCAGATCATGAGGTCGTAATCGTGCGCCGCATGTGCGGTGCTCAAGGCTGCGGTCCACTCCGAGACGGCGCTGGCATCCTTGGCCGCGATGTTCATCAGGGAGAGTTCCGCGAGCGAGACGTCGGTCAGTTTGTAGGTCTGGTTGTTGCCCTCGATGGTGATGACGGTCGAGCCGTTCGCTTCGGCGATGGAGAAATGGTCCTTGGCCATCCAGCCGAAGTCGAGGGTGTCGAGGGCGGTGTCGAAATCGATCGCCGTGTTGCTGCCCCAGGCCCAGGTGATCGCGAACGTATCGGCCTTCCCGTTGCCGACATGGCCCTGGTCCGGCGCACGATCGTCATTGACGATGGTGCCGATGGCGGTGGCGTCGGCGAGGGAGGCGCCGCTCGCGTTGGAGAGCGTGACCGCGAAGGTCTCGTTCCCCTCGAACACGGTGTCACCGCTGATATCCACATGCACCGTCTTCGAGGTTTCGCCCGCCGTGAAGGTGAGGGTTCCGTTGGTGGCCACATAGTCCGAGCCGGCGGTCGCCGTGCCGTCTGCGGTGGAATAGGCCACCGTCACCGGCCCTGCGGCGGCCTTGTCGAGCGTCACGGTGAACATGAAGTGGGCATGCTCGCCATTGCCCTCGGCGACCGCGAGATCGGCGATGGAGAGGGCCGGCAGGACCGGGGCGCCGTCGTCGTCGATGATGGTGCCGATGGCGGTGCCGTCGGCGATCGTGGCGCCGGCGGGGCTGGAGAGGTTGACCTTGAAGGTCTCGTTGCTCTCGGCCAGCACGTCGCCCTTGATGTCCACGTGGACCATCTTGGAAGTCTCGCCGGCGGCAAAGGTGACGGTGCCGCTGGAGGCGACGTAGTCCTTGCCGGCCTTGGCCGTGCCGTTTGCGGTGGAATAGGCCACCGTTACCGGCCCGTCGACAGCCTTGTCGAGCGTCACCACGAACATGAAATGGGCATGGCCGCCATTGCCTTCCACCACCGAGAGGTCGGCGATGGAGAGCGCGGGAAGCGCTCCGCCCTCGTTCCCGGTCGCGCCGTCGGTCGCCCCCGACGCCCCCGCCACCGTGCCTCCGCCGGCAATCGGCAGGTTGAAGTCGACGATCTGGGCGTTGGAAACCTGGCCCAGGCCGATCTTGCCGGACAGGTCGTCCTCGCGGACCTGGGTGAAGGTGAACTCGAAATTGGCCGCGGAGAGGTCGGCCCGGGTGACGCCGAGCAGGATGAGCTTCTGGCCCGTGCTGAGATCCGCGATGACCACGCCTTCGTTGCTGTCGGTCATCGAGAGGTTTTCGCGGCTGCCATAGAATTTGAAGCTCACCACGTCGGTCGCGGGATCGAAGGCGACCCGGTCCACCTGTCCTACTTCATGAGAGCGCATATAGACGGTGTCGGCGGCGAGCACCGGTCCGTTCTCCCAGGCGAGCGCGCCGCTCAGCGCCTCGCGCAAGTGATCGTTGTCGATGAACCGGAAGTTCTCCACCGAGAGATCGGCGAGGCGGACACCCTGCACGATCACCGTCTCGCCGCTCCAGGGGCTCCTGAAGCCGAAGCCCTGGGGCGTATCGATGACGATGAAGGAATGGATGTTGGCGTTGCCGAGGTCGATCCTGTCCACCGCCGGATCTAAGCCGACGATATCGGCGCCGCTCACGGAGTTGATGAGCCAGACTTTGCCGGTACCATTGCCCGGATCCTGCTGCGTGTCGTCGTCGGTGATCTGGCCCACCGCCGTGGCGTCGGCGATGGTCGCGCCGCTGGCGCCAGAGAGAGTGAGCGAGAAGGTTTCAGTCGCCTCCACCGCGGTGTCGCCGTTGACGACCACATGCACCATTTTCGAGGTCTCGCCGACCGCGAAGGTCAGTGTTCCGGTGAGCGCGGCATAGTCGGATCCCGCGGTCGCCGTCCCGTTGGCGGTGGCATAGTTCACCGTCACGGGGCTGGTCGCCGCCTTGTCGAGCGTGACGACGAACATCAGCTCGGCGGTGCCCGAATCGCCCTCGCGCATGGCGACATCGCCGACCGAGAGCGCGGGCAGTTTGGCCGCTGCGTCGTCGTTGGTGACGGTGCCGGTTGCCGGGCCGTCGGCGATGGTCGCGCCGGCGGCATTGGCGAGGCGGACGGTGAAGGTCTCATTGCCCTCCGCCACCTTGTCGCCCTTGACCTTGACCTGGATGGTCTTCGACGTTTCCCCCGCCGCGAAGGTGAGGTTGCCGCTCGCGGCAACATAGTCGCTGCCGGATGTGGCGGTGCCGTCGGCCGTGGAATAGGCGACCGTGACCGGGCCGGCTGCCGCCGCGGACAGGGTCACGGTGAAGGTCATGAGCCTGGTGCCGGAATTGCCCTCCTTCAGCGACACGTCGGCAATGGACAGGCTGGGCATTGCCGGCTCCGCCGTGTCGAAGGCCGCGACCCATTCCTGGACCGTGCTCGCGTCCTTCGCGCGGATATTGTCCATGCTCAGCTCGGCGAGCGTCACGCCATCGAGCCTGTAGGTCTGGTTGTTGCCGGTGATGGTGATGACGACCGAGCCGCCCACCTCGGCGATGGAGAAATTGTCCTTCTGGAACCAGCCGAAATCGAGCACGTCGAGGTCGGGGTCGAAGGCGAGGACCGTATTGGCGCCCCACATCCAGCTGACGGTGGTCACGGTGGCCGTGCCGTCGCCCCCGGTCTGGCCGTCGCCCCCTGTCTCTCCGCCGGTTGAGCCGCCCGTCGAGCCGCCGTCCGCCTGGGTGCCGTCCCAGCCTGCATAGTCGGAGACGGTGCCGTCATCGTTGAAGTCGTCGTGCCACAGCTCCTCGGCGAGGGAGAGTGTTTTGCCGGCTAGATGGGCGGCGACGAGGGTCGAATAGCTCGGCGTGTCGTAGGCCCCGAACTGCTGGATGTACTTGAGGATGGAGGTGCCGTATTCGTCGGCCGAGGCGCTGCCATTGTTGAGAAGGTCCAGCGTGCCCCAGGCCCCCCGCAGATGGGCGGCGGCAAGAATGCCTGTAAGGGTGAGCGTGACGGTGACGCTCTGCCCGGTGGTGTCCACATAGGTGCGCTGGCTGCCGATCAGCGCGTCGAGGCTGGTGCCCTTGGCCTCGAGCCCGCTCTCGATGACGTTGAGGTTGTAACCGAAGGCGTCGAGGATGATGGCTTCCTGGATGTCGGTCTTGAGCGTGGCGAAGCTGTCGACGCCGTTCTTGCCGGTGAAACGGCCGGTCCACAGGTTGCCCGTATTGTCCAGATAGTAGCCGAGGTCGATGAGCAGCGGCTCGCCGAATTGATAGCCGACGAAGCCCAGCGAATTCACGGAAGTGTACTGCATGTCACGCCAGGAGAGCTGGCCGGCCTGATAGGCGTTCCAGTTGGCATCGCCCACCCAGCTGCGGATTTGGCCCTCGGTGATCTGCCCCGAGAGATAGCGGTCGTAGTCGACACCGGATTCGAAGGCCCGCAGCGCGTTCAGAAAGTCCGTGAAAGTCCCGTTCGACATGACAGCCCCCTTCCGACCTCAACGCAGGTACCGACCTCGCAGTATCGTCGATATCCGTGTGTGGTACTCCAATACCATAACCGTTCGATGTCGGACGGTTCCAAGGCCTCAATCAGGCTGTGATATTCGAGTGGCTCAAGGGAGAGCGCACCGCTGGAGGGGCGCGCTCGAACGAAAACGGGGGCGCCTGAGCACCCCCGTTTCGACAAGATCAGAACTGTGCGGAAGGTGTTACGCGGCTTCCGCCAGCGCCACGCCCTTTTCCTTGAGGACCTGCTCGAGCTCGCCGGTCTCGAACATCTCGCGGATGATGTCGCAGCCGCCGATGAACTCGCCCTTGACGTAGAGCTGAGGAATCGTCGGCCACTGGCTGAAGTTCTTGATGCCTTCCCGCAGTTCCGGGTCGACGAGGATGTTGATGCCGTGGAATTTCACGCCGAGCTGGCTCAGCACGTCGACCACCGCGGCCGAGAAGCCGCACTGGGGAAATACGGGCGTGCCCTTCATGAACAGCAGAACGTCGTTCTTTCCGATCTCGTCGCGGATACGCTCGAACACCTGGGGTTCGCTCATGATCGATCTCCGTGGAGCGCCACCGGGGGCGCGGGGTTGTCCGAATATAGGGCGTTCAGGGCCTGTGCGCCATGGTGGTCAGCTTCAGCGCGTGGAGAACGCCCCCCATACGGCCGCCCAGGGCACCATAGACCATCTGGTGCTGCTGGATCTTGGATTTGCCCACGAAGGCGGGGGAAATCACCGTGGCGGCATAGTGGTCGCCATCGCCGGCGAGGTCCTGGATCTCGACCTCGGCGTCGGGGATGCCTTCCTTGATCAGGCGGATGATGTCGTCGGCGTGCATCGGCATGGGACGATCCTTCTCGTTGGCCTCAGGCGGCGCTGTTCATGTAGCCGGGGAGCCAGTTCTCGTGGGCGTCCCGCAGCTCCTGGAGCGGCAGGGTGAGCAGCCTGTCGACCGTGATGTCGGGCCCCCCGGAATAGCCCAGCAGCACGGCGGGGACGCCGGCCTTGCGGGCGGCCTCGACGAGGGCGGGACCGTCGTCGGTGGCGATCAGGTAGCGGCCCTGGTCCTCGCCATAGAGATAGGCGTGGGGCGCGACGTCGGTCGCCGGCAGCTTGATGCAGGCGCCAGTGCCGCCCGACAGGCACATTTCGGCAAGCGCCACGAGCAGGCCGCCGTCGGAGAGGTCGTGGCAGGCATGGACGCGACGTCCGACGATCTCGCCGCGCACGAAGTCGCCGTTGCGGCGCTCGACGGCGAGATCGACCGGCGGCGGCGCGCCTTCCTCCCGGCCGTGCAGCTCGCGAAGGTAGATCGATTGGCCGAGCCAGCCCTTCGTCTCGCCGATCAGCACCAGGGCGAGACCCGACTGGACGAGGCGCGAGCCCGCCGAGGTGGCGATGTCGTCGATCACGCCCACCGCGCCGATGGTCGGGGTCGGCAGGATCGGCCGACCCTCGGTCTCGTTGTAGAGCGAGACGTTGCCCGACACGACCGGGAAATCCAGCGCGATGCAGGCTTCCGCCATGCCCATGATGGCGCCGGCGAACTGGCCCATGATCTCGGGCTTCTGAGGGTTGCCGAAGTTCATGTTGTCGGTCACGGCGAGCGGCCGGGCGCCGACCGCGGTGATGTTGCGCCACGCCTCGGCCACGGCCTGGCGGCCGCCGGTCTCCGGATGGGCCTGCACGTAGCGCGGCGTGCAGTCCGACGTCATGGCGAGCCCCTTGTGGCTTGCAGCCTTGGGCGCACCGGGCACGCGGACCAGCGCGGCGTCGCCGCCCTGCGGGCGGATCGCGGTGTTGCCCATGATGAGATGGTCGTACTGGTGCCAGATCCATGCCTTGCTGGCGAGATCGGGACAGCTCATCAGGGTGAGCAGCGAGGCCTTCCAGTCCGTCGGCGCAGGAACCTTCGACGCCTCCAGTTCCGGGGGCAAAGGCGTCAGGGTCCACGGCCGCTCGTACATCGGCGCTTCGGTGACCAGCGGTGGGATCGGGATGTTGCCCACCACGTCGCCGTGCCAGGTCAGCACCATGCGCTCGGTATCGGTCAGGTGGCCGATTACGGCGAAGTCCAGTTCCCACTTCTCGAAGATCTTGCGCGCCTCGTCCTCGCGGCCGGGCTTCAGCACGATCAGCATGCGCTCCTGGCTCTCCGACAGCATGAGCTCGTAGGGATTCATGCCGGTCTCGCGCATCGGCACCTTGTCGAGTTCCATGACGAGGCCCAGCCCGCCCTTGGCCGCCATCTCGAACGAGGAGGAGGTGAGGCCGGCCGCGCCCATGTCCTGGATGGCGATGATGGCGTCGGTTGCCATCAGTTCGAGGCAGGCTTCCAGCAGCAGCTTCTCGACGAACGGATCGCCGACCTGCACCGTCGGCCGCTTGCTCTCGCTATCCTCGTTGAACTCGGTCGACGACATGGTGGCGCCGTGGATGCCGTCGCGGCCGGTCTTCGAGCCGACATAGACCATCGGATTGCCGATGCCGGCGGCGGCCGCATAGAAGATCTTGTCGGTGGCGGCGACGCCCACGGTCATGGCGTTGACCAGGATGTTGCCGTTGTAGGCGGCATGGAAGTTGGTCTCGCCGCCCACGGTGGGAATGCCCATGCAGTTGCCGTAGCCCGCGATGCCGGCCACCACGCCCGACACGAGGTGGCGCGTCTTGGCATGCTTCGGGTCGCCGAAGCGCAGCGCGTTGAGATTGGCCACCGGCCGCGCGCCCATCGTGAAGACGTCGCGCAGGATGCCGCCCACGCCCGTCGCCGCGCCCTGGTAGGGCTCGATGTAGGAGGGGTGGTTGTGGCTCTCCATCTTGAAGATGGCGGCCTGGCCGTCGCCGATGTCGATGACGCCGGCATTCTCGCCCGGGCCCTGGATGACCCAGGGCGCCTTGGTCGGCAGCTTCTTCAGCCAGACTTTCGAGGACTTGTAGGAGCAGTGCTCGCTCCACATGGCCGAGAAGATGCCGAGCTCGACCATCGTGGGCGTGCGGCCCATGATCTTGAGCAGGCGCTCGTACTCGTCCGGCGCCAGACCGTGCTCGGCCACGACCTGCGGGGTGATCTCCGGCTCGTTCGGCAGCTTGACGGGCGGGTTCTTTTCCGGGGCGACGGTCACGACACGTCCTTCATCAAAGCGGGCCTCACGAGAGCGCCTCGACCATGCCCTCGAACAGGGCCTTGCCGTCGGTGCCGCCGAACATCGGCTCCACCGCATTCTCGGGATGGGGCATCAGGCCCAGCACCGTCTTGGTGTCGTTGAAGACACCGGCGATGTTGCTGCTGGAGCCGTTGGGATTGCCGCGTCCGTCGACGATCGAGCCGTCGGGGCCGCAGTAGCGGAAAGCGATCTGGCCGCGATCCTCGAGCCGCTTCATCGTGTCGGCGTCGGCGAAATAGTTGCCCTCGGCGTGGGCCACCGGCACCTTGATCACCTGGCCCGCCTGGTAGCGGTTGGTGAACAGGCTCTGGCTGGTCTCGACCCGGAGGTGGACGTCGGCGCAGACGAACTTGAGGTGCGAGTTGCGCATCAGGGTGCCCGGCAGCAGACCCGCCTCGGTCACGATCTGGAAGCCGTTGCAGATGCCCAGCACCGGCACGCCCTGCGCGGCCCGCTTCTTGACCTCGGCCATCACCGGTGACTGTGCGGCCATCGCGCCGCAGCGCAGATAATCCCCATAGGAGAAGCCGCCCGGCACCACGATCAGGTCGACCTTCTCGAAGTCGCCGTCGCCGTGCCAAACCATCTGCGGCCGGCGCCCGGTGACCAGCTCGATCGCCTGCGCCACATCGCCTTCGCGATTGGAACCGGGGAAGACCAATACAGCTGCTTTCATCTCCGTCCGTCCATACCAGCAAGACCCTCACCCTGAGGAGCGCGCGCAGCGCGCGTCTCGAAGGGTCGGCAACAAAGGCGGTGCGCGTTCCCATCCTTCGAGACGCGGTCCTGCGGACCGCTCCCCAGGATGAGGTTGTTCGGCTTCATCAGCCCACCAGTTCGATCGAGTAGTTCTCGATCACCGTGTTGGCGAGCAGCTTCCTGCACATCTCCTCGACACGGGCCCTGGCCTTGGCCGCGTCGGTTTCGGCCAGTTCCAGTTCGATGAACTTGCCCTGGCGCACGTCGCCGACCTCGGGGAAGCCCAGCCGGTTCAGCGAATGTCCGATGGCCTTGCCCTGCGGGTCGAGCACGCCGTTCTTGAGGGTCACGTGGACTCTGGCTTTCATGTCGCCTCTTTACTGCAGCGTGGTGGGGCCGCGCACGTCGCCCGGTCCCTGGTCGATGAGGATGCCGAGGCGCCGCGCCACTTCCTGGTAGGCTTCCTCGACCTTGCCGAGGTCGCGGCGGAACCGGTCCTTGTCCATCTTCTCGTTGGTCCGGAGGTCCCACAGGCGGCACGAATCGGGGCTGATCTCGTCGGCCAGCACGATCCGGACCATGTCGTCCTCGTAGAGGCGGCCGAACTCGATCTTGAAATCGATCAGCTTGATGCCGCAGCCGAGGAACAGGCCGAACAGGAAATCGTTCACGCGCAGGGTGAGCGCCACGATGTCGTCGAGGTCCTGGGGCGTCGCCCAGCCGAAGGCAGTGATGTGCTCCTCGGTGACCATCGGGTCGCCCAGCGCGTCGTTCTTGTAGAAGAACTCCATGATCGAGCGGGGGAGCTGCGTGCCCTCCTCGACGCCGAAGCGCTTGGCGAAGGAGCCGGCCGCCACGTTGCGGACTACAACTTCGAGCGGGATGATCTCGACCTGCCGGATGAGCTGCTCGCGCATGTTCAGGCGGCGGATGAAGTGGGTCGGCACGCCGATTTCCCCGAGCTTGGTCATCAGGAACTCGGAGATCCGGTTGTTGATCACCCCCTTGCCGGTGATCACCCCCTTCTTCTGGTTGTTGAACGCGGTCGCGTCGTCCTTGAAGTACTGGACGATCGTCCCGGGTTCGGGCCCCTCGAACAAGGTCTTGGCCTTGCCCTCGTAGATGCGGCGACGGCGGGACATGTCTTACTCCTGCGCGGGCGATGCGGATCGCCCGCCGTTCGGGCGGAATATGGCGGAAACGCCATGCTCCGGTACTGGGGAAAAATCCATTGAAAAAGGTGACGGGGCCGTCATATTGATCTCGGAACAGGAGGCCTCACATGGCCCAGCAAATCACTTACGACAAGGCCTATGACACGGTTGGACGGGAGGATTTTCCGGCAATGCTGGAAGTTCCCCGCTATGGACGCCGCACGGATGCCTTCGACGGCATCATTTCGGCCACCCACGACCATTTCTGGGACCCGTTCGACAAGAGCTATATCGATTTCGACCAGCCCTTCGACATGGCGAAGACGCCGATCATGCCGCTGGACACGGTCGTCGAGCTGAAGAGCGCGGTGGCGGACCGGCTGGACGAGGGCCAGAGGATCGGGCTCGGCAACGACGTCATGCACTGGTCGATCTCCAACCTGCTGCACGGCGAGCAGGGGGCGCTCTCGCTGTCGGCCAGCCTCTGCCACATCCTGCTCGATCCGGGCGCCCAGGAATACGCCGCCAACCAGGCCCGCGAGGAGGCCCGGCATGTCGCAGGGTTCACGCGCTATATCGGCCGCCGCTGGGGGGCGCCCCTGCCGGTGGGCAAGACCATCGCCACCGTTCTCACCGATCTGGTGACGACGGAGGAGGTCTACAAGAAGATCGTCGGCATGCAGATGCTGATCGAAGGCATCGCCATGGGCTCCTTCGCGACGCTCAATGCCAAGACCAACGACCCGGTGCTGCGCCGGCTGGTCCAGCTGGTGATGAGCGACGAGGCCTTCCATCATCGCTTCGGCCGGATCTGGGCGTCCCGGACGATCCGCCATCTCAGCGAGGACGAGCACAAGAAGGTCGAGGACTGGGCGGCGCAGATTTTCCAGACGCTGCTGTTCAACCTGATCAACGCCGAGCAGAAGCAGGTCATCTACGCCAAGTACGGGCTCGACTGGCAGTGGGTGCGCGACGCGATGAAGGAAGTCTTCACCGACGAGGACCGCCGCGCCAACCTGAAGGAAAGCACCAACATCTTCCGGGTGCTGATCAAGACGCTCCTCCATGCCGGCATCATCACCTCGCGGACCGCGCCGCTCTACGGCGTCTGGGTCGACATGAAGGAACTCGAAGCCGAGGGCGACGGCATCCCCGGCGACATCGTCGCCGAGGAGATGATGGTGACGCTCCGCGAGATCAACGCGAAGCGCAAGCGCATCGTCTCGAAGAACGTGGTGGCGGGCTGACTTTCATATTCCTCTCCCCCGATAGGGGGAGAGGTTAGGTGAGGGGGTGAGTCACCGCTCCTTCAACGCTGCTTCGATTGCGATCCAGATGCCCTCCGGACTCTCGAGAACCTCAACGGCCCAGAACCTCAGTACGCGCCAGCCACGACTCTCCATGAACGCGGTCCGACGGGCGTCACTCTCCTGCTGAAACGCGTGTTGCTCGCCATCGATTTCGACGACCAGTTTCGCCGACAGACAGGCGAAGTCCGCGAAGTAGGGCCCGATCGGATGTTGCCGGCGAAACTTGATGCCTGAAGTACGACGATCGCGGAGCAGTTCCCAGCAGACCTTTTCGGGTTTCGTGCCGTCCCGCCTAAACTCGCGTGCCTTCGTTATTCGCGCGCTGCTCATGGCGGGCATGAAGAACAATGTCTGTGCCGATTTTAGGGCTGTGCGTGACCCCCTCACCCAGCCTCTCCCCCTATCGGGGGAGAGGAGTCTGAGAATCATATTCCTCTCCCCCGATAGGGGGAGAGGTTAGGTGAGGGGTGACTAAGGCTTCCTTGCCAGCACGAAGCACGAAAGGCCGGCGAGGCGGTTCCAGGGGAACAGCGGGAGTTCGGCGACGCAGATCGCGGTGAGGATGCCGTTGGTGACGGCGCCCTGTTTCTTCAGGCTGCTGCGCGGCTCCGTCGTGTTGCGGTCGGCCAGGCGCACCGCGGCGGCGAGCGGGAAGACCAGGCCGAAATAGTAGCTGCCGCGCACGATCTCGAGGCCGGCATCGCGCAGCGCGGCCTCGATCCCGGGCAGGCGGTAGCGGCGCTTGTGCTCGAGGAAGACGTCGTGGCCGCTCCACAGGAACTCGAAGGCGGGCACCGTCACCAGGAAATGTGCGCCGCTCGGCACCTTCTCCGCATAGTGGCGCACCAGCCAGCGATCGTCGTCGACATGCTCCAGCACGTCCATCATCAGCACGAGGTCGCAGTCGGTCGGTCCGATGTCGCGGCGATAGCGCACCGGTTTGCCGCCGACGTTGTCGTCGCGGTCCGCGGCATAGCCGATGTCGACGCAGAGCGCGCTCTCGGCCGGGGTTCGCTCGAGCAGATGGCGCGAGAAGAAGCCCGAGCCTGCGCCGACGTCCAGCAGCCGCTTCGGGGCCAGCGAGCCGACGGCGCGGCGCAGCGCAGCCGCCTTCGAGCGGTAGTACCAGTGGCTGCCGATGCCCGCGCCCAGGATGTCTTCTTCCTTGAGGTCCATCGACGGTCAGGTCACCGGCGGCTTCGGGGGGGCATCCTCATAGACTCCCTCGACGACATAGATCGGGCGAGCCTTCACCTCGACGAACAGGCGGCCGAGATATTCGCCGATGATGCCCAGCGACAGGAGCTGGATGGCGCCCATCAGAAGGATGGCGATCAGCAGCGAGGCGTAGCCCGGTGTGTCGACACCGAAGATCAGCACGCGGGTGACGATGAACAGGGCATAGAGCACCGCCACCGTGGCGATCACCAGGCCGACATAGAACCAGGCGCGCAGCGGAGCGGTGGAGAAGCTCACCACGCCGTCGATGGCGAAGTTCCACAGACGCCAGAAGTTGAACTTGCTCGTGCCGGCGACGCGCTCGGGCCGCTCGTAGGGTACGCCGACAGAGTTGAAGCCGACCCAGGCGAACAGCCCCTTCATGAAGCGGTTGCGCTCGGGAAGCTGGCGCAGCACCTCGACGGCGCGACGGTCGACCAGGCGGAAGTCCCCGACATTGGGCGGAATGCGCACCGGCGACATGGAATTGAACACCCGGTAGAACCAGCCCGCCGAAACCCGCTTGGCCGGCGTATCGGTGTGGCGCGCGGAGCGGATTCCGTAGACGATATCGTAGCCCTCGCGCCACCGCGCGATGAACGAGCCGATCAGCTCGGGCGGGTCCTGCAGGTCGATGTCCATGGGGACCAGGATGTCGCCGCGGGCATGGTCGATGCCGGCAGTGAGGGCGGCCTCCTTGCCGAAGTTGCGCGACAGGTTGACGATGCGGAGACGGCGGTCGGCGCGGCTGTGATGGAACAGGCGCGCGAAGGTGTCGTCGAGCGACCCGTCGTTCACGAAGACGATCTCGAACAGGACTCCGTCACGCTCGAGCAGGGGCACCACCGTGGAGAGAAAGAGGTCGATCGTCTCTTCCTCGTTGAACACCGGCACGACCAGGGACAGCAGAGGATCGACCGGGCGTCGTGCCCGCTGGGCGGCAAGCTGGTGTTCCAGCGCCGCATCCTTGTCGATCACGAAGGGGAGGGATTGCTCGGGCACGAGGGTCGCGGCGACGAGAGCTAGGCCACCGTCTCGACGGTGCCATTGAGATCCATGATGCCAAGCTCGACGATGAGCTGCGGCTGGCGCTTGTTGGCCTGGTCGCGGAAGGCGCGCAGCCCCTGACTCAGCATCTCGGTCTCGAAGGCACGGTCGGTCTTGATCCGATCGCCATAGGCGAGGGCGGCCGCCCCGCAGTCGCGATGGGCCATGCCGATCAGGCGCTTCACGTTGTGCAGCTGGACCGAGATGTCGAGGTTGGCCTCCCAGGCGGCACGCCATTCCTGGAAGATCGGGGCCACCGCGGCGATCGGCCCGCCTGCAATGTTGAACTGGCTGTACTTGTTCTGCCAGCCGCGCGAGGTCATGTATTTCCACGTGTCCGTGGTGAAGCGCGGGTCGATGCACTTCATCAGCATCGCCTCGTACCCGTCGTCGATGGCCAGCGCCGGGCCGGCAGCCGCGACGGCGGCGGCGCCGAGACCGAAGCCGATCAGGTGTCGGCGCGAGAGGGCGGCGAGACAGCCGCAGCCGGCATGATGCTTATGGGTCATCGGAAGGTGGCCTTGCCCTGCTGTGCGAGACCGCCGGTGGGATCGGCGATCCATGTTGCGATCGAGCCGTCCGGTTCACGCCGTCCGTGAACGCCGAGAGCGGCGCCGCCGAACACCGGCGACAAGGCGCGGAACTCGAAACTCTCGACCACCTTACCCGGGTTGGAGCGCCGCGCCAGTTCGATCTGCAGCATGCCCATCAGCGGACCGTGCACGATCAGACCGGGATAGCCTTCGACCCCCGTCACATAGGGCTGGTCGTAGTGGATGCGGTGGCCGTTGAAGGTGAGGGCGGAGAAGCGGAACAGCAGCACCGGGTCGGCCAGGATGGTCCGGCTCCAGGTCGCATCGGCCGGCGCCGGCCGGGGCGGCTTGGGCGCCTCGCCCGGCTTTGCGGCCTCGCGATAGACGATGTCGTGCTGCTCGACGAAGGAGAGGCCGCGGGGGCCCGAAATCGTATGCTGCACGGTGACGAACACCATCGATCCGGTCGAGCCGGTCTTGGGCTCGACCGACTTGATCTCGGAGAGCCGCCGAATGGTCTCGCCGACGCGGATCGGCTCGCCGTCGAAGGAGAAACGGCTGCCGGCCCACATGCGGCGCGGCAGCGGCACCGGCGGCAGGAAGTCGCCGCGCTCGGCATGGCCGTCGGGGCCGATCTTCGACTGAGGCGCGACCTCCAGGAAGTAGAGCCAGTGCCAGAGCGGCGGCAGGGGATCGCCGTTCTTCGGGGCGGGATCGTCCTTCTCGTCGAAGGTCGCGGACAGGGCGCGGACCGGAAAGGGGGCGGCGAGATCCTCCACGGACTGCGTCCGGCCGATCCAGTCCTTGAGTTTTTCCAGCGACATCTTGGGTTTCCTCTCTGCAGGGCGTGACACTGCCACTGCGAACGCAGGGTGGAAAGACGGTGTCGCGATCGCTATATACCGCCCCAACGAGATATGCCCAACGGGAGCGGCCGATGACCACGTTCGACGATCGCGAGAAAGCCTTCGAAGCCAAGTACGAGAATGACGAGCAGGTGAAATTCAGGGTCAACTCGCGCCGCAACAAGCTGCTGGGCCTCTGGGCCGCCGGCCTTCTGGGCAAGACCGGAGCCGACGCCGAGGCCTATGCCAAGGAAGTCGTGATGGCCGACTTCGAGAAGCCGGGCGATTCCGACGTCATCGACAAGCTGATGAAGGACTTTGCCGCCGCCGGCAAGCCGATGGAAGAGCACGCCATCCGTAAGCAGTCCGAGCAGCTGGCCGATGACGCCAAAAAGCAGATCATGACGGAAGTCCGCTAGGGCGCGTCGCTCAGACTCCTCTCGCCTGTCGGGGACAGGAGTCGGACTTCTAGCCAAACACGCGCTTGAAGATCGTGTCGACGTGCTTGGTGTGATAGCCCATGTCGAACAGCGCGACGAGTTCGTCATCGGCCAGGAACTCGCGGATCTCTCTGTCGGCGCGGCACAGCGCCACCAGCGAGGCGTTGCCGCGCCAGGCGTCCATGGCATTGCGCTGGACGGCGGCGTAGGAGGCCTCGCGGCTCATGCCTCTCTGCGTCAGCGCTAGCAGGATGCGCTGCGAGAAGACGAGACCGCCCAGCGAATCGAGGTTCGCCTTCATGCGGCCGGCATGGACCACGAGCTGCTCGACGATGCCGGTCATGCGGCTCAGCGCGAAATCCAGCGTGCCGGTGGCGTCCGGCGCGATGTAGCGCTCGGTCGAGGAGTGCGAGATGTCCCGCTCATGCCACAGGGTCACGTTCTCCAGCGCCGGAACCACGGCTGAGCGCACGACGCGGGCGAGGCCGGTGACGTTCTCGCTCAGCACCGGGTTGCGCTTGTGCGGCATCGACGACGAGCCCTTCTGGCCGGCCGAGAAGAACTCTTCGGCTTCGCGCACCTCGGTGCGCTGCAGGTGGCGGATCTCGGTGGCCAGGTTCTCCAGCGAGGAGGCGACGACGCCCAGCGTCGCGAAGAAGGCGGCATGGCGGTCGCGTGGGATCACCTGGCTCGAGACCGTCTCGACGGCGAGGCCGAGCTTCTTCGCCACATGCTCCTCGATCCGCGGATCGACGCTGGCGAAGGTGCCGACGGGACCGGAGATGGCGCAGGTCGCGATCTCGGCGCGTGCCGCCACCAGCCGCTGGCGGTTGCGCACGAAGGCCGCGTAGTGGCCCGCGAGCTTCACACCGAAGGTCGTGGGCTCGGCATGGATTCCATGACTGCGGCCGATCGTGAGCGTGTCTTTGTGCTCGAAGGCGCGCTTCTTCAGGGCCGCCAGCAGCTTGTCGACGTCGTCCAGCAGGATGTCGGCGGCCTGGGTGAGCTGCACGGCGAAGCCGGTGTCGAGCACGTCGGAGGAGGTCATGCCCTGGTGCACGAAACGCGAGTCGGGGCCAATGAACTCGCCCAGCCAGGTGAGGAAGGCGATGACGTCGTGGCGCGTCACGCGCTCGATGGCGTCGATCTTTTCGACATTGCCGGCGGGGTCGGTGTCGAGTGCCTCCATGGCCTTCCGGCCGCCGTCCCGGATCGCCTGAGCGGAGGCCTCGGGAATGATGCCCGCCTCGGACATGGCGTCACACGCATGCGCCTCGATCTCGAACCAGATGCGGAAGCGGTTCTCCGGGGCCCATATGGCGGCCATCTGCGGCCGTGAATAGCGCGGGATCATGACCGGGCTTTTAGCGCCCGAAGGCCTCGGTCGCCATGTTAGAAGACGACGCATGGAACCGCTCGAGAACTGCCCCCGTGAGACCCTGGCCGCCATACGCGGGATTCTGACCGACATCGACGACACCGTCTCCAGCGACGGGACGCTGACCGCCGAGGCCTATGGCGCGTTGCAGGCGCTGAAGCGGGCCGGTCTTCTGGTCGTGCCGGTCACCGGCCGGCCGGCCGGGTGGTGTGACCACATCGCCCGCTTCTGGCCGGTCGATGCCGTGGTCGGCGAGAACGGCGCCTTCTGGATGTGGCATGATCGCAGCCAGAAACGCCTGCGCACCCGCTTCATCCAGTCCGAGGCCGAGCGCGCGGAAGGCCGGCGGCGGCTGGAAAGGGTGCGGACGGAGATGCTGCAGGAAGTCCCCGGCGCCGGCATCGCCTCCGACCAGCCGTATCGCCTGGCCGACCTCGCCGTCGATTTCTGCGAGGACGTGCCGCCGCTGCCACCCGCGGACATCAAGCGCATCGTGGCCATCTTCGAGCGCCACGGCGCCAAGGCCAAGGTGAGTTCGATCCACGTCAACGGCTGGTTCGGCGATTACGACAAGCTCACGACCAGCCGCTCGATGATGCAGGAGCTGTTCGGCATCGACCTCGCGGCCGAGAAGGCGCGCTATGTGTTCTCCGGCGACTCGCCCAACGACGCGCCGATGTTCGGCTATTTCCCGAACGCTGTCGGCGTGGCCAACGTGGTGGACTTTGCCGAGCTGCTGGAGCATCGGCCGCGCTGGGTCACGAGATCACGCTCCGGCGACGGGTTCGTCGAGCTGGCGAACGCGCTGCTGGCGGCGCGCCGCTAGCTCAGCGCGAGGGCGGCGGGCCGATCAGCAGGGAGCCGTAATGGGTGACGCTGTCGCCCTGGCTCCACACCCCTACGGGCCCGGGCTGCATCAGCGAGCGGTCGTTGACGTCGAACAGCTTCTTGCCATCGAGAGCCACCTCGATGCGGTCGCTGACCGCGATCACCCGGAGCGAGTGCCACTGCCCGAGCGTCACCGGCGCTTCCTTCATGCCGAGCTGGCTGCGCTTGCCCTTGTCCATGCGGTAGAGGCGGACCGAGTTGTCGCGGGCATTGGCCCGCACGACGTAATAGTCGTTGGCGCTCTGGGCACGGAACATGAAGCCGGCCACCTGGTCGCGCGACCCCGAGATCGGCTTGAAGCGCAGGGTGGCGTCGAAGTCGCGGCCGGACGCCTGCTCGGAAATGCAGAGCGGGAAGCGCTGATCGGTCGGGTCGGGCTCTCTCTCGACAAGGGCCCAGCCGCCCGGGCCGTCGGGATCGGCGACGGCGCGCCAGTCGGCCGGCCGGCCGATGCCGGTCTTGCCCTGGGTGCAGCCGACCCGGCCGTCTGGCGTGGTGAGCGGAACGACGAGCTGCGCCGAGGCGGGCAGGGCGGCGAAGAGCAGAGGGAGGAGCAGGAGGAGGAAACGCATCGGCGGAGACTAGCAAAAAAAGCGGCAAGCTTGACCGAAGATGCGGGAGGGAGGACTTTACGCGCGGCCGTATTTCGGACGAAATCTTCAAGGGGGAAATTCATGCGTCTTTGCACCATCCTGAGCGGCGGCAAGCCCGCCGTCGGCGTCAAACTGGGCGACGGCAAGATCGTCGATCTCAGCAAGCAGATGCCGCGCGGGCCGAAGTCGGTCGTCGAGATCCTGGCGGGCGGCAAGAAGCTCCAGCAGGCGGTGCTCAAGGCCTGCGCCAAGCCCAAGGCCGGCGCCACCGTGTCGGAGAAGTCGGCCAAGTACCTGACGCCGATCCCGGCGCCCGGCAAGATCCTCTGCATCGGCCTTAACTATCGCAAGCATGCCGAGGAGACCGGCAGCCCGATCCCGCAGTATCCGGTGGTGTTCACGCGCTTCAACAACACGCTGGTGCCGCACAAGGGCAAGATGCTGGCGACGACGCATTCCAAGGAGTTCGACTGGGAGGCCGAGCTCACCATCGTGATCGGCAAGAAGTGCCGCAACGTGCCGAAGGAGAAGGCGCTCTCGGTGATCGCCGGCTACGCCTGCTTCAACGACGGCTCGATCCGCGACTGGCAGCGCAAGTCGGGCGGGCAGTTCACGCTGGGCAAGAATTTCGACGGCACCGGCGGCTTCGGCCCGGACATCGTGACGCCGGACGAACTGCCCAAGGGTGCCGCGCCGCTGCGCATCATGACCCGCGTCAACGGCGTCACCATGCAGGACAGCAGCACCGACGACCTGATCTTCGACGTGCCGACCCTCGTGCACGAGCTCAGCAAGTGCATGACCCTCGATCCGGGCGACATCATCATCACCGGCACGCCCTCGGGCGTGGCGATGGCCCGCAAGCCGCAGCCCTGGCTGAAGCCGGGCGACGTCTGCGAGGTGGAGATCGAGGGTATCGGCATCCTGAGCAACACGATCGCCCAGGGCGCGTAAGCGTTTCAGGTCGTTCTTGAGATCAAGCGGCGGCTCCGCAAGGGGCCGCCGTTTTGCTGTGAGGATAGCGCGGCCCGCCGGCGCCTATAGCTCAAGAAGAGCAGCGTTCCTGAGTTATGGAAACGACGCCTATAACTCATCCCGTCGTCTCGACCGGAGCGCCGAAGGCGCGAAGTGGAGAGACGACGGGAGCTTTTCGAATTAGCGCCGCGGCAGCTTGTCGAGGCCACCCAGCATGAGGTGCGTCGCGAACTCGGCGGCGGCGGCGGGATCGACCGGGTCGCGGGCCACCATCACCATCGAGATTTCGAAGGCGATGCCGGACATCGAGGCGCTGAGATAGGAGACGTCGACGCTGGGCAGGATGCCGCGGGCGATGGCGGCGCGGATGTCGTCGTTCAGGGCCTTCGCGAGCGCCCGCACGTCGGGCTTGTCGAGGAGCGTGCGGACGGCCGTGAAGCTCGACCGCGCCAGCGCCAGCAGTTCGGGATCCTCGGCCAGGAAGTTGAAATAGGCGGCATAGTGCTCGCGGACGAACGCCTCGGCCGTGGTGGCGCGACCGCGGCCGTCGCGATGGCGCTGCAGCAGCACGCTGGTCAGCTCCCCGACCACCGCCTCGAAGATCTCGTCCTTGTCCTTGAAGTAATTGTAGAAGGTGCCCGAGGCGAGATCGGTGCGGCGCACGATGTCGCGCACGCTGGCCGCGCCGTAGCCCATTTCGGCGAACACCGCACGAGCCGCCTTGATCAGGGCGGTGCGGTTCTCGGCCTTGTTCTGTTCGCGCCGGCCCGCCCGTTCGCCGCGCGTTTCCGCTCCTGTCGTGCCGTCGCCCATGTTGCGATGCTCCGTCATCGTCCGAGTTGCGCGAGTTCATGGCGCAGTCCTGCGACCATGTCGTCCATCGCCCGTGCCGCGGCATGCACCACACCCCGCATGCCGATGAAGCCGTGGATCAGCGTCTCGAACTCGCGATGGATGGTCTTGACGCCGGACGCCTGCAGGCGCTCGGCATAGGCGCGGCCCTCGTCGCGCAGCGGATCGAAACCGGCGGTGAAGACCAGCGCCGGCGCCACGCCGGCGAGGTCGGCGGCGCGCAGCGGCGAGGCCCGGGGATCGCCGATCTCGCCGTCGCCATGGAGGTAGTGCATGCGGAACCACCTCATGTCTGCCTCGGTGAGCAGGAAGCCGTCGCCGCAGCTCTGATGGGAACGGGTGTCGCCCGCCATGTCGGTCGCGGGATAGATCAGCCACTGCAGGCAGGGCGGATGCGGCTCGTGGCGCAATTCCTGGGCGACAACGGCGGCGAGCGTCCCGCCGGCCGAATCGCCCGCCACGACGATGCGATCGGGGTCGAGGCCAAGCGAGACGGCCTCGCCCGCCACCCAGCGATGGGCGGCGACCGCATCCTCGACCGCGGCCGGGAACTTGTGTTCGGGGGCCAGCCGGTAATCGACCGAGACGATGGCGCAGCCCGAGCGCGCGCAGAAGTAGCGGCAGGCCAGATCGTAGCCTTCGAGGCTCCCGATAACCCATCCGCCTCCATGGAAATAGAGGATGGTCGGCAGCAGGCGCGCCACGCTGCCGGCCGGCCGGTAGATGCGGATCCGCATCGGTCCGGCGGGGCCAGGCAGGGTGCGATCGAGGATGGAACTCACCGGTGCGGGGTGGCCGCCCAGCATCTTCATGAAGGCGTCGTAGTCCTCGCGCGCCTCGGCGACGCTCATCGTGTGCATGGCCGGCTGACCGCTGTACGCGAGCAGCCTCAGAAACCACTGGGCACGGCCATCCAGGGTGCGGCCGTCGACCCCGATCGGCGGGCCGGCCAGGATGTTCACCCAGGAAATCGGCATGCGCAGTGCGAGGTTGGCGACCTTGCCCTGGATCTCCCGCGCGATCTCCTTCATCGACATGAAGTGTACCTAGCACCGCCCCGGCCCGTTGTGGAGCCCGGCGGCTCTGGCTAGTTTGGCGGCCGATGCCTCCCGCGGCGCCCGACTTCTTCTCAGACGCGCTCCGCCGCGAGATCATCCGCAGCGAGCAGCAGCGCATGCGCGCCCTTGCGATCATTCTCGCTGTGCTGCTGGCGGGCACGCTCGTGGTCGCCAACTTCTTTCCCGGCTATTCCGCCCGCATGTTCCAGCGCGACGTGCCGGGCTGGGTTCCTCTGCTGGGCGTGGCCCCCTTTCTCCTTTACGAACTGGGTTCGCTGACTTTCCTGCGTTTCAGGGCCATGCGGGACCTCGATTTCCCGCGAGTGGGGCGATTCGCCAATGCGCTGATCGAGACGTCGCTACCGGCTGCCGTCATCATTTCGCTCAGCCACTACATGGACCCGCTGCTGGTGTTCAGCTTCTGGCCGCCGCTGCTCTACTTCATCTTCATCCTGCTTTCGACCCTGCGGCTCGACTTCTGGCTGTCGGTCTGGACCGGCAGCGTCGCTGCCTTGCAGCAGATCGTACTGGTCCTGTGGCTGGTGCCACTCGAGCCGTGGGGCAACATCCCGCAGGAAACACTGCTGTTCCATTTCAGCCGCACCCTCGTCCTGTTCGCCTGCGGGCTGGTGGCGGGCTTCGTCGCAACCAGCCTGCGCGCCCAGTTCGAGAAGTCGGTGCGGGCCGTGGCGGCGCGCGATCGGGTGACCAACCTGTTCGGCCAGCATGTCTCGCCCGCCGTGGTCGACCGCCTGCTGGCGACGCGCACCGATCCGCCGAGCGAGATGCGCCCCGTGTGCGTGCTGTTCCTCGACATTCGCGGCTTCACGGCGATGACGCGCCGGCGCAGCGCCGAGGAGACGGTGGCACTGCTCAACGCCTTCTTCGCCGAGATGATCGAGGTGGTGGACCGCAACAACGGCATCATCAACAAGTTCCTGGGCGACGGATTCATGGCGGTGTTCGGGGCACCGCTCGAAGATCCCGCGGCGGCGCGCAACGCGCTGGCGGCGGCCCGCGCCATGATCGACACGGTCGGACGGTGGAACGACACCCATCCCGGCTGGGCGTTGAAAGTGGGGATCGGCGTCCATCTCGGCGAGGCGGTGACGGGCACGGTCGGCTCGCCGCAACGCAAGGAATACACGGTGATCGGCGACACGGTGAACCTCGCCGCCCGCCTCGAACAGCTCACCAAGGAAGTCGGAGCGCAGTTGCTGATCTCGCAGTCGGTGCATGATTCGACCCCGTGTGACGGGGCAGTGGATCTCGGTCCCGTCGAGATCCGCGGTTACGAAGAAGGGGTGCGCGTATGGCGGATGGCCTGACCTGGTACTTCGCCTACGGCTCCAACATGGACCCCGTACGCCTGTTCGATCAGCGGCTGGCGCCACGAGGGGTGCCGCGCAGCGAGCGTATCGCGGGCCGGCTCGACGGCTGGCGGCTCGTCTTCGACAAGCCGGCGCGTCACTTGAAGGGCGCCGCGGCTGCCAACATCGTGCCGGCAGGGGGCGGCGTCGTGCATGGCACGCTGAACGCCCTGCCTGACGCGGGCTTCGCCGTACTCGACATCTACGAAGGCGTCGCCGACCGGCATTACGAGCGTCGCACGATCGGCGTGATGCGCGGCGATACCGGAGAGAAGGTCGAGGCGATCGTCTACGTCGCCCTGATGCAGGCTGAAGGCCTCAAGCCGCAACGCGCCTATCTCGACTGCCTACTGGCCGGGCGCGACCTGCTACCGCCGGATTATTGGGATGAACTCGCCGCCACGCAGACGCTCGACTGAGGCTAGCCGCCGAGCAGGTGTCGCCGCACGTAGGCCTTGAGGTCTTCCATCGACTGCTTCGCCGCCGCGTCGTCGGCGCCACCCTTGACACCCAGTGTCTTGCAGGCGGCCACGGCGTTGGCGATCGCACCGGGAATCGGCTTTCCGCCGGGACCGAAGGTGACGATACCGCTGTCGCGCATCACCCAGGAGCGGTCCGGCTGCTGCTGGTTCACGCACTTCGAGTAGTTCTCGCCGTTCGGAATTGAGTAGCGCGGACCGTAATCGAACCCATGCATCGCGCCGGGAAAGACTTTGGTCTGGATCGTGGCGCCCGCCGCGCGCAGTGCTTCCCCGTAGGACACGCAGGGCTCGTAACCGACATAGGTATCGGCGCCACCCAGCAGCAGGTAGATTGGCGCGCCGGTCGTATGAGGCTGGTAGTAGTGCGAATAGCACGACGGATATAATGGTACGTGCAGCGCATAACGCGGCCCGCCCGGCGTGCCGCCGGCGGCGAGGACGAGCTGCTCGTGTGAGGCCATCAGTGCCGACGTGCCCCCCTTGGAGAAGCCCATGATGCCGATGCGGCGCCGGTCGATGCGCGGATCGGCAGCGAGCGCCTTGAGCGCGGCCAGCGCGTCGAGGTTGAAGTCCTGGCCGGTGACGGCGGACTGGTCGAGCACGGTCGAGGTGACGCCGCGCGGCTTGAAGGAGTCGATCACGACGGTGGCGACGCCCATCGGCACGAGTTCGCGGACGTAGTGGGCCTCGCGCTCCCCGACACCGCCGCTGCCGTGATGGATCACCATCGCCGGCACGGGGCCTCCGCCGGGATTTGCCGGCCAGGTGATCTCCGCTGTAACCTGTACGGGCTCGCCCTTCTGCCGGCTCTCGAAGGAAATCGTCTCGCGCTTCTGCGCCTGCGCTCCACCAAAGGCCGAGGCGCAGAGCAGCAGCGTTAGGGCGGCGACGCGCACCGCCCGAAACATCTAGGCCGGGACCTTCTGCTTCTCGGCCGTGATCTTGTTGCTCATCGGGTCGTAACCCTGGAGCTCCGCCACGTCTTCCTCGTGCCAGAAGTTGAGTTCGATCATCACGCCGTCGGGATCATGGACGAAGACCTGCTGCAGCGGTCGCGCCGGCACCTTCTTGACCTCGAAGGGCAGGCCGTCCTGCTTGATCTGGTCGAGGGTGCCGCGGATGTCGGCGCAGTTGATGGCGATATGGTCGATCGCGCCGCTGCCCTGGTCGGTGCGGCCGCTCTCGGAGATGAGATGCAGGATCGCCTTGTCCCCCGCGTACATCCAGGCGCCGGGGAAGGGGAAGGGCGGACGGTCGCCGTTGGTCAGGCCGACATAGCGCTCGTAGAAGCGCACGGTCGCCTCGAGGTTGGCGCAGTAGACGTTGTAGTGGTCGAGCGAGAGTGCAGGCATGCATGCCTCCTTCGGTTCTGGAAGCTCCGGTCAGACCGGAGCAGCTTAGGCCGAAAGGGCGAACGGGGAAACCGCTTCCGGGCGGCGGAGGACGGCGTTGAAGACGGTCGGGGGCACCGCGATGCGCGGGTCGTCGTAGACGGCCCGCAGATCGTCGAGGTGCTCGTCGGGTTTGCGCGTCAGGCGGGCCAGCCGGTCGATGAAGGCGGGATCGATCTCACTGTCGACCAGGGTCATGCCGCCCCAGACGTCCCAGGGCAGCATCTCGCGGTTGTTGAGCGCGGCCACATCGCGAATGACGTTGCTGGCGATGAACCAGAGGCCGGCCATGTCCAGGACCCCGAAGCACTGCGGGTCCGCCTGGCCGGCGCGGCACAGCCGCCAGGCATCGCCCGCCACCAGGAACCTGTCGCGCGGCACGTCCAAGGTGTCGAAGTCGATGCCGAACAGGGTGCGCTGCCGGTCGTCGATCTGGGCGTCGACGAGGATCCAGCGCCGCCGCGCCGCGTCGAAAACCTCCGCCACCCAGTGGTCGATGAACCTGTCCTTCGTGAAGTAGGCGCCGAAGCCGCAGCGCGCCCGGGCCGCGATCCCCTTGCTCCTGAGCATCGCGACGTGCAGCAGAGCGTAGTGTCGGCAGCACCCCGCGAAACGCTCTGCAGGCGAGCGGGCCCGGGACAGCGGCTGCGGGTCTTGGACGGCGATCCGCTCGAGGATCTCCTCCGCGCTGCGGGTATGGGGTTCGCCCCGCTGTCGGTCCGAGAGCCTGACGCCATAGACATCCGGCATATGCTCGTGGATGAGCAGTCCCTGCAGCACCTTCGCGAGCCCGGCGACATCGTCGGGCAACGCGGCGAACTGCAACGCCCAGAGGCCGGCGTCGCTCAGGCCGACGGGCGTGCGGAAGGCGGCGTGGTTCACGCAAACAGCTCCTCGAGCTTGTCGAGCGCCATGCCCCAGCCGCCGCGATGGCCGTCGCGTGCCTTCTCGTCGAAGAACTGCTCGTGGGTCAGGGTGAGGAGTGTGCCGTCCTTGTCCGCCTTCAGGTCGATCGTGACCTGCGACTCGCGCTCCGGCGTACTCTGCCAGGCCCAGGAGAAGACCAGTTTGGTGGGCGGCGCGATCTCGCGATAGACGCCGCTCACGCTGTGATGCTCGTCGTCCGGCGTCCAGAACTGGACCCGGAAACGGCCCCCGACCCGGAGGTCGGTCTCGGCGATGGGTGTCTTGTGGTGGCCGGTGACCCCCCACCAGCGGATCATTTTTTCGGGCTGCGTCCAGGCTTCGTAGACTTTCTCGGGCGGGGCGTTGAGGCGGCGCTTGAGGGCGAGGCTGGGCTTGCTGGCCATTTGTCTTCTTCCTCCAGGAAGGTGGCGAGGCGATCGAGCTGTTGGGTCCAGTAGCGCTGGTAGTGGGCGAGCCAGTTCATCGCCTGCTCCATCGGCTCGGCCTTGAGCTGGCAGGTGACGGTGCGGCCGGACTTGGAGCGCACGATCAGGCCGGCGTCGGAGAGCACGTCGAGATGCTTCATGATGGCCGGCAGCGAGACCGGGAAGGGCCGCGCCAGCTCGCTGACCGTGACGGCTTCCTCGGCGTCGAGGCGGGCCAGCAGCGCCCGTCGCGTCGGGTCGGCGAGGGCGGCGAAGGTGCGGTCGAGCGTGACGCTTTTATTGTTAACCATAGAGTTAACAATTAGGTGCCGACCCTGCAGGAGTCAAGCGGCGGCTGCTATTTCCCGAGCTTCTTGATCATCGCCTGGGCCGCGGCGGGATTGCGGACCTTGGCGCCGGAGATGAAGTAGACGAAGGCGTCGCCCTTCTTCGCCCAGGCCTTGGCGCGCTTGGCCCACTTGTCGATGTCTGCCGGTTTGTAGCCGGTCTTCACCTTCTCCTCGGACTGCATCAGGCGGGCATAGGTGAAGTCGGCCGTCGGCTGGTCGATCTCGGGGAAATCCTTGTCGTGGGCATAGACGATCGCGGCGTTGTACTTGGCGGCAAGAGCGTAGAAGCGCTCGTCCTTGAAGCTGTCGTGCCTGACCTCCAGCGCATGGCGCAGCGGCAGCGTGCCGATCTCGCGCGGCAGCAGCTTCAGGAAGGCCTCGAAGTCCGCAGGCTCGAACTTCTTGGTGGCCATGAACTGCCAGTTGATCGGGCCCAGCCGGTCCTTCAGTTCGACCAGCCCCTGCGTCACGAAGCGCTGCACCGATTCGCCCGCGTCGGCCAGCACCTTTCGATTGGTGCAGAAGCGCGAGGCCTTGACGGCAAAGACGAAGCCGTCCGGCGTCTCGTCGCGCCACTTGGCCCAGCTTGCCGGCTTGAAGCTTGAATAATAGGTGCCGTTGATCTCGATCGAAGTGAGCTGCCGGCTGGCATATTCCAGCTCGCGCTTCTGGGTCAGGTCCTCGGGATAGAAGACGCCGCGCCACGGCTCGAAGGTCCAGCCGCCGATGCCGACAAGGATTTTTCCAGTCATGGCGGGAAGTATAGCTCGAAATGGAACTCAACAAGTCCGCTGCGGGCGCAGATGAGACGAGGCTAGGTTTTTGCCCGCACGACCAGAACCGGACAGGGGGCATTGCGCATGACGCTCTCGGCGACGCTCCCCAGCAGGGCGCGCTTTATGCCGCCCCGTCCATGGCTGCCGATCACGATCAGGTCGGCCGGCCAGTCCCTCGCGGCATTGACGATCTCGGTATGCGGAGCACCGATCGGAACGAAGTCCAGGGCGGCCACCTGCTGCGGGAGGCGTTTGCGAAAATCGTCGATCAGCTTTCGCGCGTCCTCCTTGGCGGAGGCGACAAATACATCGGGTTGAATGCCGGTGTCGGCGGCGTTCACGAGTTCGGCGTCGATGACATGGACGAATGCCATCTCCGCTCCCGCGAGTTGCACCAACTCTGCCGCGATATCAGCCGCGTGCGCCGAGATTGGCGCGCCGTCGACAGCCACGAGAATCTTCTGGAAGATCACGAAAGCCTCCCTGATCTACGGCGACAGGCCGAAGATGCGCTCGATGTGCAGCGGTAGCCCAGCTCCCGAGCCACGATCGCGGCGACGCTGGAACATTGCAAGTCTGGCCGGCCCGCTCCTTGCGGTGGATCAAGGTGGCAGAGCGAGAGAAGGCCGAAGGTTCGTGTATCCATAGCGATCATTCTCAGGCTCTGCCAGATGACCTGAAAGGAGCAGCCGGATGTCGATCGAATCGTCGTTGCGTCAGCCCGGCGGCGAACGTGACGCCACCTGGAGGTGGCTTGCCGCCACCGTGGCCGGTCTCGTCCTCTGGGGCTTGCTCTATTCGCAACTCATCCCGTTCTCGGAATGGATCGTCTCGGTGCTGCCGGTCGAGCGCTCGAGCCACCTCGGCGAGGCAATCGCCTTCCTCGTTTACGATACGCCGAAGGTGCTCCTGCTTCTCACCCTGGTCGTGTTTGCCATGGGTATCGTGCGCAGCTTCTTCTCGCCCGAGAAGACACGCGCCATGCTGGCGGGGCGCGCCGAGGGCGTCGGCAACGTCGCTGCCGCCGGGCTTGGAATTCTGACGCCGTTTTGCTCGTGCTCGGCCGTGCCCCTGTTCATCGGCTTCGTCAGTGCCGGCGTGCCGCTGGGGGTCACTTTCTCGTTCCTGATCGCCGCGCCCATGATCAACGAGGTGGCCCTGGGCCTCCTGTTCGCGTTGGTCGGCTGGGAAGTGGCGCTGACCTATCTCGCCTTCGGCCTTTCCGTAGCGATCGTCGGCGGATTCGTCATCGGCAAGCTGAAGCTCGAGGGCTGGCTGGAGCCCTGGGTGCGCGAGATCCGGGCCGGCGCCCTCGAGTTGCCCGACGAGCAGATCACGATCGTGGACCGCCTGAAGGCCGGCGTCGAGGCCGTGACGGATATCGTCGGGCGGGTGTGGATGTGGCTGATCGCGGGCATTGCCGCGGGCGCGCTGATTCACGGCTACGTGCCCGCCGAGCTGATGGTACGGATCATGGGGGCTGACGCCTGGTGGTCCGTGCCGGCAGCCGTCGCGCTCGGCATCCCGATGTACACGAACGCCGCCGGGATCATCCCGGTCGTGGAAGCCCTTCTCGGCAAGGGAGCCGCGCTCGGAACGACGCTCGCCTTCATGATGAGCGTGATCGCCCTCTCGCTCCCCGAGATGATCATCCTGCGCAAGGTGCTGTCGCTGAAGCTGATCGCCGTGTTCGTGGCCGTCGTCGGCACCGGCATCCTGGCAGTCGGCTTCCTGTTCAATGCGCTGTTCCACTGACAGAGGAGAGATCCCATGAAAGACGTTAAAATTCTCGGCCCCGGCTGTAAGCGCTGCGACGCCGCGGCCGAGATGGTCAAGACCGAAGCCGCCAAACTCGGCATCGCGGTGACGGTCGAGAAGGTGACCGACTACGCCGCGATCGCCGGCTACGGAATCGCCTCGACGCCGGGCATCGTCGTCGAAGGCAAGGTCGTTCATGCGGGTGGACTGCCACGTCAGGACGCAATCGCCGGGTGGCTAAGAGCCTGAGCAGGTGAGGGCGCGGCAGGTCCAGGGGGATAGAGGGTAACGGCGCGCGGCGCGCCACCTGGCTTGGCTCGCCGGCTGGAACCTCGAATAGGAGGTGCTGCTGATCTCGATCGAGGTGAGCAGGTCCAGCCGCCGATGCGAAAGAAGTCGCCAGTTCCGGAAGGCGGTTGGACTTGAGTGAACCGAAGCACGCTTTCCCACGCATGTGACGTGGCTTTGGGAAGCCGTGCGGACAGAATTGCCTCCTGATGCCGATGGCGGCTGCGGTGATCCCGAGTTCGTGAAGGCGCCGAGGAAGCGACAGGGTCGGGACGCCATTGCCTCGGCACGCCGTTCAGCTGGTGGATGGCGGTCCAGTCCAAAAGGCCGGCATTCCCATGACCTGGCGGATCGCCTCGGTGTTGTCGCGTGAGAGTTTGGGATCGGCCGAAGGATGCTGGAGATCACGCCCGCGGCGTCACCTGGACCTCAGCGCATTGCGTTCACGTGCCATTGCGGCTGACAGATGAGGCCGCGCGGTGATTGCGTCGATCGGATCGCCGCACGCCGAACAAACCAGGATGGGTCGGGTGGTTTGCCCGCAGCCCGTGTGCCGCAAGGCGACCGGCGGTGGCCCCTTTCCCGAGAGCCATTGGTCGCCCCACTCCTTGAGCGCAATGATCAGTGGCCACAGGTCGCGTCCCTTCCGCGTCAGCCGATATTCGTGCCTCGGCGGGTGCTCCGAATAGAGGCGGCGCTCGACGATGCCCTCGGCTTCGAACCTTCTCAATCGTCGGCTCAGGATGAGCGGAGAGGCACCGGTGAACTGCTGCAGTTCGTCGAACCGGTGTGATCCGAGGAACATCTCCCGCAAGATCATCAACGCCCAAGTGTCGCCCACGATCTCGATCGTACGGGCGACACTACAAGTCGATCGCGACAAGTCGGAGCGGCTCATGTTGACTCACTTCAATTATTGAAGCTACGCTCGCACAGGCGGTCGGCCGATTCAATCAGTCTTGCCGGTCGTCCGGTCGCACCGCACGCGCCGGCACATCTGCTTCGGCCACGAGGAACGTCATGAAGATCTACCACGCCCCAAACACCCGCTCGGTCCGCATCGTCTGGCTGTTCGAGGAATTGGGGCTGCCGTACGATCTCGAAAAGCACAAGCTCGGTGATCCCGGCATGCGCTCGCCCGAGTATCTCAAGGTCCATCCGATGGGCCGGGTGCCGGCCCTGCAGGATGGCGACACCACGATCTTCGAGTCGGGTGCGATCGTTCAGTATGTTCTCGCCAAGCATGGCAAGGGGCGCCTGGTGCCGGACACGGCCTCGCCGGAGTTCCCGCAGTATCTGCAATGGCTGCATTACGCCGAGGGCATGATCATGCCGCCGGTGAACATCATCGTGGTCGAAACCATCCTCCTTCCGCCGGATCGTCGCAATCAGGTCAACGTCGACCGAGCCACCAAGCTCCTGTCGCGCATGCTCGGCGCCATCGACGTCCATCTCGCCGGACGCGAATTCCTCGCCGGAGACTTCAGCGGCGCCGACATCATGACCGGGCATGCCTGCACGGTGGCGCGCCGGCTTGGAGCGGACGTCTCTGACAAGCCCAACGTCGCCGCCTATATCGAGCGGTTGAATGCGCGGCCGGCCCTGAAGCGCGCCTGGGCGGCGTGATGTCCCGGGCGGTCGATACCGGCACGGACCAGCTTCTGTGCGCGGTGGCGGACCACGTCGCCACCGTGTCGTTCAACCGGCCGGAGAAGCGCAACGCGCTGGGCGATGTCGTCACGCCCGCGCTGCGCGAGATCCTGCTCGTGCTGGAGGCCGATCCGGACGTCCGCGCGATCATCCTCACCGGCGTCGGCAAGTCCTTCTGCGCCGGTGGCGACGTCAAGGGCATGGCCGGCGGCAGCCCCGACGATCGCACGATCGACGACAGGATTCGCGCGCTCCAGCACCGCCAGCAGACCCTGACCCTGCGCCTGTACGAGCTGGCGAAGCCAACCATCGCCGCCCTGCCGGGCGCCGCTGCCGGGGCGGGCATGTCGATCGCGCTCGCGTGCGACATCAGGATCGGCGCAACCAGCGCCTTCTATGCGTCCGGCTTTGCCGCGATCGGGCTCTCGGGCGACTATGGCGGCTCGTGGCAGCTCACGCAGATCGTCGGCCCGGCGAAGGCAAAGGAGATCTACTTCACCGGGCGCCGCGTGTACGCCGAGGAGGCATTGGCGCTGGGCCTGCTGAACGAGGTCGTCGCCGACGAAGACCTGGCGACCCGGGCGGCCGAGCTGGCGAAGCAGATTGCCAGCGGCCCGCCGCTTGCCCTCCGATACATGAAGCAGAACATCAACCGTGCCACGCAGGCCGACTTCAGGACCTGTCTCGACTGGGAAGCCGATCGCCTGGTCCGGGTCGCGCAGACCCAGGACCACAAGGAGGCGGTGCGCGCCTTCATCGAGAAGCGCCCGCCGGTCTTCAAGGGCGCCTAGTCGCGCGCGGCGCCTCGCGGCAGGTCGACAGCAGCATTGCCACCAAAGGGAAATCCCATGAACGTTCTGGACGCCATCGCAAGCCGCAAGTCGATCCGCGCCTTCCGGCCCGATCCGGTGCCGAAGGACACGATCGAGAAGATCCTGCAGGTCTCGCAGCGTGCGCCGAGCGGCACCAATACGCAGCCGTGGCACGTCTACGTCTGCGCCGGCGCCGTCAAGCAGGCCATCACCGACGACGTGCTCGCGCTCGTGCGCAGCGGCGGCGGGGAGAAGTACGAGGACTACGACTACTATCCGCCGGAGTGGAAGCCTGTGCACCGCGATCGCCGTCGCGGCGTCGGCTGGTCGCTCTATGGCCTCGTCGGCGTTCCCAAGGGGGACCGCGTCGCCAGCGCCCGGCAGGCGGCCCGCAACTTCCTGTTCTTCGACGCGCCGGTCGGCCTGTTCGTGACGGTGGATTCCTACCTGGGCCGCGGCAACTGGGCGGATGCCGGCATGTACCTGCAGACGATCATGCTCGCGGCCCGGGAGTTCGGCCTCGACACCTGCCCGCAGGCGGCGTGGATCCCGTATCAGAAGCCCGTTTTCAAGCATCTGGGCATTCCGGCGGACCAGGCGCTCGTCTCCGGCCTGGCGCTGGGCTTCGCCGATCATTCCAAGATCGAGAACACGCTGGTGAGCGAGCGCGAGGCCCTGGCCAATGTCGCGCATTTCCACGGGTTCGATTGAGCCGATCTCGCACGCGCGTTGGGACAGGGGCGGTAACCTTCCGAGGACAGACATGAACACCCGGCAGCGCGCCGCATGAAGACCGCAGCCCGGGCGCGGCCCTGGCTGGTGCTGGCCGGCCTTGCGCTGGGCGTCTGCGTGACCCACGGCTTTGCCCGCCTGGCCTACGGTCTGCTGCTTCCGGCGATGAAGTCCGAGATGGGGTGGACCTACGCGCAAGCCGGCTGGCTGAATACCGCCAACGCACTGGGCTACCTCGGGGGCGCAGTGCTCACCATGTTGATCATCCGCCGCGTCTCCCCCGCACGCATCTTCGCCTTCGGCATGGCCACCACCGCCGTGGCCCTGCTGGCCACGGGGCTGGACGCCGGGTTGGCGTGGCAGACGTTCTGGCGCTTCGCCGTGGGCCTGCTGGGGGCGCTGTCGTTCTCCACCGCGGGCGCGCTCGCGGCGGGGCTGTTCCCGGGTGATGCACGCCGCAGCGCGCTGGCCATCGCCATAGTATTCGGCGCGGGGGGTGGCCTGGGCGTGGTGCTGACCGGCGGGAGCTTGCCGCTGATGCTGGACACATGGGGACCGGCGTCGTGGCCGGTGGGCTGGATGGCCATCGGTGCCGTCAGCCTTTGTGCCCTGCCGCTCGGCCTATGGGCGGCCTCGCGGCTGCACGCGCCGGTGCAGGCGGGACTGACCGAGCCGACGCCCTTGCCGGTGCGCCGCATGCTGCCCGTGATGGCCGGCTATGCGTGCTTCGGCCTCGGCTACTTCGTCTACCTGACTTTCCTGTCTGCGTGGATGAGCGAGCAGCGGGCGAGCGCCGGCTTCATCGCCTTCGTGTGGGTCGTGCTGGGCGCCAGCATCTGCGTGTCGCCGTTCGTGTGGCGGCGCGTCATGGCGCGCCATGCCTCGGGCTTGCCGATGGCCTTGATCATGACCTGCATCGCCATCGGCACCGCTTTGCCGGTGGTGTTGCCGAAAGGGCCCGTGTTGCTGGTGTCGGCAGTGGTCTTCTCTTCATGGTCCCCGGCGCGGGTGCTAACTTCGTGCGGCAGAACCTGCCGCCACAAGCCTGGGGAAGCGCCATCAGCCTGTTTACGCTGATCTTTGCCGTGGCCCAGATCGCGGGCCCCTACGGAGCCGGGCTGGTGGCAGACCTGTTCGGCAACATCGGCATCAGTCTGCTGGTGGCCGCGGGCGTGTTGATGACCGGCGCGGCGCTGGCCCTTTTGCAACGGCCTCTTCAACAGGCCAAGTGAGTACCATGTACCCTCGGAGGGTTTGATCATGAGTCCAAAAGTCGAGTTTCACTTCGATTTCGGCAGCCCCAACGCCTATTTCTGCCACAAGGTCCTGCCCGCCCTTGCGGCGCGGACCGGCGTGCAGATCGCCTATGTTCCGGTGCTGCTCGGCGGCGTCTTCAAGCTGACCAACAACCAGCCACCCATGGTGCAGTTCAAGGGCATCAGGAACAAGGGCGAGTACGCGCAGCGCGAGACCGAGCGGTTCATCCGCAAGCACGGTCTCACCGGGTTCCGGAGGAACCCGCATTTCCCCGTCAACACCGTGCAGATCATGCGCGGCGCACTGGTCGCCGAGTGCGATGGATTCTTCGACCGCTACGTCGATCAGGTTTTCCGCCATATGTGGGAGGAGCCGAAGAAGATGGACGATGCCGCGGTCATCCAGGACGCGCTCGATGCCTCGGGACTCGATGGCCGGGCGATCCTCGATCGCACCCAGGAGCAGTCGATCAAGGACAAGCTGATCGCGAACACCGAGGCGTCGGTGGCGCGCGGCAACTTCGGCAGCCCGACATTCTTCGTCGGCGACGAAATGTATTTCGGCAAGGACCGGTTGCGGGAGGTCGAGGAAGAGATCGTCTCCGCCACGCAGCGCGCGCGATGAGGCGCATCTAGAGAAGGGACCCGCTTGGGCCGAGCTTCCTTCAAGGCGCAGCCAGTTCAAGGCAGACGCAGGCTCCTGACGCTCGCGTGCCCCTTGCGGCCGATCACCAGGTGATCGTGGATCGTGATGCCCAGCGCCCCGGCTGCCGCCGTGATCCCGCGCGTCATCCCGATGTCGTCGCGTCTGGACTAATCGGAAATGGTTGCGACACGATCGAGGTAGCTGGACAAGTCGCCCATCGACTTGCGCGATGCGGCGGTGTCGGCACTCTCGCCCGCCTCTTGAAGGGCGGCGCCGATGTCAGTGATGGCCTGGAAGCCAAAGGCACCGCCGGAGCCCTTCATCTGGTGACCCAGAAACGTCACGGTCTCGAAGTCGACCCGATCCAGGGCGTCCGCCATCGCGATGACGTTCTGCCTGCAGTTCTGCAGATACGCCGGGATCAGGTCTGCGAGTTTAGGCTTCGTGCGCACAAGGATCGTGCCCTCCGGGCGGCTTTCCTCTCCTGATGACGGAGGCGCGACGATGCAGTGCTCCTTGATGGCTTGCAGCAGCACCTCCTGTTTGATTGGCTTCGACAGATAGGCCGTACACCCCGCCGCCAGACACATTTCTCGATCGCCCTTCAAGGCTGAGGCCGTAAGCGCGATGATCGGTGTGGGCAGCTGGCCGTTCGCCCGCTCCCACGCTCGAATCGTCCGCGTCGCGGTCAAGCCGTCCATGACCGGCATTTGGCGGTCCATCAGGACGAGGTCGTATTGTCCCGATGCAAATTTCTCGCAGGCGATGGCTCCGGTCTCGGCGATGTCGACCCGATACGGCGTGTCCGCCAGATAGGCCATCGTGATCGTACAGTTGTCAGGCGAGTCCTCCGCCAGAAGAATACGAAGCGCCGGTAGCGGCGGCTCGGGACCCGCACCGACCGGCACGGTCGCCTGCCGCCTGGCACCGGCCCAGATCTCCAGCGGCACGGCGAAGGAAAACACACTGCCTTCCCCGACATCGCTTTCGGCCCAGATGCGTCCACCCATCAGCTCTACCAGCCGCTTCGAAATCGTCAGCCCCAGCCCCGAGCCCCCGAACCTGCGCGTGGTGGATGAATCGGCCTGGGTGAATCGCTCAAACACCTGGCCCAGTTTCGCGCCCTGAATGCCGATGCCGGTGTCCGAGACCTCGAAACGCAATGCGGTCGGAACGGAGGAGTCCGCATCCAGTGTGATTCGCAGGGCCACTTTGCCGGATTCCGTGAACTTGATCGCGTTGCCGAGCAAATTGAGCAACACCTGCCGCAGCCGGGTCGGGTCGCCGACCAGGTCGATGGGCACGTTCGGCGCGATCTCGCACACCAGTGTCAGGCCTTTCTCATGAGCCCGGAGTGACACCATCTCCGTTACTTTCTCCAGCAGTTCGCTCAACGAGAACCCGGTGTGTTCCAGCTCGAGCTGCGAGGCCTCGACCTTGGAGAGATCGAGGATGTCGTTGATGAGATTCAGCAGATTGTCGCCGGCACGGCGAAAAATCTGCACATACTTGTCTTGCTCCGGGGAAAGGGTGGTCTTCGCGAGCAGGTCCGCGATACCCATGATCGCATTCATGGGCGTTCGGATCTCATGACTCATGCTCGCCAGGAAATCTGACTTGGTCCTGCTCGCGCTCTCGGCCACGGCCATGGCCTGCTTCAGCTCCATCTCGACCCGCTTGCTCTCCGTGACGTCGCGTGCCGCGGCGAAGACGCCCTGCAGCGTGCGGTCCCGGTCGTAAAAAGTGGTCGCGTTGTAGGACACCACCGTTTTCGTCCCGTCGCGGGCGCGCGCCGTCAGCTCGTAGTCGGTGACCTTCTTTTCGCTCAGAACGAGCCTGATCGCCGCTTCGGCCCGCTCGGGATCGGTGAAATAGGCCTTGAACGGCGCGCCGATCAGCTCGTCGCGCGTGCAGCCGGTCAGCGCCTCCATCTGCTTGTTGACGTCGGTGATGATGCCCGAGGGGTCGGTGGTCATCAGCGCGTCGATGTTGGATTCGATCAGCGAGCGGGTATAAAAGTGCTGGTCGCGCAGGCGCTGATCGAGCTTTTGTTGCTCGGCTTCGACCCGCTTGCGCGCCGTGTTGTCGGTGCCGATCAACAGATAGCCGATGATGGTCGCCTGCGCGTCGCGCAGCGCCGTCACCGACACCACGGCCGGGAACCGGCTGCCATCCTTGCGGATGTAGGTCAGCTCGTAGATGTCCTCGATGCCGCGCGAGGCCTTGAAGACCAGGGCCTCGAAGCCCGGCGTGATCGGGGTCCCAAGCTCGACGCTGAGCGCTTTGGCGCGCGCGACCACTTCCTGCGGATCGGAAATGTCGGCCGGCGTGATCTTGTTCATCACCTCGGCGGCCGTGTAGCCCAGCATCCGCTCGGCGCCGACGTTGAAAATCTGGATGACGCCCTTGGCGTCGGTGGCAATACTCGAAAAGTTGGCGCTGTTGAAAATCGCGCTCTGCAGGGCCCCTTCCTTGAGCAGTGCCTCTTCCGCCTGTTTGCGCGCGGTGATGTCATAAAAGCAACTGATTGCCGCCGTGACTACTCCGAGCTTGTTCTTCACTGGACGAGCATTGACGACGACCGTGACCCGCGAGCCGTCAGGCCGCTCGATGAGCACTTCCGCGTCGTGCACCTCGGATGTTTTGCCACTCGCCACATCGGCCATGGGGCACTGCTCGTGCGGCAGAAAACTGCCATCCGAACGGAACGACTTGAATGAGCCGCAAAACCGGCCGTCGGTGTCTCCTGTCGCTGGCTCGCGGCCCCATAGTTCCGCAGCCTGGCGATTGAATTGCTGAATCACACCCGAGGCATCACAGGAATAGACGGCTGTGGGGCACAGGTCGAACAAGGTCCGATAGCGCTCGTCGTTCTCCTGCAGAACGTTCGTCGTCACGCCAGGCATGGTCGTTGTTCCTCATGAATGGCTCGACTCACGGTTACGCTGCGAGCATGGCTTCAATGGAGCTCTGAAGCTGATGATCCATGTATGGCTTTGGAAGAAAATGTGCGCCTTCGACAAACAGAGCTTTTGTCTTGTCGGTCAGGGAATTGCCTGTCGCGTAGAGCACACGCAATCTCGGCCGAAGCGTGATTGCCTCATGGGCAAGTTCAAAGCCGCCCAGCGGCGCTGACTTTAAGCGGATATCGGTAAAGAGCGCATCGAGATGCTGGGGGGAACGCACGAGGGAAAGCGCCTCGTCTACATCGCCGGCTGAAAAGGTCTGGTGCCCCAAGCCTTGGATCATCCCCTCCGCCAACATGCGGAGAAGTGCTTCGTCTTCAACGACGAGGATCACGGCCATTGCAATTTTCCGCCTCTATCTGGGCAGCGGACATAACTCGCACCGTCCTGCTGGTCTTGCGAACCGCGCCTGCGGTGGGTGCCCGTCGGGATTGTGTGAAAGCTACGGCTTGCCGCTCTTGCGGTCTGTCAGCGCCTAGTGGGCTGCCATCGGTCCTCAAGACAAGGTAGAACCTTGGTCATGCCGACTCCGCCGTAGCAACAGCTGATGCGCCCTTGGGTTTGTCGAGTCCATATATATTCGGATAGAGGGAACTTCTCAGGTTCTGAGGCGTTCCTTCGCTGCCGGACATATTCTGTGTGTGCCGAAAGGCGTGTCCGCACCGACCAGCTGACGAAGTGACCTCCTTGAGGAGCCTCCTGCTGTCTGCCCGCGCCGACGTGGTGGTCGACCGAGCGGCTGTATTGTTTGCTCGGGCGGCTGCGGTCTTCCTGCCGTGACTGGGGCGGTGTCGTAGGCCCGACACCCAGGGGGCCTGCGGCGCCACCGTCAGCAGAGAATCGGCCCGGCCGGGGACAACCCGTTGACGCTCCATGGTCAGAGCAGCCCCAGACTCCTGAAGCTCGCGTGCCCCTTGCGGCCGATCACCAGGTGGTCGTGGATGGTGATGCCCAGCGCCTCAGACGCCGTCTTGATCTCGCGCGTCATCTCGATGTCGTCGCGGCTGGGCTTGGGATCGCCGCTCGGGTGGTTGTGCACCAGGATCAGCGCGGCGGCATTCAAGGCAAGGGCGCGCTTCACCACCTCGCGCGGATAGACCGGCGTGTGGTCGATGGTGCCGCGCTGCTGCACCTCGTCGGCGATCAGCACGTTCTTGCGGTCGAGGAAGAGGATGCGGAACTGCTCGGTCTTCTCGTGCGCGAGCGCCGCATGGCAATAGTCGATGAGCTGCTGCCAGTTGGTCAGCACCGGCATGTCCTTGACCTTGCGCTCGGCCAGTCGCCGCCCGACCTCGCGCATCGCCTTGAAGTGGACCAGCGTGCGCTGGTCGATCTCGAATTCGCGCAGCTGCGCCGGTTCGGCGGCGAACACGTCGCCCAGAGTGCCGAACCGCTCCAGCAGCGCCTTGGCCATCGGCTTGGTGTCGATCCGCTCGATCGAATAGAAGAGCAGCAGCTCCAGCAGCTCGTAGTCGGCCAGCGGCTCGACGCCGGCCTTCAGCACGCGCTCGCGCACCCGGCCGCGATGGCCGTGATAGTGCGGCTTGGGCGGCGCCGTCTCGCCGCTGTTGTGGCCGGTCGATGCTGCCGGTGCCGCTTCCAGGGCGGCGGCCAGCCGGGTGGTGGGATCCTCGCCCGCGAAGTCCCAGCATTGGTCCAGCCGGTTCCAGATGCCGCCGGCCTCGCGCAGCAGGATCCGGTGAGGCAGGGTGTTGCCGCTCACCCGCCACAGGCCGTCGGACGATTGCAGCCGGAGCCCCTGGGCCAGCAGCGTCAACAGCGCCGAGTCGTCGGGACCCGCTGCGGGAGGGGACGCCTCGACGGGCTTGAGGTGAGAGCGACTCTTTGCCATGCCGCGCAACCTTGCCGGGTGAGCAAGGCAAAATCGCGGCGACCGAAGCTTGTGATACGATGCAGGCATGTCCGACCCAGAGCACCCGGCGACACTGCTCGCCGAGATCGATGCGGCCTCTGCCGCTTTCGCCGAACAGGAACGGATTCCGGGGCTTGCCCTGGGGATCGTGCAGGAGGGCCGCCTCGTCCATGCGACGACGGTTGGCCTTGCCGACCGTGAAGCCGGGCGTCACGTGGAGGTGGGAACCGCCTTCCGCATCGCCTCGATGACCAAGAACATGACGGCGCTGGCCATCCTGTCGCTGCGCGACCGGGGATGGCTGCAGCTCGACGCGCCGCTGGCCCACTACGTGCCGCAGTTCGCAGCGGTGAAACCGGCCACACTCGACAGCGCGCCGGTCACGGTGCGCCACCTGCTGACGCACACCGCGGGCTTCGTCACCGACGACCCGTGGGGCGACCGCGTGCTGGGCCTGTCGCCGGCGGAACTCGACACGGTGATTACCACCGGCCATCTGTTCGCCCGCCCGCCCGGTCTCGCCTTCGAGTACAGCAACCTGGGCTACGCGCTGCTGGGGCGCGTGCTGACCAACGTGAGCGGCGAGCCCTACCAGGCCTATATGCGACGCACCTTCCTGGAGCCGCTCGGCATGGCGCACACGACGTTCGATGCGCCGGCCGCCGCTTCGCGCGGGGACTATGCCTTCGGCTATCGCCTCGACGGCGAGACCTGGTCGCGCGAGCGGATCGAGCCGGACGGCGAGGTCGGCGCCATGGGCGGCCTGGCCACCACCGTGCCCGACTATGCGCGCTACGTGTCGTTTCTGCTGAGTGCCTGGCCGGCGCGCGACGCGCCCGAGTCCGGCCCGGCGCGCCGCTCGAGCGTGCGGGAGATGGTGCTGTGGCACGCGCCACCCTTTGTGCCCGAGACGGCGCCTGGCGCCCGCGGCGGACAGCCCAGCGCCTATGGTTATGGTCTCACCCATTCGACCGACGCGCTGCTCGGCATGCGGATCCATCACGCCGGCGGCCTGCCAGGCTACGGCTCGCATGTGCTGATGCTGCCGGAGCGCGGCTGGGGCGTCTTCGCGTTCGGCAACCGCACCTATGCCCCGATGTCGCGCCTGACGCTCGACGTCGCGGAGAGGCTGCACGCCGCCTCGCCGCCACCCGCTCTCGCGGACCCGTCGCCGGCGCTGCTGCGCGCGGTAAACGCGGTCGTCGCGGCTTATGCATCGGGAAGTATCGAGGGCGGCGACCGGCCGTTCGCGGTGAACTTCCTGCTCGACACGCCGGCATCCCTGCGTGACGCCGAACTCGCGTCGCTGAAGCAGCGGCTCGGCGAAGGGCGGCTCGAGCGCATCGAGCCGATCCACGCGCTGGCAGGCCGCTTCGTGCTGGCCTGCGCGAAAGGCCGCCTGAACGGCACCGTCACCCTGTCGCCCGAAGCGGACACGGGCATCCAGAAGCTGGTGCTCTCGGCCGGCAGCGTCTGACGGCGCTCAGTCGCCCGCCAGCACTGCTGGTACCGTCCCGGCCACCCACGTCGCGACGTCGCCGAGCTTAACGGCCCGGAGCGTCGTGGCCTTCGGGTCGGCACGCGCGAAATCGTACTTCTGGACGATCGCCGCGCCCTGGGCGGAGACACCGCTCACCAGGAGATCCGCACCGGTCGTCGTGCTGGTCGCTGCCACCCGCACGCCGGCCGTGCCTTCGAAGGGCGTGAAGGCGGCGATCTCGCGGAACGCCGCGCCGTGCCCGTGATGGACCGGGCTGTGCAGGTACATGGAAGGGCCGCCATCGAGCGCCGATCCGCTCGAGTAGACCTTCACCTGCGCCTCGTCGGCCAGCCGGCCGACGACGATGCGCTTGGCGCCGCCGAGAGTGCCGGCCAGCCAGCCGGTCGCCAGCGACACGCCACCGCGATAGTCGTCGCCGAACGGCTGGAAGCTGGCGGTCATGCCGGGCTGGGGCGACGTGACGGGCGAATCGCCGATCTGGTTCAGCAGCGGGAAGACGAAGACCTTCACCTCGGACACGCTGCCGGGGCCGGGGGCTGCGACGATGCTGTTGCGGCCGGTCGAGAAGTCCACGAAGCCGGTCGTGAGGGAGACCCCCGAGGACTCGCCGGCATGGGGCGCAAATGAGGTGAAGAGCGGCGGGACGGTGCCGGGCCTGGGCAGCTTCGCGCCATAGATCTTGATCTCGCTGGCGATGCCGGGGCCCGAGCCGACGATGATGTTGTCCGACGTCGCGCCGTCGATCTGCGCCGCGGCCACGCTGACTCCGCCGCGCGCATCGGCGCCGAAGGCCTGGAAGCGTGCCAGCTCGCTGGAAAAGGCTGGTTTGCCCGGCTTCGCGGCGCCCGCGTAGGCGACGACGTCCGGTGCATGGTCCTGGCCGGCGCCGACCACGAGGTCGAGTACCCCGTCGCCGTCGAGATCGCCCAGCGCGACGCTGACGGGACCTTCATGGCCGGGAAACGGCGTGACGGTGGCCAACAGCCTGTCGCCGTTGGCGTCGAGTACGCGCACGGTGGTGGGCTTGCCGCCACCACCCGGCACCACGACAGCATAGGCCGAGACGGCGGGGATCACGTTGACCAGCGCCATCAGCCCGTTGTCCTCGTGGTTGAGGCGGTGGCAGTGCATCACGTAGAGGCCGATGAAGTCGTCGAAGCGGGTGCGCATCGCCATGTAGCCGGGCTGCACGACGGTCTCGTCCGGCATCATCACGGGCGCCGGCACGTTGGCATTGTCGACGAAGAATTTGTCGGGGCCGGTGCGCAGGCCGGTGGTCGGGTCGTGATAGGCCGTCACCTGGAAGTCGTTGACGTGCACGTGGATCGGGTGCTCGTCGTTGTTGCGGTTGATGAACTGCCACTCCTCGATCGAACCCAGCCGCGGCTGCACCAGGGGCATGTTGGGGAAGGCGGCGCCGTCGAAGGCGTAGGTGAAGGACTTGGCGTCGGACTTGCTCACGAGGTCGTTCAGGAACCCGCCGTTGATGATGATCTTGCGCGTGACGTCGGGCGTCGCGCGTGACAGGTCGACGAAGGGCGTCCGCCCGCGCAAACGCTGGCCCTTGGGGAAGGGCACCGTCACGCCGGGCGCCGATCCCTGTGGGGCCGTCGCGTGCGCCAGCACCTGCGTCGGGAACACGAAGAAGCCATCGGCATAGCTGATCGCAGAGGGCAGCACGGTGAGGCTGCCCAGCACCGCCGGCGGCTTGTCGGTGCCGTCGTTGGTGTAGAGGATCCCGGGCATGGTCATCGTCCGGGCGCCACCACCGCGGTCCGGCATCTCCAGGACGAGATCGCCGCGGGCCGGCATCGTGACGGCGATGGCGAAGCGGCTGGCCGGCGGGATCAGCAGCCGCGTGCCGCCATGGGTCGGCGGATGCTCGACGGCCCCGTAGGGCTCGCCATCCTGGCCGACGAGGGCGATCGGCGGATGCCGGCCGGTTGCCGTCTCGGTGAGCTGCACGGTGATGTAGGCGATGTCGCTCACGTTGGAGAGCACCCAGATCTCGGTCTGGCCGGGCCTGCTCTTGATCACCGGCTGGAACTGGCCGTTCACCGTGAACTGCAGGTCGCGCTTGTCGTCCGGCAGGGCGGGATCGGCCGGCATGTCGAGGTCGGTCCGCCCGTCCGCCGCCGTGAAGCTCATCAGGTTCGTCGGAATGTACTGGAACGCGCCGCGCCGGTTGTTGATCGACAGCGGGCCGGCGTACCAGACCGTCGCGTATCTCGTGCCCTTGCTGGTCTGGTCGAAATTGACCGGCGTCATGAGGGGCCGATAGGTGCCCTTGGCGAGTTCGCCGTCCCGGGGCGGCACGATCGTGCTGACGAATTGCGGCCAGTAGGGATTGTTGAGCTGGGCGCTGCCGCCGGCCCGGTCGAACACGTAATTGTACTGCAGCGTCATGGTGCGGACCGGGAGACGCTTCTCGGCGACGACCGGCAGGCCGCCGTCGAGGCGGCCGATCGCCAGCAGGCCAACCATGCCGAAGTAGACATGAGCGGCGGTCAGCATGTGCAGATGGCTGTGATACCAGTAGGCGCCTTGCGGATGTTCCTTCGGGATGTCGTAGGTGTAGGTGTTGGAGGTGCCTGCGGGCATGTGCAGCATGACATTGTCCGCGTTGCCCTTGGGACTGACATGCAGGCCGTGCGTGTGCAGGTTGAGTGGCGATTCCCGGAGCTGCTCGGGATAGAGCGGAACGGTCTTTCCGACGGCCGTGTAGGCCGGATCGTAGAAGTCGCGAATGGTGAGGCCGCTCAGGCCGTTCTCGAAATGCACGATCAGGCGCTCGCCGGGGAAGACCTGCAGGGTGGGCGCGGGATAGAGATTCCTGCCTTCCCGGCTTCCGTTGGATGCCATACCGCGCACCAGCTGATAGTCGAGCAGCAGGAAATTCTTCACCGGCCGCGCCACGGTATCGAGCTTCACCTCGCCCTGGCGCGCGGTCAGCCGGACCTCGAGCACGCCGTCTCTGGAAGTGAGGGTGACCGGCTCGCGAAGCTCGGGTCGTGTGGGCGGGCGAGGGATACTGGCGGCGGTCTGGGCAAGCGAGTCCCGGCCCGTTGCACCCAGCATCGACACGGCTGCACCCGCGCCGACCAGAAGTCCGCGTCTCTTGAACTTGTTCATCGAGCCCCCTGGCGGGGATGCTAGGTTGCCCGACGGGGCCCGGCAATCAAAGGCGTCGGGTCGGCGTCGTTACGCCGGCGTCGCCTGCAGGGTCGGCGTTTCGGTCAGGTCGTAGGGTGGCCTGGCCAGTTCCTTCGGCGACAGCGTGAAGAACTCGACACCGGTTTCGGTGATGCCCACCGAATGCTCGAATTGGGCGGAGAGCTGCTTGTCGCGGGTCACTGCGGTCCAGCCGTCGCTCAGGACCTTCACCTGCCAGGTGCCGGCATTCACCATCGGCTCGACGGTGAAGAACATGCCGGGCTTCAGCACCGGGCCGGTGCCCTTCTTGCCGTAGTGCAGGATGTTCGGCGCATCGTGGAAGATGCGGCCGAGCCCGTGGCCCGAGAAGTCGCGCACGACCGAGAAGCGCTGCGCCTCGACATAGGACTGGATGGCAAAGCCGATGTCGCCGACATGGCCGCCGGGCTTGGCGGCGGCGATGCCACGCATCATCGCCTCGTAGGTGACGTCGCACAGGCGCCGGGCCTTAACGCCGACATCGCCCGCGTAATACATGCGGCTGGTGTCGCCGTACCAGCCGTCGAGGATGACGGTGACGTCGATGTTGACGATGTCGCCATTTTGCAGCCGCTTGTCCGACGGGATGCCATGGCAGACGACGTGGTTGATCGAGGTGCAGATCGACTTGGGGAAGCCGCGATAGTTCAGCGGGGCGGGGATCGCCTTGTGATCGAGGATGAACTCGTGGCAGAGCCGGTCGAGTTCTTCCGTCATCACGCCCGGCTGGACGTAGGGCGTAATGAAGTCGAGCGTCTCGGCGGCCAGCCGGCCGGCGCGGCGCATGCCGGTGAAGCCTTCGGGTCCATGCAGCTTGATGGTGCGCTCGTCGCGGCGCCAATAGTCGGCGCTGTCGTCGACGATTTCGCGTGAATTGGTCATGTGCCTTATTTGGCATGCGATACGAGCGGTAACAAGGCCGGGACCGCGGCTTGGCCCACCAGCCGGGGTCCGCTAGGGTCCTGAAACCAAACGAAATTCAACGCAGGCATTGCATGTTAGACCCGGCAAAAATCGTCACCGCCTGCATCCTCGTGATCGGCAACGAGATTCTGAGCGGCCGCACCCGCGATTCCAACATCCAGTATCTCGCCACCGAACTCGGCAAGCTCGGCGTCCGGGTCATGGAGGCCCGGATCGTTCCCGACATCGAAGCGACCGTGGTGGCGACCCTGAACGAGGTTCGGGCGAAGTTCGATTACGTCTTCACCACCGGCGGGATCGGCCCGACCCATGACGACATCACGGCGGACTGCATCGCCAAGGCGTTCGGCGTGGGGATTTCGGAGCATCCCGAGGCGGTGGCCCGCATGACCCGGCATTACGGGGATCCGGCGCTGTTCACGCCGGCGCGGCGGCGCATGGCGCGCGTCCCGCATGGCGGCGTGCTGGTCGACAATCCGGTTTCGGTCGCGCCTGGCTTCCAGATGGAGAACGTCTTCACCTTCGCCGGCATCCCCAAGGTCGCCGAGGCGATGTTCCAGTCGATGAAGCACCGGCTGGTCGGCGGCACGCCCGTCCTCTCACGCACCGTGCGGACCAATCTGGCCGAAGGCATCATCGCCGAACCGCTGGGCGCGCTGCAGAAGCGTTACGAGGATATCGACATCGGCTCGTACCCGGCCTTCCGCAACGGCAAGCCCAGCGTCTCGCTGGTCCTGCGCGGCACGGATGATGCAAGGCTCGCCGTGGCGGTGGTCGAGCTGATGGCGACCATCCGCGACATGAACGGCGAGGCCGAGGAGTTCCTGACCTGACGCAAGTAGATGAACGAGGAAGGCAAGGGTCCTTCGCTGCGCTCAGGATGACACCGTTGTGGGTATTGGCGCAGTGCGCAGCCGACGACAAAACTGTCATCCTGAGCGCAGCGAAGGACCTTTCGCTTTGGTCCAAATCACGGCGAGGCGGATGAAAGGGGTCGCCCGCCACCTAACCTCGTGGTCCGCGTTGATCGCCCTCACCGTGCCGGTGACGGCACTGATGCTGTGGCTGCATGCGCCGGCGGCACTGATGCTGGGGCCGCTGCTCTCGGGCATCGTCTTCGCCTCGTGGGGCGGCAAGGTGAACTATCCCGTGCCGGTGTTTGGCGTGGCGCAAGGCATCGTCGGCAGCATGATCGCCATGATGGTGCCGCTCACGATCGTCGGCGACATCCTCGGACACTGGGCGCTTTTCACGGTCGGCGTCGTCGCGGTCGTCGCCGCCAGCACGTGGGTCGGCTGGCAGATGACGCGCTGGCAGATGCTGCCCGGCACGACGGCGCTGTGGGGCGTGAGCCCGGGCGCCGCCTCGGTGATGACCTACATGGCCGAAGCCTATGGCGCCGACATGCGCATGGTGGCCTTCATGCAGTATCTGCGCGTCGTCATGGTCGCGGTCGTCGCGGCGGCGGTGGCGCGTTACTTCGGCGGAGCCTCCCAGCATGCGCCGGCCGCGATCGTGTGGTTCCCCGAGGTCGCGTGGCTGCCGCTGCTCGAGACGCTGGCGCTGGCGGGCGTGGGCGCGTGGTTGGCGCGGCGGCTGAGCATCCCGGCCGGCGCGTTCCTGCTGCCGCTGGTCGGCGGCATCGTGCTCACGCATCTCGGGTGGCTGCGGCTCGAGCTGCCGACCTGGCTCCTGGCCGGCTGCTACGCGCTGGTCGGCTGGAATGTCGGCCTGCGTTTCACCCGCGCGCTGCTGGTCCACGTCCTGCACCAGCTTCCCGGCATCCTGCTCTGCATCTTCGCCATGCTGGCGCTGTGCGGCGCCGTCGCGGCCTTCATGGTGTTCGCCGCCGGCATCGACCCGCTCACCGCCTATCTCGCCACCAGTCCCGGCGGCGCCGACTCGATCGCCATCATCGCGGCCTCGACCGACGTCGACGTGTCCTTCGTAATGGCCATGCAGACGGTGCGCCTGCTCGTCGTGCTGTTCGTGGCGCCTTACCTGACCAGGATCATCGCGGATCGGATCGGCGACCTCGGCAAGGGCTGAAGATCAGGTATTCGCCGCCCGATGCACCGTCTTTGCGCGTGTCGCCAGCAGCTTGTCGATGCGGCGGCCGTCCATGTCGAGGACCTCGAAGCGCCAGCCGCCCACGACGACGGAATCGCCTTCCTTGGGCAGGCGGCGCATGGCGGCCAGCACCATGCCGGCGACGGTATGGAAGTCGGCGGTGCGCTTGGCGGTGATGCCCAGCAGCTCGATGAGTTCGTCGGCCGGCATGCTGCCCGCCACCAGCCACGAGCCGTCGTCGCGTTCCGTCGCTGCGCGTTCGGCCGGGCCTTCGTCGGTCTGGAAGGCGCCGACGATGGCCTCCAGGATGTCGGCGGTCGTGACGATGCCCAGCAGCTCGCCATACTCGTCCTGCACCAGGACCATGTGGGCAGGTGAGTTCTTGAGCGTGTCGAGCACGTCGAACCCGTCCATGGTATCGGGGACGATGGGCGCCGGCCTGACAAGGGCGCGCGGATCGGCGGTGCCGTCGCGGATGAAGGCATCCAGGAGGTCGTTCTTGCGGACGACGCCGGCGGCGTGGTTCGCGACCGGATCCCAGGCCAGCAGGCGGGAATGGACGCTCGACTGGACGGTCTGCAACAGCGCCTGCGGTTCGAGCGACAGGTCGACGATGTCGAGATCATGGCGCGGGGTCATGATGGCCCGGGCGGGCCGGTCGCCGAGGCGCATGACGGCGCTGATCATGCCGCGCTCGCGCGGCTCGATGGCGCCGGAGGATTCGCCGTCGGCGATCAGCGCCCTGATCTCCTCGGCGGTTACCGAGGACTCGCCGCTCTGGCGCCCGCCCAGCAGGCCGAGGATCGCCTTGCCCGACACGTCGAGGAGCCAGACGAGCGGGGCGGAGATGCGCGCCAGCGTCGCCATGGCGGGCGCGACGGAGGCCGCGACGGCTTCGGCGTTGCGCAGCGCGATCTGCTTGGGAACCAGCTCGCCGATGATCAGCGACAGGTACGTGATGAGGGCGACGACGCCGCCATAGGCAACCGGCTCGGCGAAGCGCAGCGGCATGCCGGTGTCGGCCAGCACCGTCGTGAGGCGCCCGCCCAGGGTGGCGCCGGAAAAGGCGCCGGCAAGGATGCCGACCATCGTGATGCCGATCTGTACCGTCGAGAGGAAGCGGCCTGGATCGTCGGCCAGCCGCAGCGCCGCGGTGGCGCCGCGCGAGCCGCCGTCGGCCATGGCCTTCAGCCTGCCCCGGCGCGCCGAGACGACGGCCAGTTCCGACATTGCCAGGACGCCATTGATGAGGATGAGAACGAGGGCGATTAGAAGCTCGATATAGACCATCGCTTCAGTCTATCTGCGTTTCGGGTCGGAACGAAGGCGGGACGGGGCGCGGGTTTTGCAAGGAAGCGCGCGGGAAATCTCCCGCAAACCCCTCACTCGAAAATCGTGTACCTTCGTTCCATGACCGCTTTGCATGACATGACCGCCGGCGAGTTGCTCGCCGCCTACAAATCCAAGTCGCTGTCGCCCGTCGAGGCCACCGACGCCGTGATCGCCCGCATCGAAGCCTGGGAGCCGAAGCTGAAGGCGTTGTACGCCCCCGACTTCGAGGGCGCGCGCAAGGCCGCGAAAGCCTCCGAGGCGCGCTGGCAGAAGGGAGCGCCGCAGGGTGCGCTCGACGGCGTGCCCATCACCATCAAGGAGAACATCGCCACCAAGGGCGTGCCGGTCCCGCTCGGCACGGCGGCGACCGAGCTGGTCCCCGCCGCCGACGATGCGCCCGCCTCGGCGCGCGTGCGCGAGGCGGGGGCGATCATCCTGTCCAAGACGACGATGCCCGACTACGGCATGCTGTCCTCGGGCCGCAGTTCCTTCCATCCGCTGACCCGCAACCCGTGGAACCTTGCCTGGAATCCCGGCGGCTCCAGCGCCGGCGCGGGAGCCGCGGCGGCGGCGGGTTACGGCCCGCTGCATCTCGGCACCGACATTGGCGGGTCGGTCCGCCTGCCGGCGAGCTGGAACGGCATCTTCACGCTGAAGCCAAGCCTCGGCAGGATCGCCGTCGATCCGCCGTTCTTCGGTCGCGCCATCGGGCCGATGACGCGCACCGTCGCGGATGCGGCTCTGCTGATGGCCGAGCTGTCCAAGCCCGACGCGCGCGATCACATGAACCTGCCGCCGGCGGACATCGATTGGGCCGCCGGGCCGCTGTCGCCCAAGGGGCTGAAGATCGGCCTGCATCTCGACGCCGGCTCCGGCCTGCCGGTCGATCCCGAGGTCAAGGAGGCGATCGAGGCCGCCGCCAGACTGTTCGCCGAGGCAGGCGCGCATGTCGAGCCGGTCGCGCCGTTCCTCTCGCCGGAGATGCTGCACCTTCAGGACCTGTTCTGGCGGGTGCGCAGCTGGGTCGATTTTTCCGCGCTCTCTCATGCGCGGCAGGCGAAGGTTCTGCCGTTCATTGCCGACTGGTGCCGCGGCGGCGCCGACGTCTCGGGCACCCAGGTGATCCGGGGCGTGAACAACTACATGGCCATCCGCTCTGCCACGACGCGCGCAACGCAGCCGTTCGACTTCGTCCTGTCGCCGGTCTCGCCCGTGCCGACCTATCGCGCCGAGTGGGAGACCCCGACCAACGACGTCAACCGGCCGCTGGAGCACATCTCCTTCACCATGCCCTACAACATGAGCGAACAGCCGGCTGCCTCGATCAACTGTGCCTACACGAAGGAGGGCAAGCCGATCGGCCTCCAGATCTCGGGCCGCCGCTTCGACGATTCCGGCGTGATGCGCCTGTCGCGCTGGTTCGAGTCGGTGCGCGGCGAGCAGAAGAGGTGGCCCGAGCCATGATGGTGCCCACCCTTCGAGACGGCGCTTCGCGCCTCCTCAGGGTGAGGCGTTTTCTGCATCGACCAATTGACCTAACCCTGAGGAGCGGCCGTAGGCCGCGTCTCGAAGGGTGGGCCACGCAATGAAACCCCTCGGCATCCTCATGCTCGATACGCGGTTTCCGCGGATCGTGGGGGATGTCGGGAATGAGGCGTCGTACGGCTTCCCGGTGATCTTCCGGCGCATGGAAGGAATCGGATCGGCGGACGCGGTCGCAGCGCATCCCGACCGGCCGCGTGTGCTGGCCGCGCTTAAGGCAAATGCCGAGGCGCTGGCCGCGAACGGCGCGGTGGGGATCGGGACGAGCTGCGGGTTCCTCGCGCTTTATCAGGACGATCTCGCCGCGGTGTCGCCGGTCCCGGTGGCGACCTCGGCACTGCTGCACATCAAACGGCTCGCGGGGCGCACGCCGGGCGTGATCACCGCGTCGGCGAAGAACCTGACGCCGGCGCATCTCGTGGCCGTCGGCGCTCCCGGCGATACACCGGTGGTCGGCCTGCCCGAGGACAGTTCATTTGCCGGCACCTTCCTGCGCAACGGGCTGACGCTCGATCGCGAGGCCGTCGAGCGCGAGGTCGTCGCGGCCGGGCTCGAGCTGCTGGCGAAGCACCCGGCGGTCGACACGGTGGTTCTCGAATGCACCAACCTGCCACCCTACAGGCGGGCGCTGGAGAAGGCGCTCGGCCTGCCTGTACTCGACGTGATCGATCTGCTGAACGACTTTCATGCCGAGCTCAGCGGGGCAGCAAGCGGCGGTAAAGCGGCTGCAGCAGCGCCGGGATGATGTAGATCGGGAACTGCACGGCAGCGATGAACAGGAAGATGTCGGGATCGGCCGTCGCCGGCAGGACCGCCATGAGGAGCGCGTTGTGCCGTCCGCCCGAGCAGTAGCCCACGGTGAGCGCGCTGCGCCGGTCGAGGAACGGCCAGGTCGCGATCGCCATGACCAGATTGCACAGGAGCATCCCTGCGAAGGAACCGGCGATGAAGCCTCCGAGCTTGGCCGGTTCGGTGATCGCGCGGGCCACCACGCCATCCATCAGCGGGATCGCAAAGAGCATCAGCACCACCACCGAGACGCCGTCGAGGGTCGGGCCGCTCTCGACGAGGCGTGGGCCCAGCCAGCGGCGGATGACGAGCGCCCCGGCCAGTGCCAGCGCGACGATCATCGCCAGCCTCATGCTGAGGTCGAACAGGCCGATCTTGAGGTCGAAACCGAGCAGCCACAGCGCCAGCGGCGGCAGCGTGAAGGGCACCAGGAAGTTGGTGAACAGGGACAGCAGCAGCGCCAGCGAGGAATCGAGGCGCAGGAAGGTAGCCGTCGTCGCGGCCGAGATGATGCCGGGCGCCATGGCGCTGAGGCAGAGCGCGGTAACGAGGCTTGGCCACAGGCCCAGCCCCTGCCAGATCGGCCAGACGACGAGGGGCACCGCGATCAGGTTGAGGACCGCCAGCAGCAGCGCGGGACCGGGCCGGCGCAGCAGTGCCGAGAGGCGCCCCCAGTCCATCCGCGCCAGGGCCAGCATCAGCAGGATCACCACCAGCGGCAGCAATAGCGGGCGCGCCGCCGCGGCCAGGTCCTGGAACAGCAGCCCCAGCAGCAACGAGAAGGGCAGCAGCGTGGTGGCGCGCCCTCCCATGCGCCGCAGGACCGATACGAGCGGGTTCATTGAAGCCACCGTAGCACGTGTTACCCTGCGGCCGATGAACACTCCGCATGGCGTTTGGCTCGACGATCTCACCCGGCAGGAAGCCACCTCGCGATTTGCCGGCAACGCCGTCGTCGTCATTCCCGTAGCGGGCGGGAGCGACCTGCCGGTGCATCTGCCGCTGAAGGCGCCCGCCGTCATCGTCCGGGCACTGGCCCAGAAGCTGGTCGAGCAGCTCGACCTCGTGGTGGCGCCAGTCATCGAGGCGGAAAGTCGGGCGCTGACGGTGCATATCGAGAAGCTGCAGCGACTTGGCGCCAGGAGGCTGGCGGTTCTCGAGCTTCGCTTGTGGGCGGGGACATCCTGCGAAGTTTCGGGCGATGTGCTGAAGCTGCCCGTCTGCGATCGATCCGATGACGATGAATACGCCACTTCCTGCATGATGGCGCTGGATCCGCGGAGCGTTCGAATGCCGCTTCTGCCGGCCGGCTCGTGTGCGCAAGCGTTCGATGGCGAACGCAGGATGGCAGCCGAGGTCGAGGCCGTCGCCGGGGTGCTCGTTTCGAAGTGGCCCGATCTAATTTGTCGATAGTGTGCGGTGTGCAGTAGCGCCGTGTCCGTCGGACTGGCAATACGTCAACCATGCCGCTGCACTGGACCGTCGACTCCAAGGAACGACTCGTGATCACGATCGCCGATGGGGACATCACGCGCGACGAGGCGGAGAGCTACATCGCGGCGGTGAACGGTGCAGGTACCCACACTTACCGCAAACTGTTCGACGGGAGCCGTGGCGACACCAGGATGACATCGGAGGATATGCTGGCCCTCGGCGTGCAGATCCGTAAGTGGCAGGCGGCAGGGGGCAGCAACCCGGGGCCGATCGCCGTCGTCGTGCCGCCCGATAAGGCCGAACTCCTGTCGCGCGTGCTGGGCATCCTCGCCACCGCCGACCGTCCGATGCGGGTCTTTTCCGAAAGCGAGCCGGCGCGGCGCTGGATCGACAGCCTGCCGAAGTAGGCGGCGGGGCGCTCCGTTATCGGCTATGGTCGTGCTCGAGCGCTAGCAGGAGTTGTCATGAGGTTGTTCGGATTGGCGGCCGCCGTTGCCGTGTCGATGATTGCCGCCGCGACTGCCGGTGCGCAGACGGCCATCCAGGCGGGCGAGTGGGAGACGACGGAGAAGACCACGATGGAGGGCGTGCAGCCGATGCCAGCGTCGTCGAAGAAGGTCTGCCTCAAGGCCGACGAGGCCCAGCTCGAACGCCTGCTCTTTCCGACGCCCGACGAAATGAAGCAGCACGGCTGCAAGTTCGAGCCGGGCGCCAGAAAGGCCGGCATGCTCGTCGCGACACTGACCTGTCCGCCCAACGACCAGACGCCGGGCGTGACCGCCAAGGCCGAGATCACCTACACCCAGACCAGTTACCAGGGGCATGGCCAGCTCGAGGCGGCCGACAAGTCCGGCACGACGCTCAAAGGCAAGAGCGAACTGAGCGGCAAGCGCCTCGGCGACTGCCCGAAGTAACGGCGGCCTTCGGACCCGGTCGCGGCCGAAGAAGCGCGTCAGGCGAAAGCGGGCATGACCTGCTCGCCAAACCGCCGCATCGAGGCGAGATTCTGATCGTGGCTCATCGCACCGAACCCAGTCTGGCAGAGCAGGTGCTGCACGCCGACATCGCTCAGCTCCGCCACCTGGTCGCGCACCCGCTTGGCCGAACCATAGAGGCAGCCGGTGCGCAGAAGGAACGGCACCGCTTCGGAGTCCGGCACCTTGGGATCGGTCCAGGCATTGAGTGTCGCGGGCTCGGGTTCGAAGTCGGCGGGATTATGCGCCTCGCGCACGTGCATCATATGGGCGCGCGTCTCGACCAGCAGCGCAGCCAGCGCGTCCTCCGCCTCGGCGTCTGATTCACCGACATAGACATTACGCCAGAGGGCGCTCTGGGCCAGCAGGCGCGCCTTGGTCGCGGCATCGTGCCCGCCTTCGTCGATGCCGGCAGCATAGGTCGCCCAGCGCTCCCTGATGCGCTCGACCGGAAGGCGGGCGGTCAGGATCGGCATGCCGAGCCTGCCGCATTCCTTGAACGAGCCCGGCGAGATCACGCTGCGCCACAGAGGCGGGCCGGGCTGCTGCACCGGCTTCGGCCGGATCGCCGGCACGTGCAGCTTGTGGAAGCGGCCGTCATAGTCGAGCGGCGATTCCGTCCAGGCGCGCTGCAGGATGTCGACCGTCTCCTCCATGCGCTCCCGGCTGTCGGTACTGCGCAGCCCGTGGCCGACGAATTCATACTCGTTGTAGGCGGTACCCTTGCCGATGCCGACGTCGATGCGGCCCTTGCTGAGATTGTCGAGCAGGGCCAATTGGACGGCGAGGCGCACCGGATGGTGGAAGGGCGTCTGCACGACCGCAAAGCCGAGCCGGACCCTGCTGGTCTTCATTGCCAGCGCCGCCGCGAACATCAGCGAATCGCAGTAGACGCTCTCGCCGGTGAAATAATGCTCGGTCAGCCAGACGTCGGAAAAGCCCAGCCGCTCGGCCTCGCAGGCCTGCGCCAGGATCTGGTCGATGCGGGCGCCGTCCTCCTCGGGCGAGGGTGACATTGCCAGGGTAAGCCAGCCGAACTGCATTCTGCTCTCCGCGTGACGCCGTGGGATTCTATAGCATGCCCGAATGACCGCCCGTCTGGCATCCTCTCGTCCGACAGACTAACAAGTTGGCCGTGGCCTCCATGCTGAAGAATGCTCTCCTGATCCTGGTCTCCGTCGTGCTCTGTACGGCGGCGGCCGAGGCCATGGTGCGCTGGCTGGAGGCCCAGGAGGCCAGCGCCGCGCTGAAGCATCTCGACGGCATCCCTTTGGCGGAGGGTGTGAAGCGCGCCTGGTTCGGCGAGAACCCGCCACCGCTGCCGAATCGCCGTGCCGCCTCCTCCGAAGCCCTCGAACTGGTGCGGCGGGTCGAGGCGAGCGGCGTGACCGAAGGCACGCGGCGCTCCGACATGTTCAAGGTCTGGAACAGCGTCTTCGTCGGTCCCGATCCCTGCGCGCATCCCTATCTCAAGGACGCGCCGGGCCAGATCTACGTCTACGATCCGCCCGATGGAAGTCCGTGGCCGCGCTTCCGCTTCCTGCCCGACACGACGACACCGATCGGACTCGTGACCAACGCCTACGGATTTCGCGGTGGCCCGGTGGCTCTCGCGCGTCAGCCGAAGACGATCCGTATCGCCTTCCTCGGTGCGTCGACGACGGTGGCCTCGCACCATTTCCCATATTCCCATCCCGAGCTTGTCGGCTACTGGCTCGATCGGTGGGCCGCCGCGAAGAAGCTCGACCTTCGCTTCGAGGTCCTGAACGCCGGGCGCGAGAGCATCGGATCGCCCGACATTGCGGCCATCATGCGCAACGAGGTGGCGCCGCTCGCGCCGGATCTGGTCGTCTACTACGAGGGAGCCAACCAGTTCAATCTTGCGCCGCTCGTGCCCGATCTTCCTCCGCGCCCCGCCGGGTTGCCGGTCGCGACGCCGCCCGCCCCCGGGCTGTTCGAACGCATCCTCGAGGATCTCAGCTACAGCTCCGTGCTCGCCAAACGCCTGAAGAATCTGCTCGCCCGGTATGTATCGCCTCGGGCACCGGATGCGGCGGCCGGTGCCGGCAGCACGCCCGGAGCCGACGGGCGCGAGTGGCCCAAACCCGACTACACGCTGGTCTGGCCGAACGGTGTCGACGAAAGTGATCCCGACCTCTCGCGCAAGGACCTTCCGGTCAGCCTGTCGGAGATCCTGGCCGATCTGGGCCGCATTGAGACCGCGACCGAAGCGGTCGGCGGGGAACTGGCGCTCGCCTCGTTCAAGTGGCTCGTCGAGGACGGGATGGTGCTCGACCCGGTACGCCATCGCTTCATCCTGGAGTACCTCAATTTCGGCTATGCGCCCTTTCGCTACCGCGACCTCGAGCGCCTGGCGGTGTTCCAGAACCGCGTCCTGGAGAAGTACGCGAAGGAACACCGGATCGACTTCCTCGATGTCGCCCGGCTGATGCCGTCCGACCCGGACCTGTTCATCGATGCGATCCATGGCACGCCCGAAGGTGTGCGGCTTCGGGCCTGGATCATGCTGCAGCTCCTCGTCCCCGTGATCGACCGGCATCTCGCTGACGGCACCTGGCCGAAGAGGAGTTTCCCCACCGTGCCGCCTCCCGCTCCCTACGCGCCGCGTGTGATCACCTTCCACTGCCCGCGGAAGGCTGGGTAAGCCGCAGAATGGTTGCAGGCGAATAGAGATGATTTTAGGCTGCAGTGTTACTTGGGGGAGTGGGATGAAACTGGGATTGATGGCGCTGGCCGTGGTCGCCGTAGCGTGTGCGGACGCCCGCCCGGCGGCAGCGCAACAGACGACCCATGGCTGCGCCTGCCTCAATAACCAGACGCAGGCGCAGATCAGCTATCGCTACAAGTGGGGCGAGGGCGAGTGGAAGACCATGCAGCTCAAGCCGGGCTACCGGAACTGGATTTGCTGGCAGTACCAGAACGCCCAGAAGAGTTCGCCGAACCTGCTCTTCCAGCTCGATGTCGACATGTCCAAGGGCAGCGCCTGGACGACCTATACGATCGCGCGCGTGCAGACCGTGGGCGCGAGCTGCGACGCGGTGGGGACGGGCGGCCAGTACAATGTGAGCTACCGGCCCAACACCAACAACGGATTCATCCAGGTGACGAAGCGCAACTGAGTTCTGTGCCGCGACCCGCTCGCGTTGACAGGCCGGCGGGACGCCCGCACGCTTCCGGCAAAACACCGGAGGAAACGAATGGCGCGCTTTGATCGCGTGATCCGCGGCGGGATGATCGTCGACGGCAGCCGGCTGCCGCGCTTTCGCGGCGACATCGGCATCAAGGACGGCCGCATCGCCGAGATCGGCCAGATCGCCGCCGGCGATGCCGACGAGGTCATCGACGCCGGCGGCCTGATCGTGGCGCCGGGCTTCGTCGACCTGCACACCCATTACGACGCGCAGCTCTTCTGGGATCCCTACTGCACGCTCTCCTCGTGGCACGGCATCACCTCCGTGGTGATCGGAAATTGCGGCTTCGGCTTTGCGCCGGTCCGTCCGGCCGAGCGCGAGCGCGCCATGATGTCGATGACGCGGGTCGAGGCGATTCCGATGGCCTCGATGAAGGAGGGCATGCCGTGGAACTGGGTGACCTTCCCCGAGTTTCTCGACAGCGTCGATGCCGCGCCCAAGGCGGTGAACGTCCTGCCCTATGTGCCGGTGTCGCCGCTGCTCATCTGGGTGATGGGCTTCGAGGCGGCCAAGGCGGGGAAGATGCCGACGCCGGAACAGCACGCCGAAATGAAGCGACTGCTCGGCGAGGCGATGGATGCCGGCGCCTGCGGCTGGTCGGCTCAACGCATGAAGCCGACCGGTCCGTCGGCGGTGCAGCGCGACTATGACGGCACGCCGATGCCGACCGACGTGATGCACGACGAGACCTGCCGCGAGTTCGCGCGGGTGCTGGCCGCGCGCAACGAAGGCTTCATGCAGATGCTGCTGATCTCGGGCGACAACTCGGCCGACCGTGCCTTCTACGAGGAGCTGTCGACCCTGAGCGGCCGGCCCATGATCATGAACGTGGTCCAGGCCTTCGATCACCGGCCCGAGATCCACCGGCGCTCGCTCGCCTGGCTGAAGAGCTGCCGCGAGCGCGGCATCCGGGTCGTCGGGCAGGGGCTCACCACCGATGCGGGGTTCACCTTCACCTTCGAGGACTGGAACCTGTTCGACGATTCCCAGGACTGGTGCGATGCCACGACCGGCACGCGCGAGGAGCGGCTGGCCAAGCTCGCCGATCCGGCGCGGCGCGCGAAGTTGCGCGAGAACCTGCCGATCACCGCGACGGGCCCGCTGCCGCAGATCGCCATCGTCGGACCCAAGACCGAGCGCAACAGGAAGTGGCTCGACCATACGCTGGCCCATGCCGGCGAGAAGATGGGCAAGCATCCGGTCGACGTCATGCTCGACATGGCGGTCGAGGAGAATCTCGAGACCGAGTTCTTCGCCGCCCCGCCCAACGGCAGCATCGAGTACCTGAAGGAGCTGGTCGACGATCCCTACATCCTGTTCGGAGTCTCCGACGGCGGCGCCCACACGAAGTTCCTCACGGCCGGCCGCTATCCGACCGAGACGATCTGCAAGGTGGTGCGCCAGCACGGCATGCTGAGCCTCGAGGACGTGCACTGGCGGCTGTCGGCGCTGCCGGCCGAGGTCGCGGGGTTCCGCGGGCGCGGCGTGCTGAAGAAGGGCGCGCCGGCCGACATTGTGATCTATGACTATGACGGGCTGAAAGTCCTGCCCGACGAGATCGCGCACGACCTGCCGGGCGGCGAATGGCGCCGCGTGCAGCGGGCGTCAGGCTACAAGTACATCCTGGTCAACGGCCAGGTGACGATGCGCGACGATCGCCCGACGAACACCTATTCGGGGCGGCTGCTGCGACATGGAGCCTGATGGCGGCCTGGTTGCGGCTAGGCAACCCAGACATCGATGGGGGCCGCCCGACCGCGCAGGCTGAGCGCCGGGACGTGTCGGAAGTCGCCTCTCACGTCGCCTGCGCTGCGAGACACGACCGCGTCGCTGGCGACGATCCGGCATCCGAGGCTGCGTGTCGCCGCCTCCAGCCGGCTGGCCACGTTCACCGTGTCGCCGAGCGTGGCGAATTCGAGCCGTCGCTCCGAGCCGATATTGCCGATGATGGCCGGACCGAAATGAACGCCGACCGAGATGCGCAACTGCGGAAGACCGGACTTCGCCAGTGCGGCATTGCCGGCCGCGATGCCGTCGACGATGTCCCGGGCGGCGGCAAGTGCGTTGGCGCAATCGGCAGGCGAGACCCGGGGCGTGCCGAAGGTCGCCATCACGCCGTCCCCGAGATACTTGTCGAGGGTGCCGCCGTTCGAGAAGATCGCCTCCTCGATGACGGCGTGACAGCTCCTGAGGATCCGTATCACCGTCTCGGGCTTCTCACCCTCGGCGAGCTGGGTGAAGCCCACGATGTCGGCGAACAGCACCGCGACGTCCTGCGACCGGACCGATCCGACCTCGCCGCTGGCGGACGCCAGTTCGTCCACGAGCGAGGGCGGAAAGTAGCGCGAGAGGTTGGCGCGTTCCGCTGCGATGCCGGCCTGGCGAATCAACAGGGCCGTCGAACGCTGCCCCCGAAGGGCGAGAATCGCCGCAACGAGGAAGAAGATGACCATCTCCTGTGCCCGGATCGGCCAGATCACGGAGTTCGGGTCGACGATGTGGCGCACGCCCGGCATGTCGGCGAAGGCTGCGGTGACCTTGCTGCCCAGTTCCGCGTCGGTCGTGCCGAATACGGCGACGCCCAGCACCGACAGGAACCAGATCAAGGCGGCGGCCACGCCCATGGTGAGGAGGGTGCGCCAGGAATAGGCGAGCGTCGCCAGCGCCAGGATGATGAAGAAGTAGGGAAACGTCTCGAAGCGATAGATCATGGCCGTCGGAAACGCCCCCGGCGCGAAGGGGTTCGGAACGGTGAGGACGATCGCCAGGAGCACAAGGTCCGCCAGGATCAGCGTGAGCTCGATGCGTGAATGGCCCACCGTCGCATGGCGCAGCTGCGCCCATCCCAGGGCAATGAACACCAGCAGAAAGGCGTGGAAGTAGAGAACGCTCCAGTTCGGGTTCTGGAAGGCGATCAGGACACCGCTCGCCACCAGCGCCACCGTTCGCGCCCAGGCGGCAATGCGCTGCCCTTCGAGCTTCTCCTTGCGCAGGGCCTCGACCAGGAAGGGGTTCTGGCGCGCGGCCAACTCTTCCTCGACGCGCCGGGAGCGCAGGATGCGGATGATGTCGGCAGCACCGGACGGCAGCATGTCGGCCTTCTTTCGCAGCTCTGTCAGCTCCACCATGGCGTCGGCGCTGCTCGGAAGATCACTCGACGACCGTCGTCTCGAAGTCGGCCGGCATGGTGATCTCGATCAGTTCGAGATCGTCGCTGTGGTCGATCTCCTTGTGCTTCACGCCGGGCGGTTGATAGACGGTCGAGCCGGCGACCAGCTTGTGCTGCCCGTAGCCTTCGTATTCGAAGATGGCCCAGCCCTTCAGGACGTAGACGAACTGGAACTCGAGCGCGTGGCTGTGGCGCGGCGCGTCGGGATGCTGGCCGGGCACGGCGCGGATGACGTGCGCGCCGACCTTGCCGCCGGTCAGCTCCTTCAGTCCCAGCGGGCGGTACTCGAAGAAGGGCCGCAGTCCGTCCTTCTGGAAGGAGTCGGGTCCGAGGTGGTTCACGATACCGGGGCCGCCGGTCGTCGTCGCGTCCTTGAGCTTGTCTTCCTCGGCTTCGCCGGTCGTCGGAAACAGATCGGGCATGCCATCCTCCATCTTGTGCTGGAGGCGAGCATGCCCTGTTACGCATGTCCGGTCAGCAGCGTGTGATCTCGCGCATCTGCCAGCATTGCACATCGCCTTCGATCGGCCGGCCGGAATTGCAGTAGTAGAGGTCCTTGTCCTTCTGCAGCCAAAGGCCGTTCGGCACCGCCGCCTTGATCTCGTACCCGGCCCTGATCAGGGTGATCGCCGACTGGCCCGGCATCGGCGTGTATTGAGTCAGGCACGAAGGAGCTGGAACCGGAGCCGGAGCCGGAGCCTGATTCGGGCGCGGGGCCTGGGCCTGAGCCTGAGCCTGGGTGTAGGTCTGGGTCTGGCCGGGCTTCGGACCGGTCGATTGCTGCGAATAGGCAATGGTTCCGGCGGCGATGGCGGCCACCGCGGCAAGCGCCACAGTGCCCGCGACGAGCATTTTCATGTCCAGCTCCTCGGTCCATTCCCCGACTTCGAACTGACGGGCCCGGCATCCCCACGCCGGCCCACCCACACGGGGCGGACGCTAGATATATTGCAGTGTTGGCGCAACCTTGAAAAGTTATTGCGCCGTTACCGAGATCGTCACGGTGTAGGTGGCCGAGTCGCGGCGACTATAGACAACCAGCAGATACGGCCCGGACTTGGGCAGGGCGCCGATCCAGGCGGCCGGCTCCTCGGTGGGGCCGGCGTCGTGCATGGGCTTGCCGTTCAGGGCGAGGGTCCCGTCGGGATTGGTGCGGGCGCCGGTGCCCGGCTCCCAGACCTGGAAGACGACGTTGTTGCCGGGCGACGTGACCATGACGTTCATCGTCTGGCCGGCCTGGCCCGGCACGTAGTAGAGCGCCCGCGCCTTGGTGTCGGCGAGGCTGCCGGTGACGGTTGTGCTGGTGGGCGCCGGCGACAGCGTCACGGTCCGGATGGCCGGAAGCTGCTGGGCGAAGGCGGGGGCAGCGGCGAAGATCGGCAGGGTGCCGAGGAAGAAGCGACGGTTCATGCCGCTACCCTAGCAGACAGTTCGCGCCCTGCGGACTATCGTCGGGGAAAACCGGGGAGGACGACCCTGCCGAAGACATTGTTCATCGATTCGACGCCCGACATCGACCGTGTGTGGAAGCAGGTCCACCGGCCGACGGACATTCCGATCGACGTCGGCATGGGGCCCGTCTCCGAGGAGGACGTGCCCGGCAAGGTCGCGGGCTATGACGCGGTCATCAACGACGCGACCTATTTCAGCGAGCCCACGCTTAAGCGCTGCACCGTGCTGAAGCACATCGTCTTCCTCGGCACCGGGGCCGCGAGCTTCGTCGACATCGCGGCGGCGGAACGACTCGGCATCAAGGTCTCGACCATCGGCGGCTACGGCGACACTACGGTCGCCGAGCATGCGATGGGCCTGGTCTTCGCCGCGGCCCGCCACATCGCGACCATGCACGGCATCGTGCGCGGTGGCGGCTGGCGGCCGATGCAGGGCATGGAGCTCAAGGGCAAGACGCTGGGCGTGGTGGGGTTGGGCGGCATCGGCCGCGAAATGGCGCGCATCGCCCAGGGCATCGGTCTCAGGGTAATCGCCTGCAACCGATCGGCCGTTCAAGGCGGCAGCGTGCCGACAGTGCCGATCGACGAGTTGCTGGCGCAGTCCGACATCGTGAGCCTGCATCTGGCGCTGAACGATGCGACGCGCGGCTTCCTCGATCGCGCGAAGCTGGAGAAGACCAAACCTGGCGTCCTCATCGTCAACACGGCGCGGGCAGGCATCGTCGACGAGCCGGCGCTGGTAGATCTGCTGCGCTCGGGCAGGATCGGCCACTATGCGACTGATGTCTTCGGCAAGGAGCCGCCCCTGCCGGAGGAGCCGCTGCTCGACGTCGACAACGTCACCCTGACGGCGCACGCCGGCTACAACACGCCCGAAGCCGCCATGACCATGTACCGGCGCGCCATCGACCTCGCGGCGAAGGGGCCGTGATCCTCGCGTCCATCGCGCAGATCGCGTTCGAAGCGTTGGACAAGCGTCTTCCTTTGGTCATCCGGCCGCTGTAAGCTTCATCGCTTTCCCGCTCCCGGAGGACCGGAAAGCAAATGGCGCACATCAGACTGAACACCCATCCCAGCCAGGGCGGCCAGCCGGCCCCTCCGGTGGTGTGGGGCGCGCGCGACCCCGCCGTGAGAGGTCCGGTCGTCGGCTCCGTCGGCCTCACGTCGCGCCGCAACGTCATCGGCGTTCATTCCGGCAGCTACGGCATCTATCGCGCGCTCGCCATCGCCGCGCAGGAACTCAAGGCCGATCACCGGCCGGACCTCACCAATACCTCGCCGGCCGTCGCCATCGGGCCGTTCGAGTCATGGTTCGACCCGAAGAAAATCGTGTCGCTCGATCCGTGGGGCCACCTGGTCTCCGAGGTGTTTGCCGACAAGCTGGCGGCAGGTTGGGACATAAGGCCCACCATCGCCATCACCAAGGCGCATGTGAACATGCCGGAGATCATGGAGGCGATGGCCGCCGGCCGGCTGAAGCCCGACAACGACATCCTGAGCGGCACCGGAGACGTGAAGGTGACCAAGGCGGCGATCGAGCCGGTCTGGTGGCTGCCCGGCATCGCCGAGCGTTTCGGCGTCAAGGAAGTCGACCTGCGTCGCACGCTCTTCGAGCAGACCGGCGGCATGTACACCGAGCTGGTGACGCGGCCCGACCTCGAACTGTTCCTGCCGCCGATCGGGGGCGCCACGATCTACTTCTTCGGCGACGTCTCGAAGCTCGGTCGTCCCGAGACGAAGATCGCCTGCCGCCTCCACGACGAGTGCAACGGCTCCGACGTGTTCGGCTCCGACATCTGCACCTGCCGGCCCTACCTGGCGCACGGCATCGAGATCTGCATCGAGATGGCCCAGAAGGGCGGCGTCGGCGTCGTCATCTACAATCGCAAGGAAGGCCGGGCGCTGGGCGAGGTGACCAAGTTCCTCGTCTACAATGCGCGCAAGCGCCAGCCTGGCGGCGATTCGGCGGCGCAGTACTTCAACCGCACCGAATGCGTGGCGGGCGTGCAGGACATGCGTTTCCAGGAGCTGATGCCCGACATTTTCCATTGGCTCGGCATCAGCCGCATCGATCGCTTCGCCTCGATGAGCAACATGAAATCCGATGCGTTGCGCGAGCAGGGCATCGAGATCGTCGAGCAGGTGCCGATCCCCGAGCACCTGATCCCCGCCGACGCGCTGGTCGAGATGGATGCCAAGAAGGCGGCCGGCTACTTCAGCCCGACCAAGCCTGGATCGAACGAATTGGCGCGTGCGAAGGGGAGAGGCCTGGATGAATGACAGGCGTGCTTCGGTGAATGATTCGCTGGCGTACCTCCGCACCCCCGTCGCCATCCGCGAGCGGGCGGCGAAGGTTCTGAAGTATGTCGTGGACGGGCAGTCGCAGTGGTTTCAGCTCGACGCCAACGGTTTGGAAACGGCCGTTCAGGCGACGCTCGCCGTCACGCGCGAGCGCTTCCCCAATCCGGCGGCGATCCCTTTCCATTCGCGCTGGCGGCATTTCGAATCGGGCGGCCGTGATCGATGGAGCGCGCTGGCCGAGCGGCTGAAGGGCCTGCCGCCCGAGGAGATCGCGCGGCGCCGGATGGACCTCGCGGTCGTGTCCGTCCTGCTCGATGCCGGCGCCGGTGCGGCCTGGAGTTATCGCGAGCCGGGGACGGACGAGACCTACGCGCGTTCCGAGGGCCTGGGCGTGGCAAGCTTTCATATGTTCGCCAACGGCGCCTTCAGCCGCGACGCCAAGGGCGATCCTCTGCGGGTCGATGCCGAGCGGCTGGCGAAGCTCACGCCGATGGATATCGCCATGGGCTTCCAGGTGAAGGCGCACAATCCGCTGTTGGGCCTCGAAGGCCGCGCCGAGCTGCTGCGCAAGTTGGGCGGCGTCGGGCTGGAGCGGCCGGGTGCCCTGTTCGACATCGTCGCCACCGGCGGCGAGGTGAAGGCGGAGGCCATCCTGGCCGCCGTGCTCGACAGGCTGTCGCCGATCTGGCCGTCGCCGCGCGGCGACGTCTGGGAGCATCCGGTGGTCGGGCTGGTGCCGTTCCACAAGCTTTCGCAATGGATGAGCTATTCGCTGGTCGAGCCAGTCGAGGGCGCCGGCCTGAAGGTCGTGGCGCTCGATGCGCTGACCGGCCTGCCCGAGTATCGCAACGGCGGCCTTCTGGTCGATGCCGGCGCGCTCCGGCCCAAGCAGCGCGTGCTGCTGGAGAAGAGCTTCGCGCCGGGCGACGAGGCGATCGTGGAATGGCGGGCGCTCACCGTCGCGCTGCTCGACCAGATCGCCGAGCATGTCCGCCTGCATCTCGGGATGGATGCAGCGCGCCTGCCGCTGGTGAAGGTGCTGGAAGCCGGGACCTGGTTTGCGGGGCGCCGGCTGGCCGCGGCGCGGCGGCCCGGCGGCGGCCCGCCCATCACCGTCGAGAGCGACGGGACGGTATTCTAGAGTTCCTGGGGGATAAGAAGATGTCATTGCCGCACTCGATCCATGTCGTTTCGCATCCGCTGGTGCAGCACAAGCTCACCAAGCTCCGCGACAAGGAGACGTCGAGCACGAATTTCCGCCGGCTGCTGCGCGAGATCGGATTGCTGCTGGGCTACGACGCCACGCGCGACCTGCCGACGGTGCAGACGCGCATCGAGACGCCGATCGAGGCGATGGACGCACCGCTGCTCGACGGCAAGAAGCTGGTGGTGGTGCCGATCCTGCGCGCCGGGCTCGGCCTCGCAGAGGGCGTTATCGATCTGGTGCCGCTGGCGCGTGTCGGTCACGTCGGCCTCTACCGGGACCCGCGCACCCTTCAGGCGGTCGAGTACTACCTGAAGATCCCGCAGGACATTTCCGACCGCGACGTCATCGTCTGCGACCCGATGCTGGCGACCGCCCATTCGGCCATTGCGGCGGTCGACCGGCTGAAGGAGTCGGGTGCCAAGCGCATCAAGTTCATCTGCGTGCTGGGCTCGGAGCAGGGCGCACGGGCGTTCGCCGAGGTCCATCCCGATGTCGCGGTCTTCGCGGCAGCCATCGATGCAAAGCTCAACGATCACGGGTACATTGTCCCGGGGCTCGGCGATGCGGGCGACCGTCTCTTCGGGACCAAATAACAACAACGGGAGAAGCGCCGATGTCTCCGGACCTGAAGTACCTCCTCTTCTCCGTGATCCTGACGTTCGGGCAGATGCTGGTGGCGGCGGTGGGCGCCAACCGGGCGGTCGGCCTGCCGACGCTGGCGGGCAATCGCGAGGGCGTGCCCGAGATCAAGGGATGGGCGGGACGCGCCAGGCGCGCCCATCTCAACATGGTCGAGAACATGGTGCTGTTCGCGGCGCTGGTCTTGATCGCGGCGGTCGCCGGCAAGGCCAACGCCATGACCGCGATGGGCACGGCGATCTTCTTCTGGGGCCGGGTCGCCTATGCGGTGATCTACGTCGCCGGCATCGCCTGGCTGCGCACGCTGGCCTGGTTCGTCTCGGTCATCGGCATGGTGCTGATCGCGATCGAACTGCTGAAGGCGATGTAGAGAAGAGTTCCGTCATCCTGAACGGAGCGCATGGGCTCCGCTCAAGACGACGTGGTCTTTTGAATTCTTCCCGGGCCTGGGCGGCCGCCGGGAAAGCAAACGGGGTGGAAGAAGGCGGCTTGTCGCCTTATCCTCGGCGAAAGCAGTCTCGGGGGAGAGTTTGCATGGGCCGCAACGACACGCCGCGTGTGATCGCGGCTTTCCTGGACAGCGGAATCGGCTGGTTTCTGGCCCGGCTGGTGCTGACCTTCGTCTTCTGGAGCGCGGGGCTCGCGCACCTGTTCGGCTTCGATCAAAGCGTCGCCGAGCTGAAGACGCTCGGCCTGGAGCCGGCGGGCTTCCTCAATGTCGTGCTGGTGGCCACCTTGCTCATCGGCTCGCTGCTGATCCTGCTGGATCGCTGGCTGTGGCTGGGCTGCGGCATCCTGAGCGGCTTCCTGGTGGTCGCCATCGTGATTGCCCATCCCTTCTGGACGATGCAGGAGCCCGCCCGCACGCCGCACTTCCGCGTCGCCATGGAGCATATAACCGTGATCGGCGGCTTCATGTGCCTTGCGATCGCGGGACGGCTGCGCGAATTGCGGCGGTAGCTAATCCAGCAGCGCGGCCAGCCGCTTGTCGCGCGTCTTGCGGGCGAAGGTGTGAAGCAACCACATCGCGCCGCTCTGGAAACCGTGCAAGGTGCGGCGCCCGTCGCGCAGTTCTTCGAGGAAGGTGGGAAAGGGCACTTCGTGCGTCACGATGACCTCGCCGTCGTCGAGCCTGGGCTTGGCGACCTTGCGTGCATCGAGGGCCACGAAACAGTACACGCGGTTGTTGAGCCGCGGCGCATTGGCGAAAAAGGCGCCGAGCGGGTGCCACTCCTCGCTGGCGAAGCCGGTTTCTTCCAGCAGCTCGCGCCTGGCCTGCTCGACCGGCTCGCCCGGCCCATCCTGAACGCCGCACGGCAGCTCGATCACGATCTCCGTCGCCCCGTGCCGATATTCCTCGACCAGGACGATATTGCCGTCGTGGGTGATCGCGATCGCGGTCACCCAGTCCGGCTGCTCGATGACGTGAAACGGCGTGAGCACGCGGCCGTTCGGCAACTCGACCGTGTCGGATCGCAACGCCAACCACCGGTCTCGATAGTTGTACTTCGAGTCCAGAACCTTCCAGGGCGCCACGGTCTTGCGGTCTTCCGCCACGTCAGACCGCCGTCCAGCCGCCGTCGACCACCAGTTCGGCGCCGGTGATGTAGGAGGACTCGTCCGACGCCAGGAACAGGATGGCATTGGCCACCTCGTCGACCTCTCCGGCGCGGCCGAGCGGCACACCCTTCAATGTCTTGGCGCGCTCTACCGGGTCGGCGGTGCGGCCGGAAGTGCGCATCGGCGGCATCAGGCCTGGATGCACCGAGTTCACGCGGATGCCCTCCCTGCCATGCTGCGCTGCAGCAGCCTTGGTGATCAGGCGAACGGCGCCCTTGGAGGCGTTGTAGCCGACATGGAGGTAGGACTGGCCCACGATGCCCGAGATCGACGACAGGTTGATCACCGAACCCGGGCCGCCGGTCTTGCGGATGGCGGCGATGCCGTACTTCATGCCGAGGAAGACGCCGGTCGAGTTGATGTCCATCAACCTGTGCCAAAGCGCCGTGTCATAGAGGTCCTCGGCCGCCGAACCCGAGATTCCGGCGTTGTTCACCAGCACGTTGAGGCCGCCATGGGCGGCGACGGTCCGGTCGATGGCGGCCTTCCACTCCTCCTCCTTTGTGACGTCGAGGTGCACATAGGTGGCCGTGCCGCCGGCCTTCCGGATCTCCGCGGCGACCGCCTCGCCGTCCTTGTCGAGCACGTCGGCCACCATCACGGCCTTGGCGCCCTCGCGGGCAAAAATACGCGCGGTGGCTGCACCCATGCCGCTCGCCGCGCCGGTCACCAGCGCGACCTTGTCCTTCATCCTCATGTTTTGAACCCTCAGGCCAGCTTGAGGCCGATGATGCCGGCCACGATGAGGCCGATCGACACGATCCGGATCGTCGAGACGGTGTCGCCGAAGGCCACGATGCCCACGGTGAAGGCCCCGACGGCGCCTATGCCCGTCCAGATCGCGTAGGCGGTGCCCATCGGGATGGTGCGCTGTGCCCACATAAGCAGCGCGCCGCTCACAACGATGGCAAGCGCGGCAAAAAGCAGCCACCCGGGCCGGAAGCCCTGATCCGTCCAGCCGAGTTTCAGCCCCACGGGCCAGCCGATCTCACAAAGTCCTGCGAGGAAAAGAGATATCCACGCCATCGAGTGTCTCCCTAGAGCAAGTGCTGTCATTGACGGCAGCGTTACAGCCTGTAACGATTGAGGATTGCACGCATCTTGCAGCATAGCGAGGGCGGCATTGGGATGGGCACCGATCTTGGGAGTTTTGAAATGAAGGAACGTGAACTGCGCGGCCTCGTCGGGAAGGTGAAGGCCGGCAAGCTGTCGCGACGTGGTTTCGTGCAGGCGATGATGGCCGTGGGCATCGGCGCGCCGGCGGCGAGCCAGATTCTCCTGTCGTCGGGCGTGGCGATGGCGCAGAGCCCGTCGACCTACAAGCCGACCAAGCGGGGCGGCGGCGGCCCCCTCAAGCTCCTGTGGTGGCAGGGTCCGACCCTGCTCAATCCGCATTTCGCGGTCGGCACCAAGGACCAGGACGGCTCGCGCCTGTTCTATGAACCGCTGGCGGCGTGGGATCCGGACGGCAACCTGAAGCCCAAGCTGGCGGCGGAGATCCCGACCAAGGAGAATGGCGGTCTTTCGGCCGACGGCCTGACGGTGACCTGGAAGCTGAAGCAGGGCGTCACCTGGCATGACGGCAAGCCGTTCACGGCCGACGACGTCGTGTTCAACTGGGAATATGCCAAGGACCCGGCGACGGCCGCCTACACGATCGCGTCCTACCAGGACGTCATGGTCGCGAAGGTCGACCAGTACACCGTGACGGTGAAGTTCAAGAAGCCGACGCCGTTCTGGGCCGATGCCTTCGTCGGAACGCGCGGCATGCTGATTCCGAAGCACCTGTTCGCCGACTATATCGGCGCCAAGTCGCGTGACGCACCGACCAACCTCAAGCCGGTCGGCACCGGCCCCTACATGTTCAAGGACTTCAAGCCGGGCGATCTGGTGACGGGCGTCATGAACCCGAACTACCACCAGGCCAACAAGCCGTATTTCGACAGCGTCGAGATGAAGGGCGGTGGCGATGCCGTCTCGGCGGCGCGCGCGGTACTGCAGACCGGCGAGTTCGATTTCGCCTGGAACCTGCAGGTCGAGGACGAAATCCTTTCGCGCCTCGAGAAGGGCGGCAAGGGTAGCGTCTCGGTCACGCCGGGCGGCAACATCGAGTTCCTGCTCCTGAACACGACCGACCCGTGGACCGAAGTCGACGGCGAGCGGTCGAGCCTGAAGACCAAGCACCCGACGCTCAGCGATCCGGAAGTGCGCAAGGCGATAGCGCTGCTGGTCGACAACAAGTCGATCCAGGACCACATCTACGGCCGCACCGGTCCGGCGACCCGCAACTTCCTGTACGGTCCGCCGCGTTTCGATTCCAAGAACAACCCGATCGAGTTCAACGTCGACAAGGCCAACGACATCCTCGAGAAGGCCGGCTGGAAGAAGGGCGCGGACGGCATCCGAGCCAAGGACGGCAAGAAGCTCAAGTTCGTCTACCAGACCTCGATCAACCAGCCGCGGCAGAAGACCCAGGCCATCATCAAGCAGGCGGCCCAGAAGGCGGGCATCGACATCGAGCTGAAGTCGGTGACGGCGTCGGTTTTCTTCTCGTCGGACGTGGCCAATCCGGACACCTACACGAAGTTCTACACCGACCTCGAGATGTACACGACGACCATGGGCCAGCCCGATCCGGGCACGCACATGCTGCAGTTCGTCTCGACGGAAGCCGCCACCAAGGCCAACAAGTGGCAGGGCCGCAACATCACCCGCTGGCAGAGCCCCGAGGCCGACAAGCTCTACCGCGAGACCGAGGCGGAACTCGATCCCGTCAAGCGCGCCGCCTCGTTCATCAAGTTGAACGATCTGGCCATCCAGAACCAGATCGTGATGGGCATCGTGCAGCGTCCGACGGTCTCGGCGCGGACCGCGAAGCTCAACTGCAACATCAGCGGCTGGGACAACAACACCTCGGACCTCAGCGACTGGTTCAAGGACGCCTGAGTGCGCTTCGCCCTCCCCGCCACGCGCGGGGAGGGCCTTCTTTTTGCAGGTCCATCGCGTGAGCAGGCAGTACGTAATCCGGAAGATCTTGATCATGATCCCGAGTCTGCTCGGGATCAGCGTCGTGCTTTTCGCCCTTCTGGCCCTGGCGCCGGGAGACCCTTTCGATGAACTGGCGACCAACCCGGCGGTGCCGCCCGAGGTGCGCGCCGCGCTGCGTGCCAAGTTCGGTCTCGATGATCCGGTCTGGATGCGCTACTGGCACTGGCTGATCGCGCTGCTGCAGGGTGACTGGGGTTTCTCCTTCGTCAGCCGCATGGACGTGAGCACGCTGATCATGCAGCGCCTGCCGGTGACCCTGATCGTCATCGGCGCCTCGCAGATCCTGGCGATCCTGATCGCCATTCCGGTCGGCGTGCTGGCCGCGACCCGGCCCTATTCGCTGTTCGACCAAATCGCCAACACCTTCGCCTTCATCGGCTTCTCGCTGCCGACCTTCTTCACCGGGCTGGTGCTGATCCTGGTCTTCTCGATCCAGCTCGACTGGTTGCCCTTCGTCTATCGCGCCGACATCGCCGCGACCGGCTGGGAGTTCTACTGGGAGCACATCAAGCAGTCGATCATGCCGGTCGCGGTGCTCGGCCTGTTCCAGGGCGCGGCGCTGGTGCGTTTCGTGCGTTCCTCGGTGCTCGACGTCATCCGCCTCGACTACGTCACCACGGCGCGGTCGAAGGGCATCGGCGAGCGCAAGGTCATCACCCGGCATGTCGTGCGCACGGCCCTGATCCCGGTGGTGACGCTCGTCGCCCTGCAGATGCCCATCGTCTTCAGCGGCGCCATCGTCACCGAGCAGATCTTCCGCGTGCCCGGCATCGGCTCGCTGCTGATCTCCTCGATGCTCGCCAACGATACCCCCGTCGTCATGGGGGTCACCTTCGTCTCGGCCTGCCTGGTCGTCATCTTCAACCTCATCGCAGATATCCTTTATGGCTGGCTCGACCCCCGCATCGCTTTCCGCTAGCGCTTCCGGCGGGGCACCCGCCGCGCGCAAGGCGCAAGGCTTCTCGCCCTGGCAGGAGGCCTGGCGGCGCTTCCGGCGGCACAAGATGGCGCTGGTCTCGGCCTTCGCCCTGGCCGTGATCCTGTTCGCCGTCCTGGCCGGTCCGTTCATCTGGCGCGTGCCGATCAACGAGATCGACTTCACCGCCAAGCTGCAGGGACCGTCCTGGACCCATCCGCTGGGTACCGACGACCTCGGACAGGACCTGCTCTCGCGGCTGATCTACGGCGGCCGCATCTCTATCGCGGTCGGCTTCGCGGCGATGGTCGTCGCCATCTTCTTCGGCGTGCTGGTCGGCGCCATCGCCGGCATGTCGAGCGGCCGGGTCGACGCGGCGCTGATGTGGGTCACCGACCTCTTCCTCTCGCTGCCGCAGCTTCCCCTGCTGCTGCTGGTCATCTACCTGTTCCGCGAACCGGTGAAGGGCGTGCTGGGCGTCGAAGGCGGCGCCTTCGTGCTGATCGTGGCCGTCATCGGCGGCACGCGCTGGATGTCCGCCGCGCGCCTGGTGCGCGCGCAGTTCCTCTCCCTGCGCGAAAAGGAGTTCGTCGAGGCGGCCCGCGCGCTCGGGGCCTCGCGTCTGCGCCAGGTGATGCAGCACATCCTGCCGAATGCGCTGGGGCCCGTGATCGTGGTCGCGACCATCGACGTCGCCGCCGCCATCATCGCCGAGTCGACGCTGTCGTTCCTGGGCCTCGGCTTCCCGTCCGACGTGCCGACCTGGGGCAGCGTGCTGCGCGACGCCAAGGACTATCTCGACATCGCGCCGCACTGGGCGCTGTTCCCCGGCGCCCTCATCTTCATCACGGTGCTGGCGATCAACTTCATCGGCGACGGACTGCGCGACGCGCTCGATCCGCGGCGTGTTCTCTAGGACTGGTGTAGCGTGGCCGAACCTCTGCTGGACATTCGCGGGCTAAAAACCTGGTTCAAGACCGACGACGGCATGGTGCGTGCCGTCGACGGCGTCGACCTGCACATCGACCGCGGTGAGACGTTGGGCGTCGTGGGCGAGTCGGGCTGCGGCAAGACCGTCACCGCCCGCTCGGTGCTGAAGCTGATCGACATGCCGCCCGGCCGCTTCGAGGCCGGGCAGATCCTGTGGCAGGGACGGGACCTGATCCCGCTGACCATGGACGAGATGGACAAGATCCGCGCCAAGGAGATCGCCATCATCTTCCAGGAGCCGATGACCTCGCTCAATCCCGTCTACACGGTGGGCGACCAGATCGCCGAGGTGATCGCGCTGCACCAGAAGCTGTCGCGCAAGCAGGCGATCGCCGGGGCGGCGGAGATGCTTCGGCTGGTCGAAATTCCCAACCCCGAGCGCCGCGTGCACGACTATCCGCACCAGTTCTCCGGCGGCATGCGCCAGAGGGTGATGATCGCCATGGCGCTTTCCTGCCAGCCCAAGCTGCTGATCGCCGACGAGCCGACCACCGCCCTCGACGTCACCATCCAGGCGCAGATCCTGGAGCTGATGCAGGAGATGAAGGAGCGGTTCGGCATGGCGATCATGCTGATCACCCACGCGATGGGCGTCGTCGCCGAGACCTGCCAGAGGGTGACGGTGATGTATGCCGGCAACGTCGTCGAGGAGGCCTCGGTCGGGGCGCTGTTCGGCGATCCGCGGCATCCCTACACGCAGGGCCTGATCCGCTCCATCCCGCGCGTCGACCGCTCGGCCGAGAAGAAGCAGCGGCTCGAGGCCATCGCCGGCACGGTGCCGAACCTGCTCGACCCGCCGCCGGGTTGCCGCTTCGCCGCGCGCTGCAAGTTCGCCATGGATATCTGCACCCAGGGCTTGCCGCCCCTCAAGGAAGTCGGACCCGGGCATTACGTGAGGTGCGTGCTGTGAGCGCCCCCGTTGCATCCCCGGCGACCGTGACGGCTCCGGACGCCGCCAGGCCGCTGCTCTCGGTCCGCGACCTGCGCAAGCACTTCGCGATCCGCGGCGGAATCCTCTCGCGCGTGGTCGACAAGGTCCATGCCGTCGACGGCGTCAGCTTCGACATCAAGGCCGGCGAGACGCTGGGCGTCGTGGGTGAATCCGGCTGCGGCAAGTCGACGACCGGCCGCTGCATCCTGCGCCTGATCGAGCCGAGCTCCGGCGAGGTGTGGTTCCAGGGCGCCGACGTCATGAAGATGGACCACAACGCGCTGCAGGCGATGCGGCGCGACATGCAGATCATCTTCCAGGATCCCTATGCGTCGCTCAATCCACGCCTCACGATCGGCGCCATCATCGGCGAGGCGCTGATCATCCATAAGCTGGTGAAGTCGCGCCAGGCGATGGAAGATCGCGTCGTGCAGCTTCTCGAGACGGTGGGGCTGCGACCCGACCACATGCGCCGCTTCCCGCACGAATTCTCGGGCGGCCAGCGCCAGCGCATCGGCATCGCCCGCGCGCTCGCCGTCGAACCCAAGCTGCTGATCTGCGACGAGCCGGTCTCGGCGCTCGACGTGTCGATCCAGGCGCAGGTCATCAACCTGCTGGAGGACCTGCAGGAAGAGTTCGGCCTCACCTACCTGTTCATCGCCCACGATCTCAGCGTGGTGGAACACATCTCCACGCGCATCGCGGTGATGTATCTCGGTCGCGTCGTCGAGATCGCGCCGGCGGCGGAACTCTACGACACGCCGATCCATCCCTATTCGGAAGCGCTGCTGTCGGCCGTGCCGATCCCCGACCCGACGATCAAGCGCAAGCGCATCATGCTGGAAGGCGACGTGCCCAACCCGATCCGCCCGCCGTCGGGCTGCCACTTCCACACCCGCTGCCCGATCGCGCGCCCCGACTGCAGCCAGCGCTCTCCGGTCCTCGAGGAGAAGCGCCCCGGTCATTGGGCGGCGTGCCACTACCGGGATTAGCGCTGCTCCCTTTCGCAGATTGGGGACGCCGGCTAGAAGTCTGGCCCCAGCAGGCGAGGCTCCCATGTCAGAGGACAGCAGCAAGAAGGCGAGTGCGATCCTCACCGAGAACGAGGAAGCGCTGTTTCAGATCATGAAGATCGTCATTGCGACCGTCGCGGCGGGCGACGTGGTCAAGGGCAAGCAGCTGGACGAACAACTCACCTATCTGAAGAACGCCTTCTATTCGAACGGGAAGAAGAAGGCGGCGATCATGACGGAATCGATCCGGATCGCGGCCTTCGCCTCGAGCCGCGATGCTGCTCGTCTGGCAGGCTTGCGGGGAACCCCGAAGGGAAACGCCTAGAGTCTTTCCGCTTCAAGTCGACCCGCACCCCCTCATCCTGAGAGGCCGGCCGGAAATGAATGCAGCTAAAACAAGAGGCTATGAACAGCCCTGATAACCTCACCCTGAGGAGCATCGCGCAGCGATGCGTCTCGAAGGGTGGGAACGTGCACCTTGCCTGTTGCCCACCCTTCGAGACGCGCCGCTTCGCGGCGCTCCTCAGGATGAGGTAAGTGCTTGAATCGATTCAATTCATTTCCGGCCAGACTCTGAGGAGCGGCCCCCTCGAATACCTCGGGGTAAACTCCGGACCGCGTCTCGAAGGATCGGCAACAGACGAGCTGCTCGTGCCCATGCTTCGAGACGCGCTCCTGTGGAGCGCTCCTCAGCATGAGGTTGGTGTTGACGTTGACTGAGCGTTCCGCACCCTTGGTGCCCCCGGCCGGACTCGAACCGGCACGATCCTTTCGGATCAAGCGATTTTAAGTCGCTGGCGTCTACCAATTCCGCCACGGGGGCCTGCGGGGGCGACCATAGTCAGGGTCGATTCCCATGTCATCCCGGTCAGGCGTCGTCGGGCACGGTGAAACGGGCAGGCGACAGCGAGTCTTCGGTGACACCGAGATCGGCGACCTCTGCCGGCAGGGGCTTGGCCAGCGCCAGCGCGGCGGCGAGCTGGCCGGCGGCGTAGCCGGTCTGGATGCCGTAGCCGCCCTGGCCCGCCAGCCAGAAGAAGCCCTCGACCTTCGGGTCGTAGCCCGCGACCAGGTTCTTGTCGTGCACGAAGGAGCGCAGGCCGGCCCACTTGTTCTTGATGCGCCGGATCTGCAGCGTGCTCGCCGTCTCGATGCGTTCGACGGCGGTGGCGACGTCGATTTCCTCGGGCTGGGCGTCGCAGGGCGGCGAGGGCGTCTCGTCGGCGAGCGAGCCCAGGAACTGCCCGACCTCGGGCTTGAAGTAGAAGCTCTCGTCGAAGTCGATCAGCATGGGCAGCGGCCCGAGGTCGAGCCCTTGCGGGGCGTCGAAGGTGAAGGCGGTGCGCCGCTTCGGCACCAGCCCGACCGGCACGCAGCCGGCGAGGCCGCCCAGCACGTCGGCCCAGGCGCCGGCAGCGTCGATGATGTTGGCGGCGCGCACCGTTTCGCCGTCGCGCAACACCAAGGTCCACATCCCGTCGAGGCGGGTCAGGCCGGTGACCTCGGCGTTCAGCCGCAGCATGGCGCCTGCTGCGCGCGCGCCCTTCAGGAAACCGCCGTGGATCGCCGCCACGTCCATGTCGTCGGCTTCGGGCTCGAACACCGCGCCCCCGCCGACGGCTTCCGGCTTCACGATGGGCAGGCGGCGCAGCACCTCTTCCGGCTCCAGCCAGCGGACCGAGGGCACCAGCCGTGCATAATCCGCGGCGGCTTCCTTCACGGCCGCTTCCTGTCCGGCATGGCCCGCGACCAGCGCGCCGCGCGGCGTCAGCAGGGGATGGTCGGCGAAGCCCGGCGGCGGATTGCGATAGAAGCGGCCCGAGGCCACGGTGATGGCGCGGATCTGGGCGCTGCCATAGGTCTCCGAATGCAGCGCGGCGGAGCGGCCCGTCGTGTGATAGGCGGGCACGTTCTCGCGCTCGAGGATGATCACCTTCGCATGGGGGGCGAGGTGATAGGCGACGGAGACCCCGGCGATGCCGGCGCCGACGATGGCGAAATCGAAATCCTGCATGGGCGGCACATTGCAAGGTCGATGCCGCGCCTGCAATAGTCGCACGCGAGGAAACGAGGCCCATGAACATCGCCCATCTGCTGCTGGGCTCCGCGCAGGAGTTCCGCGATCTGCCTGCGCTGGCCCGCGGAGCGTCGACGCACCTCACCTATCGGGAGCTGTGGCGGAAAGTCTCGGTGATGAGCACGCACTTCGCCGCCCGGTTCGGGCTCGCGCGTGGCGACCGCGTGGCCTTCGCCATGGCCAATTGCGTCGAATCGATCGAGGTCATGTACGCGATCTGGCATGCCGGCCTTTGCGCCGTGCCGATGAACGCCAAGCTGCATGCCAGGGAATTCGCGTTCATCCTGGAGAATTCGGGCGCCAAGCTCTGTTTCGTGACGCCCGACCTCGCCGACACGATCGCCGAGGCCGCGCGGGAGGCGCCCGAACTGAAGGAGATCGTCGATGTCACGACGCGCTCCTACAGCTTCATGGCGGTGGGCGATCCGAGCCCGATCACCGATGCCCAGCCGACCGACCCGGCGTGGCTGTTCTACACGTCGGGCACCACCGGACGCCCCAAGGGCGCAACGCTGACGCACCGCAATCTGCTGGCGATGACGCTCAACTACTTCGCCGACGTCGACCGCCCGCCGCCGGGTGGCTCGATCGTGCATGCCGCCCCGATCAGCCACGGCTCGGGCCTGTGGAACTTCCCGATGCTGGCGCGCGGTTCGGTGCAGGTCTTCCCGGAGAGCGGCAAGTACGAGGTGCCGGAGACGGTCGAGCTGATGAACCGCTGGCCGCAATGCTCGATCTTCCTCGCGCCCACCATGGTGAAGCGGCTGATCGAGCATGGCAGCGTGGCGGAGCTGAAGCCCGAGGCGCTGCGGCTCATCACCTATGGCGGCGCGCCGATGTACGTCTCGGACCTCAAGCGCGCGCTCGACCTGCTGGGCAACAAGCTGATGCAGCTCTATGGCCAGGGCGAGAGCCCGATGACCATCACCCATCTCAGCCGGGAGTATCATTGGGACCGCACCCATCCATGCTGGGAGCAGCGCCTGGCATCGGCGGGACGCGCCGACACCTGCATGGAGGTGAGGGTGGTCGACGAGACGGGGCGCCCGCTTCCCGTGGGTGAGGTCGGCGAAATCATCTGCAAAGGCGATCCCGTGATGGCGGGCTACTGGAACAATCCCGAAGCCACGGCGCGCTCGCTGCGCGACGGCTGGCTGTGGACCGGCGATGTCGGCGCCTTCGACGAGGAGGGGCTGCTGACGCTCAAGGACCGCTCCAAGGACATGATCATCTCGGGCGGCTCCAACATCTACCCGCGCGAGATCGAGGACGTGCTGAACCTCCATGCCGGCGTCGCCGAATGTTCGGTGGTCGGCCGGCCGCACCCGGAATGGGGCGAGGAGGTCGTGGCCTTCGTCGTGACGCGCGGCGGCCAGTCCCTGTCGCCAGCCGAGCTCGACAAGCTCTGCCTCGACAACATCGCCCGCTTCAAGCGCCCCAAGGACTACCGGTTCATCGAGGCGCTGCCGAAGAACAACTATGGCAAGATCCTGAAGACGGAGCTGCGGAAGCTTCTCTGACGTGCGCAACCCCCTCACCCAGCCTCTCCCCCTATCGGGGGAGAGGAGTTTGAGTTTCATGTTCCTCTCCCCCGATAGGGGGAGAGGCTAGGTGAGGGGGTGACGAGGGCTGTTCGAGCCGGCATGGTTTCGCCGGGAAATTTCGAAGAGGACAATCACATGGGCAGTCTGATCGACTTCAAGCGTCCCGACGGATCGACCTGCAAGGGCTACCTGGCCGAGGCCGGGAAGGGCAAGCCGGGGATCGTCGTGATCCAGGAATGGTGGGGCCTCAACGACCAGATCTGCGGCGTCGCCGATCGCTTCGCGCGCCAGGGCTACAACGCGCTGGCGCCCGACCTCTACAAGGGCCGCGTGACCCAGAAGCCGGACGAGGCGAACCACATGATGAGCGGCCTCGACTTCGTCGGCGCCTCCGACCAGGACATCGCCGGTGCGGTGCAGCACCTCGCCGGAATGGGTGGGAAGGTCGGCGTGATGGGCTTCTGCATGGGCGGCGCGCTGACCATCGCGGCCTGCGCCCGCGTCGGCGGCATTTCCTGCGGCGTGCCCTTCTACGGCATCCCGCCAGGCCAGCTCGCCGACCCGGCGAAGATCACTGTGCCGCTGCAGGGCCACTTCGCCAACAAGGACGACTGGTGCACGCCGGCGGCCGTCGACGGGCTCGAGAAGACGATGAAGGGCGCGGGCCAGAGCCCCGAGATCTTCCGCTACGACGCCGCGCATGCCTTCGCCAGCGAGCGCAGCGAGGCCTATGACGTGAAGTCGGCCAACGCGGCGTGGGAGAGGATGCTCGAATTCCTGAAGAAGCACCTCTGAGCGACACCGAACTTTGACATCTTCCCCCGTCGTCCTGAGCGGAGCGCCAACGGCGCGTAGTCGAAGGACCTCTTTTCCCTTCGAGTCGTCGTGCGTCGGAAGAAAGGTCCTTCGACTGCGTCGCCCTTCGGGCGACTTCGCTCAGGACGACGGCGCTTGTCGATGACGGTCCGTCCCGCCTTCGGCCTTGCGATCGTCGGGCTGGGCGCGTCGCTCGCCCCGCTCGACATCGCCGTCAACGTGGCGCTGCCGGCGATCACGGCCCATTTCAAGGTGGCACTGGGCGACGCGCAGTGGCTCGTGATCTGCTACGTGCTGGTCTACGGCTCGCTGATGCTGGTCTGCGGCAAGCTGGGCGACCTGTTCGGGCACCGGCTGATCTTCCGCATCGGCCTCGCGATCTCCGCCCTCGGCTGCGCGGCCTGCGCCGCGGCGCCGGACTGGCCGCTGTTCCTGTGGGCGCGCGGGGTCCAGGGCGTCGGCACGGCCTTGGCCCTGTCCTGTACGCCGGCGCTGGCCACCTCGCTGTTTCCCGAGAGCGACCGCACCAAGGCGCTGGCGGGCTTCGCCAGTACCATGGCCATTGCGGCCGCCATCGGCCCGTTCCTGGGCGGCGCGCTGGTCGAACTGTGGGGCTGGCCCGCTGTCTATTGGGTCCGCGTGCCGCTCGCGCTCGTTACGCTCGCTTTGTCCGGACTGCTGCCCTCGCCCAAGCCTGATTCACGGCCCTTCGATGCGCTGGGGGCGGTGCTGCTGGCGGCCTGCATGAGCACGCTGCTCCTGTCGCTCACCTTCTCGCAGCGCAAGGAGATCCCGGGCCCGTGGGCGCTGGCGATGGCCCTCGTCGCGCTGGCCCTGATCGTGGCTTATGTCCGCCGCGCCAACCGGGTGCCGGAGCCGATCATCCGGCCGTCGCTCTTCGCCGATCCGCGCTTCACGATCCCCAACGTGCTCAATGCGCTCGCCAACCTCGCGGGCTTCGCCATCCTGCTGCTGACGCCCTACTACCTCGTGAACGTGCTGAAGCTGACGCCGCTGGGCGTTGGCATCGTGCTGGCGATGGCCTATGGCGGCAGCCTGATGGGAGCGCCGCTCTCGGCCTTCCTGGTGCGCCGCATCGGTCAGCGGCCGACGGTGTTCGCGGGCATCGCCGGCGTCGGCCTCGGCCTGCTGCCGCTGGGCTTCACCGGGATCGACACGCCGGTGCTCGTCGTGGCGGCGCTGCTGGTGCTGGAGGGGATGGGGCAGGGCCTGCTGACGGTCGCCTACACCGACATCGTCACGACCACCCTGCCGGCGCGCGACCGCGGCGTCGCCGGAAGCCTTTCTCTGCTGACCCGCACGATCGGCATCGTCGCCGGCGCCTCGGTGCTGACGGCATTGCAGGCATATGGAGCGCAGGGCTTCATGAACATGGGCGGCTTCCTCGCGGGCTACCGCTTCGCCTTCGTGGCGGCGGGTGGCGGGCTGATCGCGGTACTGCTCCTGTCGCTCCTGTGGCCGAGAGCGTGGTCGAAGGAATGAGCGGCTAGGCGGCCTTCGACAGGGTGCGCTCGACGATGCGGGGATCGCGTTCCAGAAGCGCCAGCAGGACCTTTGCCGGCCCATCAGGCTTGCGTCGGCCCTGTTCCCAGTTGCGCAGTGTGCCGACCGAAACTCCGATGCATTGCGCAAAGGCTTCCTGGGACAGCTTCGTCCGGGCCCGTATGGCCGCGACGTCGGTGCGTTGAACCACCTGGACGCGCGTTCCCGTCGTCGGCCGGCCGCGGGCATAGGCGCGCGCCTGATCCACGCTCTTCAGGAGGAGATCGAAGTCCTTCTTCTTCATTTTCCATCTCCAAAGTCTTTCAGGAGGATCTCAGATACGGCGATCAGGCGCCGGCGCTGCTCGTTGGTCAGATCGGCGGCGGTATTCTTGGCATAAACCATAAGGAGGACCGCCGGATATCCCTCCGAATGGAACCAGTAGATCAGGCGACCTCCGGCTCTCTTGCCGCGGCCTTGAAGGGCAATGCGCATCTTGCGCAGGCCTTTCGTGCCTTTGATCAGCACGCCCATCATCGGGGCACCTGCCACGGCATCGACGATAGCGGCTCGCTCTGCCTCGTCCAGCAGCTTGGCGGCCTGAGCGATGTAGAGTTCGGTTTCGACGACAGCCAGGAGCGAAGTCATCATGGCAAATGTACGCCATTGGCGTATATGCGTCAATGGCGTATGCTGCCCTTCTTTGCGCGACCACAGCCCTCAGGGCAGCTTGATATCGCCCTTCTTGATGATCGCCCCGAACATCGCGCTCTCGGCGCCGATCTGTGTCCTGAAATCCGCGGGGTTGAGATAGGTCACGCGCATGCCGCCATTGTGGACCTTGGTCATGATGTCGGGCGCGCGCAGGGCGTCGGCGATCGCCTTGTCGAGGCGCGCGATCGCCTCGGGCGAGGTGCCCGCAGGGGCGAGGATGCCGAACCAGGAATCGCCGCCTTCCTTGCCGTAGCCAGTCTCCTGCAGGGTCGGGACGTCCGGGAAATCCGGGTGGCGCACTTCGGCCAGCATCGCGAGGGCGCGCAGCTTGCCCGCCTTGATGTGCGGCAGGGTGGTCTGGTCGAATTGTGCCTGGATCTCGCCGGCCAGCAGCGCGTTGGTCGCGGGCGCGCTGCCACGATAGGGCACGTGCGTCATCCGTATACCGGCTTCGAGGCAGAGCATCTCGCCGAACAGGTGGGTGATGGTGGCGAGGCCGGCCGACCCGTAGTTCAGCTTGCCCGGATTGGCGTTCGCATAGGCCACGAATTCCGCGACCGTGTTGGCCGGCACCGACGGATGGACGGCGAAGGCGCCCCACGAGGTCGTCATGCGCGACACCGGGACGATGTCGCGATCGGGGTCGAACGGGATCGGCTGCAGGTGTCGCGTGATGCAGACCATCGCCGTCGTCGTCGTGAGGAAGGTGTGGTGGTCGACCGGCTGGTTCTTCACGAACTCGGCGCCGATCATGCCCGAGGCGCCGGCCTTGTTGTCGAACAGCACGCCCTGGCCGAGGAGCTGGGCGGCGCGCTCCATGACGATGCGGCTCGAAACGTCCGACGGGCCGCCGGGCGGATAGGGGATGACGAGGCGGAGCGGCTTGGCGGGCCAGGGCGCCTGGGCGATCGCGGGCGACGCGAGCGCGGTTGCAAGGGCCGAGGCGGTGAACGCACGACGACGCATGGACGCTCCTCCGTGTTTTCTTGTTGCCCGCAGCCTCCCACGCGGGCGCCGGTTCGGCCAGCCCGCCGCGCGAGCTTCGTGGTAGGCTCTCGCCATGAAACGGTTTGCCGATCCCAGGGTGGCCGCAACGTTCAAGGCCTATCCGCCGGATGTACGCGCCCGGCTGATGGCGCTGCGCGAGACCATCTTCGAAGTCGCGGCGGCGACGCCCGATGTCGGCACGCTGACGGAGACCCTGAAATGGGGCCAGCCAAGCTATCTCACCGAAGAGACGGGCAGCGGCACCACCGTGCGTATCGACCGTTTGAAGGGCGACAGCGGCGGCCACGCCGTCTACTTCCACTGCCGGAGCGGGCTGGTCGGCCAGTTCCGCGAGCTCTATCCAGACACCTTCGCGTATGACGGCAAGCGGGCTATCAGGTTCGGGCCCGGCGACCGGCCGCCCTTAGGCGCGCTAAAGCACTGCCTGGCCCTCGCGCTCACCCATCACTTGCGCGCGAAGTAGCGGCTGCGCAGAGAGAGGCACTCCTCCTCGAGGATGCCGGTCGTGAACTTGATATCGGCGCCCACGAACTCGGCAAACGTCTCGACGGAGTAGCGGCCGAAGTTGCGTCCCACCGTCTTGAAGCGAAGGCCCAGCACCCAGTGGCCGACCTTGGCGTTCAGCAAGGCGCCGGCGCACATCGGGCAAGGCTCTACCGTTGTGTAGAGCGTCGTGCCCGACAGGTCGTCCGTGCCGAGCGTGCGGCATGCATCGGCAATGGCGTCGGTCTCCGCATGGATCAGCGAGTTGCCCGTGTGGATGCGGTTGCGTCCGCGGCCGACGATTTCGCCGTCCCGCACGATCACCGCGCCAACGCCCATGTCGCCTTCCCTGTCCGCGACGGCGGCGAGGTCGAGGGCCTGTCGCATCATGGTCTCGTGATGGTTCGTGTCCATGGCCCCGATCATGGACGGGGCGTGTCGCATCGTCACCATGATTCCAGACCGGCCGTTCGTGCTAGGCTCGACCTCAATCCTTCCCTCCCCGGAAGACGGGAGAGGAAGATGAAGCGGGAGCGGAGCGGCATGTCGGGAAAACTGAAAGACACGGTGGCGATCGTCGTCGGGGCGGGCTCGAGCGGACCCGGCTGGGGCAACGGCAAGTGCACGGCGATCACCTTCGCGCGCGAGGGCGCCCGGGTGTTTTGCGTCGACCTGAAGCGGGCCGCCGCCGAGGAGACGGTGGGTCTGATCGAGAAGGAGGTCGGTCCCGGCGTTGCCGTCGCCTACGAGGCCAACGCCTCGAACAATGCCGACGTGAAGGCGATGGTCGACGCCTGCATGGCGAAGTGGGGCCGGGTCGACATTCTCGACAACAATGTCGGCATCGGCTCGCAGGGTGGGCCGGTCGAGTTGAGCGAGGACGAGTGGCATCGCGTGTTCGACGTCAACGTGAAGAGCTTCTTCCTCACGGCCAAGCATGTGCTGCCGATCATGGAGAAGCAGGGCAAGGGCGCGATCGTGAACGTGAGCTCGATCGCCTCGATCCGCAGCCCCAAGGGGATTTCGTACCTGGCCTACAATGCCAGCAAGGGCGCGGTGAACTCGCTCACCATGGCGATCGCCTCGCAATATGCGGAGAAGGGCATCCGCTGCAACGCGATCCTGCCCGGCCTGATGCACACGCCGATGATCGACTTCCTGGCCGAGCAGTATGCCAAAAGCGAGAAGGACCATAACCAGGCCTACGAGAAGATGATCGAGATCCGCGACCGCGCCTCGCCGACCGGCAAGATGGGCACCGGCTGGGACACGGCCAATGCGGCGCTGTTCCTGGCTTCCGATCAATCGTCTTACGTGAACGGCCACCTGCTGGTGGTCGACGGCGGCATCACGGTGCGGGCCTAGAGCGTCGGGATTTCTAGGGGCCCCCGTTCTGATTGGGGGCTATCGCATGTGAGCTGAAGCGCCGTTGCCGTTCACTTTTCAAGAAAGTGAAAGGTCCCTCACTGCGTTCGGGATGACAATTTTTCCGGGATTGGCGCCGTGCGTCGATGCAGAAAACGCTGTCATCCCGAGCGCAGCGAGGGTGTGGATTCAAGTTTGAAGTGCAACAGTTGAGCGATGAATACCTCGGCCGGGGTCTTGAACCCAAGGCATTTGCGCGGGGTGTTGTTGTAGGCGGCGATGCAGGCGTGGAGAGCCTCGTCGTCGAGTGTGTT